>CAYLLT010000220.1:0-2511 GCA_964384465.1 uncultured Planctomycetales bacterium | reverse complement strand
ATCTCGGACACCGTGGAGCTTCGCTGGCGAGCAGAGTGTGAAATGTCCGGGCTAGCCCTGCGCTTGCCCCACAAAAGGGCCGGTAGCGCATCAGTCGTCGGCGCCACGGGCGCGCCTCCGGCTCAGGGCAACGATTTTGACCATGGCGCGAAACTGCGCATAGCCTTTCCACAGGCATTCGTATCCCGGATACACATCACACTTTCGATTCAGATAGCCACCCAGTTTCGCGATCACGATGATCGCTTCGCTCAGGGAGAGATTCTTTTTTTGCGCCAATAGTTCGAGCACCTCACATTCATTCGAACTAAAGATCAGGTCGCTGGGCAGCCCGGGAACTGCGCGGCCGAGGAGGACGAGCAGCATGATGCGCCAGGCGATGACCGCGTCCAGGATGATGGCCCGCAGCAAGGCCTCGGCGCTGTGGTTCTGATGCGCTTCAATCTTGCAGCCGCTTTTCAGCACGCGGTGCCATTCCTCGATGCGCCAGCGCCGGCAATACCAGCGAACGCACTTCAAGGCCTGCTTGACGGAAACGACCTGGACGGTGGTCAAGAGCAGCCAGTGCACCGCCGTTGCGTCCGGCGGAGGATTTTTCTCCACCAGCGAGATGGCCCAAAGCCGCAGGGGCAGCCGGTCGCGCGTCTGCGGAGTCTGGGGCGCACAGATCGTTACTTCCTTGAAGCGAACCTCGACTTCGGCGCTGCGCTTCGGCAAAGCCGGCCGGCCGGGTTTGGAAGGTTTGCCGAGATGTTCCCGCTGGCGCGGCACCTCCAGCGTCACTTTCCCGGCCAGCGGTGCCTCGGCCAATTCGGCGAACAATTTTCGCTCCGTATCCTCCAGGCATCGATTGCAGCGAGCGCGCACCAAGAGCTCGGGCTTTTTTCCGGCCAGCCGCCGGTGAAGATCAAACAGTTCGAAGATATCCCCCTCGCGATCGGCGACACTGATAAACCGGGTGTCGGGCAGCGTGGTCGCCAGGTCGATCCCGTCTTGATAGGTGACCAGCCAGCGATTCGAATCCTTTTCCTCGATCGGACGAGCCGGATCCTTGCCCTTGGCCGACTCGGGAGCATAGCCGTCGAGGCGCACCACGCCCAGGGGCAGGCCGTCGTCGGCGCCGACCGCGAGGCAACTGTGCAGGCGCAGTCCCCGGCTCTTCGCGCCGGTCTGGTTGGTCCCGATTATCCCCAAGTCCTCGCACTTGGTCCGGGTGGAGAAGTTCAAATCGGATGAATCCTGGATGAGCAAAATCGTTGCCTGGCCTTTCATCCGCCGCAGGGTTTGGCGGCGGTGGGTGGCCAACAACCCCGCCAAGTCCAATTCCTCGTGCTCGGCGTTGAGGAAGCGATAATAGCCTTTGAGCGCGTCGCGCTCGCCGTGGCACGCTTCGGCATACGAAGCCCCGGGCTTGGCGGCCTGCTCGCCGACAATCTTCACGACGCGGCGAGTCAGTCGCTCATCCCCCAGTTCGCAATCGCCAAATTCCTGCTCGGCCCAGCCGGAGCCGTCCAATCCACCCGACGGCTCCATGGCCTCCACCGGCGGCGGTTTCACTCCCACGCGCGCCCGCAGATTATCGACCAGCGGATAGAGATAAACCTCCTTGATGCTCTTGCCCTCGTCGCGCGCTCCGTTGCGGCCCCGGCCCTTGGTTTGGCCGACCTGAATCCAATTGGCCGCCTGGTAGCAGGAACCCACATATTTGGGCGACTCGACGAAACTCTCCAGTAACCACGGACGCAGGCCGTAGCGGCGTTCAAAATCCCTGGCCACGCGCCGGGCGCACAGCCCCAGGACGTGCGAGGCCAGATTCGGGCAGCGGACTCCGGGGCGAACGAGAAACCGGGTCATATTGATCACCCGCTCGAGATGTTCGACGCGTTGCGCAGAACTCCATCCGATCCACTCATCCCGGCTCTCCAGATAAAGGGCCGCGCTGCCGAAGCCGATGCCGCCCAGCCAGCCGTGCTCCGAAGCGATGAGATAGCGTAATTGCCGGCCAACCAGCCGACACTCCCCCAAGGGATGTTCGCGCAGCATCAGTTCATTCCAGATCCGCAATTGTTCAAGCTCCGTCACCTCGACCAGCTTCAGGCCCTGCACCGCTTCCAACCGTTCCGGCACTGCGCTCGCACGCTTGACCGGCTGCGACAAGCGGCTCGGACTCCACGAACGTGGCCCAGGGTGCGCCGGCGCGGGCAGTTGTACCAGGCCCAGCTCCTCCATTTCACGCAGCGCCCTCGCGGCAGTGGCGATCCGCCAGTCGCCTTTGTGGTCGCGCAAGTTTAGGCGGCGACACAGTTCCTCGGCCAGTCGAGTCCGGGTAAGCGCCGGATCGCGCTCGAGCAGTTGCCGCACGAGTTTGGCGTTCTCGGGCAGTTCAAGCGTTTGTTTGATCGGCGGCGCCGCTCGCATCTTCCCCGGTGTAGCAGAACGCGGAAGAAAAGTCCCGTCATTTCTTTAGGGGCAAGCGCAGGGCTAGGCCGCACCGATTATTTTCATGGGGCA
>CAYLLT010000219.1:0-2625 GCA_964384465.1 uncultured Planctomycetales bacterium | reverse complement strand
GATGATCGACGACAACGGCTACGGCCTGTCGCGCCGGCGCGTCACGGTTTCGACCTCCGGCGTGGTGCCCGGCATGGATCGCCTCGCCGAGGAATGCCCGGTGGCGCTTGCCGTGTCGCTGCACGCGCCCGACGACGCATTGCGCGACCGGCTGGTGCCGATCAACCGCAAGTACCCGATCCGCCAGTTGATCGCGGCCTGCAACCGCTACCTGGAGCGCGCGCCGCGCGACTTCATCACCTTCGAATACGTGATGCTCGAGGGCGTCAACGACTCCAGCGCGCAGGCGCAGGCGCTGCTCGGCATCGCCGGGCGGGTGCGCTGCAAGTTCAACCTGATTCCGTTCAATCCCTTCACGGCGTCCGGCTTCAAGCGCTCGGAGCCGGAGCGCATCCGCCGTTTTGCCGAAGTGCTGCAACGCGCCGGCCTGACCGTGACCACGCGCAAGACGCGCGGCGACGGTATCGATGCCGCCTGCGGACAACTGGCCGGCGAAGTCACCGACCGAACGCGCCGCAGCCGCAGCGTTCCCATCACGGAGCTGCGCGCTTGAACCGGCCGCGCCAGCCGCTGCTTGCCGCGCTGTTTGCCGCCGCCGTGCTTGCGGGCTGCGCCGGGTTGCAGCCGGCGAACGAACCTCCGGGCGCCGACTCAGGCACCCTGGCCGGCGAGGTAAGCGATCCTCGCAACCGCGCCAAGGTGCATGCCGAGCTGGCGGGGCTCTACTACGGCAGGGGCAACATGGCCGTTGCGCTGGACGAGCTGCGCATTGCGGCCTCGGCCGACCCGAACTACCCGCTCACCTACAGCATGTTCGGCCTGGTCTACATGGAACTGCGCGAGAACCGGCTCGCCCAGGACAATTTCGAGCGCGCGCTGGGGCTCTCGCCCAACGACCCGGACATCAACCACAACTACGGCCGCTTCCTCTGCCAGACCGGGCGCGAAACCGACTCGATCAAGTATTTCCTGCAGGCAGTGCGCAATCCGCTCTATCCGGCGCCCTGGCGCTCGTATTCGGCGGCCGGCCAATGCTCGCTGCGCAAGGACAACGTGAAGGACGCCGAGGAATTTTTCCTGCGCTCGCTGCGCCTGGAGCCCGACGACCCGCCCGCGCTGCTGTACCTCGGCCAGATCCGCTACAGGCAGGGCAATCTCGACGATGCGCGCAAGCTGGTCTCGCGCTACAACAAGATCGGGGACCCGACCGCCGAATCGCTCTGGCTCGCGCTGCGGGTGGAACGAAAACTCGGCGAACGGGTGGCGGAATCGAGCTTCGCGAACCAGCTGCGGCGCCGCTTTTCCGGCTCGCGCGAGTACCAGCTGCTGCAGCGCGGCGAGTATGACTGACCTCAGCGGCACCGGCGCCGGCACCGGCGTCGGCGAGGAACTGGCGCGGGCGCGCGCCGCACTCGGGCTCTCGGTTGCCGACGTCGCGCAGCAGCTCAAGTTCGCCGCGCGGCAGATCGAAGCGATCGAGCAGGAACGCTTCGATCAGTTGCCGGCCGGAACCTTCGCGCGCGGCATGCTGCGCGCCTACGCGCGGCTGCTCAAGCTCGATCCGGAGCCGATGGTGGCGCGCATCGCTGCGCGCGTCGCCGTGCCGGACAACGCTGCCGCGCTCGCCGCGGCACGCCGGCCGATCCCGATCACCGACAGCAGCCGACGCATCAACCTCACCTACGCGGCGTGTTCGCTCGCGATTCTGGGCGTCATGGCTGCGGTCATCTTCGAGTGGCAACGCGAGCGCTCGGACGCCGCGCGCCTGACTTTCGTTGCCGCGGCGCGGGCGCCGGTCGAGCAGCCCACTGCTGTGGCGAGTGCAGTGGTGCAACCGAATCTCGCTCCGCTTACGCAGCCGGAGCCGGCGACGCCTGCCGCAACCCCGGTCACGGCAATAGAAAGCAAGAGCGGAACGAAGCGCATTTCCATGAAGTTCGAGCGCACTTCCTGGGTCGAGATCCGCGGCCGCGACGGCAAGCCCCTCATCTCGAAGCTCAATCCCGGGGGCACGCAGCAGATAGTGGAAGGCAAGCCCCCGTTTGCGCTGGTCATCGGCAATGCGCAGCACGTGCGACTTTCCTACGACGACCGGCCGATTGACCTCGCGCCGCACGTCAAGGTCGAGGTCGCGCGCTTCACGCTCGAGTGACGGTGATGCCGCGCAGGGATTCAACTCAGGTTCTGGTCGGCAAGGTGGCCATCGGCGGCGGCGCAGCCGTGGTGGTCCAGTCCATGACCAACACGGATACGGCGGACGCGGAAGCGACTGCGCGCCAGGTGTCCGAGCTGTGGCGCGCGGGCTCGGAATTGGTGCGCATCACCGTCGACACGCCGCAGGCCGCGGCCCAGGTGGCCCGCATCCGCAACCGGCTCGACGCGATGGGCTGCGATGTCCCGCTGGTCGGCGACTTTCATTTCAACGGCCACAAGCTGCTCAAGCAGCACCCGGATTGCGCCAGAGCGCTGGCCAAGTACCGCATCAATCCCGGTAACGTCGGCAAGGGAGCCAAGCGCGACGACCAGTTCGCCACCATGATCGAAGCGGCGCTCGAGCACGGCAAACCGGTGCGCAACGGCGTCAACTGGGGCAGCCTCGATCCGGAACTGCTCGCGCGCATGATG
>CAYLLT010000218.1:0-2657 GCA_964384465.1 uncultured Planctomycetales bacterium | reverse complement strand
ACCCGCCATAAATGGCGGGCCTAGCGCAGAGATGCAGATCGTGACTTTGCAACGCAGAGATACAGATCGTGACTTTGCGCTGTAGTGCTTGTTGCCGCGGTCCTGGTGATGGCACTCCAGCGAATCGAAAGTCGTCAGGAGGATGATCGAGTTCGATGGGTTGGGAACAGTTAGCCGCGCTGGTCGGGGTTTTGTCGCCGCTGGTGGGCGTGCCGCTGATGGTGATCACGCTTTATCTGCGGGCGATTCGCGAGCATCAGACCAGCACGATGGCGGAGATCACGCATCGGATCGAGACGATGGAAGGCTCGATTCGCGATCTGCTGCGGGCGACGGCGGATTTCGAACGGGAATATGCGACGAAGGAAGAGTGGGTGCGCGAGTCGATGCTGGCCCGCCAGCGGCTGGAGCGGTTAACGGAGATGGTGACGCGGATCGAAGCGGAGCTGGAGAACGGCAACGGTTTGATGAGCGAGCTTCGACGGGCGACGGGAGTGATGAATGAACTCGTACAGGGATGGTCGCAGCAGCCTTCGTGATTGCTCACCACGGAGGCACGGAGACACGGAGAAGAAGGAAAAACGATTCGGGTTGATCGTTCTGTCTTCGCCAGAACGATCCGGCGGCCACGGGGGGCCGCCGCTACCGCGATTGGAGACGGTGTTATGAAGAACGGTGGGGCTCGACATATCAAACGTGTGCGAAACGAAATGCTGGTGGCGCTGAAGATGCTTTACCCGGCGGCGCTCCAGGGGGACCAGGTGCTGCGCGCGCTGCTGGCGCTGTTTCCACAACTGGAGTGGGACCAGCTCAAAAAAGATCTCGCGTACCTTTGCGAGAAGGGATACATCCAGCGGATCATCGCCGAGAGCGAGACGGACGCGCGGATCACGTCTTGGCGGAAGCGGTGGTTTCGATTGACGTCCAGCGGGGTGGAGATTGCGGATCACTGCGTGGAGGATAAGGCGCTGGAAGTTTGATGGAGGGTTCAGGGTTCAGGGGTGAGGGAAGAGCACTGCTTGAGAGCGGTGGCGCGCTTGCGGTCAGTGATTATCAGGGGGAACGGTTTCTTTTTCTCTTTTTTCCTCCACCTTCACCTTTTCTTCTGCACGGGATTCGGTGGGGGCTTCGGTTTTTTGAGGCGGCGGGAGGATGTCGGCCTGACGGGGCGGCGGGGTGTTGATCTCGTCCTCGATGCCGTGAAGGCCTTTCTTGAACTCGACGATGCTCTTGCCGAGGGATTTTCCGACTTCGGGGAGGCGCTTGCCAAAGATCAACAAGCCGAAAACAGCGAGCAGGATCAGCTCTTGCGGGCCGAGTCCCCAGGCGAGTATTTGAAAGTTGGGATCCATTTGTTTCTCCTGATTCTGACCCTGCTATCTTAAGTCAATGGCGATACAAACGTCAAATTTCATACTGTTCGCGCTACCCCTCGGATCGCGGTTAAACGTCGATTTTACGTGCGGAATCACGGTTTTTCAGTATTCCCGATCGGTCAATTAGCGGGGGCGGAGTCCGTGGCGATCGGCGTGTCGCCGGATTCGTCGAAGCCGAAGTCGCTGAGCGTGGCGGTGGGGTTTTGGACGGTGCCCCGTGCGGCGTCGTGATCGAAGCCGAGCAGGCCACGGCTGAGTTGACCGTCGCTGACCATCGGCGTGCCGGGCAGGGTGACGATCGCGCTGACCGGCCAGCCGAGCGTGTTCAGGATGAAGCGGGCATCGCCGTAGGGCATGTCGAGATAATCGGCCCAGGTCCAGGCGAACTGTCCGTCGCCGTCGCCTTTGTCCTCGAACGGATCTTCCCACCAGAGCGGGTAATGCGGAACATCGCCCGATGCCAGCGGGGCCGGCGCTGATGCCACCGCGCGCTGCCGGATGGCGGGCGGATGGTTGCCGGCGAGGATGCCTTCCGCGCTGGGTGTGCTCCATTCGCTCGATGGAATCGAATCGTCGCGCCAGGGGTTGACGGCGGGAGGCTGGTTGCAGGCGGCGGTGAGCGTCAGTGATGCGGCCAGGAGGATGAGACTGGTCGCGCGTCTTAAGTTGAAATTGGAGGGGGAGAGGGGGAGAGAGGGAGAGGGGGAGACGCAGAGACGGAGAGACGGAGAGATGGAGAGATGCGGCGATGAAGAGTGACGACGCGTTATAGAGAACTGAGAACTGAGAACTGAAAGCTTCATCGTTTACGGCTCCACCTGGAAATCGACGGCGTAGTTGGGGGCTTCGCGGGTGATGGCGATGTCGTGGGGGTGGCTCTCGATGACCGCGGCGCTGGAGACGCGGAGGAACGAGGCGCTCGTACGCAGGGCTTCGATATTGGGCGTGCCGCAATATCCCATGCCCGCCCGCAGGCCGCCGACGAGCTGATAGACGAACTCCGTAAGCGAGCCGCGATAGGGCACGCGACCCTCGACGCCTTCGGGCACGAGCTTGTCGGCATCGCCTTCATGCTTCTGAGCATACCGGTCGGCGCTGCCGCTGACCATAGCTCCGAGCGAGCCCATGCCGCGATATTCCTTGAATCGTCGGCCCTTCCAGATGACGAGCTGGCCGGGGGACTCGTCGAGGCCGGCGAAGAGCGAGCCGATCATGACCGAGCTGGCGCCGGCGGCGATGGCCTTGGTGATGTCGCCGGAGTGGCGGATTCCGCCGTCGGCG
>CAYLLT010000217.1:260-2659 GCA_964384465.1 uncultured Planctomycetales bacterium | reverse complement strand
GGATTGTAACTACCTCGACAATGTCACATGGGTGCATCTCTGAAACTGTGAGCGTGGCTGTTCAAGTCTATAGCGCCAAAGGGAGGGCTGCGTAATCGTCATGGTCAAGTATGCTGGCTGGTGAGGCTCCTGGTATGCATCGTTCAGGGTCAGAGATCGCTCGTCTTGCGCAGGATACAGCGACTGATGACTCAACGTTCGTTCAAAAGTAGCGTCAAAAGCGAAAATGAAGTATATGCGTTGTCATGCAACTAGAAACAATGGGCATGGAAGCCCAAATCGAACGGGTCGATGATCTGCCCTTGCTCTTTGGGCAGCTAAAACGGATGGGTGTGCAGGAAATCATAGATGAAGTGGTATCTGCGCATGGGAATTGGCAAGGACTGAGTCCTGGGTGGGTGATAGCGTTCTGGTTGATGTACATCTTGAGCGAACAGAACCATCTGATGGAACCGGTACAGAAGTGGGCCAGAATGCATCGTGTGACCCTCAAGCTCTTAACCGGCCAAACGGTGAACGAGTTAGATTTTAGCGATGATCGACTGGCGCTCTGTTTAGCGTATATCCATCCAAGTGAGATCTGGCAAGCGATCGAAAGCCGGTTTGGGATGCACCTGATGCGCGTCTATGAATTGGAAGGCAAAACCGTGCGTTTGGATGCAACGACTGGAACGGTGAATCACGATCCGGCCAGGCACGAGTTGTTTCAGATCGGGAAAGCGAAAAATGGGCTCTATGTCTCACAATTCAAATTGATGCTCGCCAGCCTGGATCCACTGGGCATGCCGCTAGCGATTGACGTGGTTCCCGGCAATCAGGCCGATGACCCCTTATATATACCGCTCTATAAGCGAGTGAAAGCCATCGTGGGCGGCACCGGCAAACTGATTGTTGGCGACAGCAAAATGAGTGCGAAAGCGACCCGTGCCACGATTGTCGCTGGTGAAGATGACTATCTCGTGCCACTGGCCCATGAAAAAGATGAGCCAGCGTTGTTGGACGAGTTACTGGCCGCTTGGTATGGGCGAGAGGCAGAAGCGCAGTTGATTTATCTGCCTGAAGATCTGCCTAGCGATGGCAGCGCCCCTGAAGCAGAGCTAGCCATCGCCTATGGGTTTGAGGTAAGTCGCAGGCACAGTGCGACCGTCGCTGGCCCTGAAATTACCTGGGAGGAACGCTTGCTGGTCGTGCGCTCGAAAGCCTACCTCCAAACGATGCAAAACGGGTTGCATCAGCGCCTGAAGAAAGCAGAAAGTCAACTGCGGCAACTGACCCCCCCGCCCGCTCGTGGCAAGCGGCAATTTAGCGATCAAGCCTCCCTCCTGGCTGAAATAGTGCGCATCCAAACCAAGTATCGGGTGGCTGGACTCTTCACCTTCACCTATACCGAGGAGGTCACCGAACGAACCATCCGCAAGCACAAGGAGAAGCCGGAACGGGTCGAACGGTCTGTGCGCTTTCAACTCCACCTCACTCGCAACGAGGAAGCGATTGCGAAAGCGTTTTTTCGGGCTGGTTGGCGCATCTATGCCACCAATGCTGCCGGCGGGAAACTCTCACTGTCTGATGCGGTGCTCGCCTACCGCGACCAGTATCTCGAAGAGAACATTTTTCGCCGCCTTCACGGCAAATTTCTTGCCATTACGCCGCTTTACATTCAGCGTGATGACCATGCCGAGGGCCTTTTCCATCTGCTCACCATCGCCGCACGCCTGCTGGCACTCAGTGACTATCAAGCCAAAAAGAGCCTGGCCGAGCAAGGACGCACACTCGCCGGTATCTATGCTGGCAATCCAAACCGCAGTACCTCTACCCCGACCACCGAACGCCTGCTCAAGGCCTTTGACCCTATCCACCTACTCATTTTAGGCGACGGGCAGGGGCGTTTCTCCTCCCTGCTTACACCCCTCACTGCGGTTCAAAAGGAGATTTTACGCTTGCTTGATTTGCCTACTACTTTATATACCGACCTGCAACAACTCAATCTCCAACTCGCCTGAACAAGGGATGAGTCTGTCTTCTACTCGTATTCGTTTGGTAATGTGCTTTATTTGCCCCTTTCGGGCTACGTTTTTTGACGCTCGCTTTTCATCCTGACTGCTCTTACTTCTCTCTTTCACTTTTCGCTCAAAAAATGGGCGAACGTTGAGTGATCAAGTATCCAGCATTGCTTGAAAACACCGTGCAAATGGCAGTCTTGGCACCCTTACTTTATCTGGCTGATTATTACTTGGCACCGTTTCATATTAGGTCTGAAGTGTCAGTCAGTGTAACAGACGTGGATGAGGACGTCACAATTGAGGGCAAGATTGATATTTTGGTGCTCAAAGAGCATCTCTGGGTCGTCGTCATCGAGTCAAAACGAGTGTTCTTGTCGATTGAGGCCGGTTTAGCACAGT
>CAYLLT010000217.1:0-250 GCA_964384465.1 uncultured Planctomycetales bacterium | reverse complement strand
ATCCCAATCATCTCAACTTGGGGCTCATCACGACGGGAGGGAGCTTTATCTTTGTGAAGTTGATCGGGTGAGAACGCCCGCTATACGGGTTATCGCGCGTGTTTGAGTTACGGAATCCAGGGAATGAACTATATAGCGTGCTGAGGGTTTTGAAACGCTTCCGCCAACTGTTCATGAATGAGGAAACGAGTTAAGCTGCAAAGGGTCAGCACGTGGTTGACGCATTTCATGGGTTTGGACTGCCCGCTGT
>CAYLLT010000216.1:0-2661 GCA_964384465.1 uncultured Planctomycetales bacterium | reverse complement strand
GCTGGAGCCTCTGTCCACGACATAGCGAGCGGCGCGCTCCGGTTCCCTGGCGCACACGTCGGTTGCCATCAAGATGGCGCGCAGCGCCCGCTTCGTCGCAGCGGGATGCTTCTCTACGAAGTCTCTGTTTCCCGCTGCCATGCCGCCGAAGTACTGCGACCACGGAGGATCCAGCATGCCGCTGAGGACGACGTGCCCGGCCTTGGCGTTTCGCAGCACAGTCGAGCCGGGTGCTGCGACGGCAATCGCGTCAATCGTGCCCGCCAGGAACTGCGCCACGGCGTCGCCCACGCTCAGCTCAACGTATTCAACCTCGCTTCGAGCGATGCCGACGTATGCCAGCAGCGCCGCCATAGAGCCGGGACGCCTGTAGGTCCCGCGGTCCTCCGGAAACGACGGGAGCCAGATTCGCTTTCCCTTGAGGTCGCGCAGCGACTGCACCCGGTCGTGGCCGAACAGCTCCCATTCGGTGTTGTGCACGCCGGCGAGGATCACGAGCTGGGCGCCCGCGTCTACGGCGGCCGTCAAATCCTGCGCCTTAATGAGATCGATGTCCAGCTCGCCTGCGGCGAGTTTACCCGGATGCCCGAGCGCCGGCCCCTCGTCGATGTACTGTACGTTGGTGAACCCCTCCCCCTGCAGGAACTGTTCGGCGAGATAGAACGGAGCCTGGCACGTGGCGCTGCTCGTGCCAAGCCGGATCGTCGTCGTCTCCGGCGGCGGGTCGAAGACGGTCCCAGGCGTGCTCGTCGGGCTGCCCTTGCTCTCGTCCGAGCCGCAGGCGCCGAGCAGCACGACGCCCGCGCCCGCGAGGCCGGCGCCGCGCAGGAACTCGCGGCGGCTCAACGAGTGACGTACGTCGATCAACGGTCTCTGCACGGGCTCGCTCCTTTGGTCCTATGGCTGCGCGACGGCCTTATGGTCTCCTGTTCCTCGGTGGCTGACGCCCTCCGTTGCGCCGTTCGCATGGAGCAGGCGATCGGTGAGGAGAATCATGACCGTTTCCCGCCATAGCAGCCGATTATAGCACGGGCGTCGGCGCGGGCGCGGGCGCGTCGGAAGGGTCCCGGGCGTGGTCGATCACCATCGGCGCCCGCATGGCCTGCTTGAGTTCCTTCTACAGGTTCCTGACCATCATGCGCCGTCCATTGTAGCGAAGGCGGAGGCAAAGAGCGGTTGCCTTCGTGAACTTGGCTTCTCCCAACGTTACGCCAAGATGGTCGATTAGTTCAGGCAGAAAAAATCGCCGTGAATGCAACAGACCGTCCCACTCCGCCTTGCCCTCGCCCGCACTAACGTGCTATTATCTCCGCCGAGGTGGGATTGGCTCACTTGTTCTGGTGGGGAAAGGGAGCCAAGTGCTAAGTCGCGTAAGCAATAAAAGGCCGTTTCTGCAAAACAGTCTCCCTGTCGAAGCCGAGTGTAGAGGCGTACGGCGGCCCTCGCGGGCAGGCCGGGAGTGGAACGGTGCCTAGTTCACGAGGCCCCACCACCGAGGTCGGAAGGGCAGCCGTCAGACTCAACGCCGTCAAACACGGCATCACCTCCCGCAGCCCCGTCATCCCCGGCATGGAGGACGAGGCCGAATGGATTGGCCACCGCGACCGCATCGTCGCCAGCCTCACTCCAGAGGGCTACCTCGAGGAGATGCTCGCCGAACGGGTCGCGAGCATCCTCTGGCGCCTCAACCGTGTCACCCGCCACGAGGTGATCGCCACCATGAAGCACATCGAGAGGGCCGTCTGGGACCTGGCCGTGGGGGCGAACTATCTCGCTGACCCGCTCCCAAAGGGCGAAATACACGAACCCGAACTGCACGAAGTCCGCGAAGAGCAATCGAACAGAGTATTGCCACCAAAGAGCGACATCGAGCTTACCATGCGCTTCGAGGTGCACTTCCAGCGTCAGTGGGTTCAAACCCTCCATGAGCTCCAAGTGCTCCAGGCCCAGCGCCGAGGCGAACAGTCTCACCTGATACGTTTCGACGTCAATGCAACTCTGGCCGGTTGAATGCTTCTAAGCGCAGCTCGCCCTGAGCGTCGCCGTAGTGTAAAGGCCGGTTTCAATGTCGGCCCGGCAGCCCACTTCGCGCATCCGGCTTCGATTGACCGTATCTCCAGGCGAAAGCTATTATTCGGGTGCTGATGACGGTTCTCGAAGCACCCGCGAACTCCTTCCCCGGCAACGTCGGCTTCTATCTCGCGCTCGCCTTCTTCGTCTCGGTCTTTCTCTTCTTCGCCGGCTCGCGCGCTGTGATCATGCTCCGCGGCCGGAAGGAGAACCGCCTCGGTTCTCCCAAAGACATCCTCGAGCGCATCACGACGTTCCCCGCGTACGTACTGGGCACGTCGCGGGTGAACCGGCCTCAGTACTGGTACGCCGGCATCCTCCACACGATGATCTTCTGGGGCTTCATCGTCCTGCAGGTCCGGACGTTTAACTTCCTGCTGGACGGCTTCTACCGGAAGGCCAGCCTTCAGAGCCTCTTCGGCACCGTCTACGACGGCTTCCGGCCGGTGATGGACCTCTTCGACGTGCTGGTGATCGTGGGCGTGGTGATGGCGATGGCGCAGCGCGCCCTCGTCAGGCCGAGACGGCTGACGCTGAACTTCGACGCCTGGTTCATCCTCTTCCTGATCTGGTTCCTCATGGTGAGCGACG
>CAYLLT010000215.1:217-2833 GCA_964384465.1 uncultured Planctomycetales bacterium | reverse complement strand
CGGTTCACTGGCACCTGTCTATTAACCGCAGGTCGGCGATCATGTCAAGGCCAGCACGAATCGACAAAAGCGACATCGCCCCAGGATGCCCACCGGCCTTAAGCGCCCCCCTCCAAGCTTCCGGGAAGCTTGGAGCTTCCCGGAAGCTCCAGCGCCTCGAACTCGGTGATGCGTGAGCGCCACGCGTCGGGGATGGGGATGGAAACCCCGCGTCGGTAGTCATAAGCCACCAGGACAGTCCGCCCTGTGGCGAAAAGGCGTCCGTTGGGGTCGTGGACGAGATACTCGAGGTCCAGGCTCTTCGTGCCCAGGCGGGTGACACCGGTATCGACCACAACCTGATCACTGTAGGCGATCGGGGCCTTGTACGTGGCGGCAGCTTCGGCGACGATGATCCCCAGGTCGTCGAAATCTCCGCCGCCCCACAGGCCCAGATGCTCCAGGTACTTGACGCGCGCCTGCTCGAAGTAGGAGAAGATCGCGGCGTTGTTGACGTGCCGCTGCGGATCGAGATCGGCGTAGCGGACTTCGATGGGGTGAGAGAAGTGAAAGGAGGGCGAGCCTGCGCGACTTTTCGTTGGGGTGCTCATATTGCCAGCGCCCTTGTGATCAAGTCAAACAGGGCGGGGTTCAATCTCTCGAATCGGAGTTGATCCCCGCTCACGGCCAACAGGAATGGAACGACGGCGCTCACGAGGAACAAGGCCACGAGGGCGGTCAGGACGGCCAGCCGGGCGATGGGTCTTGCCCGGAGGCCGTCGATCGCGACCCACGATCCCACAACCGAGAGAATGGCGACGATCGGCAAGAAATCCATCTGGAAGCGGTTGGCTGCCCAGTAGTAGATGCCGACTGGCAGGAACGCCGAGAGCGCCACGACGAAAAGAACGCCCATAGAGAAGCGCAGACGGTGCACTAGCCTGCCTCGCTCAAGAGCGTGCACTTTCGTCGCCGAGGCCGGCCGGGTCTGACCACAGACGGCCCACCACGCCAGGAAGACCGCGAACAAGTGACCAGGAGCCGACGCAAGCGCGCCGCTCATGTTCTCAGATGTGTACATGCTAGGGTGAAGATTCCCGGGCAGGAACGGAACGGCTTCTGCCCCGTCCGTCGGTTTGATGAAAGGGAAGACCGTCAGCGTTCTCGCCCAGCCGAAGACGTAGTTGTAGAGGTTGGGGAAGATATACCTTGGGTCGAAGACGCGATCCAACGTCTCGTCACGCCACGAGAGTTGATAGCGGAAGCCGGTTTCAAGAGGATCCCCAAACCGGTTGCTGTTATACCACCCGTAGGCCATCGCGGCCAAGACCAGCGGGAGCAAGAGACAAACGCCATCGACGGCCAAGGCCCGCCGGCCCTCCTTGCGCTCCTTCACCAACATCAGTATCACCGAGGCGCTCGCGACGAAGGTAGGCACCAGCAGGACGGCCCGGGAGGCGACGGCCAGAGCCCAAAGCGTTCCCGCAACACCAAGTCTGAAGCGCGAAATCCTGCCCGAGACGAGGACCGGGAGGGCGGCGAAAAGGCCCCCAAGGAAGAAGGCCATCCCGCTCGACACCGCCGCCTCGTGAATCGTCGGGTAACTCAGGACCCAAAGACTCGGGAGGCCGAAACCCGCGAAGAGAACTCCGGTGAGGAGCAGCCAGAAAGGCAGGTTCCCCACAAAGTAGCGCGACCAGATCGAGGCCAGAATCAGGGTGGAGAAGATCAGGACAGCGCTGGTCGCAAGGAAGACAACGTGCGGATCCGTGATCGTGAGCGACAGCACCGACTTGGGGATCACCAGGAGCGCGGCAGGTGCAGGTCCCCAATACGCATAATACTTTCCTCGATAGTAGGAGGCGTCCCATAGAACGGGGATCCCCTCGCGGGAGGGGAATGAGTATGGATCCTCGAGCTGGAGCAGGCGGGGATCCGGTTCCACCTGGAAGTGCGTTTGCCCTCGCTGGAACGATTCCGCCAACTCGTCATAGTAGTCCGTGCCTGCGGGCCACTCGAGCCAGAATCCTACGCTGACAAACCAGAGATACACAAGCTCAATCCCAATAACCAAGACGACCAACCAAGCCACCCGGGATTTCCCCAGGGCCGCGAATAGACGAGGCGGCTTTCCCGGCGGATCGTGGCTCGTGGAAAGAAACTGTGGCTTCTGGAGCCCAAGAAGTCCCCCGGCGATTAGGACAGTTTGCTCGACCCCCTTCTGAATGGTGTAGGCGGGCTGAGACAATCCCGAGAGCGCTCCGGTGAGGCGCTGCCCCTGATGCGTGCGACGAAAGCCAAGCCAAACGGACCGCCCTGCCTTTCCTAGCGGCGAACGTTGCGATAAGGGCACGGCCAACATGCCCAGGAGAAGGACGGCTCGCCGCGTGAGTCCCCACTCTGGGTTATGGTCAAGCCCTATGGCCGTGGCGCCGATAGACATCAGGATCGCGGCCATCCCGATCACGGTCGCCCCCCACCTCGGAATTGTGCTACACAGCGCAGTTCTCATTGTCCAACGACACTCCATCGCCGTCGATTCTTCTCAACGAGGGGCATCCACTTGACGCGCGCCTGCTCGGAGTAGGAGAAGATCGCGGCGTTGTTGACGTGCCGCTGCGGATCGAGATCGGCGTA
>CAYLLT010000215.1:0-117 GCA_964384465.1 uncultured Planctomycetales bacterium | reverse complement strand
GCGGACTTCGATGGGGTGGGAGAAGCGGAAGGTGGGCATGCGGTGACGCTCCAGACCTCAAGCCCCGCCCCGCTCGAGCAGGAGGTGGTTGAGGGCCTCGCGGGCCGCCGGGAGAAC
>CAYLLT010000214.1:0-2837 GCA_964384465.1 uncultured Planctomycetales bacterium | reverse complement strand
ATCCTCGTTTCGTGGCCCCTGTGGCGGAACCGGTAGACGCGGCAGACTCAAAATCGGCGTGAAACGAATTTTGCTTGTCAAAATTATCATATATTTGAATAGGTTAGTGTTTGACATCACAATGCGGCGACCCTACACATTCCTTACACAGTCGCGCGGCGGGCGTGGCGGAACCGGTAGACGCGCGGGTCTCAAAAACCCGTTCCCGAAAGGGAGTGTGAGTTCGATTCTCACCGCCCGCACCAAGACGGTCAATGCGGTCCAAGTAGATTCGAATCGTCTGATATCCGTTCACGTTCGGCTGTTGCGGCACGGCCAGTGCCGCGTCTGCTCAGTGCCAACAGCGGTCAATCGAGTTGGCACTGACCATCTCCCCTAGCGCCGCCCATTGGCGGTAGGATCGCGTCGTAGCGGGGAGACCAACGTGGCGCGTCAGGAACGAAGGCTAGCGGCGATCCTTGCGGCGGATGTCGCTGGCTACTCGCGTCTGATGGCGGCCGACGAGGCGGGCACGCTCGCGCGCTTCAACGCCCTGCGCGCCGAGGTCATCGAACCTAAGATCGCCCAGTTCAATGGCCGGGTGGTCGGCTCCGCCGGCGACAGCCTGCTCGTCGAGTTCGCGAGTGCCATGGACGCCGTGCAATGCGCGGTCGAGACCCAGGAGCGCATCGCCGCCCGCAACGCCGACGTGCCGGAGGATCGGCGCATCATCTTCCGCATGGGCGTCAATCTGGGTGATGTCATCGCCGAGGGCGGCACGATCCACGGCGACGGCGTGAATGTCGCGGCACGGCTCGAACGGTTGGCGGAACCGGGCGGTGTTCTGGTCGGTCATGCGATCCACGATCAGGTCAAGGGCAAGCTTGCTTACGCCTTCGTCGACCAGGGCGAACACACGGTCAAGAACATCACCGAGCCGGTACGCGCGTACCGTGTGTCGACCGACGCCGAGGCAGCGCGGCCGCGTGTTGCCGCAAAGCGCGCGCGGCCGCGTGTGCGGATAAGGACCCTGGCCGCCATCGTCGCCGTCCTCTTTGTCGCCGTCGCCGCCGCGACCGCGTGGTACTGGTCGGCGCGGCCGGGACCGTCGAGTGGTCCGCCTACCGTGGCGGTCCTTCCCTTGGTCAATATCAGCGGAGACCCGGCGCTCGATCACCTCGCCGAGGGCGTGACCGAGAGCCTGATCGCGAGGTTTGCCCGCTCGCCCCTGATCCGCGTGATCGCTCGCACCTCGAGCGACGTCTACAAGGGCAAGTCGGTCGACATACGCCAGATCGGGCGGGAGATCGGGGCGCGCTACATTCTGGAGGGCAGCGTCCAGACGAGCGAAAGCAGGACGAGGATCGTGGCCCAGCTCATCGATACCTCGGACGGCAGCCATGTGTGGGCCAAGCAGTTCGACAGTGCGGCCGGCGATGCGCTTGCTGTCCAGGACGACGTGATCGAGCAGATCGTTACGGAACTCGCGGGAACCGGCGGGCTGATCGACAAGAGGCAGTACGACGAGTCTTGGGCGAAGGACTCGAGCCACCTCGGCGAGTACGACTACTCCCAGCGCGGACAGGATCTGCTCAACAAGCACGAGATCGACCGTGCCATCGCGCAATTGACCGAGGGGCTGGAGCGGTTCCCTGACTCGCCCCTGCTCCGCGTTCGATTGGGCTACGGCTATTTCCAGCGCGCCGTCGAGGGCCTGAGTACCGACCGCTCGGCGGATTTCGAGACGGCGTATCGGCTTGGGCGTGAGGCCTTGGCGAGCGAAGGGGCGATGCCAATCGCCGTCGGCGTCGGGCATGCTTTGTTGTCCGAGCTCGAGATCAACTACAAGAGAGATATCGAGCAGGCGCTCCGCGAACGCGAGAAGTCGCTGCAAGTCCTTGGCAGCGACTACGGGGCGCGCGTCGGGCTCTCCTACGTGCCGCTCGTGGCGGGCAGGCCCGAGGAAACGATAGCGTCCTTGCAGGGTTTGACGCCGGAATGGCCGATCGCCGAATGGGGCTATGCCTTTCTGAGCTGGGCCTACTTCGCGACGGGGGAGTACGAGCGCGCGATCGAAGCCGCCATCGCCACGCCGATCCCAACACCGACGTACTCCATGGCCTTCCTGGCGGCGAGCCTGGTCGAACTGGGACGGCTCGATGAAGCGTCAAGGACGGTCGAGAAGATTCGCGCGGCGGTTCCGTCCGCGTCCCTGGCCATGTTTCGCGAGCTTCATTTCACGCACGCACCAGGTGTGCTCGACCGTGAACTCGCCGCCCTGCGCAAGGCAGGGCTGCCGGAATGACCACGACCCGCCGCTTGGCCGCGACCCTGGCGGAGGGTGTCCGCCTGGGGTTATCACCAGCCATCGAGCCATGGGCGCCGCTAGGTCCGCCTTCGGACCGAGTGCAGAAGGCATCTATGGCAAAGCGGAGATGCCGCCAGATGATGTCTTCGATGCGCTCCCACGCACGTGTTGTCTTGGCCGACTTCTTGTCTGTTGGTAACGCGAATTGGCTTTCGCCCCTTCGCTGGTCGTACTACCGCATTTAGAGCCTGGGGCACGTATGGGCTCTATATATAGTATGCGATGAAAGCCCTGACTCAAAATCTGTTGACCGCAAGGTCGTGGGAGTTCGACTCTCCCCGGGGGCACCAGCGGCGCGATCCGTCGCGGTCTAAGCGCCGCCATCGTCCTGGGAGCGCAAGAGCCACGCGGGTAATTTGGGCTAGGCTGCAACGGTTTCGATCGACGAAGGAACCATCGGGCATGAAATACAGGGTAGTGCTCAAGCAAACCGAGGAAGGCTACAGCGTGAACTGCCCGGGATTGCCCGGCTGCTGGTCCCAGGGCGCGA
>CAYLLT010000213.1:0-3156 GCA_964384465.1 uncultured Planctomycetales bacterium | reverse complement strand
CGGTTTGCACCTCGCGCTGCTATGGCTCGCCAAGTGCGATCTGGTGCGGCGGGCGACGGATGTCCGCGGCGCCGGTCGCGGCGCCGTCTTCCCCGATTCGCCGCCCTCTTGATCGACGCATGACCGAAAGCGCCGAGTGCGTCGTCGCCGGCGCCGGGATCATCGGCCTGGCTGTGGCGCGGGCGCTGGCCGTTGCCGGCAGCGAGGTCCTCGTGCTGGAGGCGGCCGAGGCCATCGGCAGCGAGACGAGCTCGCGCAACAGCGAGGTGATCCACGCCGGCATCTATTACGCCCCTGGAAGCCTCCGCGCGCGGCTATGCGTGGCCGGCCGCGACCGTCTCTACGACTACTGCGTCGGGGCGGAATCTTGCCGGAGGCGGGCGGAGTGCTCGACCAGGCGGCCATCATGCTGGACGCCTTCGCGACGATGTCGGCGGCCGAGGCGGAGCTGAAGGATCAACCGCTGTGAGCCGCAATCAACACAAGGCCTCAGGTTTTCTGCCGCTGCTGATCAATTTCGAGCAGCCAGCGCAGATAGGATGTCCCTGTCGAGATCAGGGCGACCGTCAGGCCCATGGGCGGATCGACGGGCTCTACCGCGTGTTGCCCGTGTCGGTACGGCTGAGCCGAATTGATCCAGTTGCGAAATCCAACGAGGAGTTGGTTGGCCGAGCCGCGAGCGACATCGTCAGCGTTGTAGAGGCTTGCAACGATGGGCCGGATGTATTTGTCGACTTCGTTGGGGCCAAGGGCGCTGAACGCGTCGTTTGCCATGAGTTTGGTCAAAGTCTCGATCGCCTCGAATAGCGCGCGAACGGCCTCCTTGGTCTTGCCCTCGGTGAGAAACTCGTCCGACTTTTCGAATTCGCCGCGAACGGCCCCGTAACGGTTGTCGCCGAGCAACGCAACGGTGCTGGCCCGGTTGCGCTCGTAGTGCTCGTCGACCAACAATCGGACGCCTCCCTTGGTGTCCAGTCGATATCCCAAGTGCTCCTCCTCGAATACGGTCTTAACGAAATTCAGCCATCGGTCTGCGGCGTCCCGACTGTCGATACGAAGCCAGTGGGCGATGTCCGTTATAGCGCTCAACACGTTCGGCAGGTTACCCGCGCGGAAAAAGCGGCCTAGCGGCTCCTGGTAGCCAACAGGTAATGAAATCCCGAGCCGGATTTCGAGGAAATCGCCGAGGTAGTCTATCGTGTCGGAAGAGCGGGCACGTCGAGACGCTGACACATACTTGTCCGCATACGCAGCCAACCGGGTGCGCGCCTTCTCGGAATCGCGGAGCGGCTTATCCGGTCGCAGATAGACGTGGTGGAAGGGTAGGCCCTCGGTAGGGTCACTCATTTGCGGTCCTCGCGGGTGTCGGACGGCGCGCCGACTTGCCGTGAACTTGGCAAGGTGATCGGGCGAGACGGCCAGGCGATCTAAGGGGAACACGCCGACTCCTATAGCACATGCGCCTCCGGCGCGGTCCGCAGCTACTATCCGGATCTGCCCGACGGCGCCCTTCTGCCGGACTACGCTGGCATTCGCCCGAAGCTGAGCCCGGAGGGGTCGCCGACGGCGGATTTTCTGGTGCAAGGCCCGAACGAACACGGTGTCGCCGGGCTGGTCAATCTCTACGGCATCGATTCGCCGGGGCTCACCGCCTGCCTCGCCGTTGACGACTTGGTCGCCCGGAAGCTCCGCGCCTGAGCGCGGCCGCTCCTCGGTCGCCCGGCACCCCGAAGGCCGGGGCGGCGCCGGCGTCGAGCGCGCGGGTCAGATAGGCGTTCATCTGCGGCTCGTAAGCCCGCCACAGGCGGCGCAGGCCGGCGACCGGCGCGCTGTCGTGCCAATCGACTCGAAGATCGACCAGCGGCCAAGGCTGCTCGTGCACGACCAATAGGCCGGCCGACTTGACCGGCCCCGTCTCGCCGCCCGCGGCCAGCCCGCTTTCGAGGCCGCGCAGCAGCCGCTCCGCCTCTATATGTCTATGGCTGCATCGCCGAAACAGATGCGGCCGGTCTGCTGCAAGACTTTTTCCCGGCGCGCCGCTAAGATTGGCGCATGGCTAAAGCCGTTCTTGTCGCCAACCGGGAATCGATCTACGACGATCTGCCCGAGGTTCGGTATCACTATCCCAAGCAATATTCCCGACGTGTCGAATCGGCGAAAGGCGACTGGATACTATATTACGAGTCGGGATCGCACGAAGGCCGGCAGGTCTATTTCGCCACTGCGCAAATCGTCGACATCGTTCCGGATCAGCGGAGTGCCGATCTTTTTTATGCTTACGTCGCCAATTACAGGGATTTTCCGAACCCGGTGCCGTGGCGACATGAACTTGGATACTGGGAAGTGGCCTTCGGCATCGATCCGCAAAGGCCAAAGGCGGGCATAGCGCAGAATGCAGTGCGGATTATCAGCGATCGCGAATATGAAGCAATCGTGCAAGCAGGATTTGCCGAAATGCTTGGGTCGGAGAGCGGTGTGATTCCACAGGAGTCTCGCGGTCTCGCCGATGAAGCGGCGACTTTCGAGCGTCCAATCGTCGAGAGACTGATCGCAGAACCTTTCCGCGATGCCGCTTTCACAAAGTGCGTTCGTGCCGCTTACGATTCGACATGCGCCGCAACGGGGCTGAAGCTGATAAATGGCGAAGGTCGGTGCGAAATCGAAGCGGCGCACATTCGCCCCGTTGGTGGCGGTCATCTAGGCCCGGATTCGGTAAGAAACGGCCTCGCGCTATCCCGGACGGTGCATTGGCTTTTCGATCGCGGGCTGATCTCCCTCGAAAACGACGGAAAGATGTTGTTCGCCTCACGGCGCCATTTTTCCGAAATCGAGCGAGTTCGACAAATGTTGCATCGGAACGGGTACATGCGGTTTCCCAAGGATCCAGTTCAGCGGCCGCATAGCCAGTTCTTGGAATATCACCGCGATCAAATTTTTGCCCCCAAAGCCAGCTGACGGGTCTGAGTTTGCCCGGTCTACTGCGCGGTTTGTTCAATGCCGCCGGCCCGACCTATTCATGTCATTCGTCAGGGCGCCTACGGATAGGATCGAAAGGCGCCCGCCTGCCTCGCCGTTGCCGACCCGGCCGCCCGGAAGCTTGACGCCTGACCGCGGCCGCTCCGCGGTCGCCCGGCACCCCGAAGGCCGGGGCGGCGC
>CAYLLT010000212.1:0-3382 GCA_964384465.1 uncultured Planctomycetales bacterium | reverse complement strand
CAAACCGATTCATGACGGGCGGTGGGCAGCCCGTACCCAGGAGGGTCACCTTGATCTCCGGCCCTTGCGCCGCCGCCGGGACAGAGATCGAAACGCAGAATGCGATGCCAATGGTGTGACGTAAGGTACTTGAGAACATGCTCTTTGGCTCCTGATCGGGCAGCCGAACGGCCGGAGATAAGCCGCCGGGAGCGAACGAGATGCCGAAGGGACTCGAACGCCCGCGCTCCCGGTCGGCTTCATCTCCATTGTTAGACCGCGAGTCCTACGCGGCGAAATCGAAAACCGGAGTTTGAATAACATGGGTTGGAGACCGCTGCTCCCAGACGATGCGCTGGAGGCGATCCACGGTCTCGGGCACGAAGAAGCGCTTACCGGTTTCGTCATTCACCCATACGGGCACATTCTCAACGACGACAAGCTTTCCATTGAATTCGACGCTCTAGGCAACCGGCCTCTCACGAGCTGCTGTTTAGATTGACCACTCATGGCTCAACACCTGCGAATTCGAAAGTCGATCCAGCGAGACGGATCGGGCTCATATATCGCCAAACGGAGCTTCTCCGCAACATACTCCGACGGCGGACCGCGTCTCGTCACGGAACCTCGTTACCCGGGGCAAAGAGGTGGTCGCTCCGCCGATGCCGTCCCCTCGAGACCCGGCGCCCGCGAGAGCCAGCGGAGCGTATTCAGCAGGAGCTGCAGGTTCTGGTTCGCGGCCGGAGCGTTCATGCCGACCGGCTGCTGCCGCGGCCCGACGAGCTGCGCCGCGAACATCGCCGCTTCGCCGAAAATGGCGACGCGGCCGCCGCCCGCCTCGACGGCGGCGCCCTGCAGCCACCCCTCCACTGGCACGCGTGGGGTCGCATCGTCGAACTCCCAGGCACGCTCCATGTTGATTGACACCACCCCGGCTTCGAAGACTAGGAGCGGGCACACCCGCTCATGGGTCGCGCGGAAGGCCTGCCCGGCGACGAAGGGCACGGCCGAATCGACCCGCTCGCTCGCGCGCCGACCATCCGTGGTCGGATGTGCGCGCAACGTGGAACGCGAGCGTCGGAAGACCAGCGGATCCCACTCGGCTTCGACGATCGCGAAACCGTTCATGAACTCCACCCCAAACACCCTGCCCAGGTCGGCCGCGGCGCCCGGGAAAGGCATGTGGTCCGCAATCAGAAGCAGTGAGCCGCCGTTCTCGACCCACTCACGTACGGCAGAGATTTCCTCGGGAGTGAACGCCGGCGAAGTGGGCAGCACCCAATTGTCGACGTCACGGTCGGCCAGTGCGTTCACGACGATCAGCACGTCCGCACCCGCGAGCGCTCGAGCGGAGTACGCGTCGCGCAGGGCCGCCGCGCGGTAGCCGTCCTGGAGCAGGATGTCGGCGAGTTGAGCGAAGTACTCGTCGCGAGCGTGGAAGGCGTTGTGGCCTGCGTCGACGAGGACGACCGGACCGGCTCCAACCGGATAGGTCGGCTCCGAGATCCGGGGCCGGTATGCAGCGTCGATCACCTGCTGTGCCGACAGCCCGAGAGGGGCTGTGCCTAGGAGGACGAGAACGCAAGGGATGAGAGCCATCAGGCGCCAGGAGACTATCGGCCAACTGTGCTCGTCGGTGGAGCAGTCGGCGTATGAGCGATCCAGGGCAATGGGTTTCAGCTGTCGAACGCGCTTCCAGTCAGACTCGGGAATATGCATTGACGCCCACTGTTTTGGAGCGGTCTAACGGACTGCAAATCAGCTGCGCTGGCCTACCGAAGCCGCCGCGGCCCAACCGCCCAAGGATAGTCCGCGGCGGCTGAGGCGCCCAGGCCCCCGGCGGCTGCATTTGCGGGTTAGGCCGAAGCGCCGCTCATTGTGGCACGACGGAAATAGTGGCGTCTGTGGTGCCTGGCTGTCCTGTCACGGAGATCCTGACTCGGTAGTCGCCGGGCGCCAATTGCGTCAGCTCGGCTTTGAACGGTTGCCAGAGGGGAATGTTGGCGCGGCATATTTGAGGTTCAGTACTGGCGACAATGCGCACATCGACACGGCCTGCCCGCAGTCCAGCGGTTGCGAGGGCGGTTCCACACCCAAAGGGGCCGAAGCCTCGGACCGTGACTGTGGCGCCACCTTGCACTGACGGCGTGAAGGGCCAGGCCAAATACTCAGCCGGCGAGGCGAGGCGCACCAGCTGGATGGAGATTGGCACTGCGGTCGGGGTGGTCGGCGCACCACAGCCGGGCATGTTGGCTAGGATCGCGAGGAGAGCCGATAGGGACCTGATGGGTGTTGACATGGGGCTGCCTTAATCCACGAGCTAGTGCTGAAAAGTAGCTCAATCACAGAAGTTGGCGCATTCGGCCTAACGCAATGCCGATCAGTGGCCGAGCCGGCACCTCGCAGGCTCTCGAACCACAAGAAGCTTACCCGCCGGCTCGGTCCACTGCATTGGCTGGTTATGCCGCAGCCCGGTACAACCTGGGTACATAGGTGACAGCTGTCCGGGCACATGGGTGACACTTCTCCTGCCCCCCGTAGGAGGAGAAGGGATGCCCTGGCTGGAGACCGATCCCGTGCTCGAACGACACCATTTTGCCCAGGACCTCGACAGTGGCCAGTGGACGATGACCGAGCTGTGCCTGCGCTACGGCGTCAGCCGGAACACCGGCTACAAGTGGCTCGACCGCTACCGGCAGAGCGGGCCGCGGGGGCTGTACGATCACAGCCGCGCTCCGCGATCCTGCCCGCACCAAACCCCGGCCGACGTCATCGCGTGCATCCTCGAGGAACACACTCGGTTTGGCTGGGGCGCCCGCAAGATCTTGAAGCGCCTTCGGACCCGCGATCCGCATCGGACCTAGCCCGCCCGGAGTACCATCTTCGACATCCTCGCGCGCCACGACCGCGTCCAGCATCGCCGCCGCCGCCGGCACTGGAAGCATCCCGGGGCCGCCCCGTTCCACACGACCGCGCCCAACCAGATCTGGACCATCGACTTCAAGGGGCAGTTCCGGACGCGCAACGGGATCTACTGCTACCCGCTGACGATCATCGATCACTTCAGTCGGTACCTGCTCTGCTGCCACGGGCTGCTGGACGTCGGCTGGGCCGGGGTCCGGCCGCACCTCCGTCGCCTGTTCCGCACCTACGACCTCCCCGACGCGATCCGCAGTGATAACGGCGCCCCGTTTGCCTCCACCGGCATCCACGGGCTCAACCGCCTCAACGTCTGGTGGCTCCAGCTCGGGATCACCCACCAGCGCATCACGCCCGGCAGCCCCCAGGAAAACGGGGCCCACGAGCGCCTGCACAAGACCCTCAAGGCCCGCGCCACTCGGCCCGCGGCCGCGAACCTCAATCTCCAACAGCGCGTCTTCAATGCCTTCCAGAAGACCTACAA
>CAYLLT010000211.1:0-3455 GCA_964384465.1 uncultured Planctomycetales bacterium | reverse complement strand
CACGAAGGCCCCATGTTCATCGCCTCCACCACGCCGTTCGCCAAGCTGGACAAGGCCGCCCGGCAGGTGAAGTTCGCCGGCGAAATGCTTTCCGCCCTGATGGCCAGCGGCGCCAAATGTGCCGGTACGCCCGCCAGCATCTACGTGCACACCGGCCATCATTTCATCAACTGGGTCGATAAAACGTTCCCGGATACGATGACGCTCTTCTCCGAATTGCAGATGTGGGACAACGAGTGGTATGCGAACGACGCCTACAAAAAAGATGACCCGATCTGGGGCCGCGCCGCCGGCAAAGGCATGCCCTCGCAGGATGAAATCATCCGCAGCAGTTGGACGGTCAGCATCGCCATATTAAAAATCGGCAACCGGGAGTCGTATCGCGTGCCTTGAGGTCTGCTGGTCTTAAACCCGGGGCGTGGGCAGGATTGGTTAGGCGTGCGATCCACGCCTTCCCCACGCTGAACATGGCTAGCGCGTTTTTGGAGATGATTTCAATGTCAATGATTTCCCTGAATGCGCAGACAAAGACTGACTGATCGCTGCCCTATCGCGGCCCATTGTCCCTTCGCCTGATGGTTGGTACAATCCATGAGAGGTGTCGCATGGAATATCAGGGCGAGATTAAAAACGGTGTGGTGGTGCTGGACAATCGCGGAGCGCTCCCGGAAGGGACCCGCGTGCGGGTGGCCCCACTGGAGCGTGAACCGCAGGGACAGACATTGGGCCAACGCCTGTTGAAATTCGCGGGCACGGCCAAGGGACTTCCCTCCGATATGGCCCGAAACCACGATCACTACCTCCACGGAACACCGAAAAAATGAAAAGGGTCTTTGCGGATGCGTTCTATTACTTCGCCCTGCTGAATCCATCCGATGAAGCCCACCGTCGAGCCGTGGAATTCACGGGCAGTTTTGACGGCAAACTCATTACAACGGCGTGGGTGCTGACCGAACTGGCAGACGGGATGGCGAATCCTGCCAACCGTCGGGTCTTTATGAATTTTCATCATGAACTCTGTGGCGATCCTCAGGTCGTCATCGTCCCGCCCGATGCCGACCTCTTTGAGCAAGGCCTCGAATTGTACGGCCGGCGTCCCGATAAAGGATGGTCGCTGACGGATTGCATTTCTTTCGTCGTGATGGAGGAACAAGAAATCGCCGAAGCCCTCACCGGCGATCATCATTTTGAACAAGCGGGATTCGCTGCTCTATTGAAGTGAACCGAGACAGTCCGACCATCGGTCAGCACGACGCTCAGGGCATCCCGCGTACAGGACACCTCCAAGGCCAGGGCCTCAGCGTTCTCCACCAAAATACTCATGCCATCTCTCCAGGAAAAGCTGTCTCTTGTCCAATGTCTACATCTCCTTGGTTATCTGCCTGAGTGCGGAAACGGCGTGTTCAATCTCTTCATGTGTATTATAGATATGAGGACACAAACGAACGCCGCCGGTTGCTGCACCCGCGATTCCGTGTTTCGTATACAGCGATTCATAAATCTTATGATTGTCCATTTCCTCGAATTCGAAACTGCATACGCCGGCGCTCAAATCCGGGTTTGTGGGGGTCCGCAGTTTGGCTTTCGGGATTTTTCTAACGTCTTCTTTTAACAGTGCTGATAACTCCAGGATGCGTGCCTGTATTCGGGCGGGGCCGATCGCATTGAGAACATCGACGGCGGTGCCCATCGCGGAGACGGTCCCGTCATTACGCTGACCCAGGGTCTCGAACTTGCGTGCGCCGCGCAATGCGGTCTCGGCTTTGGTTCCCCATCCCAGGCCGACAATACTCGGCCACATTTCGGCAATGCGTTCCTGTCGAACGTAGAGCAAACCCGCTTCCTTTGGGCCTAACAACCATTTGTGGGCGCTGCCGGAATAGGAGTCGCAGCCCATCTCGTGGAGATTGACTAAAAGCGCCCCGAAAGTTTGTGCCCCATCGACGTGTACGTAAATCCCGCGTTCGCGGGCCATGCGGCACAACTCTTTGGCGGGCAATCTGACACCGGTGGCATTGGAGACGTGCGAGAAAGAGAGGACTTTGGTTTTGCTCGACATCGCGACTTGAAATGCTTGAAGGATCTCTTCCGTGCTATCAGGCGGAATGGGAAGACTGACTCGCTTGACGATGAATCCGATCCTGGCAGCGCGGACGTCCCAGGCGACATTGTTCGTATAATGATTCTGGTCAAAGATCACGACTTCGTCGCCGGCTTTCAATCCGAGACCCGCGCCAATCAGATTGTTGGCTTCGCTGGTGTTTCGGACGATCGCGATCTCATCCTCCGACGCGCCCATCAAAGCCGCGAGCTTCTGACGCGCTGCTTCCCGAAGGGCGTCGAATTTGTCACGATTCTGGAATGAAACGTCGCTCTCGAGATCCTCCATCAGGCGGGAGGCGGCGTCCCGAACAATCCGTGAAGTGGGGCAGAGGTTCGCGGCGTTGAGCATGATCAGTTTTGGTTTGATCGTGAACTGCTCCTTCACGAAGCGCCAGTACGATTCGCCGACAGTGCCCGCTTTCTTGAGCTCGGCGGGAATGCGCAGGTATTTCGCCTCGGATTCAGCAGCGTCTAGCGAGGGCACGATTGAGAGCGCGGCCGCCCCGCCGACAACCCCTTTGAGAAAACCGCGGCGATCGGTCACTGGGTAGATCGAATTCCGGGTTTTTTGAGGAATCATTTTGTGCCACTCCTGATTGTGACAACTTGCTTCGCCGCTATGCTGGTCTTCTTGGCCGGGCGAGGCCGACCGACCGGCGGTGGTCGCGAGCTCTGCCTGAGCCGGCGCTTCAGATTACTCGACTTATGACACTTATTTGATAGCTTAATGGCATTCTGAGGAGACCGCAAAATGAAACCCGGCCAATTTCGTTTCAACTCTTTTCTGTTTTCGATCGTCGTTTGTCTCCGGGGCGTTACCGCGACAGCGGCGCAGCCCGCGAAAACCGCCGGCGCGGACTGGCCGCGTATTCGGCATGATGGTCAGTTGACCGGCCTGTCCCCCTTGAAGGGCGGACTCGATCGGCCGCCGCGTGAGATGTGGTCCGTCGATCTGGGCGGGCCGACGGTCGGGTCCGAAACCGTGCGAATCGAGGACGTGAACGGGGACGGCAAGACCGAGGTGCTGCGCGTTCAAAAAGACGGCATTATTTGTCAGGACTTGCGGGGCAAGAAACTGTGGGAAGTCGGTGGATTGATCAAGCCGAATATCTTAGATATCCGCGACTATGCCGGTGACGGCAGCCGCGGCCTCCTCACCGAATCCATGGACGGCTTCAAGTACGTGCGCAGCATGATCGACGGCAGGACCGGCAAGCGGGCCGTCCTTTGCAGCATTGAGAACAATTTCGGCGGCTCCGATCGCACCGGCCACATCCTCGCCGGCGTGCCGGGCCAACAGTATTGCGTCTGGTGGAGCGCCGACGAGATCGGCTTCGGCAATTTATGGAGCT
>CAYLLT010000210.1:0-3545 GCA_964384465.1 uncultured Planctomycetales bacterium | reverse complement strand
AATACGGATGAGACACCCGTGAATTCGTCTAACTTGTTTGTGGACAGACGCTAAGGGTCTGTCCAGAAATAAGGTAGACGAGTTTGTTTACAAAAGCGGATGGGGATGGATGGTGTAATTCCATTCGCCGCACCAGGAATCCGGTTCGAGATGAACGTCAGCCAGTTGCTGATCGGAAATGCGGCGACCTTTGGCATAGGGGCGCTCGTCAAGACGACTATGGACCTGAAGACCGGTGCGAGTCGTGGTTGCCGCAATGAGATCAACAATGACTTGATGGGTGATGAGCGGTTTACCCCGCCAATTCTGAGTGATGAAGGAAAAGAGCCGATGCTCAATCTTGTTCCACTTGCTGGTTCCTGGCGGTAGATGACAAACGGTAATCGGCAACTGGAGTTCGTCAGCGAGCTGCTGAAGTTCGACTTTCCAGAGCCGAACGCGATAGCCGTTACTGCCCCCGCCATCGGCCGTAACCAGCAACTTGGTGGCGTTGGGATAGAGTGGTTGGCCAAGTTCGTGATACCAGGTACGAATCGTGGCGACGGCAAATTCGGCGGTATCATGGCTAATGCCAACACTGACCCACGCTTCATTTTCGGCTAAATCATAGACCCCGTAGGGAACGGCCTTGCCTTGCCCTTGCTCAGGGAAGTCATGGACATTGACGATTTCGGGGTCACCTTGGGGACGTAACTCGCACCCGCCATTTTTGTATGAACCGACCAACTCTTTTTTCTTGGTATCGACCGAAATTGCCGGTTCGCCGGCCGCGAGTTGGCGCCGCACTATTTCGTTGATATGCTCGAACTGGGCATTGCGATCCGGGTGCTGGGCCCCTTCCTGTTTCTTGCGATTGCCTTGGAGACTGTAGCCCAGTTGATTCAGGAGCTTCGCCAGACTATGTTTACTGATCTGATAGCCTTGCTCAGCCAGCGCTTGCACCAAGTTCCGTTGACTGCGGGCTGTCCACAACAAGGGCGATTCCGGATCGCCACGCGTCGTCGCCGCGACGAGTTCTTTCAGCGTTGGCAACAGTTCCGGCTTACTGGCCGTCAGCCGCTTGCGACCGCCGCCAGGACGACGGCTCCGTTGGCGCGCCAGCGTGGGCGCTTGCCCGGCTTCAATCGCTTCACATTCTTGCCGCCCTCGGCGCACTGTCTTTTTTGATAAGCCCGTGGTCCGCATGACTGCTGCGATCCCGCCATACCCGAACGCCAGCGCTTCACAGCCGCTGAACAAACGGCGACTTCGTTCCGTCAGGGTGCCGCGTAGGCTTTCATATCGGCTGCGGATCTCAGCTTCGGCTTTTTTCCGTTCGCCTTTTGTTTTTGTTGGTGTCATTTGACGAGCTTGCTCCTTTGCTTTCCAGCTTATCACATGACACCCTTTTGCGACAAAACTCGTCTACCTTATTTCTGGACAGACCCTTAGGGACGCCAAGGGAATAAATTCCCCCAAACGTCCCCGGCACTTTCAGAAGATGCTGCTGGCGAATTAGGTCGGGGCCAAGGCTGCGAAACGAGAGGTGCGGGTTTTGGCTCTGGGGACAGCTTGTACCCAAGCGGCGATACGGACGAAATTGATGGCAATGGCAATCAGCAGATTCTGCAAGTGGGTTTTAGCCTGACCGACATAGCGGGAGCGGCGCAAGTTAAAGGTGTTAACGGCTTGCGAGAAGGTGCCTTCGATGCCAGCGCGGGCGTTGTAAACGGCTTTGAACTCAGGGGTGGTCTGGGCCAAGCGAGCGGCTTGCAGCGCTTCATGCTGGGCTTTGGTGCGGAGGCGCAAGGTGCGGCCTTGACCGGCCGAGGTACAGCGGGAGCGCAGGGGACAGGCATCGCAGTCGGCTTTGGCGAAGCGGATACGGATGGTTTCGATGCCCCCTTGGTCGAATTCGGTCGACCAGATGCGACTGGTGTTGCCCTGGGGACAACGAGCAGTCTGGTTGTGCCAGTCGATCTGGAAGGCGGTGAGGGCAAAGCCAGCCAGGGCGTGGGCTTGGGGACTGCTGTCGGCTTTGACTTGGCCGACGATGGTAATGCCCAGTTGCTGACTCTGGACGAGGGTCTGGGCATCGACATAGCCAGCATCGAGCAGGTGCTCGGCTGGCGCCAAGCCACGCCTGACCAGATCTTGCTGAATCGGAGTGGTCATGAGCAGGTCGGGGGTAGGGGCCGGCGTCGTCTGCACTTGGGTAATCAGAAGCGGACTCTCCTCCTCACAGCTTGCGGTGAAATGGGCCCGGTAGCCTACCCAGGTCAACTCTCGTTTCTGGCCAAAGCGAGCTTCTGGGTCATAGGGTGACTCAATGAGCAAGGAAGCAGGTGGTAACTGGCCGGGCGGGCGCCAGCGCACCGTCTCGCCGTCGACATCGTACTGTTGCAACCAGACTTGACGCAAGACCTGCAAAGCAGGCAGCTGGAGAACCCAGGCCACCCCTTGGTCGTTGGACAAGGCCTGCCATAACCAGAAGCCATCCGCCCCGATGCGCTCGCCCAGTTGCGTCTGGGCCGGCTTCTGCGCCGGCAACCGATACTGTTCAAAGCGGCGGGCATAGCAGCGATACCATTCGGCTGGCGCCTGCACCTGCAACCAGCCCGGAATGGTCACGGCTAGTTGCTCTAAGGCCTGACGCAGCGTCTCGCCCACCATCTCCAGCCGGTTCAACACCCGCACGGCCGCCAAGACATGGGTCGAATCGGTGCGCTGTTTCCCGCCTCCCTTCAGCCAGCCCCGCAGCTGGCACTGCCTTAACAAGTCATCGAGCAACTGCGCTTCCTGCCCGCCGCACAACAACCGCTGCCGGAATTCGCTCAACACCGACGCCTCAAAGCCTGGATCATCCAATGGCAACCCCAACAGATACTTCCAGTCGATCCGACTGCGCACCGCCTCTGCTGCCTGCCGGTCGCTCAATCCTTCCGCTTGCTGCATTATCAGCACCAAGACCAGCTTCCCCGGCGCTTCGCACCGTTGTCCCACGATGGCAAAAAGCGGTGCAAACTCGCTATCTTGATAGAGCGGCCCCAGTTCAGCGCAGATGCTCATGTAGACATTCCCCTTCGGAAAACAGGCCTGCGCCACCTGCGCCGTCCCTACTGGCACAGCAAAGTCAGTTCGCGGTTGCATCGACATCGCTCTGCTCCCTCTTGTTATCTGCTCTTCGTGCTCGTTATCTTCGCTTAGTTTGCCCGAATTTGCCGCCTTTGTCACCTCTGCTTAATTCGCCAGCAGCATCTTTCAGAAGTGCCGGGGACGTTGTGGAGGAACTATTTTTTACGGCGTCCCTAACACTCGCGTCAGCGGCGAGCGACGAACGCACCGACCCAGCGGTGACGAGACCCCACCGCCGGAGGAATTCGCGCCGATCTCCCCGTGGCGAAGCCAGCCCAGTGCAGCGGATGTGTGCGACCTGTTCACCCGAAACCGCGCCCAGGGGGCACCCGAAGGACGGGGGAAGGGTGGCGAAAGTCGTTTGAAATAAATGACAGTTCGTAACTCTGTGTCCATGTCGGTGCGTGGAAGTATACCACAAACCCGACCCT
>CAYLLT010000209.1:0-3675 GCA_964384465.1 uncultured Planctomycetales bacterium | reverse complement strand
TTAATACCGCATTTTGGCTTCGGCGTCAAATCGCTGAAGTACGATGATTATGGGCCGGGCGTGACGGTCTATATATTGTCCGCTGCCGCCGGCTGGATACGATTAGGGGCGGGGAAGAACCGCGATTTTGGAGCTCCAAGCGGGACCCGACTGGCTCCGACAGGGGGATGCCGTTGATCCGAAAAGCCACCATGGCGGATGTGCCGGAGATGCATCGGCTGATCACGTATCACGCCGAGCTGAACCGCATGCTGTTCCGTTCGCACGCCGACCTGTACGAGCATATCCGCGATTTTTTCGTCGATAGCGAGCCGCTGGACGGCCGGGAGCAGTTGGCCGGTTGTGCGGCCGTCGAGCTGGTCTGGCGCGACCTGGCGGAGATCAAGAGCCTGGCCGTCGACGAATCGCTCCGCGGCCGCGGGATCGGCTCGAAGCTGGTCCGCGCTGCCCTGGACGAAGCCCGCAACCTCGGTCTGGCCCGCCTCTTCGCCCTCACCCGCGATCAGCCGTTCTTCGAGAAGAACGGCTTCCACGAAGTTCCCAAAGACACGCTCCCGCACAAGGTCTGGACCGACTGCGTCCGCTGCCCGCTCCAGGAACACTGCGACGAGATCGCCATGGTATACGAGCTTGCGGACGCGCCGGTGCACGGCACCACGCCATGAGGTTCGGCGGGCGTCATTCAGAGAACTCCATCGTGCCATCCAGACCGGCGCCACACTGCTGCTTTTGCGGGATTGCTGCGGCGCGAATCGAACTCCCCGGTATCCAATGCAGTAGGAAACTTCGTCGGTTATAATTCGCCGCGAAAGTGACCGCATAGCAGATGAACACGATGCCAAGCTTTCTCACAAAAATCGCTATCGGGGTTGCCCTGCTGGGTGGGCCGATCAGCCTGCGTGCCGAGACGCCGGCCCAGGCCGCCCGCCGCACGCCCGTCGTCGAGGTTTTTCAACGCACGCGCGACGCGGTCGTCAACATCGCCGCCACGCAGGTCTTCGAGACGACGGCTGTTCCTTTCAATTTCGATCTCCTGGACGAGTTCTTCGGCGGGTCCGCCCCGCGCTCGCAGACCCGCCGCTACACCGCCACCAGCCTCGGCAGCGGGTTCGTCATTCATTCCGACGGCTACATCGTGACCAACGCTCACGTGCTGGTGCAGGCCGCCGTCCAGAAAGTGATCTTCGCCGACAAGAGCGAGTACGAAGCCGAGCGGGTGGCCATCGACGAGCAGCACGACCTGGCCGTCCTGCGCATCAAGGCGGAAAAGCCGGTCCCCGCCATCACGCTCGGCCGCAGCGACGACATCATGGTCGGCGAGAGCGTGATCGCCATCGGCAACCCGCTCGGCTTTCAGCACACCGTCACCGCCGGCATCGTCAGTGCCGTGGATCGTACGCTCCAGGTGAACCAGAACCTCAGCTTCGACGGACTGATCCAGACCGACGCCAGCATCAACCGCGGCAACTCCGGCGGGCCGCTGTTGAACGTGATGGGCGAATTGATCGGGATCAACACCGCCATCCGCGGCGACGCGCAGAACATCGGCTTCGCGATTCCCGTGGACGCGCTGCGCAAGCTGCTGCCCGACATGCTGTCCATCGAGCGGGGGCCGAAGCGCCTCGAGATCGGCCTTCGCCTGAGCTGGCGCAACCGGCTGAATGTCGTCGAGGCCAAAGGCCCGGCGGCGGCCGCCGGCATCGAAGCCGGCGACGAGCTGCTCAGTGTCGACGGCCGGCCGATGAAGCATGATGTTGACTTTTACGTCTATTTGCTGGGCATCAAGCCCGAGAACCATCTCCTGCTGGAGCTGAAACGCGGCGCCAAAGCGATTCATGCCACCCTCCAGCCCAACGCCGTCCCCATCCCCGACGGCAACAAGCTGCTGAAGCAACGCTTCGGGTTCGCTGTGCGGCTGCTGACCAAACAACAGGCCCAGGACCTGGACCTCAAGGGCGGACTGGTCATCACCAGCGTCGAACCCGGCAGCCCCGCCGATCAGGCCGGCTTCCAATCCGGTCTGATTGTGGTGCAGGTGGGCCAGCATTTCCCCACCGATCTCGACGAGCTCGGCCTCCTGCTGGAACACGTCAATCCTGGAGAGAAGGTTCAGTTCCGCGTGTGGCGCATCCAGCGGGATTTCATCCGCGTTTACGCGGTGCAGTTGATCGCTCGTTGAGGAGTGTGGTACACGCGTCCGAACGCGTTTGGCATGTTTGTGGGTCGTATGAAGACCGAGGGTCCTCGTCCCGGAGGGACGATTGACAATAGCCCAGCCTTTCAAGGCTGGGAACTATCGGTGCGTATGTGGACAGTAGTCCCGTAGGGACGGTTGAAACGATGATCTCAATCGTCCCTACGGGACTATGTTTCACTCGTGTCATCTTACCCAGCGTTGAAACGCTGGGCTATTGTCAATCTGTGCCTCCGGCACGCTGAGACTCCCGTATGGTCATTCTCCGTCGCGGTTCAAATGAAAATCGTTATTGCACCTGATTCGTTCAAAGAGTCACTGACTGCACGTGAAGCTTGCGATGCGATCGCTCGCGGCGTGCGGCGTGTATTGCCGGATGCACAGATCGACGCGATTCCAATGGCCGACGGCGGCGAAGGGACCGTCGATGCCTTGATCGCCGCGACCGGCGGCCGGCTCGCGCAGACAACCGTCCACGGCCCGCTCGGTGAGCCGATTGTGGCGTCGTGGGGCGTCCTGGGCGACGAGAGCCGGCGAGTCGCGGTTATCGAAATGGCCGCCGCGTCCGGACTGGCACTGGTGCCGACCGAGCGGCGAAACCCGTTGTCCACCACGACATTCGGCACCGGCGAACTGATCGCCGCCGCGCTCGATGCGGGCCTCTCGCGGATCATCATCGGCATCGGCGGCAGTGCGACCGTGGACGGCGGGGCCGGAGCGGCTCAGGCGATCGGCGTTCGTTTTCTCGACCGCAGCGGGCAGACCCTTCCCCCCGGTTTAAGTGGCGGCGGACTGGCCGATGTGGCTCACATCGACATCAGCCCGCGCGATCCGCGCCTCGCTTCGATAAAGATCGAGGTCGCCTGCGACGTCACCAACCCGCTCTGCGGCCCCAGCGGTGCCGCCGCCGTCTTCGGTCCACAAAAAGGCGCCACGCCCGAGCAGGTGGCCATCCTCGATCGCAACCTGTCTCATTTGGCCGAAATCATCCGCCGCGATCTGGGCAAAGACGTGAAAGACATGCCCGGCGCGGGAGCCGCTGGCGGTCTGGGAGCCGGCCTGGTTGCATTTTTCGATGCGACCATCCGCCGAGGCGTCGATCTGGTGATGGACGCAGTCCGATTCTCAGAGCGCATCGTCGGCGCCGATCTCATCATCACCGGCGAGGGCCGCATCGACGCCCAATCCATGATGGGCAAGGTCATCGCCGGCGTCGGCAACGCCGGCAAGGCGGCGGGAATTCCTGTGATCGCGATGGTCGGCAGCATCGGTCCGGGCGCCGAACAGACGCTCGAAATCCTCGACGGTTACCACGCCATCAGCCCGCCCGGTACGCCTTCAGCGGAATCCATCGCTCGCGCCGCCGAATTCCTCGAATCCACAGCCGCCTCCCTCCTGAAAAATCGGTTCGCGAGTTGAGGATGCACTCAGAGGGTGTGTGAGAAGCGGTCGAACTATCCGAGCCGCGACCGTGAGGGAGC
>CAYLLT010000208.1:0-3731 GCA_964384465.1 uncultured Planctomycetales bacterium | reverse complement strand
GTATCTCTGCGCTAGGCCCGCCATTTATGGCGGGTTTGGAGACGCACAAATCCAAACCGATCCCGGTTTACCGGGATTCTCGATCGTTGGCTTGAGCCTGCAATCGTTTACCCGGCGTCACCTCAACAACTGCACCATCACCTGGTTCACCAGCCGCAGCAATTGATTCGCGGTATCCACGCGAATCAATCCGTCGATCAGCTCGTTGCGAAACGTCTCCACCTCAATCGAATCCCGCAGCGACACCACCGCCGTCAGCCGCTTCGGCCGCGCCAGCTCCCGATCGATGGCATCACCGCTACCACGTCCTGCGGACTGCGGCGCGCTGCTCGTGCCGCCCGCGCCCGATTCGCCGCTCGAACCAGCGGTGTCATCGCTCGTAGTTGAAAGTGCCGACGGATAAGCCGCCGCCGTCACCAGCGTATCCAGAAGCTGGTCCAATTCTTCAGTCACCGCCATGCGCCATCTCCCTTTCGCCAACAGATCGAAAGCTCCCGATCACTCCGCCGTTTCTCACTTTCTCACTTTCTCACTTTCTCACTTTCTCACTTTTTCACTTTCTCACGTCTCACTTCTCAGCTCGCACATTCGCTGCCCCGGCCGTGCGAATCTCCTGATCCGCCCGCTGCCGCATCTGAATCCAACCCTCCAGATACCTCCGCATCTCATCCTGAAGGCTCAGGCTCTGGATCGCGATCTTCTGCAGACCCTTGCCCACTTCCCGCAGCAGGCTGACGTTATCCATTGCCGCCGCACGCCGGGCCCACTCCGTCTCCCGGTCGGCCCGAATCTTGCGCAGCGCCGTCTCGAAATCGACCACGTGAGCATCCACCGCCGCCTCATCCGCCGGCTGGCTCCGCACCCGAGCCACGAACGCCGCCACCACCGACGTCTCCCGCGTGTCGTCGTGCTGCGATACCTCCTGATGGTACTCGTCGATGGTATTAGACATCTGCCCCGCCACCGCCGACAGCGCATCCGCCGCCGACAGTTCCACCCGCGCATCCCCGCCGCACGCGCCAACGGCGAGAGCAATCGCCGCCCAAACGCCCCAAACGCCACGGCTTGCGATCCCCCGCTGGATGACGTGCATATTCCGCAAATCGATCGCCCGCAGCATCATCGAGTCTCCCGCGATACAACCCGCCCCGCATTCGCCCCCGCATCCTCGTGGGCGATTCCGAGGATGAGCGCCACCCCCACGCTGACCACCGTCAGCACCATGTCCTCACTCAAGCCCAGCCCATGCTCGGCCGCATAAGCCGCCACCACCGTCGCCACCCCGACTCGGACCTTCCGCGACGCCAGCGGCCGCACCAGTCTCTGCAACGCTCGTGTCGATACCATATCGCCTCCTATTCTTTGTCCCAGTATTCGCCTCTCCATCCAAATCACGATCCCCGTTCCGAATCGCTCATCCCCCCCTCTCCCACTCTCCCACCCTCCGCCTCGTCCCCCACCCATGACTTCCAAGCCCCTGAACCCTGAACCCTGAACCCTTCCTGAAGGTGGGAGGGACGGCTGGGAACGGCGCGCGACTCCGCCCCAGCCATCCCGGATGGAAGATTTCAAATTTCCAATTTCTAATTTCAAATTTCCGATTGCACACTGTTAGCCACCTGCTCCATCAATCCGCAATCCGAAATTCGCAATCCGCAATCTTCCCCATCCCGCGCCCAGATGAAGTACACCGGCTCCGAGCCCGCCAGTTGGCGGAACGTTTGCGCCAGCGTCGTTGGCGATTGCCGCGCCACCCGTGCCTCACCGCCGGCGGTGGTGGACCGATACCAGTCAAATACCGATTCCGCCACCAATCGCCGCACGCCCGGCCGCCGGCAAACCTGTGAGACAAAATCCGCCGCCAGCGGGTCCGCCCCGGCCGCACGCAACCGCCTCACCGTCTCATCCCGCCGCGCCGGCGGCATGCACGTCCCGATCCGCCGCATCCCCGCCCTCTCAAACACCGGGTTCACCGCCCCCATCGCCGCCAGGCACTCGACAAACCGCGTCCCCACCTCCGGCAACGTACGCTCCACCAGCCAGTGCCCCAGCCCGCATCCGCGCACGTCCGGATGAATCACCAGCCGCTTGAGCACACGCAGCTCCCGGTTCAACCGGTCCGCCCGCCGGACAAACCGCCCGCCCGTCACCCGGTTCCGCAGCGAAAGCTCCAGCACCGGATGCCCATACACCACGATCCCCAGCGCCTCGCCGCCGACCCCCTCGCGCAGCACGAACACCTGGTCCACAAATCCCAGTTGCTCCCGCTGCCGATAGTGCATCGAAGAGAACGCCGCATAATCCCGAACCGTCCCCCGCTCAATCCGCAAACCTCGCGCGATCGAAAACCCACGACGCGTCAGCGCATTTCTTTCTCCCCCTCTCCCACTCTCCCCCTCGCCCCCTCTCCCACTCTCCCCATCTCTCCGTCTCTCAATCTCGCCTTCTGAACTCCCACTCTCCCCCTCTTTTGTGCCTCCAACGGCTTGCCTCTTCGCGTCCTTCGCAATCCACAATTCGCAATCGGCAATCGAACCACCCGGTCCGCCCGCAGATCCGCTTCCACATCCTCATGGCTCGTCGCCACCACCAGCGCCAGTCGCTCGCGTGTCACCAGTTTCCGCAGGTTGAACGCGATCGCCTTGGCCAGCCGCCGATGCAGATTCGTCCCGAACTCGTCACACAGCAGCGGAACCGCTCCCCCTCCGTAGCGGCCGACCTCCGAGTCGGCCGAACCGGCGGGGCTCGAACCACTCGGCTCACTTTCCCACTTTCCCACCTTCTCACTTTCCCACTTTTCCACTTTCTCACTTTCACACCTTCCCACCTTCTCACTTTCCCACCCGCCGTGTGCCACTGCTCTCAAGCAGTGGTGGCCTCGGCACTCCCGCCGATGCAGCCACACCGCCCGCGCCAGCCGCGCCCGAAACTGCTCCCCATCCGAAAGCTGATCGAACCGCCGCACCCACAGCCCCGGCTCGCCCAACCCGCACGCCGTCATCAGCCCCAGCGCCTCCCCGATCGGCCGCGTCGGCGCGACGGCATCCACCACCGCCACGTCCAGCGGAAACTGCACGTCATTCACCCGCCGGCTCGTCGGAAACCGCTGAGCGATCTCCGCCAGCAGCATCGTCTTACCCGCCCCCGACGGCCCCACGATCAGCGTCAGCGTCCCCGGCCGGAAGGACAGTCCCAACCGATCCAGCACCCCCGCTGGCCGCTCCGTCGCCGTCATCGGCACCCCAAACCGCAGGCACACCTCCACCAGCCGGGCCGAAGAGCCCAGTGCCGCCTCTCGCTGCGATTCCGCCTGTTCTCGCCATTTGGATACCGAGTTTCGCACGTTGGCTTCGCCGTTCCCCATTGCTGCTGACCTGACCACACTCGAAAATATACCGTACTTGGACCAAACTTACACCCAATAATCCCGCCAGTCAAGTAAAAAATAGCAATTTATTTTGATCGTATTACTTTTATGTCCGAACATATGCCAAACTCGCATTGATTCAGACGGCGCGAAGTGTTACCCTGATTGCCCATGGCGTCACGGAAAACAACCGGCTCCGCTCGGCGTTCCGCCGCCGCTCGCCCCTCGTCCCTGATCGACACGCGGGTCATCTACTGCGGCGACAACCTCGACCAGTTGCGCAAGCTCCCCGACGCCTGCGTGGACCTGATCTACATCGACCCGCCGTTCAACTCCAACCGCAACTACGAGGTCTTCTGGGGCG
>CAYLLT010000207.1:0-3752 GCA_964384465.1 uncultured Planctomycetales bacterium | reverse complement strand
TCATTGGCGAAGAGCAAGACAAGATCGCGGATTCACATCACCGCCGTCGCCAGTTCAGCCGCCCGCGACGTGGAACGACTCGGGCCGGGCGGCATCCAGGGCATGCTGGCGCTGGCTCGCGCGGGCGTCGGCTCGCGTTACGACGTGACCGCCAGCGAGCGGATGATCTTCTCAAAACAGACCGACGCGACGGGCGGGCGATCGGACGACCGCGCCCGCGCCCGCGAGATTCAGACGCTGCTCGCGGATGAGCGCGTGGCCGGGCTGGTCACGCTTCGCGGCGGGGCATGGTTCACGCGCATCCTGGACAGAATCGATTTCGACGTGCTGTCCCGCCGCCGCCGGATGATCCACATCTTCGGCTTCAGCGAGATGACCACGTTAGTATCAATTGCTGGTAAATACCCGAAAGTGGTGGGCGTGTACGATCTGGGGCCGGGTTTTCTGTTCGGCGGGGCGGAGCGTTACGCGCAGAAGCACGTGCGGGAGCTGACGCGGGCGATCGATCTGCCCGCCGGTCAGCACGCGGGTTTTGCGGCGGGGTGGGCGCTGGCGCGTTACCCCCAGGCGTTTACCGATTTTTTTCGCGACGTGGCCGATATCCTCGACGGCAGCGGCTCGCAGCGCGTCCCCACCGGCAGACTGCTGGCCGGCGCGATCCCGCGTTCGAGCAGGATCAGCATCGCCGGCGGCACGCTCAGCGTCCTTCTGCCGCTGGTGGGGTCGAGGTATGCTTCGGCCGTCGAGACCCGCGGAAAATGGATCGCGTTGGAAGACACCAACGAAGCAGCCGACCCGATCGACCGCATGATGGCGGGACTGAAATTGAACGGGCTGTTCGAGCGGGCGGAGGGCGTGATCCTCGGCGACTTCCATGACAAGGACAAGGACCTGACCGAAACGGCGTTCCGATTGCTTCAGCATCACCTGCCGGCGAAGCGCCGTCTGCCGATCATCTCGCTCCAGAACTTCGGGCATACCTATCCGATCGCGCCGCTGCCGTTGCACCGCGAGGTGACGTTGAAGCGTACCGGCGCCTCGCGCGTGCGGATCGAAATCCCGTGGTCGCAGTGGGCGCAAGATTGATCCCCCCTTATCCGTGTTGCCGGAATGGCAGCGGAACGATCTCCGCCTCAACCGGCCGATCCCCCGAAACGACAACCCTTGTCCCCGGCTGCGCGTGCGTGGTCTTCACGTAGCCTAACGCGATGTGCCCGTTCAATGCATACGAATGACACGCGCTGGTGATCTTTCCGATTTCTTTATCGTCCACGTGCATGGTGGCGGGAGCGATTACAGGGCTGTTGAGCCGCAAGCCGACCAGACTGCGGGCCAGTGCGCTGCGCGAGCGCATCCGCTCGATCACTTCCTGCCCCAGATAGCAGCCCTTGGTGTAGCTGACGGCGCGGGCGATCTGCTGCGTTTCGGCCGGCAGAACCTCTTCGTCGATATCTTCGCCGAGTAGGGGGATGCCGGCTTCGATCCGCAGGATGTTGACCGCGGTGTGGCCGATCGGCCGAAGCCGGACGGGTGCTCCGATCTCCAGCAACCGGTTCCAGCAGGCGGCCGCATCCGGCGCGTCGATGTAGAGTTCGACGCCGAAGACGCCGGCGAAATCGTGGCGGACGAGCAACCTGTTTTTCTGTACGAGCGTGACCGCGGTTGAAGCGAGCGAAGCCATGTTCAGCGGTTCGACGGCGCCGATGGCATCGGCAATTTCGGCGGACTTCGGGCCCAGCAGGGCGATGCGTACCAAATCATCACTGCGGTCTTTGAGCCGGACGTCTTCCGTGATGAGATAGCGGTCGAAATGGGCCATCGCCTTGGTCACATAGCGGCGGTCGATGTCGATCCAGATGGCATCAGGCAGGACGATCATGTTGAAGTCGAGGAGGATCCTGCCTTTGATGTTGGTGGCGAAGGTGTAATTGCCCTGGCCGGGGGTAAGGTCTTTGATGCGGTTGGTGACGAGATTATTGAGCCAGCTCGCGCGGTCCTTGCCGGTGACCTCGATGAGGCCGCGCAGACGTGCATCGAAAATGGCCGCCCCCGAAACCGCCGCGGCATGTTCGGTTTGCGGATCGCCGTAATCGGCCGGAGCGCTGATGCCGCCGAGATGCACGAGATTCGCACCTGCGGCGGTTTCGCATTCATCGAGCGGGTGAGGGTTCATTGATTCCTCAATATAGTTCGACAGAGTCGCGAAAACGAATGTCCCGCGATCCGGTCCGTTCCGGCTGGAGCGACGTGCCCACGAAGCGGCAAGCCGATCGCGGAGCGCCGGACGTGAGATTGGGTGTTCGGCGAAACCCGCCTGGCGGGGCTGTAAACGCGGTTCCACGGGTTCGTTTGGTTGTGGAGATGCTCGTGAGAAGTGAGAAAACATGTGTACTGCCCTCCGTGCGGCGGCGTTCGCTCCGCGCCATCAATATCTATCACACGAAGCGTTCCGCTCGGAGGCCGGCGTGAGGAACACGATCAGCGCGCGGACAGTATTGCCCATTCGCGCTCCGACCTTGAGACAAACCGCAGAAGGAATTCAAAAACAATCGAACCAGCCCCGTTTGCCTGTCCCATGTCCCAGGGGCAAGCGATAAAGTAGAATGTCCCCTTTTATTCCCCCCTTTTATTCCCCCGCGATGATGTCCCCGTTAAGCTCGCGTCTGGTGACTTGTTTTAGGATACACCGTATACTAGAATATCCCTCATGCGGCTGACCCTGATTCAGCTTTCGACGTTCGCCGCAAAGTGGTCAAAGCTGAGGCTGACTGACGAGGACCTGCAATCGCTCGAAGGCCTGTTGATCGACAATCCCGAAGCGGGTGCCGTTATTCCCGGCACCGGGGGCTTGCGCAAGCTTCGATTTGCCCCGCCCTCCTGGCGCATCGGCAAGCGCGGCGCGCTCCGCGTGATCTATGCCTTCATCGTGCCGGGCGAGGCGGTCTACCTCTTCACGCTGTACGCCAAGAACGAACAGAGCGATCTGTCGTCGGATGAAAAGAAGGTTTTCAGGCAGGTGCTCGAACGCCTGCACCGCAGATACAGGGCCTGATAGGAGATGTCCTATGTCACGCCGAACCCACCGCAGGACCCGGAGGCCGCGGGTGGCCGATGAGATCATGGCGGGTATGCGCGAGCTTGAGCGCATGATGGATCAAGGCAAGACGCCCGAGCACATGTTCACGGTCAAGACGATCGAGGTTCCCGAACCGAACGCCTACCGCGCCAAGCAGATTCGCGAGCTGCGTGATTCGCTCGGCGTCAGCCAGGCGGTCTTTGCTCACCTGCTGGGCGTCTCCGTCATCCTCGTGAAATCCTGGGAGCGCGGCGCCCGCGCTCCCAGTCTGATGGCCCGCCGCCTGCTGGACACCATCAAGGCCGACCCCTCCGGCTGGCTGGCCACGGTGAGGGAGGTGGCGCTGGTGTAGCCGGTCTTTTGACCGTACCCATCCGCCCTCGCACCTCCCCACCTCGGGCACTGCACCCCGTAAAAACGAATCGCGTCCCTTTGAATGCCGCAAACGAGCTGCGTCCCCTTTGATTGCCTGCTCATTCGCGGCCGGACCGAGCGGCTCCGTCGCGCCGGGCTGCCGACCGAGCCGCCGGCCCACTCCAGCGAATTACCTGATTGAGCATATCCCTAAGCCTAAGCTCTTTCCAATAACTGGTTTAGATGGCGCAAAAGAAATCTGGCCAGAAAAAGGGGACATTCTACTTATTATCGTCCTTTCGCGGTCGGCCACGGGGGCGCA
>CAYLLT010000206.1:0-3781 GCA_964384465.1 uncultured Planctomycetales bacterium | reverse complement strand
AAACGGGAGCCTTTGACCAGGATTGTTTTGACGTTTTTCAGACTGGCAGGAATTTGATTCCAGTCTGCAAAGTGCTTTGCACCGTTGCCGAACGCCACCACACTTTCATTCGAGGCAGAACCAAAAGCCAAGAGGGCGTCAATTCCTTTCTCTTTCGCGTACTTGCCTACTTCGGCATGGAATTCGGCACCCTGCGTGCCGACTTCCCCCATGTCGCCCAGCACCAGCGCGGTCGGTCCCGGGCAGGAGGCGAGCACGTCGATCGCGGCGCGCACCGAGTCGGGATTGGCGTTGTAGCTGTCGTCGATGAGCGTGGCGCCGGCGGCGGTGCGCATGACCTGCAGCCGGCCGATGCAGGGGCGGAATGCGGCGAGCCCGGCGCCGATCGCTGCCGCTGGAATCCCCGCGGCATGCGCGCAGGCTGCCGCGGCGAGCGCATTGCGAACGTTGTGCAGGCCCGGGATCGCCAGCACAGCCCGCGTTTCGCCCGACGGCGTGCGCACGACGATCTCGCTCTCCAGGGGCTTGAGCTGGTAGCGGCCGGTGACCTCGCCGCCCTGCAGCCCGAACTCGACACGCGGGCGCGCGCCCGCCCAGCGCCGGAAGATGTTTGCCATTGGTTCATCGGCATTGAGCACCGCCACGCCGTCGGCGGGCAACGCGTCGAACACGCTCGCGTTCTCCTCGGCGACCGCCTCGACCGAGCGCATGAACTCCAGGTGCTCGCGCTGCGCGTTGTTGACCAGCGCGGCCGTGGGGCGCGCGATCTCAGCCAGCATGGCGATCTCGCCGGGGTGGTTCATGCCGAGCTCGACCGCGCAGTAGCGGTGGCCGGCGCGCAGGCCGAGCAGCGTCAGCGGCACGCCGATGTCGGTATTCAGGTTGCCGAGGGTGGCGAGCGCGCCCGCCTCGCCCGCGTGGCGGCGCAAGATCGAGGCCAGCATTTCCTTGGTGGTGGTCTTGCCGTTCGAGCCGGTGATCGCGATCAGCACCGGCGCGAAGCGCAGCCGCCAGTGTCGGCCGAGGCGCCCGAGCGCGCGCCGCGTATCGTCTGCCACCAGCAGAGAAAGGGGCGCTTGCCCGGCATGCTTTTCATCCACCAGCGCCGCTGCCGCGCCGCGTTCCTTCGCGACCGCCAGGAAATCGTGCCCGTCGAAGCGCTCGCCGCGGATCGCCACGAACAGCTGGCCGCGGCCGATGCTGCGCGTGTCTGTGGAAACACCGTCGAACTGAGCGTCGGTGCCGACGGCGCGACCGCCTGCGGCAGCGGCGGCTTCGTACAAGCTCATCATCCCGCCCCCCGGCGGCCGAGCGCCGCGCCAGCCACCGCCGCATCGGAGAACGGCAGCCGCCGGCCGGCGATCTCCTGAAAGCTTTCATGGCCCTTGCCGGCGATCAGAACGACGTCCGCTTCGGCGGCCGCGGCGATCGCGCCCTCAATCGCCTTCGCGCGGTCGGGCTCGACGACGCTGTCGCCTTCGATGCCGCTGCGGATCGCCTCGATGATGGCCTGCGGGTCCTCGCCGCGCGGATTGTCGGAGGTGAGCACGACGCGGTCGGCGCGGCGCGAAGCGGCCAGCCCCATCTCCGGCCGCTTGGTCGCGTCGCGCCCGCCGCCGGCGCCGAACACGGCGATCAGGCGGCCGCCACGCGCCCGCACAACCGGCTGCAGCGCGGCGAGCACTTTGTCCAGCGCATCGGGCGTATGCGCGTAATCGACGACCACCAGCGGCCGCCCCGGCTGTTCCGCGATCCTCTGCATCCGCCCCGGCACGGGCGGCAGCTTCTCCAGCAGCTTCACGCCTTGCGCAAAGTCGATGCCTTTCGCCACCAGGCAGCCCAGCACGCCGAGCGCGTTGGCGACATTGAAGCGCCCGAGCTGAGGAATCGACACTACAGCGCTTCCCCAGCTCGATTTGATTTCCGCCTTTTGATCTTCAAGGTTTGAAACAAAAATAAATTCAGAAGCCGACACACCAGACAATGAATAGCCGATCGTTCGCACGCCGCGCGCCGCGAGGCGCTGCGCGAGCTGCACGCCGAAGGCGTCGTCGAGGTTGAGCACCGCGGCCTTGAGGCCCGGCGCATCGAACAGGCGCGCCTTGGCGGCTGCGTAGGCCGCCATGCTGCCGTGGTAGTCGAGGTGGTCGTGGGTCAGGTTCGTGAGCAGCGCGCAATCGAAGGCGACGCCGTTGACGCGGCCCTGGTCGAGGCCGTGCGAGGACACCTCCATCGCTACGGCAGCGGCACCTGCGCGCTTCATTTCTGCAAGGATGCGGTGCAGTTCGAGCGCGTCAGGCGTGGTATTTGGGTTCTCTGAAAGAAAACCCGGAAAGCCGCTGCCCAACGTGCCGATCACGCCGGTCCTGAATTCCTGCAAAGACAGAACATGAGCGAGCCATTGCGAACAGGAAGTCTTGCCGTTGGTGCCGGTCACGCCGCAGACCCACAAGGATTCGGAGGGGTGGCCGTAGAATTCGTGCGCGAGGAAACCCGCCTGCGCCTTCAGGTTCTTCACCGGCGCGTTCGGCACGCGCCAGCCGCTTTCCCAGGTGAAGCCTTCGCTTTCCCACAGCACCGCGGCGCAGCCGCGCTCGAGCGCCTGCGCGATATGGCGCCGGCCGTCGGCCGCCGCGCCCGGCCAGGCGAAAAATGCCGCGCCCGGCGCGGCACGTCGGCTGTCGCAGGTGAGCCGTTCGATCACCGCGCCCCGGCGCGCGAGCAGCGCGAGAATGTTGTCAATTACGTGTTCTCCTTTACCTCGTCGCCCTCGCCCGGCAGCTCGATCGGCGCGAGCGGTGCGTCGTAGGCCACACCCAGCAGGCGCAGCGCGCCCTGCATCACCTGGGAGAACACCGGCGCCGCCACCTGGCCGCCGTAGTACTGGCCCGCCGAGGGCTCGTCCACCATCACCGCGATGACCAGGCGCGGATCGGATACGGGCGCGAAGCCGACGAAAGAAGAGACGTAGCGGTTCGCTGCGTAGCCGCCGTTCTCCTGCTTGTGCGCGGTGCCCGTCTTGCCGCCCACGCGCCAGCCCATGACGCGCGCGCGCGGCGCGGTGCCGCCGGGCTGCACTGCGGACTCGAGCATTTCGCGCAGCGCGCGCGCCACTTCGGGCGCAAACACGCGCTCGCCCGCCGCGGGCACGCCGGTCTTCACCAGCGACAGCGGCGCGAGCTCGCCGTCGCGCGCGAACACGGTGTAGGCGCGCGCCAGCTGGATCAAACTGACCGAGATGCCGTGGCCGTAGGCCATGGTCGCCTGCTCGATCGGCCGCCAGGTCTTCGCCTCCCGCAGCCGCCCTGTGGCTTCGCCGGGAAAGCCGAGCCGCGGCGCGGCGCCGAAACCGACGCGGCGGAACATGGCGTGCATTTCCTCGCGCGGCAGCGCAAGCGCGATCTTCGCCGCGCCGACGTTGGAGGACTTCTGGATCACCTGCGCCGCGCTCATCGCGCCGCCCGCGTGCGCGTCGTGGATGGTGTAGTTGGCGATGGTGAGCGAGCCCGGCGCAGTCGGGATGACCGTCTGCGCGGTGATGCGGCCCAGTTCCATGGCGAGCGCGACGGTGAAGGGCTTCAGCGTCGAGCCGGGCTCGAAGTTGTCGGTGATGACGCGGTTGCGCAGCTGCGCGCCCGTGAGGCGCGCGCGGTTGTTCGGGTTGTAGGTCGGCAGGTTGGCGAGCGCGAGAACTTCGCCCGTGCGCACGTCGAGCACCACGATCGCGCCCGCTTTTGCCCGGTGCGCCTCGACTGCCGACTTGAGCGCGCCGAAGGCGAGG
>CAYLLT010000205.1:0-3858 GCA_964384465.1 uncultured Planctomycetales bacterium | reverse complement strand
AGACGAACGAACCGTCGGTGAACACCGCCGAGTTCAGCGTCGCGAAGAAGTTATCCGAGTACGGCACCACCGTCCCGAGATATTTGCGGACCAGCTCCGGATGCTCCAGCACCGCCTCCGAGAACGAGCAGAAGATGATGCCCAGCTCCCGCAGCTTCGCCTTGAATGTCGTCGCCACCGAGACGCTGTCGAACACGGCATCGACCGCCACGCCCGCCAGCAACTTCTGCTCAGTCAGCGGGATGCCCAGCTTCGCGTAGGTCTCCAGCAGCTTCGGATCGACCTCGTCCAAGCTGTTGACCTGCTTTTTCTGCTTGGGGGCCGAGTAATAGATAATGGCCTGATAGTCGATGGGCGGGTAATGGACGTTCTGCCAGTTCGGCTCCTTCATGGTCAGCCACTGCCGGTAGGCCCGCAGCCGCCAGTCGAGCATGAAGTCGGGCTCGTTCTTCTTCTTCGATATGAGGCGGATCACGTCCTCGTTCAATCCCGGCGGGACGCTTTCAGTCTCAATGTCAGTTACGAACCCGTACTTATATTGCTGATTGGCCAGTTCTTCGATTGTGTGGGTCGCAGTCGTCATCGCGTTTCATGGCTCCGTGTTGCGTAGGCTCAAAAACGGCGAAACACACCGCTTTAAGCTCCGTTTCCAACCAAACCTATATAGTACTAAAGCAGTACGAATTCAAGGGCCGGACTGGGGCTGGTCATAGGCACCGGGTAACCATCCAGCCATTCGGATCGGATCTGCTATGTTCGTGACCTCCTTGGACGCTGCTGGTATCGGTTCTCCATACCGTTAAGATGCCTGCCGGTTCTATCCCTTCGATCAACTGAAAAGGAGTGAAGACATGCGACCGCGTTTGGTTTGGCTTTTGTGTGCGTGTTTGTCGTTGACGATTCCCGGCGTGCAGGGTGCGGATGACAAATCCGCGGCCGCACCGGCGGGGGCCGTGCCCGTGGCGCCGAAACCCATTCTGGCCACGGCGCCGGTCCCGCGCGAGGGGAAATGGCTCGAGCGCCACGAGAGCATCAACCAGCGCGTCAAGGAGGGCAACGTCGATCTCGTTTTCATCGGTGACTCTATAACCCAGGGATGGGAGGGCGCGGGCAAAGAGGTGTGGGCCAAGCTTTATACGAAGCGCAATGCCGCGAACCTCGGCATCAGCGGCGACCGCACGCAGCACGTCCTGTGGCGGCTCGAACACGGCAATATCGAAGGCATCAAACCCAAAGTCGCGGTCATCATGATCGGCACCAACAACGTCGGCGCGAAGGGCGGCGTGGAGCCGGTGGCCGAGACCGCCGCGGGCGTAACGGCCATCGTCCAGCGGCTCCGCGACGCGCTGCCGGAGATGAAAATCATGCTGCTGGGCATCTTCCCCCGCGGCCAGGAACCCAACCTCGCCCGCGGCGAAGTCCTGCAAATCAACCAGATTTTGAACAAGCTGCACGACGGCAAGCACGTCTGGTTCGTCGATTTCGGCTACAAGCTGATCGAGAAGGACGGCTCCATTTCAAAAACGATCATGCCCGACTACCTGCACCTCAGCCAGGAGGGCTATCAGATCTGGGCCGACGCCATAGAGCCGAAGCTGGTCAAGCTGCTGGGGGAGAAACAGTAGCCATTGCGAACCGCAGGTAGACGCAGGGTGTGTAGGGTCCGTTGTGCGGACCAGCAAGTCAAATGGTAAGGTCCGCGGAGCGGACCCTACTGAACTGAACTGGGTCCCGAATGAGGCGCGCACAGAGTGTGCGATCCGGCCGTGCTCAGGCCAAGTATCGTACGCCACCTGTCTCAGCGTGGTCGTCGGGCGCATTTACTACTGTATGGGGTCGCGCATGGCGGAGAACAGACCCGAAGCAGAGGGATTGCTCGAGCGCGCTGCCGGCGGAGACGCGGGGGCATGGGGTGCATTGTTGATGGAACACGAGGCGCGGCTTTGCCGCATGGCCGCCTTTTGGATGGACCCGCGGCTTCAGGGACGGGTCGATGCCGCCGACGTGATTCAGGACGCCTACCTGGAAGCCACGAACAACCGGGGCGAGTACTTCCGCCAACCGTCGGCGCCGCTTTTCCTGTGGTTGCGGGGCGTGGTGAAGAACAAGCTGCTTGAGGTGCACCGGCATCACCTCGGCACGCTCATGCGCGACGCGGGCCGGGAGGTTTCGCTGAACCGTGCCCCTGCGCCGGACGCCACGTCCGCGGCGCTGGTCGCACAACTGACGGCTCACCTCACGCGGCCCAGCGTAGCGGCGGGCCGGGTGGAAGAGAAACGCATGCTTCACGCGGCCCTGAGCACGATGGACGCCATCGATCGCGAGGTCCTGGCGTTGCGGCACTTTGAGCAACTCACCAGCGCCGAGGCGGCGCAGGTGCTCGGCATCCAGGAGCGTGCCGCCGCCAAGCGTTACCTGCGAGCGCTCAAGCGGCTGAAGGATATTCTCGCCGCGTTGCCCGGCGGACTGACGGGGCTACGGCCATGAGCGACAATCCTTCGGCCGACGAGACGTCTCGTGACCGCGACACCGCCGACCATGATCTCCTGACCGAACTGGCGGACGACTTCGCTCGCCGCTATCGCCGCGGCGAGAACCCCTCCATCGACGAATACGTTGAAAAGCATCCCGCTTTGGCCGACGACATCCGTGAAATGTTCCCGGCGCTGCTGGCGATGGAACGGACCTCTGCCGCCCCGGCCTTGTCGGTCGAGCGCGTCGGGGCAACGGTCGGCCGATACAAGCTGCTCGAGCGGATCGGCGAGGGCGGGTTCGGCGTCGTGTTCATGGCCGAGCAGCAGCATCCGGTGCGCCGGAAGGTCGCGCTGAAGGTCATTAAGCCGGGGATGGACACCAGGCAGGTCATCGCTCGGTTCGAGGCCGAGCGGCAAGCGCTGGCGGTGATGGACCATCCCAACATCGCCAAGGTGCTCGAGGCCGGCGCGACCGACTCCGGCCGGCCGTACTTCGTGATGGAGCTGGTCCCGGGAATTCCGATCACCGAGTACTGCGACCGCGAGCGGTTGGCGCCGCGCCAGCGGCTGGAGCTGTTCGTGCAAGTCTGCCAGGCGGTGCAGCACGCGCACACCAAGGGCATCATCCACCGCGACCTCAAGCCCAACAACGTCCTGGTGTCGCTGCGCGATGACAAGCCGGTGCCGAAGGTGATCGACTTCGGCGTGGCCAAGGCCACCGGGCAGCAGCTCACGGAGATGACGCTGTTCACGCACTTCGTGCAGATGGTGGGCACGCCGCTGTACATGAGTCCCGAGCAGGCCCAGATGGGCGGATTGGACGTGGACACGCGCAGCGACATCTACAGCCTCGGCGTGCTGCTGTACGAGCTGCTCACCGGCTCGACGCCTTTCGACAGCCAGCGTTTCGGGAAGGCGGCGTTGGACGAGGTCCGGCGGATCATCCGCGAGGAGGAGCCGCCCAGGCCGAGCACGCGTCTGAGCACCGCCGCGACGCTGCCGAGCATCGCCGCCTGCCGCGGGCTGGAACCCAAGAAGCTCAGCGGCCTGGTACACGGCGAGCTGGATTGGATCGTGATGAAGGCGCTGGAGAAGAACCGCAACCGGCGTTACGAGACAGCCAACGGGTTCGCGATGGACGTGCAACGTTACCTGGACGATGAGGCGGTGCAGGCGTGTCCGCCGTCGGCGGGGTACCGGTTTCGCAAGTTCGCCCGGAGGAACAAGGGGACGCTACTGATAGGCTCGGTGGCGGTCATGACGCTGTTGTTGCTGGTGGTGGGGTTGGCCGTCAGCAACCGCTTGATCGCGGCGCAGCGAAACGAGAAAGCTGAAGCGCTCCACGAGAAAGAGCGAGCCCTCGCCCTTGCGACAGCCGAGAGCG
>CAYLLT010000204.1:0-3926 GCA_964384465.1 uncultured Planctomycetales bacterium | reverse complement strand
TCGAGCTCGACGCTGTCGGATTGGACGAGCGCGAGCACTGCGACAGAGTGTTGTCGTAACAAGAAATGTGTTCGTGATGCCCGCCCGAAGATACAATAAAGCTACGAGGCCTGACTTTGGCAGAACCATCTCGCATAAACCATCCCATCGATCGCCCGCGAGTCATCCGCGGCGGCTTCACACTCATCGAAATCCTGGTGGTCGTGGCGATCATCGCACTGCTGATCAGCATCCTGATCCCGTCGCTGAGCCGGGCCCGCGAGCAGACCAAGCGGGCCGTGTGCCTGGCCAACTTATCCACGCTCGGCAAGGCGATGATCATATACGCCGATGCGAGCAAAGACGTACTGCCCAACGACAACCCCGCGAACTCCGTCATCGCCAGCCAGAACGGTTCAGCGCAAGTGCTGATCGCGCTGGCCAGGAAATACGCGCCGGATCCGGGCGTGTTTCATTGTCCGATGGACCGGGATCCGTCCCCCAAGCGGATCATCACCGCCGATTACGATCAGCCGGACTCGGCTCGAACCAGCTATGACTTCTACAGCATCTGGTGGCTGCCGGAATTTGGTCCGCGCCTGACCCGGATCAAGGATGCCCCCCTGGCCTGGGACCTGGACGGCGGCGCTACCACGCCGAAGCCCGACCAGAATCACGGCATCAAGGGCGGAAACGTCGTACACGCGGACGGTCATGCCGCCTGGCAGGACGTGAAGAAGTGGGATAAGGAGAACTGGCCGCACCCCGCCACAAAATATTATCGCCAGTAACAAAACCGCGCAGGGGGAATCGTCGTGCTGACCGTGTCCGAGGAGTGACCTGGTGGGAACGACTCGGCCGCAAAAACGGAGAGAGAAATGCTTCGCTCGCAAAACATCGTCCTGCTGCTCTGCCTGAGCTTTCAAGTCCGCGCTTATGCCCAGTACACGATCACGGACCTGGGCGCGCTCGGGAGCACCTACAGCTATGCCAACGGGCTCAATAACAACGGGCAGGTAGTGGGCTACTCTTTCGACCAGGCCAGCGGCAGTGATCGCGCGTTTCAGACGGTGCCGAACGGCGCGATCAACCCCGCCACGGACAATCTGGGCACGCTCGGCGGATCGTACAGTTATGCCAACGCCATCAACGCCAGCGGCCAAGTCGTCGGCTATGCCGGCGTCAGCGGGGATCTATACTACCGGGCATTCCGCACTGCAGCCAATGCGGTGATCAACCCGGCCACCGACAGCCTCGGCACGCTCGGACCGGCCAACAGCTACAGTTGGGCCACCGCCCTGAACGCCAGCGGCCAGACCGTCGGCACCTCCGACACGAGTATCGCCGCGTACTACCCGTCTCGCGCGTTCCAAACCACAGCCACCGGAATCATCAACGCCGCTGCCGACCTCGACACACTCGGCGGTGCCTACAGCGAAGCGCTGGGAATCAATGCGTCGGGCGTGGTGGTGGGGTACTCGAACCTCAACGGCAACAATGTCCACCACGCTTTCCGCACGGCCGCCAACGACAAAATCCGCGCGAGCAGCGACCTCGGGACGATGGGCGGCACGAATAGTAATGCGACCTGCATCAATGACAGCGGTCAAGTTGCCGGGCAGTCACAGATCACCGGCGACACCGCCTGGCGGTCCTTCCGTCTGGCTGTCGGCGCATCCATCACCGTCGGTTCCAGCCTCGGCACTCTCGGTGGGACCAACAGCTACGCCCACGCCATCAACGCCTCAGGGATTGTGGTTGGCCGGTCCGACACTGTCAGCTCTGGAGAGCATGCGTTCATCTACGACGGAAGCACCATGACCGATCTCAACACTCTGATCGACCCGGCGAGTGGCTGGGTGCTGATCCGTGCCAACGGCATCAACGATGCCGGCCAGATCGTCGGCAACGGGACCATCGGCGGGCAAACGCACGCCTTCCTGCTCACGCCCACCAGCCTCGGCTATCCGGTCATCACCGGTCAGCCGGTTTCGACGGGCTGCGGGCCTCCGCTCAACGCTTCCTTCAGCGTGACCGCCGACGGCCCGGGGACGTTCACCTATCAGTGGAAGAAGGGCACCGCAGCGCTAACCGACGACGGCCACATCACCGGGGCTACCACGTCCACGCTGACAATCAACAATGTGGTCCCGGCGGATGGCGGCACCTACCGCTGCATGGTGAGCAATGCTTCTGGCAGCGTCCACTCGAATGCGGCGACCCTGTCGCTCGGTGAGGCCCCGAACATCACTGTACAGCCCCAATCCGTGCTCCTCTGCCCGCCGGCCGCCGCGCAGTTCACGGTGGCTGCCAGCAACAATCCGGCACCCACCTATCTGTGGCAGGTCAGCACTGACGGCGGCGTGAACTGGAACCCGGCGCCGGGGACAAATAATCAGACCACCTACACGACCGGCCCGACTTCCACAGCGGATAATGGCAAGCACTATCGAGCACAGGTGACTACCTGCCAGACCGTGGAATCCGCGGTGGCCACACTCGGCGTGCGTTATCCCGCGGGTGACCTGGATCAGAACTGCTACGTGGATGATGCCGATCTTTTGCTGTTTCCGGCGTGCCGGACAGGCCCTACCATTGGGCCGCCGGCCCCGGCCTGCGTTAATGCGGACGCCGATATGGACAACGATGTCGATCAGGACGATGTGGGGAGCATGCAACGTTGTTATCAGCCGGGCATCCCTCCGGCGCCCAACTGCGGAGACTGATCGATCCGGCGGGAAAAGCAGATGCCGGTGTCATCGGCTACTCTGAATCCGCGCGAGATCCGCATAGCTGATCACCCGGATCCCTTCGTCTCGAATGGTCTGCCGAATGCGTGGGTCGATCAGCGTGGCCACCTCCGCCTCGCGCTCGGTCAGATAGAGGCTTGAGTAATCGTCGGTGACATAACCCGGATGGCACGAAAACTCCGTGAAGCCGGGCGGCACCTCCTCCCGCAACATCTGCTGGAGGAACTCGACGCTGACGTAGCGAAGCTCGGTTACGCCCAATTCCCACTGCGCGTAGAACCCGCCGACGAAGCGCACGCGGCCGGTGTCCCGCAGCGGCAGGCCCAGCGGCTCGACCCATTCACGAAAATGCGGGAGCAGGTGCGGCTCGCGGTGGGCGTGCCGGTGGGAATCGACGTGGGTGGGCATCGTTCCGGTGATCTCCACAAATCGATCGAGCTGGCGGCGGAACTCGTTTTGCGTGGCGGGGATGTTGTGCGTGTCGAACTCCCGTTCATCTTCGCCCCAGACGTCAAAGTGCAGTCCGATGGCGAGCCGCGGGTTCTCCCGGCTCAGGGCGAGCGCCTCATCCAACGCCCGGCCGGTGACCATCAAGCTTGTGCTGGTGAGAACCCCTCGCTGGTGGCAATCGATGATTCCGCGGTTCACGCCGCGGGAAGCACCGAAGTCATCGGCATTGACGATGAGGTAACGTTCCCGCTCCTGCTGCCCTGATAATGTTGGTTCCGATCGCGTCATGCCAGCCCCGCCTCTTTCAGCAATTGCTGGCCGATCAGCGGGGCGGAGAAGTACTCCTCCGCGATTCGCCGGGCGGCAAGGCAGTGGCGGCGGTAATCGCGATTGATCTGCTCGATGGCTTCCGCGGCCTCCTTGACCGTCGTGAACGCAAACAGGCCCTCACCCGTGGGGATCGCGCAGCCGAAGCCGGTATCCTGCGCGACCACCGGCTTACCCGTCGCCAGATAGCACACATCGCGCTCGCTGAACCAGCCGCTGCGGAGTCGAACATTCTGATCTTTTGCGACGGTGAATTGGGCTCGCGAACGTCGGAAGTATTCGGGGTAGGCGCCGAAGATATCGAGCGACATCTGAAACGGCGAAACGACCCGCCAGCCGTGCGATTCGAGGCGCTGCTGATCCTGCGGATCGTCGATTTTCAGGGCCGCTTCGAACGATTGCGTTGTACGTCGCGGCAGA
>CAYLLT010000203.1:0-4023 GCA_964384465.1 uncultured Planctomycetales bacterium | reverse complement strand
GAGACTCCTCCATGCGACCGGCCTGGGCGAACGCCGCGGCGGCTTCGGCGTGCATGTGGCACACGGGCGCGCGCCAGCGGCGGTAGGTCGCGATCGCGTTCTCGTACTCGCCGGCCAGGTAGTACGCATCGAACAATCCTTCCAGACGAAGGTCGTCGGGCGCGAGGTCGTTCAGCCGACCGCCGGCCACCAGGACGTCGATGGCGGCCCTCGCCTCGCCCAAGTAGTTCAGGACAAGCCCGTGGGTGGAGTTGACGTAGATGTCGTTGGGGTTGAGAGCGTAGGCGCGCGCGCCATGGATGCGGGCAAGCGCGTGCTCACCGGCCATGATGTGGGCGCTCGCCGAAGTCGCCTGGACGCGCGCGTCGTTCGGGTCGAGCGCCAAGGCCCGGTCGATGTGCGCCCTCGCCTTGGCCAGCGAGTCGTCGTAGTCCCAACCGAGCAGGTGGATGGCGTAAATGTAGTTCTGCGCCACAAGACCGTGGGCCGGCGCGAAGTCCGGGTCGATCTCGAGCGCCCTGCGCGCCAGCGCCATGACCTCGTCGTAGTCCGTCGTCGTCGTCCAGGCGAGCGCGCGGGCCCGTAGGAAATAATCGTAGGCGGAAAGGCTGCCGCTCGTCCGCCGCCACGAACGTTCGATCGACGCGGCGTCGATCCTGGTCGGCAGCGTCGAGGCGATGGCCGCGACGAGCTCGTCCTGGACGGCGAACACGTCGGTCAGCTCCCGGTCGTACTTCTCCGCCCACAGGTGATCGCCCGTTGCCGCCTCGACGAGTTGGGCCGTGACCCGCACCCGGCCGCCCACGCGGCGCACGCTGCCCTCGACCAGGTAGCCGGCGCCGAGTTCGCGGCCGATCTGCTTCACGTCCACCGATCGTCCCTTGAACGCGAACGACGAGTTGCGCGCGGCGACGCGGAGTTCCCGGAACCGGCTGAGCGCGGTGATGATGTCCTCGGTGATGCCGTCCGAGAAATACTCCTGCTCCGGGTCGCCGGACATGTTGACGAACGGCAGCACCGCAATCGAGGGCTTCGACGGCGGCGCCAGGTCCTCGGTTGATACCGGAACCGCCGGTTCGGGCCGCACGGCCGCCACTCGGTACGCCCGGACCGGCTCGGCGATGTTCTTGACCGCGTGCTCGCCGAGATCGGCGAAGGCGTAGGGCAGCTTGTCCTTGACCTGATCGTGGATCGACCGCGAGACGACGACCTTGCCAGGCTCGCCAATCCTTTCCAGGCGAGCCGCGACGTTCACCCCGTCGCCGTGGATGGTCGCGCCTTCCGCGATCACGTCGCCAAGGTTGATACCCATGCGGAACGCGATGCGGCGGTCCTCGGGCAACTCGGCGTTGCGCGCCGCGATGCGATCCTGGGTCTCGACCGCGCACTGCACGGCATCGACCGCGCTTGGGAACTCGACCAGGAGACTATCCCCGGCCGAGCCGACCACCCGGCCCTTGAACTGCGCGATCTTCGGGTCGATCAGCTCGGAGCGCAGCGCGTTGAACCGCGCGAGCGTCCCGGCCTCGTCGGCCGCCATCAGCCGCGAGTAGCCCGCCACATCGGCGGCCAGGATCGCGGCCAGCCGGCGAACGGTCATACCTCGATCCCCGCCTTGCGGTAGCCTTCGAGCCAGCGATCCCGGTCCTCGGGGCGCGCGCGGGGTCGCCCGCTGGCTGGCACCGCGTCGGCTTGAAGGGTCGCACGGCGTGTAAAACATTTCCCCATGGCCGCCAAGCTTTCGGATCTTCTCCAGCTTCCGCCGGACACCAGAGTCGAGCTGGCGCTCGCTCTGTGGGCAAGTCTACCGGAAACGGCCCGCGAGAATGCCATGACCTTGACGCCGGAGGCGGAAGCCGATCTTGACCGGCGCTGGGCCGAGCACATGAAGAATCCTGCCTCGGCAGTCCCCTGGGACGACGTGCTGACGCGGGACTCGCGCGGAGCGTGACGCGTCAGGTCGTTTTTCGGCCGGAGGCCGAGACCGAGCTCATCGAAACGGCGCAGCGGTACGACGCACGGCGTGCTGGCCTTGGTGGCGAGTTCGTCACGCCGCCGCGCGTGGGGTCGGGATGCGAGCGACCTCGGCGGCGAGCTGGCGCTTGGCGTGCCAGAGGTCGTAGGCCACCTGCATCGAGAGCCAGATGTCGGGGCCGTTGCCGCAGAACTTGCCGAGCCGGACCGCCATTTCCGGGGTCACGCCGGTGGTGCCGGCCATGATGCGATGCAGCGTCTGCCGCGTCACGCCGATCAGGCGAGCGGCGGCACTCACGCTCAGACCCAGGGCCGGCAGCACGTCGTCGCGCAGGATCGCCCCGGGATGCGCCGGCGCCATCCTCGGCTCGGACTTCACCCGGTACTCGCGCGCCATGGTCACGACCTCCTCAGTGATACTGCTCGAGATCGACGCGCCACACGTCGCCCTCGATCCACTCGAATGTGATCCGCCAAGGTCCATTGACCTTGATGCTGTGCCGTTTGGGTTTGCCGTGCAGCACGTGAAGCCCGAATCCCGGAACGTTGACGTCCGCCAACGACTTCGCCCGATGCAGCACCGTCAACCGCGATCGAACGCGCTCAACCAAGTCGGGGCGGATATCGCGACCGTCACCTTCGGCGAAGAACCGATCAAGGCCCTTGTTCCGAAAACTCCGGATCACGGGTCACATGTAACACAGTCTGCGACAGTTGTAAAGCGGCGGTAGTGGGTCAGTTTCGGCAAATGTCTCCTTCTGACCCACAGCGGTCATGCAGGCGGCTTGCAGCAGCTACCGCGAACGTCAGCCTGGATCGCAATACTCAGTCGCGCCGATCCATCAGTTCGTGGGTGCAGGCGGGGGGCGCCGAAGTTGCCGGCTTGATCGAACCGGATTGCCGGTTGTCAGGCGGGAGACGGCGCGCGTTGCTCTTCGAGGGCAGCGATGAACTGTGCGGACTGCGAAACCCAGCCGAATTGTCCCTGTACGGCGAGCAGGGAGGCGTCGTGGTTGATGCCAGCCAGGCCGGGCTCGGCCGTGCAATCGGCCAACAGGAGACAGATGTAATCCCGGAACATCGCATCGCGGAGGGTGGACTCGACGCACACGCTCGTGGTGCAGCCGGTGAAAATCAGGCTCTTGATGGAACGCCTCTTGAGAATGCTGTCGAGTTCGGTCTCATAAAAGCCGCTGTATCGGTGCTTGTAGAGAACGATGTCGTCGGGTTCGGGTGCCAGCGCCGGCACGATCTCCGTATTCCACGTGTCTCGAATGAGAATCCGACTAGCCTTCCCATCCGGGGCGGCGATTGCTTCGCCCACGCGCAACCGCCGATGCTTGATCCGGTTCGGGCCATCGGGGCTACCAGCATCCGAAAGGTCGGGTCGGAAGGCCATTTTCAAGTAAACGACGCCGATGCCGGCCCGCCGCGCTGCGGCCAAGACGCGGGCTGTGGGCGCAATGGCGTTCCGGATAGCGGAAATGTCGATGCCTGCCAGCGCGAACATGCCGCCCTTGGAGCCGAAGTCATTCTGCATATCGACGACGATGACGGCGCTTTGCGCAGGATTGATTGCTAGCGCTTCAGGCTTCGCATCGACAACGATCTGACCGGTTGATTGCATCGCGCTTGCCCCCGAGGAAACCGCACGGAGCGTACGCGACAAGGGTCACGCCCACAATTGGGCGCCCGTGAAAGGACCAGCGCGATGTCGCCAATTGGCACAAAGTGGACATCAATGAGAGCGGCCGACTAACCACGCTGGGCCAGATTTCAAACTGACCCACTACCAAAGCGTCATGCGACGGGAGGATCGTGCCGGTAGCTTCGCAACGCCGCGGACACCCGCGAACCCTCGCGATGAAGGCGAAAACGTAGGGGCGGGTCTCAGACCCGCCCCTACGAATCGTGACGGCGCGAAGAACTCAGGCCGGCACCCTTAGCTTCTCCTTCTCAACCCAGGCCTGCGTGTCGTCGAGCGCCTTGGTCGTCGCGTCGAAGATCGCGTCGACCTCCGCCTCCTTGACGATGAGCGGCGGGCAGAAC
>CAYLLT010000202.1:0-4292 GCA_964384465.1 uncultured Planctomycetales bacterium | reverse complement strand
TCCCGTTCTGGCTGCTGTTCCTGCCGTCCGGTGTTGAGGCCATCGCCCGATCGCGTGTCGGCCGCGTCGTTTGCCATATGCTGTTCGGTGTGTCCATGTTGAGTTCGGGTTTTGCCCTGCGCCAACCGTGGGGCGCTTCGTGGGCACATTTGCTCTTCCGGCAGTTCGGGTGGATCGAATACTGAGTGGCGCATCCGATGACGAATCACGAATATGACTCCATCCGCCGCGCATCGATGCGGCAGATCAGGCAGGCCGGCCAGATGACCCGGCAGCACTTCGGCCGCGCACCCGCCTCGCGCAAACCCGATCGCTCTTATATCACACAGATCGATCATGCCGTTCAGGATTTTCTGCTGGATTGGATCGCCCGCGAGTTCCCCGAAGACGCAGCCATCAGCGAGGAAACACAGTCGGCCCCGCAGCGTCACGCAGTGGTCGCGTCGGTGGCCCGATGCTGGGTGATCGATCCCATCGACGGGACGCGAAGTTTTGCCCGCGGGTTTCCCGGCTTCTGCGTGTCCGTCGCGCTGCTCGAGCGCGGCTCGCCAGTGGTCGGATGGATCCATAACCCGCTGACGGACCAGATGTATTCGGCGGCCGCAGGGGCCGGCGTCTGGCGCGACGACCAACCGATCCGGGCGCCCGACGAACCGCTGTCGTCCGAAACGATTCTGGCGATTCCATCGAGCCATCGCGGGCCGATGCCGCCCGCCGTACACGGCTGGATCGATCGCATGGTCGTACGCAACGTCGGCTCGACGGCCCTGCATCTGGCCTTACTGTCATGCGGAGCGCTGGACGCGGTGTTCGCGGATGAGTGCCGCCTGTGGGACATCGCCGCCGGCGAGTTGATCCTCCGTGAAGCCGGGGGAAAACTCGTTTCGCTGGATGGGGGGTATTACTTCCCGATGAATCTATCAGCCTACAACGGCGAGATCACGCCGTTTCTCGCCGCCGGCCCGAGGGCGCTGACGCAATTGCTGACAGAGTATCGGCAATGAAAGCGACATTTACCATCGGCGTCGTCTCTGCGCGAGCCGCATCACCATCAGCCCGCCGAGCGTCATAACCGCCGTCTGCACCATGCCGTTGGCGCATCTGAGCCGCGGAATGATCAACGTGTTGTTGTTATTGGAATTGTCCGCGGGCGTCGATGAGCCGTTGTCCGGGCCGGGCGCCGGCCGTCCGGCATCGGGCGGGGCCGGCGGCGGCGGCGCGACATCGCTCGGCGGCGTCACCACAGTGTCGCACGCATCGCCGATATGATCGGCATCGGCGTCCAACTGATCGGCGTTGGCCACGGTTGGGCAGTTATCACACAGGTCGCCATCACCATCGCCGTCGCCGTCCGCCTGGTTGACGTTCGCTATGGCCGGGCAGTTGTCGCACGCGTTGCCGATCTTGTCGCCATCGGAGTCCGTTTGATCGCCATTGGCCAGTTGCGGGCAGTTATCGCAGCCATTACCCACACCATCCTTATCGGAATCGGCCTGGTCGCGGTTGCCGAACTTCGGGCAATTGTCACACGCATCGCCGACCCCATCCGCATCACGATCCGCTTGAGTGGGGTTGACTGCTAAAGGGCAGTTGTCATCACAGTTGAACTGATTGCCGCTGGTGCACGGATTGGCGCCCGCGCTGCTCGATGCCAACGCGCGGTCACTCAGCCCGTCGTTATCGTCGTCCTCGTCACAGGCATCGCCGATACCGTCGCCGTCGGTGTCCTTCTGGTCCGCGTTCTTGATGTTCGGGCAGTTGTCCGCCGCATCGGCCACCCCGTCGCCTTCGGAATCACCATCGGGCGGAGTGCCAACCCCCGGCAGCGTCGGCGTGTGGTTGACCGTCAGCACCACCAGCACGAAGATCGGAGCCGCTCCCTGTATCGACGGATCGGGCGTGATCTTAAGCAGAGCCGTATAAGCACCATTCGTCAGGCCCGTCGAACTCAGCGTGATTGAGTGAACAATACTGTCGCCCAGGCCGTTGAGCGTGCCGCCCGCCGGGCTGAGCGTCGTGACCAGCGCGGTATTGTCGGCGGCGATCGTATACGCGCCCTTGAAATTACTGATCGTGACCGTCTTGACCGCCGACTCACCCGGAGCATGAACCACCGCGGTCACCGTGGGAGGCGTGACCTGCATGCCGCACAGCGTGTTCGGGTCGCCATCGCAGCAGTTGCCGATGCCGTCGTTATTGGAATCTTCCTGGATCGGATTCGGGACCAAGGGGCAATTGTCGAGGGTGTCGGCGAAACCGTCGTTATCGTCGTCGTCATCGCAGGCATCGCCGATGCCGTCGGCATCGGAGTCGCATTGTTCATTGACGCCCTCTCCCGGATCAGTGGTGTCCGTATCGCCGTTACAGTCCGTGGGGATCGAGTTCCTGTTCGGCAGATTAACGCAGTTATCACACGAATCACCGATCAAGTCGCCGTCGATGTCGGTCTGACCCGGGTTCGAGACAGTAACGCAGTTATCACATACATCGCCTACTCCGTCGCCATCCTGGTCCGCCTGCCCTGGATTGGCCACGAGTGGACAATTGTCACAAACATCGCCGAGACTGTCGCCGTCTGTATCCTGCTGATCGATATTGGCGGCGAAAGGGCAGTTGTCGCAGAGATTTCCCCAGCTATCGCTGTCGGCATCGGCCTGACCGGGATTGGGCGTGCTGATGCAGTTGTCGCACGCATCGCCGACGTTATCCGCATCGCCGTCCTCCTGCCCCGGGTTGGAGACGCCGGGGCAATTATCGAAGCAGCCCAGCGTGACCGGGATGCCGCCCAGGTCTTCAGCGGCGCCCGCTTCATGGAAGAGGAGGTCGAACGAGCCGCCGGGGAACGTTCCGTCGCCGGTGAAAGTGGCGTCAAAACAGGCGGTCTCGCCGGGCCCCACGCCGGTTCGTACGGTGGGCAGAAACGAGACGGTCAACCCCGGCAAAGCCGGCTCTGACCTGATATCGATATCGAGCGGCAGCGTCGTGGACGTCGTCACCGCCTCGACAATGGCATCAGACAGCGGGCCGGCACCTCCGGCGATGTCAAACACCAGCGGAGTTCCGGTCTCATCCACCGCGCCTGTCAAGCGAGCCAGTGCTGAGAGAAAGGTGCTCGGGCCGAAGGTGGGAGTTGTGGTGGTGACCGGTCGCCCGGCCGGGGCCAGGCCGATCACGCGAATGCCCAGAGCGTTGAGGGCGTCGATCGTGTCCTGGAGGAAAGCGGCGCCTTTCGGAGCTACCGCGCCGACGATCGTGTTGGCCGCCAATGTTTTGGCATTGCCGACGAAGCCGAATCGATTGTCCCCCGGCGTCGTCAAGGAGCAGGCGAAGACAGAGACCGGCTCGACACTTCCCGTACCGATAATCGTGGCCGGTACGCCCGTTGTCGAATCGAACGTGGCCACCGCACAGATGTCCGTGGCCAGGAGGACCAGGTGCAGCGCGTCCGGCCGCCAACCCACGCCGCCCAAACTCCCGTCCGTTTTGCCTACGTATGTGCTGAATGAGGGAACATCGCCGCTGGTGCCGGGAGTCTTTTGCGTGCTCGTCTGGCCCGCAGGTCCCGAGTCGGTGGTATTGCCGTTGCCGTTGCCGTCGAATCCCAGACCGGTAGCCACCTGCCACAAGCCTTCCGCAATGTCGGCCTCCGGGCCGTCGCCGCCGAAACCCGGCGCCTCGTTGGATAGAGCGGCATCGATCGCGGACGAAAAACCAGTGGTGGTGGTCTGGATTATCGCCTGATTCAGGATAAACGGCCGCCCCGTGTCCAGCTCGAAGCTGTAATCTTTTCCAGGCCCGCCGTAGTCCTCGAATCGCCCGACGCCGAACGCCAGATCAACGCCCGGCAGCGCGGTCTGCAAAGCGACTACCGTGTCGTTGAAAACGTCTTTGAGGTCGGGCGCCGTGGACGAGAAGCTACCGGTATCATCGAACAGCAGGAAAATATCGACCGCATCGACACCGGGGCGGGTCACACAAACCGGCTTGGTCGCCGCGCCGGCGCCCTCGCTACAGACCGGACTCGAGGGGTTATTGATGCTCGTAGGAGTGAAGATTTGTGCGCCGGCCGGCAGGGTCAGAAACAGAACGGCCGCAGGGACGCTGAGTTTTTGCACGCTTCACCTGCCCCTCTGTGAAGGATTACCCCGAATCAGCGGTTTGCCACGCGACGAGGGACAATGGACAGCGGATATGCTACCCGTGCTGTCCACTGGATGCAAATGTCAGTTGCCGCACGACAGCGATTCCGCAGGTATGGCGCGTGCGCGTGGCAGCGCAAGGATTTGCGTGCG
>CAYLLT010000201.1:0-4294 GCA_964384465.1 uncultured Planctomycetales bacterium | reverse complement strand
AGAGGATGTCATGGCGGCGTTGAAGCGGACGAGGTTGGAGGAGAATTGAGAACCGGCCCACGGAGGTCAGACCAATGAGCAGTTCTTCCCCCAAAACAGAAAAGTGAGGATCGACAGGGCGACGCCGTTCCACTTGAGTCTTCGACGACTCCTAGAACGTCGCCTTATATCCTCTCCCCGCATTCCGGGCACCTCGGCTCCGTGATGCCGCGAAGGATGTAGCCGCACTTGCGGCAGCGGGTTTCAGAGTCACGTAAGCGTTTCGAGCCCAGGTAGTGCGTGAGTAATCCAAAAACCGCGAGAGGTGCTATGAACCCAATGAGCCTGGTCGTCACTATCGCTGACCGGTCGAGCCCCGCCATGCCGAAAACGAGAAGGGCCGGCCTAAAAAGGTAACCCACCGCGAAGAAACTCACTATGACAGCAATCGTCGCTCGCCAGAACCAGTGCATGGGGGAAGGGTACCGCGTGGGTGGCCCGGGGGTGAGGGGCTGACGGCACGCGGAGCGTGCTTGCTACGGGATTCTTGCGAATTCAGCAACGCGTCACCCTGCCTTGGCGGCCCGCCTGGGTCGGGCCCGCGCTCCCTGGGGCCTTTGGGCTTGCGGTTTGAACGGCGCCGCCTTGTGATCGTCGAGCACGGCTTGCAGTGATTTCCGCGCGGCCTTGGCGTCGGAATCAGTGGTGTCCTGGGCGACGGGAATCTCCTTGAACGGGGCGTCCGACAGATCGAACATCTCGCCCGTCCCGGTCAATTTGAAGCGCGCATCCCGGACATACGATTTGCCGTTGAGCTCCACGTAAACCCATTCGCGCGGCGTTCCCTTCTCGCCGCGAAGCTGCGGCGCAAAGCTGCGGCCGTCGATTTCGACATTCTTGGGCAGCTCCGCGCCCGCCAAGTCGGTGAACGTGGCGAAGAAATCGCTGAAGTCGGTGAGGTCGTTGTTCACTTTGCCGGCGGGCGTCGTGCCTGGCCAGTTTACGATAAGCGGCACACGACTGCCGCCTTCGAGCATGGTGGCCTTCTGGCCGCTAATCGCTTTGCCATTCACGGTCGCCGCTTCGACGCCGAACCTGGCCGTGCCGTTGTCGCCCGTGAAGATCACGAGCGTGTTCTCGCGCAGATGTTGCCGATCGAGTTCCCCGACCAGCTCGCCTACCAGCTTGTCCATGTATTCAACGTTGTCGGTGTAGAGTCGGTCCTTGTCGGTTCCCTTCTTGCTGTCCGGCGTGCGGACGATTGGCCCATGGATGTGCGACATCGGATAGTAGAGGAAGAACTTTTCGTTCTTGTGATGATTGATGAAATCGACCGCGAACTTGTGCATGATGTCAGGCAGGTATTTGCCTTCGGGAAGATCCTGTTGCTGGCCGTTGACTTTGTAAGTCGCTGTTTGATCGCGCCAGTAGCGACCACTGCCGGGAAACACGAGGTATTCGTCGAAACCCCATTCGCCGGGGCCCAGGCAGATTTGGCCCCACTTGCCGACGCTGGCTGTTACGTAGCCGGCCTTTTTCAAAACAGTCGGAATCATCACGTCGCGCTTGGGATTCACCGCGTCGTGGCTTTGATTGCTGTTGAGGCCGGTGCGGAACGGATACCGGCCCGTCAGTAGCTCGCACCGCGACGGTCCACAGAGCGGCGTCGCGTAGCAATACGTGAACCTCGTGCCGCCGCTGGCCAGCTTGTCGATATTCGGCGTGTTGAACGGGCCGCCCGTGCAATGGATGTCGCCCAGGCCGACGTCATCGGACAACATCAAAATGATGTTTGGATGTTCCTTCGTTGCGGGTGCCGCGGCGGCAACGCCAACGGCCGAAATCGACACAAGGTAAACAGTAAAAGCGCCTGTCAATCGGAGCATGAAATGTCCTTTCTCGAAACATGCCGAAGTTCAATCGGCTTGAGTTTAGCCGAAAAAAGTCTCTTGTAAATCTTCCGAACTCGCAGAGACAGTCATCCAAAAGGTCGATTTCGAGAGCAAAGGGTGTGAACCCCAGATTTTAGGTACACCGTTTTCGATTTGAAGGAGGGGGCAGGGATCGTGCCGCTGGATCTCGACGTCATCGAGTCCCTCACCACAATACGTTTCGCCACTCAATTTGAGAAATGGGCGAAGCCGGCTAACAGGTGCATCGAGAGACACGGGGACGATCCCTCCAACGGGTCTGCGTGTGCGGAATCCCGAACGCGCCGCCCGAGACGCTCAGCAAACGGCTGATCTGGAAGACCTGGGATGGACGGTACCCCGACGTGAGCGCCACCCGGTTGATCGAACAGGTGAAGGACTTGAAGGGATTCCTGGAGAGTCAGGATGTCGAGGAGCAGCGGAAGGCCCTGTTCGCCTTCTGTAAACGGATCGTGGCGGACGCTGAGAATCGAGAAATCATCATCGAGACCGACCTGACCGGCATGGCGCAAAACGAAACCCCGCCGGGGCTCCCAGCGGGGTTGTGCAATTCGATGCTCCCCGAAGGCAACCGTTTCATAACCATTCTCGCGCGCTCTCGGAGGCTCCGGAGGTCCAAAAAGCTGTTAACCAGAGATCAGCGACAGGGAGCTTGGTGGCGGCGAGCACGACTGCTTTCTCGTGGACTCGGTGCTCACGGGTCATGAAAGAACCTTCCGCCGCTGAACACCTCGTCCACTATCGCCACTCGACCCTTTGCGCCGGCGCTACTGTTCGAACGCGAAGTACTCGCGGACCGGCGGCGGGCGGAGGCCCAGGCGGCCGGTGATCTCGCGGCAGTAATTGTAGTAGGCCGAGTCCATCAGCACGCTGTACGGGGCCCAGGACGGGTCGCCGCGGGCGTGTCGGAAGCCGACCGACCCGGCGGGGTTGGAACTGCTGGCTTTACGCGCCAGAGTCCGCCCGTCCGTGTCGACTACGGCCAGCGTCCAATCGACGTCGAAGTTGAGGAGCGTACCGGCGGGCTTGTCGTCGCGAGTCAGGGTGAACCCGCCGGGTGTCTGGCGAGTCTTGCAGCGGACATCGAGAACGACCTTTCCCTGGCGCGGTTCGCCCGCAGACAGGTAATTGAGGCGGACGACCGGCTCGCCCATCGCCGACTTGATCGCATCCTCCATCGCGGTCATGAACGCCCGGCGGCGGCGATTCTCGCGGTCGGGGGAGAAAGCGTCGCCGGGGGGGATGACCCAGTCAGGGCCCGTGGCGGGCGACCCCGGGGGGACGGTCAGAGTACCCTCACTGGCGAAGGCTACATAAACGTGGTCGTCGTCGGACCTGGCCAGGCGCATCAGCATCGTGCGAAACGCTTCGCGCATATCTGGATCGTCGGGGAACTCTCGCTTTGCACCGGCGGCTAGGGTGGCGGCCGCTTCGGCTGCGACGCGGCGGTCGATGTCGTCGAGAGCGCGGACGTACTCCTTCGAAAGAGCTTCGCGCGCCAGGTCGATCGCCGGTTGCATATCGGCGCGCTCGTGGTCCGGGACTCCAGACGAGTGTTCGTGGATCAGCCGCCGGAGCGTCGCGATGCGGTCGGTCTTGGCGGTTTCGAGGCGGGCCAACTCCTCGTGAGTGCGAGCCATCGCCTTGGCTGGGGCGATGCCGGTGCGGCGCATGTCGTAGGGGGCCCAGAGTTCGTACTGCTCGTAGTCGGTATAGTTGCGGGGCGAAGCCTGCAGGCGTTCCCACGCTTCCTGCTCGAGCCGGACGCGGCGGGCCTGGAGCACCCGGGGCTCGGCTAGCGCGCCGGCGGTCACGCACGCGGCCAGGATCAGCACGCCCGGCACCCATCCGGGCCGGCGCCCCGACAGGTTGCCGGTCCCGGCCATCAGCAGCCAGAGCCCCAGTCCCGCGGCCAAGCCGGTGATCACGCCCTCGGCCGCCTTGGGCTCATTCGAGGTATGTCTGGCGTGCTCGTTATAGAGGTAGACGGAGGCGGCGATCAGGGCGAGGCCCAACACCGATTTGAGGGCGCCGGCAGTGCGGTTGGGCCGCGGCGATGCGGCGGGCGGCGCATGATCAATGTCAGCACGGCTGTCGCTCGACATGGGGCCTCCTGTCTTCCCGAAGCGACGGGGGAAGCATACCCGGACACGTCGGCGCGGGGCAATGGGAGCTAGTGTGAGCTACTGCTATCAATTGGGCAAGTACGAGGTCACAATGGGCTTAATATACGCAGTTCCTCAGTGCGGTTGCCAAAAACGGTGGAGCTGGAGCAGCGCTTCGGCCCGCGCCCTTGGCTGGCGAAGCCGTCGGGCGAATTGCCCATGACAATTTCGGCGGGCGTTCCGCTTAGCCCTGTTCACAGGGCTTTCCCGCGCAGCGGG
>CAYLLT010000200.1:0-4530 GCA_964384465.1 uncultured Planctomycetales bacterium | reverse complement strand
TACGCCATGGGCATCTGCACCATCGACATGATCCGCTGCATCGGCTGCAAGCTCTGCGCCCAGGTGTGCCCGTGGAACTGCATCACCATGGTCCCCACCCCCGAAGTGCAGGCCGCCCCCGAGCTGGCCGCGCTGCTCGATTAGCATCCTCAACAAAGCTCGCCGCTGACCGGTACATCGCTTGATCCAATTCCAACATCCCGGTACACTCCAAGTCGGCAGATCGTATCCGCACAGCTCCACCATTGTCGCCAAGAGAAGGGAGAAACCACCATGAAAGGCCTCATCGGGTTGGGAGTGGTCGGCCTCATCGCATGTGCGATCACCATCTGGATGCAGACCAGCGCCCAGAAGGATCAGGGTATTCCGGTCGCGATCGCGTTTGGAACGGCCCCCAGCGGGCAATACGAGATGCACATCGCGGTGGACATCGGCATGGTCCAGACCGAAGGCCCGCCCACGGCCAAGGATTTCACCCCGCTATGGGACCCATGGATGAACCAGCATTTCACGCTGGAAGACAGTAAAGGCCAGCCGGTCAGGCTGGTGCGGGCCAACAACAGCCGCCTGCTCCGCAAAGTCGCCGGCACGCCCGAGTTCTTTGTGACCGCCGGTATCAAACCGGGCGCGGACTACACCGTGTATTACATACCGAGGACCGCCGAACCCAAAAAATACCGGTACAAATTCAACGTACCCCCCGAAGGCAAGGAAGGCACGCGAACCTACTTTTTGCCGATGTGATCGCGGGCGAACCCAGAATCAGTGGGGCTCCATCGCAGAAATCACTCCTTCCATCTGCCGATCATGCAACCGGCTGAGCAGAGCCAGCGAAAGAACGCTTCCGACCAGCGCCAGGGCCATATCCTTCTGTGTATCCCACACGTCGCCCTGCGTGCCGAGGAAGGCGTCCGCCGCCGTGCCGGTGAGCGCCGCTACCGCCCATTCGACCAGCTCATACGCAGCGCTCAGCGCCAGGCAGAAACAGACCACCATGAAGAACAGCCACTTACCCCGTCGCAGCGGCGTGCATCGCAGGAACACCTCACGAGCCAGGATCGCCGGCACAAACCCCTGAGCCAGATGACCGAGTCGATCGTAATGATTCCGCGCCAGCCCGAACGCGTCGCGAACCCAGTTGCCCACCGGCACCTCGGCGTACGTGTAATGCCCGCCGACGCACAGGATGCACGCATGAATGAAGGCTAGAAAATACGCCAGCGTCGTGAAACGGAACCGCGAATAGGTGGCTACGAGAACGCCCGCCCCGATCACCGCGGGAGCGACTTCCAAATACCAGGTGAACCGGTCCCGCGGCCCAATCCCGGACCACACCAGCGCCGCGAGGAAGATCAGCAACAGAGCGATGTGCCAGCCTCGTGCGGAAACCAAACCCGGCCTCCATGCGTGTTCAACGAGCCAAGTGCCGGAAACCACGCCGAAATCAGTCTGATCGCTTTTGCCTCAGCCAATACTCTCGGAAGGAGAGGAGCCGCGGCAGCGATTCGAGATCCTTCTGCCGCTTCGCGGCCGTTTTACTGGCGATGATGTCGTCCGGGTGACAAACGGGGAAACCCTCCACCTCAATATGCCGATTCCAAGCGTCTTCGAACCGCTCGATCCCATCAGGCGCAAACACCAGGTCGAGATCGAAAGGACCGTTCTTCAACTGAACGAAATCTTTTCCACGTTCGATATCGCCGGCCTGCTCGGAAGTGAATGTAAACCCGAGTTCTCTTAATGCCCGCACCAGCAGTTGTCCATTCAACAGCGTTTTTTCGATGAACAAATCCGCATCCTGCGTGGTGTCCGGGAATCCCAGCAGAATGGCCCCCGATTTTCCAATGAACAGGTACTTCACTCCGTGCCGAGCGAAGACATCCCGGATTTCCTGTGCCTGCCTGTAATCAAACGCGGCCATAACCGAGCCAGTCCGGCAGATGCTCCTCGCACCAGCGCCGGTATTCCTCCATCGTCTCGAACGATCGATAGCTCGCATCGTCCAGGACGGGCTTGTAGGTCTTGATGAATGAGTAGCGGAAACGCGTCTCCAGCGGGCGGCGCGCGGCGGCCTCGAACTCCGCGAGCCAATCGGGCGGTATTTCTGGTTCCAAGTGTGGGGCAGTCACGCCCCCATTATACCGGACAAGCCAAGGAAACAGCTTTACGGCGCAGGGCGGCGATGTGAGCAGCGGTCCTGCCGGGATGACTCAGAAGGATGGCTTCGGGTTGTTACTGCGGCCCAGGCCGAACCATACCTGCCCCTTGGGGGCCGGCAGGACGCCGTCCGGATTGCTGGGATTGATGGTGAAGAATTCAGAATAATTCATCAGCGCCACATGCCCGTCCATAAAACCGGCATTGGCCCTTTGCCGAGGTTGGTACGCACGGTCGATTTGGTTGCCCAGCAGACCGGTGGCCGGCGGGGGACTACCCAACGCCCGATTGACATAATCGCCTCCGGCCATTCCGCGGTTCGGCACCCGCGAGCCGTGCCGGAAGCGCATCGCGCGGGCCAGGTTGTCCGCCGGATAACTTCCCAGTCTTTCCGGAAACAGCCCCAGCTTGCCACTCTCGGCCACCAGCAGCACCGGACCTCGCGTGGTGGTCAGGCCGGCGTTGGCATTGGCCCCGAAACTCATCCACATGATGGGCATGCTCTTCGGAAGGGTCGGGCCGGTGACATTGGACCAGAGCAGGCTCCCCTTATAATCATAGATGTCGTGCCGCCAGACGGCGCCATCCTTGCGGGCCGAGGCCGGGGCATACTTCTGTCGGTTGGAAACGTTGTATTCGATTAAGCAGTCGCCCTTCGAACTGCTATAGGCATCTCCGCCGAACCAGGATTCGTCCACATAGTCCTGAATGTCGGTCATCCAGGCAGAGCCCGACTTGTGGACCACGCGGTTGAAGATGCCGTCGGCCGCAGTCTCGCCGCGATATTGACCGGACTCATCGTATTGCCGGTCCCGTACCGCCGGGACCGGCTTGGGATCCGCGTCGCTCGGACAGGTGAAAATTTCGGACTCCATTTTGTTGATCCGCAGGGCCTGCGTGGCCCAGCCGAAGTTGGTGCTCCAGCGCTCCTTGCGCATGCCGGTCTCGAACAGGTGCATAAGCGCGCCGGAGACGCCCTGCTTCATGTTGGCGGCGCACTTGGCGCCCTGAGCGATGCTGCGGGCCTGTTGCAACGACGGCAGCAGGATCGCAATCAGCAGGGCGATGATCGCCGCCACCACCAGGACTTCGATGAGCGTGAAGCCGGCGCAGGTGGGACGCTGCGTGAATATCACACGACGGTGCAACGGGCGGTTCGACATATTCGCACTCAGCCAGCGAGTTGGCCGCGGAACCCAAGGTGACATGGAACCAACCACGATGCATTGTACGGGATGTGGGGGGAAAGTGGAATACCCCTTGCACGCCTGCCCGGGCGCCATTGGCGATAAGCACACAGACGCATCGGCTTGCAGTAACCCGCCATGAAACTTAAGCTGATTGGCATCGCCAGGGGCGGCCCGCACGCGGCGGGCCTGAGACGGCGGATGCGATCGACCGCTGTACCCTTGGAACCTGATCAGCGGAACGCGAAGGTGTGCCACTGCCCGGTGAGCAGTGCGGGTCACGCGGGAGCTGCGTAGGGAAGGCGACATCATTTCCGTTTCGCGCACGCGATCTTTTTGATGTACCGCCTGCCCACTTGATCGAACGCAGCGCTTTAAGCGCCAGGCCCCGTGCTACGCCCTGGCGAGTGCCCGGTGCTCCGCCGACCCAGATAAAAATGTGTTGAAGAAAGGTTTGTCAAAAATGATCCAGACCCAAGAAAAGCAACCAACGCCCCAAACCGTCGTCCGCGAAGAAATCATCACCCGCGACCCACTGCCCGGTTCGCGCAAAACCCATGTCCCCGGCACGCTTCACCCGGACCTGCGCGTCCCGATGCGCGAGATCGACCAGTCGCCCACGAAATCGCATCTGCCCGCCGGCAAGGACGAGCCGAACCCGAACGTCACCGTCTACGACACATCCGGCCCCTACACCGACCCCGATGTGGCCATCGACGTGCGACGCGGCCTGCCCGCCCTGCGGCTGAAATGGATTCTCGACCGCGGCGACGTGGACCAACTGCCGAATCTCACATCGAGATTTGGACAGCAGCGCCTCGCGGACAAAGGTCTGGATCACCTGCGTTTCGAGCATCTGCGCAAGCCGCTCCGCGCCAAATCGGGAAGGTGCGTCACCCAGATGCACTACGCCCGGCAGGGCATCATCACGCCGGAGATGGAGTTCATCGCCATCCGCGAAAACCAGATGTGGCACCGGCGTCTCGCCGGTGAAGCGAACACAGGTGAGACACCTGTGCCAAACCCAATGTTTGCCCAACACCCCGGCAACGCCTTCGGCGCCGCCATCCCCACCGAGATCACTCCCGAATTCGTCCGCGACGAGGTCGCTCGCGGCCGGGCCATCATCCCATGCAACATCAACCACCCCGAACTGGAACCGATGATCATCGGCCGCAACTTCCTG
>CAYLLT010000199.1:0-4587 GCA_964384465.1 uncultured Planctomycetales bacterium | reverse complement strand
GAAATGTTCCCGATCGGGAACATTGTTCCTAGCGCTCCCGACCGGCCTCGGCCGCGACTTTTTGAATCGGTGAGAGCAGGTATTCGAGCAAAGTACGCTCGGCGAGCTTGATTTCTGCGGTGACCTGCATGCCCGGCAGCAGCGCATGGCGAGCCTCGCCCAGGCGCAGTTCCTGCGCCAGCGGCTCCAGCTGCGCGCGGTAGGCGTAAGCGCCGCCCGGCGACTTGGCGGCATCGCCGGTGCGCTCGGTCGAATCGGCGGAAACGCGCGCGACGCGGGCATCGAGCATGCCGTAACGCTGGAACGGGAAGCTCGCAAATTTCAGCTTCGCACTCTGGCCGCCGGCAACGAACCCGGCGTCCTGATTGGCCAGCCACACCTCGGCGACCAGCGCCTCGCCATCGGGCACCAGCGTCATCAGCACCGTGCCGGGTGCGAGCACCGCGCCGGGCGTCTGCGTCGCGAGATCCTTGACTACGCCATCGGCGGGCGCGCGCAGTTCCGCCAGCCGCTGCCGGTGGCTCAGTTTCTCGAGTTCCTGCGCCAGGCGCGCGAGCTGCGCTTCCGCTTCCACCCGCTCGCCCTGCAGCTGCGCGCGATAGGCGGCGCTGAGCTGCGCGATGCGCCGTTCCCCCTGGTCGATGGTCGCGCGCGCGCCTTCGACGCGGTGCTCCTGCGCGCGCAGATCCTGTTCCGCTTCCAGCCGCTCGCGGCTGCGCTGCGCCAGCATCAGCTTGCCGGCATAGCCCTCGCACGCCAGGCGCTCGAACGCATGCTCCTGTTCGACAAGCACCGGCAGCGCGCCGGCCAGTTTCGCCCGGGTTTCCATCGCCGCCTGCGTTTCGCGCCGCGCGCGCGCGACTACGGTGCGCTGCTCGGCGAGTCCCGCCTCGTGGGCCTGCGCGCGCGCCTCGCGCTGCGCCTCGACCTGCGCGTACAGCCCCGGCGCGTCCCCTGCATCGCGCGCCAGGCGCGCGCCCGCCAATTCGGCATCGATGCGCCGCAGCTGCAGTCCGCGCAACGCGATCTCGTTGCGAGTCGTTGCCGCATCGGCTTCGGCCGGGCGCATGTCCATGCGTGCCAGGATCTGGCCGGCGCGCACGCGCTCGCCTTCCTTCACCAGCAGCTCGCGCAGCACGCCGCCTTCGGCAGGCTGCACGATCCGCAGCTGCGACTTCGGCACCAGGCGCCCTTCGGCGACCGCCACGACATCGAGCTTGCCGACGCATGCCCAGGCCGCCAGCGCGCCCACCAGGGCAAGCACCAGCCAGAGCACCGTGCGCGGCAACGGCGACGGCGCCTCCTCCTGCTGCAGGAGAGCTGGCAGGAACTCCGGGCGCTGCGCGACGGCAGCTGCGGAGGGCGCGGCGCGCACCGGAGCGTTCATGGTGCCGACCTTTGCTGGCGCACATCGAGACGGCCGAGTCCCGCGGAGCGCGCTTCGATGCGGGCCACCGAATCCACCGCCAGGCTCTCGGGCACCTGGTGCGCGATGAACAGCACCGTGGCGCTGCCACGCAGGCGGCCGACGGTGCGCGCGAAAGCCTCCGCGGTCTCGCGATCCAGGCTCGCGGTGGCCTCGTCGAAGATCAGGATGCGCGGCTGCCGCAGCAGCGCGCGCGATGGCGATGCGCTGCTTCTGGCCCCCCGAAAGGCCGACGCCGTTCTCCCCGACCAGCGTCCGGTAACCCTGCGGCAAGTCCTCGATGAAATCGTGGATCTCCGCCTGGCGACAGGCCTGGACGACCTCTGCGGCGCTCGCGTGCGGCTGCGCGGCGACCAGGTTTTCGAACAGGGTGCCCGAAAAGAGTCGCGTCTCCTGCGGCACCACGCCGAAGCTGAGCCGCAATTCGTTTGCCGACAGCTGGCGCGTATCGCGCCCGTCGATCCGTACCGCGCCGGCGTAGGGCAGGTAGAACCCCTGCAGCAGCCTAGCGAGCGTGCTCTTGCCGCTGCCCGAAGGCCCAGTCAGCGCGACGCAGGCGCCGGCCTCGATTGTCAGGCTGAAGTTCTCGCACACGGGCACCTCCCCGTCGCGGTAGCGGAAGCTCACGTTATCGATCTCGATGCGGCCGACGGAGTCGCGCGTGCGCCGCGGATTCATGCTGTAGAGCTCCGCCGGCGCGTCCATCAGGTCGCCCAGGCGCTGCACCGCGATCGCCGCCTGCTGGAACTCCTGCCACAGGCCCGCCAGGCGCAGCGCCGGCTGCGCGAGGCGCCCGGCGAACATCTGGAACGCGACCAGCATGCCGACCGTAAAGCCCTCCTGCGTCATCACCAGCCAGGCGCCCACGCCCAGCACGGCGACTGAAAGCGTCTGCTCGAGCGCGCCCGCCAGCACGCCGTAGGCGTTCGACAACTGGCGGGTGGCGAAACTCGCGCGCAGGTAGTCGGACAGGTTGCGGCCGAAGCGCGCCGCCACCTGCGGCTCCATTTGCAGCGACTTGACCGTTTCCATGGCCGCCACGTGCTCGGTGACGAACGCCTGGTTGCGCGCTCCGAGCAGGAACTGCTCGTTGATCCGGCGCCGCAGCAGTGGCGTCACGGCCAGGCTGACCACGGCAAGCGCGCCGAGCAGCGCCACCGCGATCAGGCTGAGCGGCACGCTGTACCAGAGCATCGCGGCGAGAAACACGAGCAGGAACGGCGCATCGATCAGCACGCTTGCAGCCGCGCCGGTGATGAACTCGCGGATCGTTTCGACGCCCTGCAGGCGCGCCACCAGCGTTCCGGTGGGGCGGGTCTCGAAGTAGCGCGGCGGCAGGCGCAGCAGGTGCTCGAAGGCACGCATGCCGAGCACCGCATCGATGCGGTTGCCGGTGTGCAGCAGCAGGTACTGGCGCGCATAGGACAGCGCCGCGCTGAATGCCACGAACATGGCGAGCGCAGACAGGATGACAGTGAGCGTGCTGCTCGAGTGGTGCACCACCACCTTGTCAATGATCACCTGGGTGCAAAGCGGCACCACCAGCGCGATCAGCTGCAGCACCAGCGAGGCGGCCAGCACCTCGCGCCAGATGGCCTTGTGGCGCAACAATTCGGGAATGAACCAGCGCAGCCCGAACGGGCGGTCGGTGAGGGCGGCTTCGCGCCCGCCCGCTTCGTCCGGCGGCGCAAACAGCAGCAGGCCGGGTTCGTAGCGTTCGGCGAACTGGCGCAGCGATACCTCCCGTGGCGGCGCGTCGCGTTCCGCGACGAGGACGTTGTGCGCATCCGCTGAAAGCACCAGCGCGAGGCGCGCGCCCGCGCCTTCGCGCCGCAACGCCAGCACCGGCAGGACGGCGTGCCGCAAGTCGCGGGCGGGAATGGTGCTGCGCGAGACTTTCAGCCCCAGCGCGGAGGCAGCGCTCAGGAGCGTCGCCACGTTTAGCGGCGGCGGATACTGTTGCAGGAGCAGGCGCGCATCGAACGGCACGCGCTGCGCTCCGCTCAGGCTGGCAAGCGCCCACAACAGATCCGCAGCCTCGATCGGCGTTTCCGGATGCAAAGACAACCCCCCTCGCCAAGAGAATGCGCTGCGCATATTCGCGCGTCAATGCGAGGCCTTATCCCGCAGTCCAATGTGATGGTCTATGCTTGGAGTTATCCACAACCGGAGGCCCCATGAAGCGCGCCCTCGCCCTTTTCCTCGCATCCTTGCTTGCCGCCTGCGGCCTCGAGACCGCCACCACCGCCGCCACCAGCGCCGAGATCAAGCGCCGCGAGCTGGAGCAGGCGAAGAAGACCATGGAGCAGGCAAAGCAGAAAATCGAGCAGACCACGCAGCAGATCATGCAGAAAGCCGCGCAGTCGGAGGAAAAGTCGAAGGAATAGCGATGGTGGGCCCGGCCTGCGCTTGATACCCCCGGAGATCCTGCGGCGCTGCGGCGTTTACGCTGCGCGTTTCACTGTGAGCTCGACACGCATCCCGGCGTGTCCGAGCATGTTGACCAGCGCATCGAGGCTGAACTTGTCGATCTTGCCGCGCAGCAAATCGTTGAGGCGCGGTTGCGTGACGCCGAGTGCGCGCGCCGCTTCGGTCTGGGTCATGCCACCGCGCTTCACGAATCGTTCCACTCGCGTCATCAATTCCGAGCGCAGCACGAGATTCTGCGCCTCGTCGGGCGAAAATCCGATGTCCCGAAAAACGTTTCCACTGCCGCGTTCCATCTTCAAGCGTTCCGTCATTTCTTCTTCCTTTCGTTCACCAGCGCCCTGAACCGTGCCCGGGCAAGGTCCATGTCCGACTTCGGCGTCTTCCGCGCCTTTTTCTCGAAGGCGTGAAGCACATAGATCGCCTCGGAGAACTTGGCCACGTAAATGAGCCGGAAAGCGCGGCCTTCGCGGACCCGAATCTCGCTTACCCCGATACCTATCGACGGGATCGGCTTCCAGTCCTCCGGTTCCAGACCATCCTGAACCCGGGCAAGCTGCCGGCCGGTACGCTGACGTGCGATTTGCGGAAAGTCTTTCACCGACTGCCGGCTGCCACCGAGCCACGTTACGGGCTTCATGGGGAATTATATTGAAATGGATATAGCCGTCAAGGCCGACAGCGAATCATGGTGGGCCGGGTTGGAATCGAACCAACGACCAAGGGATTATGAG
>CAYLLT010000198.1:0-4629 GCA_964384465.1 uncultured Planctomycetales bacterium | reverse complement strand
CCGCCAGAGCCGCCAGGGCCGCCAGGGCCGCGAATTTGAGGTTCTTGATTATCTTCATAGGTCTTGTCTTTTTGTTATGTTTGTTTGTTTTTGTTGACTACTGCGAAAGGCCGGGTTGCAGGCGGAATTCCAATTCCGTCATTCCGACATTCCGTTGTAGAATGTTTCGTCTGCCTCCTGTTACCGAAGCACCGTTCGGTAGAAGCGCCGCAAAGGATTCGCCGCGTCGGGATCCGTAAAGGTAGCGGCCGGCGTGCGCACAGTGCCCCATCACTGCCAACGACCCGAGAGCCAGAAGGCATCCGCGCCGAAACATTGGATCCTCCTATGGTTGCACAATGACACGGTAGAATCGGACCGGGCCGGCGTCCCAGGTCTCGGCGTAGGCGTGATTGGTTGTGGTGGCTCGATTAGTCACAAGCCCTGACCAGTTGGTGAGCTGGTCGGTGGATCCCTGAACGATATAGTTCAGCCCCGTCACGGTGTTAAACGAAAACTGAATCGGACCGCTGGCGCCGGGTTGCGTCACGAGCAACGGCTGATCAATCACGCGAATGTTTACTGGAGCCGACGTCCCGTTCATTCCTCGGGTGTCCCTAGCTCGCGCGGTCAAACTGTAATCGCCGGCGGCCAGATTGCTCGCGTTGACAAAAAACGGCGAGGTCGTGGCGATGCCGACGAGGGCATCATTGGCAAAGAACTGGAGGTTGGTAACGGTCGCGCCGGTCACGGTCGCGCGCGCACGCACCGTCACCGCCGCCGGCGAAGCAAACAGAGAATTATTGACGGGATTCGTGATCACAACCAGCGGAGCCGGCGGAGGCGTGACGGTAATCGAGCCGATCATGCCGCTGAAACTGGTCCCGCTACCGCTCGAATGCGGTACACAGCGGAACTGAAAAACCCCGGTATTAGTGAAGGTCACCGTACACATCGGCCCCGGCCCCGAAATTGTGGTGCCGCAGAATCGTTCCGGAGGAGGCGCTGGATTGTAACCAGTCACATTGTGATTGCCTTCGGCATTGTTGAAAGAAACGGAATCGCCCACGGCAATGGTGACCGCGCTGGGGCTGAAGCTAAAGTTCTGAGCGGTGACGACAACCGTGGCAGCGGTGGAATCGAGGCAGAAGAAGCCCAAGGCAAGCTCCAAGGACAACACGAAGGAACGTCCGAAAACTGCTTTGCGGAGTTGGGTTGATGGTGGCAGTTCGGTTTTCGGTGTGGCTGGATTCATGGCAGTTCCTTTGGTTGGGTTTTCGGTTGTTTGTCCTGGCCCGGTCCGCCTCGTGGCCGACCGCCAAGGTTTGTCGTGTCACTTGGTAATGGCGGAAACCGCTGCCCAATCACGCCACGGGTTTTGAAATATTTTTTGAGAGCGGGCCGGCGCTTTGAAAACGCGCGTTGGGGAAGAGCGGTAGAGGGCTACCGCAGTCCAAGACGCTTCGCGACCGACCGGACCGCTGGATGGTCCGTCAGGTTTTGGACTGCGCCAGTCCTCTGGCGCTTTGGCAGCGCGCGTGGGATGAGACGACGCGGGAATCCTTGCCTCAGCCTCAGCACGCTCGGGGGAAAAGCGGTAGAGGACTACCGCAGTCCAAGACGCTTCGCGACCACCGGGGCTGCTGGGAAATCCGCAAGGTCTTGGACTGCGCCAGTCTTCTGGCGCTTTGGGAGCGGGCGTGGAATGGACGACGGGCAAAAGTTTGACCTCAGCCTCATCACGCTCCGGGGGAAAAGCGGTAGAGGACTACCGCAGTCCAAGACGCTTCGCGACCACCGGGGCTGCTGGGAAATCCGCAAGGTCTTGGACTGCGCCAGTCCTCTGGCGCTCTGGCAACGCGCGCGGCTGGTGTTCATGGCTGCTTGATCTCCGTTTTCTCCTTCGCCTCCGCCGCCGCGATCTCCTCTCAGGTCGGCGCGTGCCATGCCTGACGCCCGGCTTTCCCAGGTGGGATTCTTCAAAAAGGCTCCAAGGGATTTCAAGATAGGTTCTCCTTCGTTTCAGGATTCGTGAGTTATTTGCTCTCCAAGGCGTAGCCTTTTCCCGCGTCCCAGATCTTGATTGTCCCGTCCCCGCTGCTCGAAGCCAGGCGCTTCCCATCCGGACTCCACGCCACCTGCGGACTGCCGGTGTGCCCGCGCAGGGTCAGGATCTGTTCGCCACTGTCCGCGTCCCAGACCTTGACCGTGTTGTCCTGGCTGCCCGAGGCCAGGCGCTTCCCGTCCGAGCTCCACGATATCGAAAACACATCGCCGCTGTGGCCGCGCAAGGTGTGGATATTCGTCCCGTTGGCCGCGTCCCAGACCTTGAGCGTATCTCCGTTGCCCGCAGCCAGGCGCTTCCCGTCGGGACTCCACTTCGCCGAGAGCATCCAGGGATTCTCCCCGCGCAGGTCCAGGGTCAGTTGCCCGCTGTCCGGATCCCAGACCTTGAGTGATCCGTCCCAACTGCTCGAAGCGAGACGCTTCCCGTCCGGGCTCCACGCCACCGAGTGTACCCCGTTGCTGTACCCGCTCAGAGTGTGGAGGAGTCGCTCGCTGGTCCAGTCCCAGACTCTGACCGTCCAGTCCGTGTTGACCGTGCTGGCCGAAGCCAGGCGCTTCCCGTCCGGGCTCCACGCCACCGAATACACCCAGCCAGTATGATTCGTGAGGGTGTGAATCACTTTCGCGCTGGTCGAGTCCCAGATTTTGATGGTCGTGTCCCAACTGCCCGAGGCGAGGTGTTTCCCGTCCGGGCTCCACGCCACCGACTTCACCCGGTCCGTGTGATGGGTGAGTACGAGAGTATTCGTGCCGCTGGCCGCATCCCAGATTCTGAGCGTATGATCATCATTGGCCGTGGCGAGGCGCATCCCGTCCAGGCTCCACGCGACGGCAGGCGCAGAGTCAAGACTGGTGGGTGGGCGCAGGGTCATGTTCTCCTCGCTGTCCGCATCCCAGACCCTGACCGTCGTGTCCCGACTGCCCGAGGCGAGGCGTTTCCCGTCCGGGCTCCACGCTACTGAAAACACCCAGAAAGTATGTCCGCGCTTGGTGAGGCTGACGAGATTCGTCCCACTCTCCGCGTCCCAGATCCTGAGTGCATAGTCATGGCCGGCCGAGACCAGGCGCTTCCCGTCCGGACTCCATGACACGGAACGCACCATGCCAGCATGTCCGCTTAATGTGTGGATCAGCGTCCCACTGGCTGCGTCCCAGACCATGAGCTTTCCGTCCCCGCTGGCCGAGGCCAAACGTTTCCCATCCGGGCTCCACGCCACCGACCACACCCAGTAAGTATGATTCGTAAGGGTGTGGATCACTTTCCCGCTGGTCGAGTCCCAGATCTTGATGGTCATGTCCCGACTACCCGAGGCGAGGTATTTCCCGTCTGGGCTCCACGCCACCGACGGCACTTGGTCCGTGTGATTAGTGAAGGTGAGGACGTTCGTCCCGTTGGTCGCGTCCCAGACGTTGATCGTATTGTCTCTGCCGCCCGAGGCCAACCGCTTCCCGTCTGGGCCCCACGCCACCGACAACACTACGTCGGTGTGATTAGTAAAGGTGAGGATATTCGTCCCGTTGGTTGTGTCCCAGACCTTGATCGTTTTATCCGCACTCCCAGAGGCCAGGCGCTTCCCGTCCGGGCTCCAGGCCACTGAGGACACCCCGCCGGTTTGATTGGTGAGGGTGAGGATATTCGTCCCGTTGGCCGCGTTCCAGACCTTGATCGTTTTATCCCCAGTCCCAGCAGAGGCCAGGCGCTTCCCATCCGGGCTCCATGCCACTGAGTTCACCGGGTTGGTGTGCCCGCTGAGAGTGAACAGCTCCTGGTGGAGAAGTGACCGCAGGTAGTACCATTCCCAACCCCGCTGATCGGCAGCTCCCTTTTCGGGAATCCACTTTGCGGTCAGCGCGGCAATTCGGTTGATTCCGCCCGCCTCCGCCGCCGCATTCCCGGCCAGATTCATCTCCGCAAAATAGAGATTGCGGGTGATCTTCTGCTCCGCTTGACGGGCCTCGCGCGCGTTATTCTCAGCGAACTGACGTTGTTCCCCTTCTTTCCGCTGCGCTTCCACAGCCTCACGCTTTGCCTGTGTGGCGCGGATCGCCTGCCAGGAGCTGACGATGACTCCGAGCACAAGCACTGTCGCAATTGCTGCGGCGGCGGCGAAGGCCAGCTTGTTCCTGCGAACCAGTTTCTGAAATCGATACGCCGCGCTCGGTGGACAGGCGAGGACGGCTTCGTCATGGAGGTGCCGTTGGATGTCACTCGCGAGGCCGTTGGCCGTGTCGTAACGGCGCGTGCGATCCTTCTCCAGACACTTCATCACGATCCAATCCAGATCGCCCTGAAGTTGATGCACGAGTTTGCCCACGTCCGTCTGACGGCGTTTGCCGGCGGTGGTGCGGGCGTCACCGGCCAAGGTGTTCAGCTTGGTCGAGGGGCGCAGCGGTTCTTTCTCCCGGATGATCTGCCGCAGCGCGTCGAGGCCGCCCTGCATCATCTCCTTCGCGTCAAACGGCGTCTGGCCCACGAGCAGTTCGTAGAGCAACACGCCCAGGCTGTAGATGTCCGCGCGCGTATCAATGTCCAGTCCGCTCATCTCCGCCTGCTCCGGACTCATGTAGGCAGGCGTGCCGATG
>CAYLLT010000197.1:0-4669 GCA_964384465.1 uncultured Planctomycetales bacterium | reverse complement strand
CCCGGCGGTATGCTGACCGGGAAATCGACCACCACCCACTCGGTCATGCCGGCGGGCGGCTTTTTCCATTCCCCATCGTGGTTGAGGTCCATCAATACGTTGATATAACGCGTGCCGGCCGGGGCGGAGGCGGCAAGCGTCACTTTGAAAGACATGGTTACGGACAGGGGTGAAGGCCAGGGGACCGCCGGCGTGCCATCGGCGCATGGGCCGTCCACTCTGCCGTCATCGAAATCATCGTCGATCAGGTTCTCGACCGTATCCGGGTCGCCGGGATCCCGGGCCCCGACTTCCATACTGACCATGTCGCCGAGCCATTCTTTACTGACGTCCAGCGTGTGCCCGCCCGCCAACCCGAAGCGGCTGTGGGTGGTGGCGTAAAGCGTCGGGAAGTTGCCGATGACGTTTTGATACGGCCGGGGGTAGCCGGCTTTCTGTCCGTCGGGGGCGTCGCCATAGTCGGCAAGGTCGTCAGCTTTCATCACTGACGGCGAAGCGGCCAGCACGGCCCAGCCCAGGACAAGAGTCGTCCATCGGCTGCTGATCTTCCACCTGTTCATGTTCGCCTCCGCTGAATCAGATTTCGTATTCCGAATCCGAACCCGGCACGCAAGTGCCGGGCCAAGCCCCGCACTCGCGTGCGGGGTTCCGATCCGCCATTCGCAATTTCAAGCCTGCTTACGGACAACACGTGTAATTGCATCCCGCCTCAGTAAAGGCGCCCGCCGCGGCCACGAATGCGGCGGCCCCTTGTGCCGCGTATTCCGCGTATGCCGCTGCCGAAGCGGCGGAGATCGCATAGGCGCTCGAGGCCGCCGCCGATTCGGCATACGCTTCAGCTTGGGCGTGGGCCTGTGCGGCGACCGCCGCCGCCACCTGGGCAGCCGCGTAGGTCTGGGCGGCGGCGAAAGCCGTGGCGGAAGCCGTCGTCCACGCGCTGGTTGCCGTCGCGGCGTATGCCGCCGCCGAAGCAGCCGCCGCGGCGGACGCTTCCGACTCGCCGCCGCAGGCATCGGACAAGGCTGTCGCCGATGCGGCAGCGGCGGAACCTGCCGCCGCGCTCGCACTGGCCAGGGCCGCGGCGGTCGCGCTGGCGTGAGCTTGCGCTGCTGCCAAGGCCACAGCAAAGGCCGCAGCCTGGGCACTGGCATCAGCGGCCGCTACCGCGGCGGCTGACGCACTCGCGCTCGCGGATGCCGATGCTGATGCAATAGCGATGGCTGCAACATTGGCCGCGGTATAGGCGTAGGCCGCCGCTGCCGCCGCCGCCGCCGCGGATGCACCCGCGGCCGCGCACACCGTGGCGCACGGGCAGACCGCACATGTGGCCGCAACAGCGCTGGCACTCGCCGCCGCCGCCGCCGCTGCTGCCGCTGCCGAAGTTGCTGATGCATACGCTGCGGCATAAGCAGTCGCTGTTGCAGACGCCGACGCCGACGCCGCTGCTGCCGCCGCAGCAGCCGCGGAGACATGCACGCTCAAATCGATCGCCGCCAACGCAAAGCTGAGCGACCCCACGTGCACATCAGCCGCCGCGACGCGCAGCGCCAGCGCCTGCGCATCCGCCGCCGCATAAGCCGCCGCCTGGGCATGGGCCAGGTCCGCGGCAATGATGTAATCCTCGATTTCTCCGTGGCTGAATGTGCCGCTCCCATCCCACCCCGAACCATCGTCAGTGAATGAGCCGACGATCGGCGTCCGCGTCAGGGCGATGCGAAACCAGGCGCCGATCTGAAGCAGAGGCATGGGGAACGGACCCACCGTGACGATCTGGGACGTGCCCGGCGTCACCGACACCGGATAATCGACCACCACCCACTCGGTGGGGCCGGGATTATTATTCCAGACCCCATCGTGGTTGAAATCGATCAGCAGATTGATGTACCGCGTCATGGCCGGGGCCGACGGAGCCACCGTGACCTTGAACGCTATGGTCATCGATAGCGGCGACGGCCACGGCAACGACAGCGGGTCCGATGGACACGGCCCGCCCACCATCCCATCGTCGAAATCGTCGTCGACCAGGTTTTCGACCGTATCCGGGTCGGCCGGATCCCTGGCGTCCAGCTCCGTGCTCACCACGTCGCCCAGCCATTCCTCGGTGATATCCAGCGTGTGTCCGCCCGGCTGGCCGTACCGGCTATTAGTGGTAGCATAACGTGTCGGGAAGTTCCCCACCACCGCCTCGTAGGGCGGCGCGTACAGCGCGTTCGTTCCGTCGGGGGCGTCACCATAGTCGGCGTCGTCAACGGCCATGGCCGCAAGCGGACCGGCCAGCAGCGCCAGGGTCGCCGCGGCGACCCGCATGACCAGCCCGGCTCCGCGGGCACCACTGCCTACAGGGGAATACTTGTTCGCCACGCTCATGACAGCCTCCATAGCGGTTCACGCTTCATGGACGGTACGGGCATTAAAACAGGACGTGTTGTAAGCGCGTCCGGGCGCGCTGGACGAAGAGACCCTCCAACCTCGGCCGCTTCCTGCGAAACGCGATTCGATGGGTCGATGTGGGGAGACAAGCTTCGATCAACCGGCCCGAACAAGAACAGCTTTTCCACCAAACCGATGTTCTGCTGCAACTATTTATACTAACCATCCGCCGCAGGGCCTGTCAAGAAAAAAGCTGTGCTTTGACGAAAAAAACGTCCGCACATCAGAACTGCCCGGATGGGATCGCGTCCCATCCGGGCAGTTCGTTCTCAATGCCGTTCCACATCGATCTCCGCGTCACGGAGGCGACAGGAGCAGCAAAGCATTCAACGAATTGGTCGGATTGTTCCTCGCGATGATCTCGTCCGTGGAACTCACCGTGCTGCTCTTGTCATAATCGTACTTAGCATCCGGAGCATTCGGATGCGGCGAGTTCGTCGCCACAGGAACGCGGTTCAGACTGTTGTGCGGATGATTTCGAGCATCGATTTCATCCGTGGAGCTGACGATGGCCTTCGTCGCACTCGGGGTCCGGCTTTCGCCGAACGCAACACCCCAGTAAAAGACCTCTTCGAGCATCAGCCCGGTATCTGCTGTCGGTAGCACGGTCAATTGCAACCAGTTGGTGTTCGGGAGCGCATTGTTCGCCCAGATCATCTTGATCCGGTCCGAACCACCGACACCACCACCCGGTATGGTGGTGATGCTCGTGGGAGCGGCTGCCATCACCCATGTGCTCGGGTCGGCGGTGTTTCCTCTCTTGAGCATGAAGCTCGCCGCCGTTGGCATTCCCGGCAGAGCCGCCATGTCGAGCATGATTCCGTTAATGCTCTTGTTGAAGCTGATGTAGTTGATCGGTTCGGCCGTCTCGCCCGGCAGCAGCGCTTCGATCTCCGTCCCGATCGCGGTGTTGTCGTTGCACGGATTCACGCCCGTCAGCGTGCTGCACGCCGATGAGGGCGTGTCGTAGAAACTGTTGTCATAGAAAATGTGGTGATCGATGATCTTCGGACACGGCAGCGGCACCACCGTGCTGTCCGTGTGCAGCTCGAAGGCCATGCTCATGTGCTTCTTGACCGGCACTCCCGTGCAAATCCGCGGGAAGTAGTTCCACGGCCCGGATAGCAGACAATCCGGAAGAACAGGTCCACCCGAGGACGTACTCCGGATGGCTCGGCGACGGCCCTGCTCGATGTCCGTCATGTGCCAACCCCAGTAATCGGCGTCTGCGGAATTCAAGGTCGAAACCGCCAGACACTGCCCACCGGTGCCCTGCGAGTAGCTGCGGCCGACGACCGCCTGGATGTCCAGGTCGTACCAGAAGCAGTGCCGCTCATAGAACGCCTCCGGTAGGGCCGGAACGTGCGGCGGGTTCGTCCGCGGATCCGGGTCTACGCAAAGCAGGCAGCAGTTACACAGATCCACGCTGTATTCGAACACCTCGTGCCCATCGCACTTCGGAATGGGCGTCAGGGCAATCCGAACCTTGTCCCGCGGGGCAAAGTACAGACCCAGCGGCCGAGCCGGCGGCGGCTGCGTCTGAGTCGCCGGCACCACCCTGAGCGGCAGGTGGAAGCTGATCAACCAACCGTCAATCATGAACGGCGGCTGACCGGCCCCGCCAAACTCGACCGGCTTGTACTCCGGATTGATGTACGAGCCCCACCACTTCACGCGCGTGATCCGCCGCCCGTCGGACTGGAAGTCATCCGCCACCACCACATTGGGCTTCTGGTCATTCCAATCCAGGTTCGACGCGATGTCCTCCCGGTTCTGCGTCGGCGGTTGCCGGAACTTCGGCTGGCAAATGTTCGTGTGCACGCAGTTGCCGGTCTGCGGATCGCACGAATCCGCCGTGCAGCAGTCGCCGTCATCACAGTTCTTCGGCGTGTGGATGCAGGTATAACCGGTCGGCGAGGTTGGGTCGGGCACACACGTATCGATCGTGCATGGGTCACCGTCGCTACAGTTCACCGGCGTGTGCACGCAAACGTAACCCGGAGCGATTGGGCTCGGCTGGCACGAATCGATCGTGCATGGGTCATTGTCGTTGCAGTTCACCGGCGTGTGGATGCAGTTCCCCGCGGCATCGCATTCGTCGATGGTGCACGGATCGTTATCGTTGCACTGCGCCGGATCGCAGTGGCACTCGCAACACAGGCTGGTCGTGCCGTCGGAGAGCGTCCGCGTGATCAACTGGCAACTCAGGCCCGGCTGCGGGCAGACCGGCGTCACGCAG
>CAYLLT010000196.1:0-4704 GCA_964384465.1 uncultured Planctomycetales bacterium | reverse complement strand
TCAAGGCCCGCGTGGCCGTGCTCAACGGATTCAGCTCGCACGCCAACGCGCAGGAGCTGATGCACTTCATCGGCCCGCTGGCGGGTCGCTGCAAGCAGGCTTTTCTCGTCCACGGCGAACCTGATCAGGCCGAAGCCCTCGCCGCCGCCATGAACCGCAGCGGATTCGACAACGTGGCCATCCCGGAGAGCGGCGCAACCTTCGACATCGGATAAGTGTCCGCATCCCGCGCGGCTATAACTATGCGATTCCGCGACCGTAGTCCGGAATCTTGAGCAGCTCGCCGTCCTTGAGCGCCGACTGGTGAGCGACAACGCCGGCAACGGTCATGTGCAATGCCTGAGCGACATCCACCAGCGGTTTGCGATCCTGAAGAATCGCCGTCACAAATTCGTTCATGAGGTAGCCGTGTGAGCCACCGTGCCCGCCGACCTCCACGCCGGGAGGAAGCGGCGGACGCTTCGTATTCGGCAATGGATCTTTCTCGTATCTCCCTTCAGTTGCGAATTTGCCGTAGTACGAGCCCTTCTGCCCGCGAATCCGGCCCATCTCACCGCCGGAGCCGGGCGTGTCCCAGCTTACGGCCATGCGCGACATGCCGCCTTCGCTGGTGCGGAACAGGGCGATCTCGGTGCCGAACGGATTCTTGTACACGTTATTCTCGGGCTGCAAGTGCTTGATGGTGCCGGGCATTCCCAGGCACGACACTTCGGTGAATCGGCCGGCGGTCACCCCGACATAGTAGGCGTCCGAGTGCGTCGGATACCATTGCGGCGGCAGGCCCACGCGCCAGTCCTTATACGACGCAATCGGTTCTTCCATATAGTGGTAGTATTCCCCTTCCGAGTACACGAGCTTGCCCAGCCCGCCCGCGTTATAGATCTGCCGCATCGCGTAGAGGTCCTCGTGGAAATATGACGTTTCAAACATCATGTACTTGCGGCCGCTGGTCTTGACGGCTTCGGCCAGCTTGTCGGCATCTTCAAGCGAGCCGAAAACGGCGGGCACGGCCGAGGCCGCGTGCTTGCCGTGCTTGAGAATCTCGATGCAGTGCTGCGCGTGGTGCGGAGCATCGGTGGCCGCGAAGACTGCTTCGATCTTGTCGTCCTTCACCAGCTCTTCGAGCGACGGGTACGTTTTCGCGCAGCGGCACGCCTTGGCCAGCCCGGCACACCGCTCGGAAATCAGGTCGCTGACAGCGACGATCTCGACGTTCGGATGGTTCTGGAAACCGAACGCCGCACCGAACTGACAGACGCCGAATCCGACAATACCCACGCGAACCTTGCGGTCGGAAACCGGTTTCCAGTCTTTCGAGGCGTTCGGGTCGGTCGGCGCTTTCTCAAAACCCTGGATCGGTTTATCCGCCGCGTGCGCTGCGGATGGCAGCCCCAGAGCGGCGGCGCCGAGGCCGATCGCCTGGATGATCGAACGTCGAGAGAACTCTGTTTCATTCGGTTTCAAAGGCATGACGATTCTCCGCTTCGACAAGGTTGGGTGATGAACTGGGAACCGCGGTTTTGCCGCGTGATCGAATGACAGGATGATACGGCGGCCGCCCCTCATCGCCAAGGGGCATCATCGCAGTGCCGCCCGGGCGACGACCACGTGCGTCGCTCCATCCCGGCCCAGTATCGACTGGAAAAGCATCAGCTCGTTGACCTCAAACGTACCGGCCGGGAAATGCTCCTGCTCGCGGAGCGCGGCGCGGATGCGTGATTCCGAAACGGCCGCTTCGCGAACCCGCCCGATGGTCAGATGCGGGCTGAACGCTCGCCCTTCCGGCTTGAAACCCAGCGCGGCATACACCTGCTCGCACTCGCGTTGAAGCGTCACCAGCCCCGGCGGCGGACCGGCTACCCCCACCCACACCACGCGCGGCATACCGCCGGCCGGAAAACAACCCGTCGTCGCCACCGACAATTCAAACCGCTCGTGCCGCGCGGCAACGTTCGTCGTCGCGTCGCATACCGAGGCAATCTGCGCGTCCGGAACCTCGCCGAAGAACTTGAGCGTCAAATGGATCTGCTCCGGCCGCGTCCAGCGGACGTCTTTATTCAGTCCGCCCAGCCGTTCCTGAAGCACCACGAGTCGCTTGCGAACCTCCGCCGGCAGTTCGATCGCCAGAAAGCACCGCATTCCAGAATTGTATACGGAATCCTGCCGCCGACGATGTAAAGCCTCTCGGCGATGTTGACGGAGGCCTTGATGTGTGACTATAATTCTAGTCAAGATGGCAGGAGGTCCATTCGAAATTGTGTATGACCCGCAGGTGAAGGATCACCTCAAATCGATTGAACGAAAGTATCGCCCATTGATTCGCCGAACGATCGAAGAACAATTGACGTACGAGCCGCTGACCGAAACGTGGAACCGCAAACCCCTTTTGCGAGAAGTCGAATTGGACGCAGACTGGGAACTTCGTTTCGGCCCCGATAACCGCTTTCGCGTCTTCTACGCGGTCGATCCTGACCGTCACGAAGTCCAGGTCCTGGCCATCGGGGTAAAACGAGGTAACCGGCTGTTCATCGCTTCCGAGGAGATCAGATTATGAAAATCGCATCCGTTGCCGACGTGAAGGCCAAGTTCAGCGCCTACGTCAAGGCCAGCGGCCAAAGCCCCGTCATCATCACGCGCAACGGCAAGGCTGTCGCTGCGATCATTCCGGTGACCGATGAACAGGATCTCGAACGGCTTATGCTGGGCTACTCACCCAAGCTTCGAGCGATTCTATCGGCGGCACGCAAGCGGATTCGGAGCGGTCGAGCGATTCCTCACGACCGGTTCTGGCGAGAGACTGCTGCCACCAGACGTCCGAAGCGACGGAAAAAAGCCGCGATGTGACAGTACATGACTGGTGACGGGACCATTGGGAACGGGCCACTGCGCGACCAGCAACAGCTCCGCGGCCGTGGTCCACACATGCAACAGGCGGCTATGGCAGCTTGTTTATGCCGCAGCCCCATCCTGATCGGCCAACGCAATACTTGATACCGCCCCGAACGTGCTGAAGAGCCTGAGTCGGCCAGTGATGACATAAAACTCATCAGAATCTGCCCCCTTGGGCTCGGGATCAAACGCGATGTTCTCCGGATGCTCGATCAGCACGCGATCGCCACTTTCGAGACTCAGAACGAACCTTCGAAAAGGCACAGCCCGCATCAAGCGATGAATTTTGGTTCGAATAGCTTCAATGCGCGGCATGAAACCTCCACCGATCGGCCTCTCACAGTATAGCAAATGCCCATGACAACGTCACGCGATCAATCACGAGGCCATCACGAGGCGCACGCGAAGAGGCTTGGAGTATGCCCTTGGCCTCACCCCGTCTGCGCGGTGGATTCCGACCGCGAACCGATGTCCTTCCAATGGATCACCCGCGGCTCGTACGCGTTCTTTTTTTCGTCCACCATCGCCATGCGGGCCATCACGCACATCAACGAACAGATCCGCCCGGTATCGACATTCGCGTTCGGCTTGCGCTTGCCGCCGGTCTTGACGTTTTCAACAAAGTCGCACAGCTCTTCGTCCGTGCCCAGGTTCCAGTCGCCCTTGCTGTCGACCCCGACGCGCTTTTCCTCGCCCTCCTTGGGGTACATCATGCCGCGGCCCAGGTCGAAGCCGGCCTTCTCACACATCACGCTGAGCGTTTCATCGGTGTAGTGCGGGCCGGGCAGCCCGAACAGATGCGTGTAGGAGAGAATAACGCCGTTCTCGAACTGGAACGCGGTGGCCGATTGCGTCTCGCCCCACACCTTCGGCCCCTCGGGTTTCGGGGCGGTCGTGTATCCGATCGAGACGCACGTCTTCGGCGCGCCGTCCTTCATGGCCCAGGACATCACGTCCACGTGATGCGACGCCTGCTCGATAAAGCTGCCGCCGTCGCGCTCAACGCGCCGATTGGTCACGTCCCACGGCCAGTGCCAGTTGCCCTGCATGAAGATAACATTCCCATATTCCCCGCTGTGGATCATCGGCATGGCCTTCAGGTATCCGGGGTGGTACCGCCGCTGCGTCCCGATCTGATAGAAGCCCTTGGCCTTGCGGGCGGCGTTGGTGATCGCGTCGATCTTCTCCACCGTGGTGTCCATCGGCTTCTCGGCAAAGCAGTGGAACCCCGCCTCCAACACCGGAACCACCAGCGGCGCATGATTGTTCGGCTCGGTAAACACGAGGATGCCGTCCGGTTTCACCTCGTCCATCATCTTGCGGAAATCGGTGTAGCCCTTCGGCTTGTCGCGCTCGGCGATCTTCTTTCCTTTTTCCACCTTCTCAGGGATGAGGTCGCACACCGCGGCGATCCGCCCGTTCGGGCAGCTCTTGACCATCCGCCCCAGCAAATCGCTGCCCCGCCCGCCGACGCCGATCCAACCGAGGTTGACCCGCTCGTTAGCCGCATACGCCCGCGACGCGCCCGCCGCCAGCGCGACCGATGCGCCCACCGCCGATGTCTTGATGAAATCCCGCCGGGACAGATTGCCGCTCATGACACGCCTCCTGGATCAAAGGGTTAAATCGAATCTGATGAGGTCCCACTCCGCCGTTTCACGTGTGCGAAAAGACCGTGAACATCCTACCCCCGAACCGCCCGCAAGCAAGATCATCGAACCGCAGGGCTGACTCCGGGTGCGTGACACTTTCGGCGGGTCGTGACCAGCGCCGTTCACGGCGCTTTCCCGCCGCAGGCGGGCTTCAGGCCAGCCC
>CAYLLT010000195.1:0-4902 GCA_964384465.1 uncultured Planctomycetales bacterium | reverse complement strand
GCCGGGTCGCAGGAGTCGTCCGTGCACGGGTTGCCGTCGTCGCAGTTTAGCGGCGTGCCAGGGACACAGACACCGCCGGAGCAGGTCTCGTGGCCGTTGCACACGGTGTTGTCGTCGCAGTCGTTGGTGTTGTAGGTGTGCGCGCAGCCGGTGGCCGGGTCGCACGAATCGTCCGTACACCCATTGCCATCGTCACAGTCCGGTGCCGCGCCGCCGACACAGACACCGTTGGAGCAGGTGTCATTCGTGGTACACGCGTTGCCGTCGTTGCAGGCCGCGTTGGTGGTGTCCGCAGGATGTGGATCAACGGGAGTCTTAGTCAGGGGGTGGTTGTGTGCACCATTGCCGCTGGTGTCGGCCTGCACGTTGCCGATGGTATAGGTCGTACCACAGAGACCGGTGAAGGATGCCGACCAAGTTCCCTTCCCGTCGCCACCGGGACCGGTCAGGGTAACAGAGCGGTCGTCGGCGGCCCCCGCACTGGATGCGGCGCTCATCTTCGCCCCAGTGATGTTGTCGATGTCCGTGCTATTCAGGTTCACAGACACGCTGACGGTTGTGCCGGAGGCAGAAATCGAGAATGCAGTCGCTGTGATGCTGCCACCGGCATTATCCGTAAACGTCGTCTCCGCGTGCAGCCCATCGGCGCCGTCGGCGGTCAAGAGCAGCGTCGCACCCGCCTCGTCCTCGTCGGAGGGCACCTCCCAGGTCGCGGTAAAGCGGCCGCTTTCGTCGGCGGTGACGGACCACGGCTGGTGGGCGGCGCTGCTGTCGTTGTCGCCGCCGCCGACGTGCAGGACTTGCAGCGTCACGCTCTCGCCCGCGCCGAAGCCCGAGCCGGTGATCTGCGCGGTGTCGCCAGGTGCATAGTCCGGCCTGTCGGTGCTGACCGACGGGTCCGCCCATGCAGGGGTTGTCGCCAGCAGGAACGCCACGCTGGCCAGAAGAACTGTTCGTCGCTTTTCAGAGTTTTTCATGGCTTCTTTCCTTTCCTTAAATTGATTCGTTCAGTTGGCTTTTTGGCGCCAAACCTTTTGGTCCCAAACATTCACAAAAACAACTTCTTCACCCGCCGAACGGGCGCGAAACGATCGCCATCGGAATCTCCTTCCCCAGGTCACGGCGAGATCCACGCCGGCCCTGCCTCCAAGGACAAAAAAACCTTTCAACGTTTGCCTTTTCTTCGAGGCCGACAGGTCTGCGCACACCAATTCCGCGCAACGCCTCCATGCAGTCTGCCACCCTTTCCACCACCCCACCGCGTGGTGTTATATTACCTATAACCCCAATCAAGAGCGGTGTAAAGCGGAAACCGGGGGTTTTTGGGAAGGACAAAAGGGACGGAAAAGGGGATGGGGACGGGGGACGGAAAAGGGGATGAGTCCAATTATGAACTCCTTTTCGTTCGCCGGCCATTGTGGGATTGGAAGTCGCGTGGCGCAAACGTCTGGCCGTTATTTGACACAGTCATTCTCCGGCGGCGGGATATCCGGCACTGCCGCCAGATACTTCTCGAAGTCCTCGCGGCGCCCGGCGGCCGCCTCGCGGCGCAGGTAGTCCATCGTCAGCACCACCGCCAGCTTCTCGCCGGCGGCGCTGGCCAGGAACTGGCTCACCGAATAGCCCTCCTTCGCGGCGAGGGCTTCGATGCGTTTTTTCAACGACTCCGGCAGTTGGATGGTCAGCGTGCTCATGGTTTGGTTCGTATCAGCCAACACGACTCTTATCGCATCCGGCTTATTCATGCGTTTTCCGCAGCCAGAGGGCTTTCCTGCCAAGTCGCAGGATACAGGCAACATAAGGCGAAGCGGCTGCCATCACAATGTCGGCGTTCCCGACCGGTGGGCCGGACGGTTTCTCGAATCGCAGACGGCGCAATCAAGGGATGAGCGGCTTGGGCCCACCGCGTTGGCGGACATACGGCAGGTTGGTGGTTCAAGACCCACCCTGCGTTACCACGTTACTCGATCAGCGATGTGTTTTTACACCCTGTGCATCCGCATCCGGATAAGAATCGAGCTTGCCGTATGCGTTGACCAGCGCGCAGCTTTTTCCGCTGATCCATTTTTTGGCGACGGTGCGGATACAAATATCTTCCGCGTGCAGGTACAAGCCTGGGTTGGGGACGTACTTGGAGCCGGGCGGAAGCTGGACGCGGCCGACATGGCCATCATGGTAGCCGATGTTTCCGAAACCAGCTTTTCCAAGCTTCAGGTGCCGGTCGGAAATGCCATCGGTGTAGCCCCATCCGCTGTCGATGCCCTGGGCCGCGGCGTCCGGCGCGGGGAGGCCGTACCTGACCGCTTCTTCAATAATCATGGGTACGCCGGAGAACGGCCGCATGTTAACCGTGTGATCGTCGGTGTTAAAATCGCTGCTCGGATGGTGGGCGCCGGCCAGCATCTCCGTCTTGGCGCCCGAGAGCATCGAATTCAGCGTATAGCTGATGTTGCGGATGTCCGGAGGCGGCGGGTCGCCCTTCTGATAGTTGAGAAAGTTTCGCTGCGTATCGCCGGGGCAGATGCAGACGGATTTGTTCTTTCCCAGGTGACGGAAAACAGTTCCATCTTCGGGCACGCGGCCGAAGCCCTCTTCCGACGGATCCCCGCTCGTGCCCGGCACATAGCCGGCCGGGTGCGGGGGCGAATACACGTTGTCGCGCCCGTTCCAGTCCGCGAAGTAGTCAAAGCTCTTGCCCGGGAGCCGGCCTTTGTGCTCGGCGGCGTAGGTGAGAAAAGCCAGCGACATCTGCCGGAGGTTGGACTGGCATGAAACGGTTTTCGTCTGCTCGCGAGCGCGGGCCATAGACGGGAGGAGGAGGGAGATCAGCAGTGCGATGATCGCGACAACCACCAGCACTTCGATCAGAGTGAAACCGGCCTTGTGCCTCCAGCCCGTCATCAGCCCACCAGACCGCTATGGTATACCAGGCTATGACCGGACTGCAAATGTTAAATGTTTATCAGTGCGATGTCTCGACCGCGGCGGGTCGGCCCGCGGTCTCTGTCAGCAGGTGAGCCGGGACGGGGCAGGTATCGGCCGGAATAATCCGCGGTTGAATGAGGACCGTGTCGAATCGCGGCTCGCCGCTCGAACCCAGCCCGGACAGCGCCCGCACGGCCGACATCCCCGCCTCCACCCAGGAGATGTCCACCGAGGTGATGCGGGGGAGCTGGCTGCTGCGCCATTTCGAGCAGTTGACGCCCACCATGCTGAGGTCTTCGCCGAGTTTCCAGCCCAATCGCATGCAAATCGGAAGCGTGCAGACGGAGAGCACCGAGTCCACCGCGAAGATGCCGTCGATCCGCATGCGCTGGAGGCGGGCCAGGTCCTCCCGCGTCACCTCCTCGACCAGTCGGGGAAGACGGATGATCTCGACCGTGGCGCCGGCGCGCTCGGCGGCGCGCTGGAAGACCGCGGTGCGCACCACGTGCGATTCGCGCGGCTTGATGTTTTTGTACCGCACGACGGCCCATTTCTTTCGTCCCTGGGCCGCGAGCAGATCGGCGGCCATTTGCGCGACGGCAACGTTATCGACATCAATGGCGTTGTGCGGCCACTTTGACGGCTGCGCCGGCGAGACCACGACGATGCGCTGGCCGTTCGCCAGCCGCGCGCGCAAGGCCTTCTCCAGTGCGGGGATCGGTGCCCGCACGATGGTTCCAAACACGCCGCCGTCGATGACGCGCTCCAGGGCGCGTATGGAAGCCTCGTCCGGTTCCTCGGGCAACGTCGCCAGAATGGGATATAAATCCAGTTGGCCGGCGGCACGGAGAACGCCGCTCAGCATATCGCCCTCGAACGCCCAGTGATGCCAGTTATCCTGCGCTTCACGAGCCAGATCGCGGATGACCAGTGCGAAGAACCGGGACGATTTGGTCGGCAGCCCGGAGGCGAAAAGGTTCGCGCGATATCCCAGGTGTTTCGCGCTTTCGCGGACTTTGCGGATCGTTTCCGGATGAAACTGTCGGAGCGACTGTTCGCGATCGGACAGGATGAGAGAAACGGTGGTGGTCGATACGCGGGCCCTTGCAGCGACGTCCGCCAGAGTCACTCGCATACTGGTCCTGCCGTTTCCCTTGCTGCTTGTGAGCACGTCAAACCTCAGCTTCCGCGCAACCGGCAGCGCCTGAACCAACAAGCCCCCGGAGCTCGCTTGCGCCGGCCACGTGCGGCCTAACTGAAAATACAGATTGGCTGAAGAGACCCGGCCGAGCATGCAACGGAAGCACGGTGTTCCATGCCGCCAACGCAAACATCGAGGCACACATCGTGATCGCTCGTTCCGCCAGGCGAACCGCAGCCAGTATCATACAGAACACTTTCCGAGGTTCCCATTTACACGATTTACTAACTGTTAATTTAACTCTGGTTGCCGCCGTTTGCAACCCCAAACCACGGATCGAGCGGGGGCGGGTTTTCCCGAACGCGTTGGCTGAACAATGGATACATCGGTTCTATTTTCGTGACGCCGGTGAAGGTTCTCTTTTCTCCGCGCCTGAGTGTCTAACGTGGTGAACATTACGCCGTGGCTTCCTCCGGGATCACCTGCACACGCAAGCGGTTGATCTTGCGGGCTTCGGCGTCCAGGACGCGGAACATGATGTTCTGGTAGCGGAATTCTTCGCCGGGCGCGGGGATCTTGCCCATCTCGCAGAACAAGAACCCCCCCACCGTGTCGTAATTCGGATCTTCCGGCAAGTCGATCTGAAGCTCATCGTTCAACTCGTCGATGTGCACGCGGGCGTCAACTTCGAGTGTGTTCGGGTCGATCCTCCGCATGGCGGCGGGCTCCGGCGTTTCATATTCATCCGCGATCTCGCCGACGATCTCCTCGAGGATGTCCTCGATGGTGACCAGACCGGCCGTGCCGCCGTATTCGTCGAGTACAATCGCCAGATG
>CAYLLT010000194.1:0-4921 GCA_964384465.1 uncultured Planctomycetales bacterium | reverse complement strand
GATGTTTCCATGCCGCGATGTTATCATGCATGTCAAGGATAAATTCCCAGCCTCATAGCGGACCCTGCCCCGGTGGTTCCTGCGACAAGGATACGGTATAATCCACCAACGCAGCCGGCACCGTTCTTCGGCCGGAGGATATTTGTGAGCCAGATCAGCCTCGACGCCAAACTGGAGAGGATGAAAGACGTTCTCCGCTCGCTGGAGCGGGTGGCGGTGGCCTTTTCCGCGGGCGTCGATTCCACGCTGGTGTTGAAAGTCGCGCTGGATACGCTCGGCGCGGAAAATGTGGTGGCGGTCACCGGCCGCAGCGACAGTCTGGCCGGGGGCGAGTTCGAGGAGGCCGGGTCGCTCGCGGCGTCGATGGGCGCCGAGCACGTCATCATCGAAACAGAGGAATTTCAGGATCCCAACTATCTCGCGAACCCGACCAATCGCTGTTATTTCTGCAAGACGGAACTCTACAGCAAGCTCGACGCATTTATCGCCAAGCGCGGCTTGAACGCGGTGGTCAACGGCGTGAACGCCGATGACTACAGCGACTGGCGGCCCGGCCTTCAGGCCGCACAGGAGCACACCGTCCGCGCACCGTGTGCCGAAGCGGGCCTGACCAAAGACGACATTCGCGCGCTCAGCGCGCGGTTCAATCTCACCACCTTCGACAAGCCCGCCAGCCCGTGCCTGTCCAGCCGCGTGCAATACGGCGAAGCGATCACCCCCGCCAAGCTCAAGCAGATCGAACGCGGCGAAGCCCTGCTGCGGTCGCTCGGCTTCCGCGAGTGCCGCGTCCGGCACCACAACAACCTGGCCCGCATCGAGCTGCCGATATCGGACATCGAGCGAGCATGCCAGCCGGAAATGCGTGCCCGGATCGACGCCGCCTTCCGCGAGTTCGGTTATGCCTATGTCACCATCGATCTTCGCGGCTTCCGCAGCGGCAGCATGAATGAAGTCATCGCCTTCGGAAAGCAGCAGTAAGGTGGGTCTTGACCCACCCTATCTTACTTCCTGTTCAATCGTGACCCCAGGTTCAGAGGACCTGGGCCACCCCTATGAAAACATGGGCCACTCTTCCTGAGTCCGCCGAATGTGTCACGGACCGCACGCTACGGACGTACTGGCGACTCAAGTCGGTTCCACATCTCGACATTCTGCGAAAAGCCCCGATTGGCCGATAGAAGTAGCGGGTTGCTTTTCAACCAGGGGCCACGGCAGGGGCCGAAATCAGGCCTAAACTTGAATGTCGCTCGATCTGATATGGAATAGGAACAGCCCTGTGACCGAACCATCCGGGCCCATCCATATTCTGCTGGTCGTCGATGACGATGTGCTGGATCGTCTCGGCAGCGTCATCCGGCACCTGTGCGTCGGGATGACCGATGAGCCGGTGCGGATCACAGTGCTGAGCCGCTCGACCCGCCATATCGAGGACGCCGTCGGCCCCTCGCGCGTGATCACGATTCCGAGGACGTACTGGTCCTGGCGACGCCCGTCGGCCCTCGACGTGCTGAACGAATTCGATCTGGAGGAGCCGCAGATCGTGCACTGCCTCTCCGCGGAGCTGGCCGAGTGGGCCCGTCCGTGGTGTATGGAATGGGACAGCAGCCTCGTCGTTCAGCTCACCGATCTGCACGATATTCAACAATGGATCGAGCAAACCCCCTTCGCCAGGGGAGGCAAAGAGGGTCCGCCGCCGACAGTCATCGTGCACACCGCGATGCTGGAGCGGATCCTGCTCCAGTCCTGCCCGCAGATGCATGATTGGACGCGCGTGGTCCCGTTGGGCATTCCCGCCGAGCCGGAGCCGTGCTGCCTGGCCCAGCCCGAGCGGATCCCGGCGGTGCTGATCACCTCGCCGCTGACCCGGGATTGCGGGCTCGACCGCGTGTTCCGCTCGATGCAGACGATCGTCCGATCCGGCCGGCAGGTTCACTTGTTCGTGCTGTCGTCCGGCCCGGCCGAGCGGCAGTTTCGTCAGCAGGCCACAGAGTTGGGCCTGACCGCCCACGTGACTTTCGCGGGCGAGCTTCGCGATTGGGCGGCGGTGACGGAGGCGATGCACGGGGCGGATTTCTACATCATGCCCGGCCCGCGCTGCCGCTTCACCATCGCGCGGCTCGCGGCGATAGCCGGCGGTCTGGCGGTGCTCGCGCCGGTCGGGACCATCGAGGATTATCTCATCGACGGCACGACGGCGTGCCTGTTCGATCCGCTCCGGCCGGAGGAGTTGACGCAGAAATGGGCGGCGCTGCTCGACGACCGCTCCGCCGCTCGCGAACTGGCCCAACGCGCGCTGGATTACGTCCGCGCCCATCACCAGGCGAGCGCGATGGTCACCGCGATGTCCTCTCTTTACCGGCAACTGGTGTCGGGGGCCGCGGTCACCACCTGAACCCATCAACCCTTTCACGGCGCCGGGTTCAGCAGCAGGAGACCGGTGAGCGAGTTTGTCGGGTTGTTGCGGGCGATAATTTCGTCTACCGAACTGACCAAACTGCTCTTGTCATAGTCGTATTTCGCGTCCGGCGCATCGGCGACCGCGTAAGTGGAGTTCGTGGCCACAGGAACGCGCTGGAAGCTGTTGTGCGGATGGTTGCGGGCATCGATCTCGTCGGCCGAGCTGACCACCACGCGTGTGGCACCCGGCGTCAGGCTGTCGCCGATGGCCAGGCCGTAGTAGAAGATGTTGTCGGCATTGAGGTCAAGCTGGCCGCCGCTGGCGTTCGATTTGACCACGGTCCGCAGCCACCGCGTATTGGGAATGGCATTGTCCGCCCAGATGATCTTGATCCGGTCCGAACCGCCGACACCGCCGCCGGGCGTTACATCGATGCTGAGCGGGGCCGGCGCCGCCCCGTACGAGCCCAGGTTGGTGCTGTTGCCCACCTTGAAATCGAAGTTCGACGCGGCCAGCGGACCCCCCGGCAGCGGGTCGCAGTTCGTGACCGGCATTACATCGATCATCAAGCCGTTGATGCCCTTGTTGTAGCTGATGTAATGGTTCACGTCCGCCGTCTCGCCCGGGTTCAGCGCGACCTTGTCCGTGGCGATGGCGGTATTGTCGCTGCAAGTCTGGCCCACGAGCGCGGTGCAAGCCGCTGCGTCCGAGTCGTAGAACGAATTGTTATAGAACAGGTTACGTTCTGCAATCGTCCGCGCGCCGGGGGTGTTGATGTAACCGACGGCGAAGAGGATGGTTTGGTTGATGGCGTAGACGGTGCCGTCCACGCCGATGAGGGTGGACGTGTAGGCTTCGCCAATTCCCCCGGTGAGCGTCACCGCCTGTGTGAGCGTGTTGGTGGTCAAGTCCCACCGGTAGACCTTGCCGTCCTCGTTGTTGGCGATGACCGAATGAGTGGCGGGGTCCACGGCAGCGGTATTGATGCACCATTCGCGGACGGCATTGGGATAGTTGGGCTGTTCGTCGTCCGGGGTGGGGCCGGCGATGGTCAGGACTTCCTGCATCACGGTGGCACCGGTGACGGGATCGGTCATGGCGGCGTTGGGATCGAGCACGGCGATGCGGTTCACGCCGTCGCCGACGTTGCTGCCGTTACCGATGCCCGCGTAGTTGTTGTACTTGGTCATGATGAGGTAACTGGAAGTCCCGGTGTAGGAAGGGACCATCGACAGCGGGACGATCGAGGCGGTGTCATCCCAGCCGAATGCCCCCGGCGTCTTGGTGGTGGCCAGATTGCCGCTGAAGTGCAGCATCCACCCGCGATCATGGTTGAGGGGGAACGGGCTCTCCAACACCCCGAAGTACACGTCGCCGTCCGGCCCCACGGTGGGCGAAGCGGTGCCGTCATCGGGCAGCCAGGCATTGTTGCCCGAACTGGGGTCTTTCAATGCGACCTTGGCGGTGCGAACCAGGGTGGTGCTGTTCAGGGCCAGCAGATACCCGGTGCCGAAACCCAACCCGTTACCGTTGCTCACCGCGAGATAAAGCGTGCTCTCGTCGTTGCTCAGGGCCGGGGCGCAGTTCTGGACCACCCTGGTCATGGCCGCGTCGCCGGCGGCGGTGGCGATCGTCACCCGGATGCCAACGCCGGCCGCACTGATACGGGCGATGCCGCTCACAAGGTTGAGCGGGGTCGAACCGGTGACCACAAACCCGAAGAAGATGTTGCCGTTGCTGTCGGCGGTAATGGGCGTGTTGATGAATACCTTGCTGTTGTAGGGGCTGGGATTGGCTTGATAGTTGGCCAGGCCGTAGAAGGCGAGTTGGCCGGAGGCGGCAGGCACGGCGGAGTCCGGCGTGTCGCGGTAGTACACGGTGCCGCCGGCGCCGGGGAAGTACAGCCGTTCACTGGAAGTCAAGGTGGGCGGATAGCCGGGCGTCCAATGGTGCGGCGGAAGGAGGTAATCGGTGTTCTGCATCCAGATCAGCGAGCCGTCGCTGCCGCGGCGTGCTTCCACCCGGAAGCCGGAAGTGGCCATGGTCTTGACCGGGACGATCACGGTATTCGCCATGGTGATCAACGGTGAACCATAATGATAGTGAAGATGGTCGCCGCCGCCGTAGTCTGGATACAAGTCCATCGGCGTCTGCCAGCGGATGCCATTCATGCACTGTGAGGCGACGGAGGAAAGGGCGGTGTGCTGCGGATCGTGACCGAAGCTTCGCCAGTGGGTCTGGGCGGTCGCGATGGCCGGATAGAGTGTGCTCGCTGCCAAGGCCACCGCGCAGACGGCTACAAGCTTCCCCTGCGGCCGTAGCGGTTGAAGCCAATCCGTCGAACGGAAGCGCGCAGGTTCAATCTCTCGGAACAGAGAAGTAGCCAACATGGTTCTACCCCTTCCTGTCGATGGACAGCGGCCCGAACGCCGATAGCGCGCCCAGGATGACGGCGAGGGTGCTCAGATCAGGTCACTTGCCGAGGAACGTCTTCGCCTGCCGGATCTCGGGCCGCTCGCTGTC
>CAYLLT010000193.1:0-5021 GCA_964384465.1 uncultured Planctomycetales bacterium | reverse complement strand
AGCCAGTCGTTGAAGCAGAAGCCGCCGAGCATGCACTTGGCGCCGTGATCGCTGACCACCCAGACGGCCGTCCTGGTCAGGTCCATCGCTTCAAGCAGCTCGCCGATCCAGGCGTCGAGGCGCACATAGTAGTCGTGGATCGCCGATTCGAAGGGGTTGCCTTTTTCGTAGCGATGGTGGGTGGAGTCCATGAACTGCCAGAAGCCGTGGTGGATGCGGTCGGTGCCCATCTCGACCATCCAGAACAGGTCCCAGCTTTTGGTGGCAACCAGATGGCGGGCCAGCTTGAAGCGCTTCTCGGTCATCTCGTAGATCTGATCGAGCAGCCACTGCTTGTTGTCGGTGCGGAAGCCCTTGATGTCGATGAGATATTCGCCGACGACATCGGCGATCTCCTGCTTGAGCGGTTTCGGGGCGGCGTAATCGCAGTTGATATCGGGGGCCAGAAAGCAGGACACCATGCATCCGCGGGGCGGGCGGGTGATGGGATAGGTGCCGGGCACGCCGAGCACGATGCTGCTGAGGCCGGCGGCGTCGAGATGATCCCACAAACGCTTTTCACGCACATCGAGCGAGGTGGCGATGGAGAGCTTGTCGTACGAGTGATCGGCGCGGTTGCGGAAGCCGTAAATGCCGAGCGTGCCGGGATCCTTGCTGGAGGCCATGCACGACCAGGCCGGGACGGTGATCGGCGGCAGGCAGCTTTCCAGATGGCCGTAGGTTCCCTGCCGGCAGAGGCGGCGCAGGTTGGGCAGCTCGTCGAACCAGCGGTCGAAAACCAGCGACGGCTCGGCACAATCGAGGCCGATGATGGCGATCTTGTCGATTCGCTGCATGGTTGATCTCCCGGGCGGTGACTCGCTCAATCTGAATTTGTCCTTGTAATCCGAGCGGCTCGGAGTGACAAGCTCCGGTCTGATGCGGAACCGGACGCCTCGCGCTTGCAGGTGTTGGTGTTACGATCCCTCACCATGTTTTCAAAAGTTCTGAAACAACTCGCGGACTGACGGGCGAGCAGATAGCATGGAGTGGCGCGCGGTGTTCGCGTTCCTGGGTCCCGCAGTTTTTCAAACTGCGGCTAAACGGGCCCGTATTGAGATCCATTACCATGCCGGCGCTGGCGACACTTTATGAGCTGATTACCGCCGATCTGGAGAAGGTCTGCCGCATCTTTGATGACGAGCTGTTCTCCGAGCTGCCGGTGGTGAACGAGCTGTGCGAGCACATTCGGCACTATCGCGGGAAGATGCTGCGGCCGGCATTGCTGCTGCTGTCAGGCAAGGCCTGCGGGGGGACCACGCCGGAACATCTCACGCTGGCGGCGGTCGTGGAGATGGTGCACATTGCCACGCTGGTGCATGACGACGTGCTCGATGAGGCGGACCTGCGGCGGCAGTGCCCGACGGTTAACCGGCTGGAAGGGAACGAGGCGGCCGTGCTGCTCGGAGACTATTTGATCAGCCACGCTTTTCATCTGTGCAGCTCGCTCGATTCGCAATTCGCATCGCGCACGATCGGGGCGACGACCAACACCGTTTGCGAGGGCGAGCTACAGCAGGTGCGGCACCGGGGGGATTGCGAGCTGACGGTCGATCAATATTTGCAAATCATCACGCGAAAGACGGCGGCGTTGACCGGTACATGTTGTCTGCTCGGTGCGCACTTTGCCGGCGCGAGCGCAGGGGCGTGTGCCGCGCTCGAGCGGTATGGAATCGACACCGGGGTCGCGTTTCAGATCACGGATGACGTGCTCGATATCGTGGGGTCGGAGACGCGGACGGGCAAAACACTGGGCCGGGACTTGGATAAGAAGAAGCTGACGCTGCCGGTCATCCACTGCCTGACACACGCTCAGACGGATATCCGCCGCCGACTGCTGGGGATTGTTGAGGACGCGGGTTGCGATCGGACGGAGGTCCGCCGAATGCTGGAAGTCACGGGCAGCACGGGATATGCGCTTGCGGTGGCCCGCCAATATATCGAGTCCGCAGTGAACGCACTGGATGAAATTCCGCCTTGCGAAGCCCGTGACACGCTGGGCCGAATGGCCCGAATGATTCTGGAACGTGAACAGTAGGCATCAGCAAAACAAAGTCATATTGTACAATTCCTTCCACAGTCAGCATTCTACAGTGCCGCAATTGTTGACATCCGATACGATTAAATTCCAACATTTCGCTTGCATTGGGGACTTTTTAGGGTATGTTATTGAACGTTGGGTGATTGTTCCGGTCTTGTCGCGAGGCCGAAGCCGTCGTCCGACCCACCTCCTTCGAGAAGTATTTAGAGAAAGGGAATGGATTTCGTAACGGATAGGGGCCGGAGTGGGCAGGTGGGTTCCCGCTGAAAGATGTGGGTGATGTTTCCCCCCGCGCAATCGGTCCCCCCCGCGCTAATCAGTCGAATCCGCGAGATCTCCATGACCAAATTGTCACTGCGGTATCCGAAAAAAGGGAAATGGACCAAGGAGCAGAAGATGTTGACCACGAACGGCTATTCGAAGTGGCTGGTGTGTATGACCGTCCTCGCCGCCTGTCTCGGAGGTACGAAGGCTGCGCGAGGACAAGTGGCGGCGATTTGCGGCAATGGGATCGTCGAGCCGCCGGAACAGTGCGACGACGGGAACGTCGTGAGCGGCGATGGCTGTAGCGCCACCTGCCTAATCGAGGCGGGGGGGCCGCAAGCCTGCTGCAGGCCCGACGGCTCATGTTTCCAGGTGCCCGCGGCGCAGTGCGTGGCGCCGAATTCTCCCGGCGGCCTCGGCAGTTCGTGCGTCAACAACGTATGCACCGAGCGGCCCTGCTGCCTGCCGAACGGCACCTGCCAGTTCTATTCTCCTCAGTATTGTCAGCTCCAAGGCGGCGTTTCGCATCCGATGGGCACGACCTGTGCCCAGGCGAATTGCCCGCAGAATTGCGGGCCCACGGCGGACGGGCAGCAGTGCACCCCGGTGACGTGCCCTGTGGCCGATGATCGGTGCGTTCCCAAATGCGTCAAACAGAACTGGGCGACGGGCCAGAACCAGATCCTCGACTGCGAATGCCAAGACCCTGATGAGTGTCATGTCGTCGGAGGCCCGAACCCTAATTTGGCACCCTGCGTGGTCCCGGACAACGGCACCGGAACAGCCGACCTGCCCCCGGCCGGATGCACGTATGTAACCCCCGATGGCGACATGCATATCGTCGTCGGTTTGGCCCCCGGCGACACGATCGAAATTGACGCGAGGGATGGAAATTTCGCGTGTCCCGGCGGCGGAGGGGGCGGGGTTTGCTCCTTCCCGACCACTCCTGCGGATTGCCGAGATCCCGGCGGGTCGCTGGGCGGCGAGAAGATCTGCTCCACTTCGACCATGGTCCTGCCGATGCAGGGCACGGGCAGTCTGTCCGGCTTTAACCGACTGAAGAACGTCCCGGTCGATTTCGAGATCCATACCGCCCCGCGAACACCGGGGCAACCGGTCCAGTCGTTCGACACGGATATGTTCCGTCTCTTCGGCCAGATCAACAACATCGGGGATCCCGATTTCGACCTGCTGCGCATCGTCGCGGGGACCGACTTCGGGATGCCCAGCCCCGGACATACGACACTGGTGCGGCAGCCGGGCGGCAATTGGGCCGTGGATAGCTTCTTTGACATTGAATACCGAATCGACTTTATAGGCAGACCGGGCGGTCCGTTGTCCGGCCATTCCGGTTCGACCACAGGCACTATCCGCATTAAGACGGGCGTAATTGAATTGAGCTGCGCCGGCCCCTGTCCGCCGGGCACGATCTGCCAGAAGAGCGTGACGTACCAAGCGGATGGGACGACGGTTATCTGCTGCGATTGCGTGCCGGATCAGCATTGCGAGCCGCTGCCGGCGCCGCAGTATGGTTGCCAACCGTTCCAGTGCCCCATCGCCGGCGAACATTGCGAGCCCAAGTGTGTTCGACAGAACACCGCTGTTCCCGGTGGTTTTGAAGTCGTCGACTGCGACTGCGTGCAGGATAACGAGTGTCATGTTGTGATCGGCCCCGCCGGTCCGACGTGTGTGGGCGATTGCCCGACGGGCCAGGAGTGCCACCAAACGGTGGTGGTGAACGCCGATGGTACGGTCAGCTACTGCTGCGAATGCCTACCCATACCGCAGTGCCAGCCGGCGCTGACTGGGTTCGGCTGCCAGCAGACGCAGTGCCCGATTGCCACAGAGACCTGCGTGCCGCATTGCGCGAACTGGAACCCGCTGACCAACCAGTCAACGGTTATTGACTGCGACTGCCGAGCGACGAGCGAGTGCCGGGTGGTGCCCGGTCCTGTCGCTGGTGCACCTCCGGAATGTGCAAACGCCTGTCCGCCGGGACAGGTCTGCGAACGAATCGTCTCCGTGAATGCCGACGGCACGCAAGACATCTGCTGCGACTGCAAGGAGCCGCCGCCGCCGTGCCAGCCGCTGCTGCCGCCGCAAATCGGCTGCCAGCCGACGACTTGTCCGCCGGATGCGCAGGGGCTGCCCCAGCAGTGCATCCCGATCAAAGTCCAAACCAATAGCGCGGGCCAGGTCATCGCGGTGCTCGAGTGCGATTGCCGGCCGGATAACCAATGCCACGTGGTGCCGACCACCCCGGTAAGCTGCACGGGTGTCTGTCCGAACCCGGCACTACAGTGCCAGCCGAAAGTGACGCCAGGGCCGAACGGGACGCTCATCGTCGAATGCAAGTGCCCGTGCGATCCGGCGTCGTGCGATGACGGCAACCCGTGTACGATCGACGACTGCGATCCTTTGACGGGTGGATGCACGCATATCGCGATGGTCTGCAATGACATGGATCCATGCACGGTCGATACTTGCGATCCAGCCACGGGCATGTGTGTGTATACGCCGATGGACTGCGAGGACGGCGACCCGTGCACGGATGACTACTGCGACACGACGGGGATGTGCCAGCACATCCAGAACGGGCATTGCTGCCAGCCGCTGCCGCCTCCGCAGTTCGGGTGTCCGCAGACCATTTGCCCGCTGCCGGGCGAAGAATGCCAGC
>CAYLLT010000192.1:0-5025 GCA_964384465.1 uncultured Planctomycetales bacterium | reverse complement strand
GGTGGTGGCCGCCGCCATGATCGAGTCGCTGGCCGCTCTCGACCTGCGCTATCCGGAGCTCGACAAGGACAAGCTGAGTGGACTGGAAGAGGCGAAGAACGTCCTGTTGGCCGAAAAGTAAACTCTTTTTGACATTATTAAACCTCTTATACTGTAATAGTCAGGCAACGGTTCCCGGCGAGATTCTTGACGGCCATACCACCCGAACCTATCCTTTGGGGGAGTTGGGGGTGAGGTTACGATCCGCCGCCGCCTCCAGTCATAAACAGTGAGCTTAAGCGTCTGGGCGTGTGCCCGAGTGGCCAAAGGGGACGGGCTGTAAACCCGTTGGCTAACGCCTTCGTTGGTTCGAATCCAACCGCGCCCAATCGACCTTCGTGTCTCAAGCCGCAAACGGCTGGGCTGTTCTTCCCGATATAGGCAGGGTTCGCAAAAAACTGCGGGACCTGGACAAGCCCTAACCCCTCCACGGTTGGCTCTTGGGTCGGTCTTGCCAGGCCCCGCTGGCGCATGGTTCGGGTAAAGGGCCGGGTTGGCCACTCACGTCTCGCCATGTGTCGATATGCGCTGTTGGAGCGTTACAACCCCCGGGTTCTGCGATATTATCGGCCCCATCAAGTGGCCGGGACAAGCGGCCGGCCGCAGGGGACGTGCGGGGAGGTGCGTAACACGTTGGGCGATGCTTGTTGGAAGCAAAGTGGGTCTTTCAAGAGGGGTGGCCCAGGTTTTCAAACCTGGGGGAGCGATTGTAAACGTGGAACGGGTACCGCTCGGAAATGACATTTACGCACGCGGTACAATCGTGACCCCAGGTCCAGAGGACCTGGGCCACCCTTCCTACGCTTGCGGATAAACGTGGGACGGGGGAGGGCAATTTGTGGAAATCGATGTCATCCTCTTCGATTGGGGCGGGACGCTGTCGCAGGTCGGCTCGCAGGCGGAACGGCTGCGGCGCGGGGTGGCATTGGCGGCTCAGATCATCACCGGCGGCAGGTCGGAGGCTGATGTCCCCCTCGGTATGGGCGTCGAAGAGCGGCACCGCACCGGCGTGGGGGATTCTGATGTGCCGCATTCCGTTGAATCTCTGATCGACCGGATTCTGTCGATCGAAGCCGAGGCCGCCGCCCATCCGGAGCATCTTGAAGCCGACCCGGTTGCGGAACTTAGGGCGTGGGCCAGTTCGCTCGCTGCCGAGATCGAACCGCAGCGGCTGACCGAGGCGGCCGCCTGCATCGGGCAGACGTGGATCGGCTCGTTGGAGCCGCTGCCGGGCGCGCTCGAGGCCCTGCGAACGTTGCGGCAGCGCGGCTACCAGATGGGGCTGGTCAGCAACTGCATGATTCCAGCGGTCTACTGCCGGCAGGAATTCGCCCGCATGGGCTTTGCCGAATGGGTGGACTTCACGGTTTTCTCCAGCGAGGTCGGCTATCGCAAGCCGTCGCCGGTGATCTACCAGGCCGCGCTGCGGTTGGCGTTTTCGGGTGAGCCGCCCGCGGACCTGTCGCGCGTCTTGTTTGTCGGCGATTCGCCGGCGTTGGACATCATGGGTCCGGCCCGGCTGGGGATGAAGACGGCACTGGTCACTTGCCGCCGGGGCATCTGGCATCAGAGCGATTATGAATCGGCCAGGCCGGACTTTCGCATCGATTCGGTGGCGGAACTGCCGGAATTGCTGAAGCGGTAGGGTCCGCTCGGCGAACCTTCAGGCTTCGGTCCGCACAGCGGACCCTACTGCTGCTGAACGGCTCACATCACAAGCCCTCATCGGCCGATAAAGACGACACAGGAGGATTCGGCCGATGGAATACGCGGAGATGACGTTCTGGCTGCTGGTGATCGTGTTCAGCGCGCTGGGCGTGCACCGGTTGTGGAGCTCGTTGCTCGAACCGAAGGTGGTCAATTCGATCCTGCTGCCGGGGACGCTGGTCGCACAACTCGGCTACATCCTGGGTCTGCTCATCACCGGCGGCACGGTGAACAACACCACGCTCATCAAGGACGACGACTCGGGCGAGCCGGAGACGGGGACCGATGCCAAGCCGCGCGTGCCGTTGATCGGTACGATCATCATTGCGCTGCTGCCGATGGTCGGGTGTGCGGTGGCGATCTACTGGGTCGCGCACTATTTTGGCTCCTCGATCCTGGGCGGGATGGACAAAACGTCGGTGGCCGATATGCCGCTGCCAACCACGCTCACCTTCTTCTTCGCGATGATCCGGCAGGCCGTCGGGCTGGTCGAGCAACTCGTGGCCGTGGTGCGGGCGCACGACCTGACGGACTGGCGGACGCTGCTGTTCCTGTACCTGGCGATCTGCCTGACGGTACGGATGGCCCCGATCACCGGTCACCTCCGCGGTTCGCTGGCCGCGATCCTGCTCACCGGTCTGGCCGCGTTCCTCATCGGCCAGATGATGAAATCCAACCCCGCTCCGCTCGGCACCGCCTGGCCGCTGATCACGTTCAGCGTCGCCACGCTGCTCTTCCTGCTCATCGTGAGCCTGCTGCTCAAAGGGCTGGTCTGCCTGATCAAAACCGTGCACACGCAAGGCTGAAGCCAGAGCCGCGACCGTAAGGGAGCGGAATTCAGTGAATTCCGCTCCCTTACGGTCGCGGCTCGGAAGGCACGTGGGCAGCCTACTTGGCAGGAGCAGTCCGGCTGGTGGATTTTGACGAAGCACCGACGGTTTCGAGGAGTTCCTCCAGATGCTTCTGCGCGACCGGATCGGGTGAGATGCGCAGCGCCTCACGAAACTGGTCCGCGGCCTCTTGCACGTGGTTCAGTTTGAGAAGGACCAATCCGAGGTTGATGTGCGGCTCGGCCCATTCGGGCTGCAAATCAGCGGTGAGCGCGAACTGGTCGCCCGCCTTCATGAGATCGCCCTGATTCAACAGCGCAAGCCCCAGATTCATCTGGGCGAGCGCATCGTTCGGCTTGGCCGCGACGGCCGCCCGCAGATGTTCGATAGCCGGTCCGAACTCACCCCGCCGTAACGAACGCATGCCGAGATTAAAGTGCGCATCGGCTGCGTAGGGATTGAGACGCAGGGCCTCCGCGTACGCGCTGAGGGCCTCGGCCTCGCGGCCGTTCTTCATCAGCCACCAACCGAGGTGCGTATGAAGCGGCTCGGCGTTGGGCGACAAAGTGAGCATGTGGCGAAAAAAGCGTTCGGTCGTCTGCCAGTGGGCGAGGTACCGCCGCGTCGCGATCGCTTCGAGGCACGCGAGCGACAGGATCACAACCACGAGGATTCCGTGTCGCTTCGCTCGAACGACTCCCACATTGCCGTATGAGGTCCATGGCAGCAGAGCCCGAAGCGCAAGCGAGGGTTTTCCGAACCCACCACGCAAGTGGTGGGCCGGGCCCCGCACTCGCGTGCGGGGTTCTGACATAACCCTCGCTTGCGCTTCGGGCTCTTTCGTCCAATCCGATACCAGCAACCAGCAGACGACGAGCAGGAGCCCAAACGCGGGAAAGTAAACGTATTTGTCCGAGGCGGCGACCCAACTGTATTGAATGATTCCCAGCGTCGGTGCGATGGCCACGATGAAGAAGAGCATTCCCACTGACAGGGCGGGAGCACGACGGATCAGCAGTACCAGGCCGATGACCATGACCGTGATGCCGAGCACGGCGATCAGGTAGATGGGCGTGCTCAGCGCTACGGGCGCGGGAAGGAGATAAACCGACGAGAGCTTTGCCGGCCAGACGATCTTGCCCAGGTAGAAGAGAATCAGATAGCAGATTCTGAGCGGGATTGACGCGACCGAAGAGTGCTCCGGCAATATGGCCGTGCGGCTGAGTGACAGCATGGTGATCGCGGTCGAGAGCGCTGCGATGAGCAGATAGGGAACCTTCTCGAGTCCAAGCTCAAACCAGACTTTCCTGTTCGCCGTCCGGGCGCGACGCAGCGGCCACCCATCCAACAGCGCCAGCAGAATGGGTACCGGCGTGACGGTGGGCTTGGCCATGAGCGCCAGCGCGAAGAGTCCCAGCGCGGCCAAATACCATCGCAGGCCTCCTCGCCGGGTGTACAGGACGTAGAGAATGAGGCATCCGAGCACCAGCGCGGTCGCCAGAACGGTCTTGCGCTCCCAGACCCACGCCACCGGCTCGATGGTGAGCGGATGCAACCCGAAGAGCAAGCCGACCGCCGCGGCCGCCCACGGGTGATTGAAGAGTAATTGCAGGAGGATGATCAGCAGCAGCGTGTTCAGAACGTGCAGGGCGAGACTGGTGCGATGAAACGGTCGCAGGTTGTCGCTGGAACCTCCGAGAGCCACGTCGCCCATCAGCGATACGAGCGTCAGCCCCTCGTAGTACCCTCTGACTTTCGATGAATCCAGCACCTCGGTCAGGACGCGCACGACTCCCGGCCGGCTCGGATGCATCAGCGGTGGGTTGGAGAACAGATAGTTATCGTCATCGAAGGAAATCGTCTGCGCCGAGAGCACCGGCCAGTGTACCGCGGTTACGGCGGTGCAGACGAAAAGCGCGAGAATCGCGACCTGCCGCCACGCCGATGAGCCTGTCCGCGTCGCTGCTTGCGCGGGTGCATCGCGCACTGCGGTAGTCTCCACCAGCTTCTGCGTTGTTCTCCGATCGTGTTGCGACATAAAGATATACTATAGCGGTTGTCTGCCACCCGTCCGCTCGCCGGTGCGATCTCCCGATGACTTAAAACATGCGGACTCGCTATAATTGGCCGCCATGAGCGGTGAAAGTTCCATGTTCAGGATCGGGCTGGTTCAGCAGGCGTGCGCGGCGAATCGGCGCGTCAATGTTGAGCGGGCGGCGGCGGGGGTTCGCGAGGCGGCGGGGCGCGGGGCGCAGATTGTCTGCTTGCAGGAGCTGTTCGGCTCGACGTACTTCTGCCAGGCGGAATCGCAGGAGCGGTTTGGGCTGGCGGAGACGGTGCCGGGGCCGACGACGGAGGCGATGGCGGCGCTGGCGAAAGAGCTGGGCGTGGCGATCGTGGTGCCGATCTTCGAGCGGCGGGCGGCGGGGGTTTATCACAACTCGGCGGC
>CAYLLT010000191.1:0-5057 GCA_964384465.1 uncultured Planctomycetales bacterium | reverse complement strand
TGGGTCTCATCCAGGGGCGCGAGCAGAAGATCGCCTTCATCGAAGTCGGCAACGAAAGCTGGCAGACCGGCTTCGGCTACTCGGGCGGATTGGACGACATGCGTCATTACTGCGCGATTATCGCGACAGCCACCTCGGTTCTCGTCGCCATCACTTCGCCCGGCGCGGACTTTACGTATCAGGGCATCTACCAAGGCAGCGCGGCCGATCTGGCCACCTATCATCTCTCGCGCGATTCCACTGACAACCGCTGGTACAACGTCGCGGACGCCTGGAGACCTTATGTGGAATGGCCCCAAGCCCCGCCGACGAGCAGCGACGAACCGATTGGACCGGGCTCGTCGGTACTCGAAGAGAACGATCCGATCAAACTGGTCTCGGCCGCGTGCTTCGCGTGGACAGCGAAACTCCCCATATACTGCTTTCATTCCATTGCCGGCATCAGGCACTGGGATGATGCCCACCAGATCAAACGCTTCGAGGATATGGCCGGCGTCAATGACTACGCGCATCTCAGCCAGATCCTTCCTCCGGACCTGCCCAACTGGACCCGAAACGACGGCAAAGAAGCCGCCGCCCCATTCACGGTTTATTGCAACGGCCAGCCGAATAAGTACTGGAACGAGGTCAGCGGCGCCACCAGCGGATGCTACTGGAACGTCGGGGGAATCAAGGGCAACCAGTTCGTCTGCTGTCCCGTGGGGATTCTCAGCGGAGGACTGACCATGCAGGCCCGTCGCGACGTCAGCTTCGGCGTCTATCACCCGATGACCGGGGCCGTGGTTGACACCAGGGTGCTGACCACAGGCCAGAGCTTCACGCTGCCGCAAGGCCCCGGGGCGTACATCATCAAGTCGGTGGACGCTCTGTCGCCGCCGGTGATTGCAGAGGTCACGCCCGATCCCGCCATCGCCTATCTCGGCACCGCATATATCAAACAACTGTCCCTCGTTGCGGGTTTCCCGTTGCCGACATGGTCGCTGCTCGCGGCGCCGGCAGAAGCGACGATCAATGCGAACGGACAGATCACCGGCTGGACGCCCAGCCCCGCGAGCTTTGGCGACAACACCTTCACCACCCAGGCAGTGAATTCAGAGGGCTCGGATACCGAGAGCTGGGTGGTCCGCGTGGTCTCGCGTTTTGATTTTGATGGCAACGGCGACGTGTCGCAGTCCGATTTTGCTCATTTGCAGAACTGCCTTTCGGGCGACGCCTTCCCCGCCGGGGCGGGTTGCGCCGACGCCGACCGGGACGGGGACGGAGATGTGGACGCAGTTGATGTCGCCGCGTTTCTGCCGTGCATGGCCGGCGCCGTCCGGCCGCCCGGCTGCTGACGCTGCCGAAAGAAATTAGGGCACAGGCTGGATACGCGGGTGCTCCATCTTCACCGGCGTGCCACCTTGACGCTGTCCTTAATGCGTTTGACGTGGCCTCGGCCGAGGCCTTTGACCTCGCAGCCGAGCTCGAAATAGCGCCTGATTTTGTCGTCATCGAGAATGCCGAAGCAATCGACGATGGCCACCGGTTGGCCGGTCATATTCACGACTTCGTCCGGATTGAGCTTCAGGTACGGCTCGTGTCGGACGGCGAGGATCACCGCGTCGGCATCCTTCAGCGCTTCCTTGAGATCGGGCTGCACGCGCATGCCGCTCAACTCGTCCTGGTTGCGGAAGAATCGCGACCAGCTCTGGCCGGGGGCGGGGTACGATTCCTGCTGTTCGAGCTCCCACCAGTGCTGGACGTACGGGTCGTGCACGCCGATCTCCGCGCCCATCTCCGCGAGTTTTCGCACGACCAACTCGCTGCCGCTGTAGCGGGTGTCGCCGACGTCCTCGCGATAGGCGGCGCCGAGCAGCACGCACCTCGAAGCGGCCACATATTTGCCCATATTGCGGAGGGCGTCGCGGACCAGTTCCGCCACGTGCAGCGCCCGCGTGTCGTTGATGTTGAGCGCGGCTTCGGTCATGGTGAAGATATCGTCGTCAAATCCCATGAGGTGCTTGTACGCCCACATGCCCAGCCCGCCGTCCTTCGGCAAACAATATCCGCCGATGCCCGGGCCAGGGAAGATGATGTTGTTGTGCGTGGGGCGGACCTTGATCGCGTTGACGACTTTGATCAGATCGACGCCGTTGCGTTCGGCAAACAGGCTCCACTCGTGCAGGAACGCCAGCATGCTCGCCCGGAAGCTGTTCTCGACAATCTTCGTCGTCTCGCTTTCGAGTGGCCGGTCCATCACCGTGAGCGGGAATTTCTCCACGTTCAGCACTTCGGAGAGGAACTTGACGACGCGGCGGCGGCTTTCGTCGTTGACGCCGCTGCACACCCGCCAGAAATCGCGGATGCTGCTCACGTAATTGCGGCCGGGCATGACGCGCTCAAAACTGTGCGCGAGCAGCGGCTCGCTCCGGATGCCGCGTTTTTCAAATGCCCGCTTCAGGATCGGATACGCAACGTACTCGGTAGTGCCTGGCGCGACGGTGGTCTCGATCAGCACGAGGCATTGCGGCGGTACCATCTCGCCGATGGTCGCCAAGCTCTTTTCGAGGGCGGCCATGTCGGCTGATCCCGTGCGGAGATTGCCCAGGTCCTTCTTGATGTAATCGCACTGTACGTCCACCACCACCACGTCCGCCAGCTTCATCACCTCGTGCGTGTACGTGGCAACCAGCGTCTTGTTCTCGTTAACGCAGCGGGCGATCAGTGGATCGACTTCGGGATCCTCCGCTTTCACCGGCGATTGGCCGCGATTGAGCAGCTCGATCTTCCAGTAGCTGCGCGTGCTCGGCCGCTGCATCCCGATAACGAACTTGTTGTGTTTGCCGGTCTTTTTATCGCGGCTGTCCGCCACAACGGCGGCCATGACCGCTCCAACGAACCCCACCCCGACCACGACGACAATCTCGCGTCCGTCGGCCCGCTGCTGATCGGTGATTTTCTTGAGCCGGGCGAACTCCGCGGGATACTGGTCCGGCGTGGGCAGTGGAAACTTTTCGCCCTCGGGGCTGATGCTGAAGGTCTGGGACATGCGACTTTCCTCCTCAAACCTGATTTGCAACGGTGCGCCGGATTGATCCGGCGTCGATTGTCAACGAGCTATGGTATGTAGATACGACCCGCCCCGCGGTGCTTCTCGATATCGAGCAGGTACGCAAACAGGCGCTCGGCCGTCCGATGCGCGTGGCGTTTGTTCCGAAGAATACGGCCAGGATTTGATAAAGTGAGTACAGGGAGCGCTCCGGAATGGTTGAACTGCCGAATTGCGGACTCAAGCGAATCTTCCCCTTCCAAGTTGCGGTTCGCGGTCAAGAGAACAATATCTTTCTCCTGACACGTCTGCCAGATTTCCAAATCCGGGCTTCGCTTGTGCAAATCCAGATCGGTGAGATCGTAAACGGCGATATTCAATTCGTGCCAGAGGTCGATCCAGGATTCGGATTCCAGAATACCGAGAAGGACGACGAACTGCCCCTTAATGTCAGCATCCGCCACCAGACCCTGCACCCTTGGCCTCCTTCGCGAGCCGCCGCTCTCTGATCATCTCCTGCAGGCGCTTATGCGACGCATCCAGTCGTGCCTGTAGCTCCGGCGGGTTGCCGGCGGCATCGCGCTCGAGGATCCGCCGGTAGACGCCCATGACGTGCTCGCGGTGCTGGGCGATGTACTCTCTGGCCGCCGCCACCTGCTCGCGCTTGAGGCCGAGAACGTACGCTGTTCCCTGGTCGGTCCAGCCGTTCTCGACGTAGTCCATGACGTCGTAAATCGTGATCCGCGTCCCCGCGATCTTCGGGCAGCCTTCCTGGTTCACAATCGTTTCATTCATCGAATAGTCCTCGGCATTGATGACGCAGCCCTCGTCAGCAGGCGATTATATCCGGCTACCGGTTCAACTCCCAAACCAGGTGCCCCAGCTCGGGCAGGATCAACTTGGTCATGGCCAGGCGGACAGCGTTCGGCGAGCCGGGCATGCAGAAAATGAGCCGGCCGGCATGAAGCCCCCCCACCGCCCGCGAGAGCATCGCCCCGGACCCGATCTCTTGAAAACTGAGCATGCGAAAGAGTTCGCCGAAACCGTCCAGACGCTTTTCGAGCAGGCCGGCTACGGCTTCATAGGTGCGGTCGCGCGGCGCGATGCCGGTGCCGCCGTTGATCAGAACCGCCTGAGAGTTGCTGTCCAGCGCCAGCCTGGCGAGCGTGTCGCGGATCTGCGCCGGTTCGTCTTTCACCACCGTGTAGAAGCTGACAGAGTGTCCCGCCTCTTCGAGCAGTTGGCGGATCAGCCGTCCGCTGTCATCGTCCGCTTCGGTGCGCGTGTCGCTGACGGTAATGATGGCGCAACGAACCGAGCGATTTGCTTTTTCCGCCTGCTTTTGATGTTCCTCGTAACTCATCGAACCGCCTTCTCCTCACCGCAGCGCCGCTTGCCCGAATGTCTGTCGCATGTGGTTCGCATACTCCCACAGTTTAGCGTCGTCCTTGAGGAACCGCACGAGCTGACCCGTGGAGATGTTGAGCCGCTCGGCCGCCTCAGCCATGCCGGCGCGAGACGCGTGCAGCACATCCAGCACATGCTGCACGATAAGCCAGTAATCCGGATGACGCTGATTAACGTGCAGGCTGCGGTCCCGTTTCAGGGCGGCCGCATAGAACGGCGGCGGTCCGGCATCGGCGTCGATGCGATTCCGCTGCGTGAGCGCGATCATCTGCCGCAGTCGGCGCAAAGCACGGGCTTTGTTCTCGTGTTGCGAACGGGACTCGGACGCGATGACGATCAGCTCCGTCGGTCGGTGTCGCAGGCGAACCGCTGAAGATGTCTTGTTGCGTTTCTGGCCGCCGGGGCCGCTCGCGCGATAAGCGTCGATCTCGCACTCGGCGAGCAACGCGGCATCGGGCAGGCTCAAACGCGTCCGGCCATCGTTGGAGCGCTGGGTGGAGCCGGCGGTTTTCATCGGGTAACTCGCCAGATGCGGCCGCGGGTCAGCAATCCGGCCGGGGCAAGTGTCTCACAGGGCGCGATCTCGCACTTCAGCCCGGCGGCCCGGAGATGATCGGTGAAC
>CAYLLT010000190.1:0-5286 GCA_964384465.1 uncultured Planctomycetales bacterium | reverse complement strand
GCCGAACTTCATCCAGGCGATGTCGTCGCCGACCGTCTCCACCTTCCAGCCGGAGAGGGTCGGGATCAGCATCGCCAGGTTGGTCTTGCCGCAGGCCGAGGGGAAGGCGCCGGCGACGTAGCGGACCTCACCCTCGGGCGAGGTCAGTTTGAGGATCAGCATGTGCTCGGCGAGCCAGCCCTCGTCGCGCGCCATCACCGAGGCGATGCGCAGCGCCAGGCACTTTTTGCCGAGCAGCGCATTGCCGCCGTAGCCCGAGCCGTAGGACCAGATCTCGCGCGTCTCGGGAAAATGCACGATCCACTTTTCCTTGTCGTTGCAGGGCCAGGCGACGTCCTGCTCGCCCGCCGCAAGCGGCGCGCCGACCGAATGCATGCAGGGCACGAAGACGCCGTCCGCAGCCAGGTGCTCGATCACCGCGCGACCCATGCGCGTCATCAGCTTCATGTTCACCGCGACGTAGGCTGAGTCGGAAAGCTCGACGCCGATCTGGGCGATGGGCGAGCCGATCGGACCCATCGAGAAGGGCACCACATACATGGCGCGGCCGCGCATGCAGCCCTCGAAGAGGCGCCCCAGGGTGGCGCGCATCTGCGCCGGATCGATCCAGTTATTGGTCGGTCCGGCGTCATCCTTGCGGGCCGAGCAGATGAAGGTGCGGTCTTCCATGCGTGCCACGTCGGTCGGATTGGAACGCGCCAGGTAGCTTCCCGGCCGCAGCTTTTCGTTCAGCCGGATGAAGGTGCCTCCCGCCACCAACTCGGCGCAGAGCCGGTCGTACTCGGCCTGCGAACCGTCGCACCACACCACGCGATCCGGTTTGGCCAGCCGTGCCATCTCGCCCACCCAGTCGCGCAGCTTCCGGTGGTGCACCCAATCGGGGGCCGCGGCAGGTTGAGCCTGAGGCTGGTGGCGATCGTTGATCAAGGTGCTCCTGAAAAACAAAACGGCCCTGGGTCAAGACCCGGGCCGGTGGGCTTCTAGTGGGGCCGAATTTTAGCGCGCCGGACGCAGCCTCGGCGACCCCTCGCTGCTGCCTTGAATTTCCCTTTAATTCCAGACTGATAGTTCGCGCTGCGGAAATCACTTGCCGATGCAGAAACGCGAGAAGATCTCGCCCAGCAGGTCGTCGCTACTGACGCGGCCGGTGATCGTGCCGAGCGCCTCCTGCGCGAGGCGTAGTTCTTCGGCGAAGAATTCCCAGTGTGCTTCCTGCGCGACAGCGGCGGCCAGATGGGCGCGCACCTGCTCGAGCGCCCGCAGATGGCGTTCGCGCGCGAGAAAAACCGTTTCGCCGCGCGAACTCCAGCCTGCCGCTTCGAGCAGCGCCGTGCGCAGCGCGTCCAGCCCGGCGCCGGTCTTGGCCGATAGATAGATGGCGTCGTCCCGCTTTCCCGGCAACGCGCCCGCGACAAGATCGATCTTGTTGACCACGGTAATGCGCTTGCCGGCGGCTGGGAGCGGTTCTGCCGGCGGCTGCGGATTGCCCGCCTCTACCACCACCAGCACCAGGTCGGCGCGCGCCAGCTCGTGCCGCGTGCGCTCCATGCCCATGCGCTCCACCTCATCCCGCGCTGCATGCAGTCCCGCCGTGTCGACGATGACGATCGGCACGCCCTCGATCTGGATCGACTCGCGCAACGCGTCGCGGGTCGTCCCCGGTACTGGCGTGACGATGGCGCGCTCTTCCCCCGCGAGCCGGTTAAGCAGGCTCGATTTGCCGACATTGGGACGCCCCGCAAGCACCACATGGACGCCGCTGCGCAGCAGGCTGCCCTGGCGGCTCTTCGCCAGTACCCGGTCCAGCGCAGCGCGCAGCCGCGCCAGCCGCGCTTGCGCGTCGCTGCGATGCAGGCGATCGATATCCTCCTCCGGAAAATCGAGCATCGCTTCGGTCAGCGCGCGCAACTCCGTGAGCTCTCCAGCCAGCGCGCCGATCGCCGCGGAGAACTCGCCCTCGAGTGAGCGCAGCGCCGAGCGCGCCGCCTCGGCGCTGGCAGCGTCGATCAGGTCGGCGACTGCTTCGGCCTGCGCAAGGTCCAGCTTGCCATTGAGAAAGGCGCGCCGCGTGAACTCGCCAGGCTCGGCCAGGCGTGCGCCGGCGTCCAGTGCCGCGCGCAGCACCGTGTGCATCACCATCGGCCCGCCGTGGCCATGCAGCTCCAGGACTGCCTCGCCCGTATAGGAATGCGGCGCCGGAAAGTACAGCGCGAGTCCCTGGTCCAGCGCTTCGCCCTGCGCGTCGCGAATGGCGCACAGCGTGGCAACTCTGGGCCCGGGCAGCCGGCCGATCAGAGCACGCGCTAGCTGCGCGACGCCCGGACCTGAAATGCGCACGATGCCGATACCGCCCCGCCCGGCCGGGGTGGCGACCGCGGCAATCGTATCCGGGACGGCGGGATCGGGCGCTGCGGGCGTTAGGTCACCGCTTGGCATGCGCAGGTCTGCCGCGATCGAACATGCGCTGGATCTGCCATTGCTGAAGGATGGATAGGATGTTGTTGACCAGCCAGTACAACACCAGTCCAGCCGGGAAGAAGAAAAAGAAGACGCTGAAGACGAACGGCATGTACTTCATCACCTGCGCCTGCACCGGATCGGGCGGCACCGGATTGAGGCGCGTCTGGATGACCATGGTCAGGGTCATCAGGACCGGCAGCACGTAGTAGGGATCGAGCGCCGAGAGATCCTTGATCCAGAGCGCGAAGGGCGCGTGGCGCAACTCGATCGCGGCCAGCAGCACCCAGTAAAGCGCGATGAACACCGGAATCTGCACCAGGATCGGAAAGCAACCGCCCAAGGGGTTGATCTTCTCGGTCTTGTAGAGCTCCATCATCGCCTGGTTCATCTTCTGCCGGTCGTGCTCGTACATTTCGCGGATCTTCTGCATGCGCGGGGTGATCAGCTTCATCTTCGCCATCGACCGGTAGCTCGCCGCAGACAGCGGGAAGAAGATCGCCTTGATCAGCACTGTCAGCAGAATGATGGCGACGCCCCAATTGCCCGACAGGTCGTGGAACCGGTCCAGCAGCCAGAATAGCGGCCAGGCGATGACTGTCAGCCAGCCATAGTCGACCACCAGGTCGAAGCCCGGCGCGACCGACGCGAGGCGGCTCTGCTCCTGCGGTCCGGCATACAGGGGAACTGCGACGCTGACGCTCGCCCCTGGTTCGATGGTGCCGGCCGGTAGCCGCACATAGCCGGCATAGAGACCATCGTCGCGCTTCAGTATCTCGTAGCTGCGCAAGGCCTTGGCGGCCGGAATCCAGCCGGCGACGAAATAGTGCTGTACGTAGGCAAGCCAGCCGTCGTTTGCCTGTCTGACGTGGTCGGGCTTGCCCTTGTCGACATCGGTCAGCGGCACTTTCTGGAATTTCTTCTCTTCGGTGTAGACCGCAAAGCCGTTGAAGCTCTGCGCGCCGAAAGTTTCCGCCACAGCGTTGGCATCGGCTGACGATTTGCCATCGTGCGTGAGTTGGAAATAGGTGGCCGGCGACACTGGCGCCGAGCCGCCGTTCCTGATCTCGATCGCGACATTGATGAGGTAGCTGTTGCGCGTGAAGCGGTAGGTCTTGGTCGCGGCAAGCCCGTCCGCGCCTTGCGCAGTGAGTCTTACTTCGAGCGTTTCCTGTCCGTCGGCCAGCACGACGCTGCCGGCCTGCGCCTGCCACAGCGTGCGGTGATTCGGGCCGCCGTCACCGGTCAGCCCGCTTTGCGCCTCGTAGCGGTGCTCGGGGCCGAGCAGCACCAGGTTGGCGGCTGAATCCTTGGCTTCCTTGTGCTTGAGCAGTTCCACCCGCTTGAGCGTCGCGCCCAGCGTGTCGATCTCCGCGACCACCAGGTCGGTGCGCACCACGATCGCCGCGCCCTTGGCGGCGGGCGCGGCCGCACCGGGAACGCTGCCTGCGGGAGCGCGCGGCGCCGAGGGCGCTGCCGCTGCCGGCTCGGCGCCGCCCTTGGCGGCGGGTCCCGGCACTGCGGCGGCCGCAGGTGCCTGCGGCGCTTGCGCCGCGGGCTTGGGCCCGTAGTCCTTCTGCCAGGCCTCCCACAGCATGAGCAGCGAGAAGCCGAAGACGAAGAACAGGATGAGGCGTTTGGTATCCATCTTTATGGCCGCCGTCCGGCGCCACTGGACCCCGGCAGCGGATCGACGCCGCCCGGGTGCCAGGGGCCGCAGCGGCACACTCGGCGCGCGGCAAGCCAGCCACCGCGCAGCGCGCCGTACTCCTGCAGCGCCTGCTCGGCGTACGCCGAGCAGCTCGGATGGAACCGGCATGCCGGCGGCAGCAGCGGACTGAGGAAATAGCGGTAGCCACGCAGCAGTGCGCGCAGGAGCGAGCTCATTGCAGCCTCATTTTCCCAGCTCGGAGAACAGTTCGCGCAGCCGCTGCAGCATCGGCACGCCCGGCCTCGCCCCGTAGGGTGGCCGCACCAGGACATCCAGCGCGCCCAGGCCCGCTTGCTCCAGGCGGAAAGCCTCTCGGATACAGCGTTTGAGCCGGTTGCGCACGGTCGCCTTTGCAGCGTGCTTGCGTGAAATGAGGATGCCGAGGCGCGCGGGGCCGCCGGCGCGCGCCGAGACGAACATCGTATAGCCCGACCGGCTGTGCCGCGTTCCCTCCTGCAACAAGCGCTCGAAATCGGCTTTCGTGGCGAGACGCCTGTCTGCATCCAGCCCGTAGCGCGCCCGCTTGATCCCGCCAAGCTCGGAAGTCACGGGCACGCCGGGCGCAGGCCTACACGGCGAGACGCTTGCGGCCCTTTGCGCGCCGGGCGCGCAGCACGGCGCGGCCGTTCGCGGTGCGGCTGCGCACGAGAAAGCCGTGCGTTCGCGCGCGCCGCGTCTTGGATGGCTGGTAGGTCCGCTTCTGCTTCATTGGCCCGCTCGATCCGAAAAAGGGCGGTATTAGAGCGCGCGCGCTGAAGCCTTGTCAAATCAAGGTTTTTTTCTTGCGCGCGCCGTGGATAACAGGATGTGGAAAGGGTAAAATCCGCATTCTCCTCGGCCCACAAAAAAAGATGCAGAACCTCTGGCACGCTTGCTTGCGCCGATTGGAGCAGGAGTTGCCCTCACAGCAGTTCAGCACCTGGATTCGCCCGCTCACGCCGGAGCCGGGCGCGGCGGATGCCGCCACGCTGGTGCTCGCGGTACCCAACCGCTTTATTCTGGAAATGGTGCGTGAACAATTCGCCGCGCGCATCCAGCGCCTCGCCTCCGAAGCGGGCAATCGCGAGATCGACGTCAAGCTGGTGCATAAATTCCAGGAGAAGAAGAAGATCCTCTGG
>CAYLLT010000189.1:0-5555 GCA_964384465.1 uncultured Planctomycetales bacterium | reverse complement strand
TCCTCGGCTTCCTTTTCCCGGCGGGTCTTCTGCGGCAGCTTGGTATAAACGACATCTCCTTCCTTCAGTCCCTTGCGGACCTCGATATAGATCCCATTGCTGTCACCGAAGTCGCAGAGCTTGAACTTGGGTTCAGGTTGCGTCTTGCCTGGCGGAACCTCGGGCACATAAACGCCGTGCGCCTCACTGTCCGGGTCCTTCTGGATGGCGTCATAGCTGACCAGGATGGCGTTCCTGACCGATTTGGCGGTGAAATGGGCCTCCGCCTGCGTGTTGAGCAGACCCACGAGTTTGTCGCGGGTTTCGCTGGTGATGCGGATCCAGACCTTGAACGTCGCGATGGCCTGAACCACTTCCGATTGCGGCGAGATGCGTTCGATGAGGCCGTTGAACTTTTCGTCCTTGAAAGACTCGACGGTGACCTCCACCGGCTCGCCGGTTTCGAGCATCCCGGCGGGCATCGTGACCGGCTGCGTCGCTACCCCGGGGCGTGCTGAGGCCGGGGCCAGTTCGCGGACCTGTCCGATATCGGCTTCATCCACGTTCACCACGGCGTAAATCTCGCTGACGTCCGCGATCTTCATCAGGATGGTGCCGCCGGTAAACATCGTTTTGCCACTTGTTACCACCGTCCCGATCTGGATATTGCGCTCCAGCACCATGCCGCTGACCGGTGACAGGATCGTCGTTTCCTTCAACCGCTCGTTGGCATCATCAAGTGTCGCCTGGGCGGCCTTCACCGCCTCATTGGCGGTGTTGATGTCCCGCTCGGCCAATTGGACCGCAATATGAGCTTGCTCCAACTCAGCCTCCGCCGCCTTCTTGAGCCCTTGTGACTCCTTATAATTCGCGACGACGACATCCCACTCGAATGGAGTGAACGGTGCGCCCGCACCGGCTGACCGGGTGGTCGGCGCATGCGGGAGCTTGTAGTCATACTCGGATTTTGCACGGAGGTACCGGGCGTCCGCCTGAAGTACCTTGGCTTCCGCTGCCGCAACGCCGGAGCCCTCCATCTGTTTCTTGCGAAGTTCGGCCCGCGCCAACTCGATCTCGGCTCTGGCCAGATCTGCCTTGGCCTTTTCCACATTGCGCCGCTCGTCCACGTCCAATAGCCGGACGACCACCTCGCCCTTCTTCACCATGGCGCCGAGGTTGAACGGGATCTCGATCACCTCGCCGCTGGCTTTGCCTTTGATTTCGGTGACGCTGGCCGAATTGATGTTGCCGCTGGCGGTGATGGGGATGTCGAGGTCACCGCGGAATACCTTGGCCGTCTCTCCCTGGAGCATGGAAAGGCTGAGGCGGGCGTTCTTGCTGACCCAGTAATACGCGGCGACGATTAGCCCGCCGATGACGACCGTGATGATGACTTTTCGCATGTTGTGAGGTGGTTCCTCGGGGAAAACTTGAGGATGATCCACGAAACAGGCGCGCCGCCTGTCCGGTCCCTTTCGTATGTACGTCTACTGGGCGGCAGCGGGTCGAAAATCCATGCCGAATGTGGCCGCCACCGCCTGATTGGTCACCCGACCTTCTTCGATATTGATGCCAAGGGCCAGGCCCCGGTCAGCCGCCGCGGCCTTTTTGTAGCCGAGATTGGCCTGTCGGATGACGTACGGCAGCGTCGCGTTGGCCAAGGCGAACGTGCTCGTCCGCCCGACGGCACCGGGCATATTCGTCACGCAGTAGTGGATGATGCCGTCCACTTCGTATGTCGGATTCGAATGCGTCGTCGGGCGAGTCGTTTCGCAGCAGCCGCCCTGATCCACGCCGACATCCACGATGACCGCGCCCGGCTTCATCGTCGCCAGGTATTCGCGCGGCACAAGAATCGGGCACTTGGCGCCCGGAATCAGCACGGCTCCGATCACCAGGTCAGCCTCGCGGATGTACCAGCGGATCATGTGGGCGTCGCTGTATATCTCGTACACGTTGGCCGGCATCATGTCGTCGAGATAACGCAGCCGGTCGATGTTCACATCCATGATGATGACGCGGGCGCCGAGTCCGGCGGCGACTTTGGCCGCATTGGTACCCACCACCCCCCCGCCGAGAATGACCACCGTCGCCGGCTCGACGCCCGGCACGCCGCCGAGCAGGATCCCGCGGCCCTGCATCGGGCGCTCCAGATATTTGGCCCCTTCCTGGATGCTCATCTTTCCGGCCACTTCGCTCATGGGCGTGAGCAGCGGCAGCCGGCCGTGCGCGTCCTCGATCGTCTCATAGGCGATGGCCACCGCACCGGTCTTCAGAAAATCCTGCGTGAGCTGCCTGTCGGCGGCGAAATGGAAATAGCCGAAGATCACCTGCCCCCGGCGGATTTTGGCCAGTTCCTCCGGCAGCGGCTCTTTGACCTTCACCACCATCTCCGCGCGGGCGTAAACGGCCGCCGCGCTGTCCACCAACTCGGCCCCCTGCCGGGTGTAATCCTCGTCGCTGATGCCCGACCCCTGGCCGGCGCCGCGCTCCACCAGCACTTGATGCCCCAGGCGCGTCAGCTCCTCGGCCCCGACCGGAATCAGCCCCACCCGGTATTCGTCCTGCTTGATTTCGCGGGGGACGCCGATGACCAAAGGGTATGCTCCTGCCACGGTTGAATTACAACTGGTATCTGTGCGACAATGGACCGGCCATGCAACGGCGCGTCACTATAGCCTGCGCGAGCCTGCTCAACAACCGCATGGCGGGGCAGCGCGCTGCGCTCCGCGGGTTCTCGATCGTGCCATTTCTGTGCTTCATGCTGCTCGGTTGCGCCAGTACGCCGCCCGCTCCAGCGGTCCTGCCCACGTGGGAACTCGCGAATGGCGAGCGGGTCACGCCGGTGAGCCTCGGGCATGCGCGTGTCAGTTACGATCGCCCCCTGCCGTCGGGACTGACTCAGAAACTGTCCGACGAGTTCACACTCGTCAGCGTCAATCGCGCCGCCGATTGGGAGGAGCTTCAGCGTGCATACTTCCTGAACGCTACCAAAACGACGCCGGATTTCTCCAACGGCATGGTTGTCGGAATTCTGGCCAACGTCGGGGAATTCTCCGTGCCCGAGTGGCCGATCCGAATCAATTCCGTCCGCACCCGGTCCCGGCTGGGGTGGGTAGACGCCACTTTCGCACCCGGCATGTATTATCCGGTCCAGACGGCTGGCTACCTTCAACTCGCCTACGTTCCCGGCGTCCGCACCATCTGCATGGTCCGTATCAACCAGGCCACGTTCGTGATCCGCCCCGCCTCAGAGGTCTATTGACGGTCTATTGACGCCTCCCCCGCCGTCATGTTGCTTTTTATCGACATCTGCCTTGACTTGACGCCTACGCGCATCTTATATAATCGTAACGACTTGCACGACAGATGATGCCCTGCTGCAACGCGGGCGTGCCAGATTAAGGGACAGGAAGATGTCTCAGACCAGATCAGACGGAATTCCGCCGGAGCGGCCCAAGCTTGAGAAGCTGAGCGAAACCGGGCAGCGTGTTTTTCAATGCCTCTCGCTCGGGCTGGTGGTTTTTGACGATCAACTGCAAATTGTCCATTTTAACCCGGCCGCCGAATTCCTGATCGCCGGTCATAGCTCGATTGCCGACGCCCTGACCGCCGGCACGCTCGACTCGCAATACCAGGATTGGCGGCAAGCTCTGCGCGAGGTCATCCAGAACGGTCGTCAGCAGCGGTTCAATCAGGTCATTCATCGCGATGCCCAGGGCCGCGAGTTGCTGCTCGATCTGCTCTGCATCGCGGTGACGGACCGCACTGGCAATCACATCACCGGCGGCACACTCGTCATCGAAGACGTGACCGCCGTCGCCAGCATGGAAAAGCGTCTGGCTGTCTCCGAGCGAATGGCGGCGGTGGGCAAGCTGGCCGCCCGCGTGGCCCACGAACTCAACAATCCGCTGGACGGCATCCTCCGATACATCAACATGGCCATCCGCGCGGCCGAAACCGGCACGCCCGAGAAGGTGCCCGGCTATCTGACCGAGGCCCGCGGCGGCCTCATGCGCATGGCCGACATCATCCGCCAACTGGTCGAATTCTCGCGCAGCGCGCACACGGCGTTCGGTGACGCCGGCATCAACACCATCGTGGAGGAGGCCGTCAAGGTCATGTCCGACCAGGCCGCACAGAACCGCGTCTCCACGGTGTGTAACCTGAACGACGGTGTACCCGCAATTGGCGGCACTAACCTCTTCCAGGTCTTCTGCAACCTGATCAAGAACGCAACCGACGCCATGCCCAACGGCGGCACGCTGACCGTCAGCACCGGCGTGTCGGATGGCAGCGTCATCATCCGATTCGAGGATACGGGAGTGGGATTGCCGCGCGGCGTGGACGCCGATCAAATCTTCGAGCCGTTCTTCACCACCAAAGACGCGGGCAAGGGGACGGGGCTGGGCCTGGCGATCTGCAAGGACATTATCGAAAAGTACAACGGCCGGATCACCGCGGAGGACCGCGGCGGTGGCGGATCCATCTTCACGGTCAGCATTCCGCTTCAAAACTGCGTGCCGATCCGCCCGCGCATCCAGGACCGCGGCAACTTGTTGCCGCAAACCACCGGCCGAATCATCGGGCAGGCTGAGGAGACACGAGCATGAGCGTTCGCAGCGACCGCATCCTGGTCGTCGATGACGACAAAATCATCGTGGAATCGCTGGTCGAGTTCCTCCGGCTGGAGGGCTACCAGGCCGCCGGCGCGTCCGGCTTCGCCGAAGCGATTACCGCTCTCGAACGGCAGCGCTATCACCTGGTCATCACCGACATCAACATGCCCGCGGCCAACGGCTTCGAGCTGCTCCGCGTCATCCGCCAGCGCTACCCGGAGATCGTGGTCGTCATCATCACCGGCTACGGCACCATCGAGAGCGCCGTCGAAGCCATCAAGATGGGCGCGTACGACTATCTCACCAAACCGATCATCGACGACGAGATCCGCCTGGTGATCGAGCGTGCGTTACAACAGCAGTCGCTCGTGCGCGAGAACCGCTCGCTGCGCGAGGCCCTCGACCTGCGGTACAACCTCGACAACGTCGTCGGGCACGACTACAGGATGCTGAAGATCTTCGACCTCGTCGAGACGGTCGCCGACACGCGAACCACCGTGCTCATGCAGGGCGAGTCCGGCACCGGCAAATCGCTTATCGCCCGGGCGATCCATTATCGCAGCGACCGCCGCGATAAGCCGTTCATCGAGGTGAGCTGCGGGGCGCTGCCCGAATCGCTGCTGGAAAGCGAGCTGTTCGGCCACGTCAAAGGCGCGTTCACCGGCGCCGTCAGCGATAAGCCCGGCAAGTTCAAAGCCGCCGACACCGGCACCATCTTCCTCGACGAGATTTCCTCAGCCACGCCGGCCCTGCAGCCCAAGCTGCTGCGCGTGCTTCAGGAGCGGCAGTTCGAACGATTGGGCGATACGCAGACGCGGCACTTTTCGGGCAAAATCATCGCGGCGACGAATCGCGACCTGGCGGCGGAGATGGAGGCGGGACGGTTCAGAAGGGATTTCTACTATCGGCTGTGCAGTGACATGATCGCGATGCCGACACTGCACGATCGGCTTCAGG
>CAYLLT010000188.1:0-5585 GCA_964384465.1 uncultured Planctomycetales bacterium | reverse complement strand
GTCGTCGATGCACGAGCTGTCCGCGGGGTCGCAGCACGCCCCGGTCGCAGCGGCGCTGAACTCGCCGCCGGAAATCTCGATATTGTCCATCTGCACCGGGTATAGGCTTCCGGTGTAATCATGCGTGGTATCGTTGATCGTGCCCGGGCCCATGGCGATCGTCTGGAATGGACCGGTATAGTCCCGCTGGATGTTGGTCTTCGTATACGTCACGATGGGCCTGCAATTGCCGTTCGCGCTACAGGGCAGTCCCTGGTTCGGCCCGCTGGTGCAGGTGTGCGTATCGCGGCAATCGGGGTCGCTGACGTTGCAGGCCTGGTTTGCGTGAATTCCGCCGACGCAAAGATGAGTATCGAGGCAGGCGGTATCGTCCACGCAGCTCTGGCCGGCGTGGATTCCGCCGGTACAGAGGTGAGTATCGAGGCAGGCGGAATCGTCCACGCAGCTCTGGCCGGCGTTGACTCCGCCGGTACACGTGTTCGTGCCCAGGTCGCACGTGCCGTCGTTATCGGCGCACGTGCCGTCGTTATTGGCGCACGTGCCGTCGTTCAGGGCGCATAAGGCCAGGGGTTCGGGTTGGGCGATCGCGGTCACGGCGATGGTCGTGTCCGTGATCGTCAGTGTGATGTCGTTGTCCCGCTGTCCGTTCAAGAAGTCGCCGCCCAGCGAGCTGGGCGGAGAGCCGACCTTCATTTGCCACCATTTATCGCCGTCGTAGATGACCGGATGCGAGAGGCCGTTGTTGACGAGGTTCGCGCAGGGCGGCTTGGGGACCAGGCCGTTGTCGCCGGCGAAGACGCCGTAGGCGATGGCGGGTTTGGGGACGGAGGGGCTGCTGTTGAGGATCACGCAGTCGCCCGTGGTCCCGGTGCGTTCGAGCTTCATCGGCGTGCACGTGTCATCCGTCGTGCACGCTCGCCCGTCCATGGGCCCGCCCACGCAGAAGCCGCCCGTGCAGGTGCCCACGCCGGGGGCTTTGATCGGAGCGTTCATGGCCGGTATCGGTCCGGAGAACAGTTCGAGCCAGCAGGAGGTCTGGTTCTGCTTGCCGACCGTGTTCAACCACATGTGGAAATGGATGACCAGCGGGCTCGCCGCCGTGCCGTTCACCGCATTCTTCGACGGATCGCTGGCCGCCTGGATGGCGGGTATCAAGCTTCGCGCGGCCTTGACGGGCAATCCTTTGTGCATCTTCCACGAGAACGGCAGGTTATAGCCGATGAACCTGCCCGTCGGGCACGTGCCGCTCTCGAACTCGGACTCGATCAGATCATTGATGGAGCCCGGTCCCGCGGCCCAGACGGCATCGAAGGCGACGTTGTCGGCCGTGCATCCACAAAAGGGAGAGGTACAGGTTCCCACGAAGTATGTGTCGAACGCTTCTGTAAACCACTGCGCTGAGGCACTTTTCTGGAGCGCCGGCAGCAACGCGAAACAACAGATCATCATTGCTTTTCGTTCAATCATCTCAAACCTCCGCTACAGGGTCTGGTACATTTTTGATTCCATCTTATCGCCCCAAAAATGTACCTGACCCTTTCTGTCGCCGATGACATCAATTCATACAACTCGGATCGGCGGGCACGTTCGCCCCGCGCATACCCTTCAGGAAAGCGGATGACCGCCCCAGCAAGGGGGAGTACCCCCTTGGACCCCCGCAAGAGTGTGCATGCGCTCATTCGCCCGCCCGATCCAATCAGGGGAGGCAATTGGGTAAGTTGGCCGCAATAAACTGAACCGTCGGACCGGTAAAGCAGTTCGTGAACGCCGTGAAGTCGTCCTCGTCAAGCTTGTTGTTGTGGTCCTTGTCGAAACACGTGCATTGCCCGGTCAGGCCGGTGACATCGCCGGTGTAACACGTCTGGAACGCCCCGTGGTCGTCCATGTCCACGTCGCCGTCGTTATCCGTGTCCGCCCACGGCTCCGGGCAGCAGACCTCGTTGGCGCAGGTCGAGCCTTCGCCACTAAACGAGCCCGTGCAGGCGGCCTGTAGCACCTCAGTACAGGCGCCGTCGTTACAACACGCGCCGGTCTGTGCGCCGCCGGGCAGGCCGTCCTTGAGAAACACGTTATCAAAAATGAGGTTGCCCGCCTTGTTTTGCTGGAGCCCGCCGCCGTCGCATCGGGGTTCACCCATCCTGAGGGGTCTTCTGACCCCACCCTCTGAAGCGCCGCCGACCACTATGCACTGGTACGCATAGTCCCGCAGCTCGCAGGCGATCGCGGTTCCGACGCGCAATCGGTTGAAGACCCCGGGGTACTGGCGGGGGATGCCCGTGCGGTAACTTTCAACAAACTTGCACTGGTTATTCGCGGTGCAGGGCTTGCCGCCCACGAGTCCCCCGCCGGTGCAGAAGCCGCCGACACAATTGTGGGTGCCGGAGACGTTGGCCCGGTGATAGATATCCACCGTGCTGCTCTTGACCGTGATGGTGACATCGTCCCGCTTGTCGCCGTACGTGAACGTGCCAGTGTAACCCGCTACGTTGGACGATGAGAGGATCATCCACTTGTACCCGTCGAAGAACGACAGGTGCGAGTTATAGGGCACCTGATCCGCCGGGTTCTCGCAGTGGCAGGGATTGGTGTCCAGCAAGGCATTGCACCCGACGGCGAGCACGTTCCAGATGTGCGGCTCCACCGGATCCGGCGGACAGAGAGGGGATCTCACATAGGCCTGGCAGACGGTCTGCCACGAGATGTGCGGGCCGAAGTTCGGGCCTGGACACAGGTTGTAGCAGGTAAAGCACCCTTCGGGGTCGCCGCCGATATCGTCTCCCTGCCGCACGAAGTCCATCGGTGTTCTGGAATCGTCCTCCGGTTCCGCCGGGTAGCTCGGCGGGGCATCGGGATCAGGGATGGTGTTGGTCTGGAAAGCCAACTCCATGTAACCGGTGTTGTAGCCCATGCCCGAAGCGCCCTGGATCCCGCTGCTCATGGTGTAGCTCAGAATCAGGGGGGCTGCGTCGGTACCCTTGATGGTGCTGTTCTCGACGCCATGCTTCACCTCGATCCAGGGTCTCAGATCCACGGATTCCTGACCGGCATCATCGCCATCGGACCCGCCGTTCGGATAGCGCATGCCCTGCGGCTCCGAAGCGCCGGTGGCCAGCTTCCATTCACCGGTAGTCGTGTTGTAATTGGGCGGTTCAACTTTGGTCTCCGTACCCGCCAACTCGTTGTAATCACCCGGGAGCTCGTTAAAGGAAGTTCTTCTCCACAATTTGCGGAGGTTAACGTCATTCACCGCCGGACCGACCGGGTTGCCCGTGACGTAAACGCAATTATTCGGCGGCTCCGGCGGGCACTGCGGCACTCCGACGCACCAGCGGTCGAAGTCGTCGCACAAGATGGCTCTACAGTAGATGGGATGGATCCCGTTCTCCATGGGACAATCCACGCCTGCGTTGCAGTCGTTCGGATCGGTTCCCGTATCAAACCCGCTGTTGCAGGTGGTATCCGCCCAAGCTTGCGTCCGGAGCGCGACAAGAACGCCAAGAGCGCAAAAGAGCAGGGCTGACGGCTTCATGGAGATGCCCCTTCCTTATCTAAAACAATCTAATGATCTGAGCACGGCACGCGACCCGGTTAATCTTACATCCTCGCGGGGTCCGCTGTCAACCATTTTTTGGCTATTCTGTCAGCGCACTTTCGGCGGCCGGACCGGAAAAACCGGCCCCGGCAGCCGTGCCAAAAGGGCTTATACGCCATCGTGTTCCAGCCGGTCGGCAACGTGGGAGCGAGAAGAAGAATTCCGTCAAATCCGCCCGGATAGGACATTTACAGGCTGCTGCTGTGTCAGGCAGTGCAGCGTCCCCAGGCCCCAAACCAGATCCACTGAATGGATGCCGACCACCTGCCGATCGGGAAGGAGCTCGGCCAGCGTATTGAGCGCGACGCGGTCGTTCGCATCATTGAATGTGGGTACGAGCACCGCGCCATTGGCGATATAGAAGTTCGCATAACTGGCCGGCAGCCGCTGCCCTTCGAACATCACCGGCCGCGGCATCGGCAGCTTCACGACACGCAGCGCGGCGCCTGAAGCATCCCGCGCCAGCTCCAGCCGCCGGAGATTTTCGACCGACGCCTCATGGTTCGCATCGCGCAAGTCCGGCTCATACGCCAGCACGACGGTCTGCGGCGCGACAAACCGCGCGATGTCATCAACGTGGCCGTGCGTATCGTCGCCGGCACACCCGCGCCCGAGCCAGATCGTTTTGCGTATGCCAAGAAAATCGGCGAATACGCGTTCGTATCCCGCGCGATCGACGCCCGGGTTGCGCACCTGCACGTCCGACAGCAGACATTCCTCCGTCGTCAGCAGCGTCCCCGCGCCATCGGTATCAATCGCTCCGCCCTCCAGCACGAACCGCCGCCCCTCACGCAAAACCTCCACGCGAGGCCGGCCGGTGATCCGTTCAAACGCAGCCGGCACCTGCTCATCCTGATGAAAATTGTCGTACTTGGCCCAGGCGTTGAAACCCCAGTGAATCCACTGCATTTGCCCGTCGCCCGTCCGCACCCCGATCGGCCCCGAATCGCGCAGCCAAACCCGATCGGTCGGCACCACATGCAGACGATAGCCGTTTCGATCCACACCATTCCGATCGAGGCATTCGCGCGCCTGCTCAAGAATGGATTCATCCTGGCAGAGGATCTCGACGCGCTCATGCCCGTGCAGCACGCGCACAATCTCGGCATACACCCAGCGGATCGCATCGAGTTTCCCCGGCCAATCCGGCTCATGATGCGGCCACGCGATCCAGGTCGCCTCATGCGGCTCCCATTCTGCGGGCATCAGGCAGGATGTGATCGTCTGCGGTTTCATTTCGTTAAACCGCAGAGACGCAGAGTTCGCAGAGAAAACCTGACTTAAAATCTCAAATTTGAAATCGTAAATTGGAATTCTCTGCGCTCTCTGCGTCTCCGCGGTTAATCCTGTTCGATGTTGTCGAGATACCGCTCGGTGATCGCCCCATACGCATCGACGCGCCGGTCGCGCAGAAACGGCCAATGCCGCCGGATTTCTTCGATCTGCCCCCGGTCGCATTCCACCACCAGCACCGCCGGCTCATCGCCCGGCGCTTCCGCGATCACGCGCCCGAACGGATCGGCCACCAACGAATGCCCGAAGAATTCGATCCCGTCGGTGCCCGCCTCCGGCTCATGCCCGACGCGATTCGGCGACGCCACGTACACGCCGTTGGCGATCGCATGCGCCCGCTGCGCCGTCTGCCACGCTTCGAGCTGCGCCTGCCCGAACGCCGCTTTCTCCTTCGGGTGCCATCCGATCGCCGTCGGATAGAACAGCACCTCCGCTCCCATCAGGCTGGTGATCCGCGCCGCCTCCGGATACCACTGGTCCCAGCAGATCAGCACGCCGATCCGCCCGAACGCGGTATCGAACGCGCGAAACCCGCCGCCCGGTCCGGCCGCATCGCCCGGCGTGAAATAAAACTTCTCGAAGTACATCGGATCGTCCGGGATGTGCATCTTGCGGTACACGCCCAGCCGCTTGCCGTCCGCATCGATCACCGCCGCCGAGTTGTGATAAGCCCCCGCCGCCCGCCGCTCGAAGATCGGCA
>CAYLLT010000187.1:0-5594 GCA_964384465.1 uncultured Planctomycetales bacterium | reverse complement strand
TTCCAGGTATCCGGGCAGTTGTCGCACGCATCCCCCGTTCCGTCGCCGATCCCGGGCACATCCTGATCCGCCTGATTCGGGTTCGAGACTTGTGGGCAGTTGTCGCACGCATCGCCCACCAGGTCGAGGTCGCCGTCCTGTTGGCCGGAGTTTGCCCACAGCGGGCAGTTGTCCGCCGCATCCGGCACGCCGTCGTTGTCGTCGTCCAGATCGCACGCGTCGCCGGCGCCGTCCTCGTCCGTGTCCAGTTGATTGTGGTTCGCGATCGCCAGGCAGTTATCGCACGCATCGCCCACCCCGTCGGAATCCACGTCAGTCTGCGTGGCGTTCGCCACCCGGTAGCAGTTGTCGCAAGCGTCGCCCAGCCCGTCCCCGTCCCCATCGCCCTGCGTCTGGTTGAACGCGCTCGGGCAGTTGTCGCACGCATTGCCGAAGGTGTCGTTATCGCTGTCCGCCTGGTTCGCATTCGCAACCGTCGGGCAATTGTCGCTGCTGTCCGGCACACCATCACCGTCTATGTCCGGCACATGCGGCAGTCCTACCGGTGTGTTTGGCTGAGGATCGCAAACGTTGCCGATGCCGTCGCCGTCGCTGTCCGCCTGGTCCGCGTTGGCCACACACGGGCAGTTGTCGTCACAACTGCCTGTATTAACGCCGCTGCATCGCGGCCGCCCTTCCACCAGAACGCCGTCATTGTCGAGTTGACTCTCGTTCTCGCGCGCATCCAAGATGCCGTTGTTGTTGCAATCGTTACACAGGACATAGGGAGGGATAGTCGGCCCACTCCGGCATTGGCGCATCAGCTACACGTCCATATCGTTTACCACATTGTCCCCGTTGACGTCCTGGTCAGCGCAGCCCGAAGCGACCGATCCGTATGGGTCGTAACACGCCTGCATCTCAGCGAAATCGTCCAGGTCAACATCGCCGTCGGCGTCGAAATCGAGCGGGACCACGTCGTAGGGAACGGTCACGGTGAAGCTGGACGAGCTTAGATTCACGTTCGCGCTGCTGGCGGGCCACGATGCCGGCGGAGTCGGCTGCGGGTTGACGGTATCCAAGACGTTGGCCAGCCCGTTTTCGATTCGAAACACGTACGTGCCCTGCCTGCCCGGAGCGGTGAAGGAGCCTTGCGCAATCACCTGCGCACCGGACTGGCCGACAGAAGGGTCCACATCGAAATCGGTCCCAACTCCAGTGTGTCCCTCTTCGCCGAACGTGTTCTGCGTTCCGCCAATTTGCCGAAGGTTCTTTGCTCCGGCCGTTCCGAGCGGCGTTCCTCCGTACCCCGACCCTCCGGTCCCCGGGTTTGCGACTCCGTCGGGAGGACTGAACCCTTCCATCCCGCTCCCCACAACTGTCGCAGAAGGGATATCAAAGAATCTGGGATTACCGGCGTCTTGCACCAGGTCAACCGATATTGCTGCCAAGCCATCGTTATCAGTCGCACTCACCGTCGCGGCCAGCGACCAGGAGATCGTTGCCCCCGGTTGAACGGTCTGCCCCGCGCTGGGTGAGCTGAGGTTCAGCGTAACTGCTGCCGGCGAGCTGGTATTGCCGCTATAGGCTCGCGTGAAGTGGATGAAGTCGCGCAGGTCCACATCTCCATCGGGCGGAGACTCGGGGAAATCCGCGCACGTACAGCCGCCGCCGATCGGCCCGACGCCTGCCCCGGTCACGCACACCAGTAATTTCTGAAAATCAGAAGGGCCGATCGCCATGTCACAATCCAGATCAGCCACCAACCCCGACCCTGGGCAAGGAGGGCTTGGGGGGACAAAGTCCACCGCCGCGATCGCGTTCACGTGCTTAGGCTGCGTGCCGTTTCCTACAAAACACCGCGGTGACGGAAAATCTTTCGTCGCGGCCTGATTGAAGATGATGGTCTTCGCCAAATACGCATCCATCCCGCCACAACCGTTCTTGTCGAACATGAGCGCCGCCACGCCCGAGCAGTGGGCCGTGGCCTGCGACGTGCCCCAGCCGTGTTGAAATGGACCGACGCTGATATCGTAACCCGGCGCGGCGAGCAAATAGTTGCAGTCAGCGATGTTCGAGAAGCAAGTGATCCAGTACGCGGGAAAGGAAGAATCCCCGCAGATCCCGAAATCAGTGATTCCGTAGGTTGTGTAGGAAGCATCATAGCTCGCTGCAACTCTCACCGCGCTCGAAACGCAGGCCGGCGCACTGATCCCGCCGCAGACAGCCTTGTTGCCGGTCGCCGCGAAGGTGATAATGCCGTTTGCGAGGGCAGCCGATATTGCGTCCTCGTAGTCCTGCCACGACGAGTCGCACGGGCAAGAGTAATACACCGAGAAGGTTCCCAAGCTCAAGTTGATGACCCGAATGCTCGGGTCAGAGAGTCGGCGGAGCCTGACGTAGTTGATACCCGCAACAACATCTATCGTAGTAGAGCCAGTGCGTCCAAAGACCCGGACGGGGAGGATCCTGGCGTCGGGTGCAACGCCGATTCGGTCGGTGATGATCAAAGACATGTAGGTTCCATGCCCGTAGTCGTATATGTCCTGGCCCGGATCAGGTTGTAGAAAGCCGCCTTCGAAACTGGCCCCCCCGGCTTGTATACTCCCGGCAAGCCCCGGCTGGCTGTAGTCGATCCCAGCGTCGATGACCGCCACGGTCACGCCATTCCCGGTGATCCCTTCGCTGTGGACATCATCTGCGTTGATGAAATGGACGCTCGATTGCAAGCCCATTGCCGAACCGGCAGAAACGCAGAATGCAAAAAGATTGATCGTTCTCATCGGATCTCTTCCTTTCCTGATCAAGGCGAAAAGTGCTTGCCGTTCCCGCGCTCCGGTATCTGCATGAGTTCCTCCAGCCGGATCAGCCGCACGTCAGGATGTCGCCACAGCTTTTCGAGGCCGTCTCTGTCGATAAACCCAGAAATGATCGGTAGGCCGCGCATGCGCGCACAAAGCCAGAATTCGTTGGCACTGACCGCCGATAGAACTCTGTCCTGAAGCTTCAAGGCTTCTTGCTCACGCAACTCCTCCCGAGCGCGCATTTCTGAGGACTTGTCACTCCCTTTAGGGAGCGATTCTCCACGCAGGCTGACAATGACGTTCACACGATTGCTCAAATTCAGCGCGCGATAGACATCAGCATCAACCTTTCCCTCCGCAACGCCCGACTGCGCCGAAGCAGTGTCGCCCAGCTTGGCGGGCGGGAGGTCGTTCTTGTAGATGGGCTTAGGACGTTCGGGCAATGGCTTGTCATCCAGGCAGACTGCGGTCACGTCGGGGTTCTTCGCCAGCTTGTCCAACCCGTCCTTGCTGACATAACCGGTGAAGCCCGTGGACTTCTCGAAGAGCTGCTCAGGATGAAACTCCGACGCCTTCAGACCTCCGAGTACCCGACCCTGTGCATCCATGTCCTTCAACTGAACCTGCACGTACATTGTGCCCTCGAACCGCACGCGCATAAGTGCATCAAAAGCCTTCACGTCCCTCCCCTTTTTGAGCCTATCCTTCAGGCTAGCGACGGTCCTGTTGAGCTTGTCGAGCCTCGCGTACGCGTCTGGGTGGACCACGCCCGACCAGGTGTGCGGGGTCAGCCCGAGTTTCTCTCTCTCCTCTCGGGAGACCGTCGGTCGAGTCTTCTCCGGTTCATTGGGATCAATGGCCATGCGCGGCGGAGCAGCAAGGGCCATCCCGGCTCCCAACATGAGCAAACACGTTGACAGATAGTTCGCATTCATGAAAAACCTCCTCTCGAAAGGCGATAACATGCGCAGCTTAATGGCAAAACGCCTGAGGGGCGTCTCCCATCCGATCGACCAATCAGTTCTTCCGGCCCTTGAAACCCGCGCCCCAGAACGGCGGCGCGCATGCGAGGTGTCCAATCAAAGTGTACACCAAAACGCCGTGCGATCAAATGAAATCCACTGATTATCGGCCTGTGACGCGGCGTGCGCGGCTTGGTCGGCAGGATCACCGTGCCGTAGTGCCGGCAGAACTCGCGGATCTTCGGGTTGAGGTCAGGATCGAACCAGTCCGCCTTCGTAACCGCCGCCTTCAGGTTGTCGATCACCAGAGTTCGGGGAACGCCGCCGAAGTGCCAGAAGGCATTCTCGATGCAGCGGATGAACTCTTCTGTGCTCTGCCTGGCTACGACCTCACTGTATGCCTTGCGGGAATGACTCAGGATGATGCGGAATGCATGTGGCCGCCTTCGCTTGCCGTCCGGCCCGACGATCGGCGCTCCCTGGCCAAAGTCTATCTGCGCCTCCGCGCCCGGCGCGCATTCCATGCGGCGGAACGGCAGCGTCGATGCGCGGCCCAGCTTCTGCACGTACCGCCGCACGCGGTGATACTGCGCGGCCAAGCCGTGCTCGCTCACCAAGTCCTGCCAGATTCGCTGGGCCGTCAATCCCTGCTCCAGCTTGCCCACGATCACGTCACGGAAAGGCTCGCAGGCACTGGGCTGGATGGGTGCGGAGACAACTACCGACCCGGGAGGCGCCGTGGCTGGGTTTGGATCAGTGTGTGGGTTGGGATCGTCGGGTGGAATGGCACCCGGCGAGCCGGGAGGCGTCCCGGCTGGTTTTGAAGCCGGCTTGGCGTAACGACACACCGTCTCCCGGGCGATCCCCAGCGTCCGGGCAATCAACCGCCGGGAACATCCCCGCGCGAGCAGTGTGTAAATCGAGTCGATAGCAGCCATTTTGAGCCGGTTCGCCATGCCTGGCCTCCACGAGCGATATGCTCGCGGCCAAAGCTATGGATCGAACCGTCCTCTCAAAGTGGCTGGGTTTCAGGCGCCTCCAAGTGGCTGGTTTTGGGCGCCTCTCAACAACAAACGCAGGGAGGTCCCATTGCGGAGATGACGCAGACTTTCCATCAGGAGAACTTTAGCACGATCCATATCAACCCCAATACTATTCCATCTGGCATAAATCGAACACAGTTCGATGTTTGGAGGCAAGAATACTGGATGAATCGCGCGCAAGGCTTTGGTGGAGAGTCCCCATGAGCATGAGTGATCTAGACAGTGCTTTTGAGCTAATCGATGCCAACGCCGCAGTTGCCGACTTTGCAGGTCCCAAGTCCGAGGAGCTAATCGGGAGCGCACAAGCAGCACTTGGACTGACGTTCCCGTCCACATATCGAGAGTTTGTTCGTCGGCTTGGCTGCGGTGGAATTCACGGTGAGGAATTCTACGGCGTCATTAACGAGAATTTCGATAAATCAAGTGTACCAGATGCAATCTGGTTAACACTCGATGAGCGCAGAAGATTTAACTTGCCTGAATGGTTGATAATAGTCGCCGACAACGGACTTGGTGGCGGGTACGCAATTGACACCTCTCAGAAGAATCCATCAGGGGAGAATCCGGTAGTTGATTGGTGGCCGTCTCAGAACATGAAACAGTTTGTGGCAGAAGATTTTGGGGCTTTTCTACTTCAGAGAATAAACCAGGCAATCCTGTGATTTGAGAAGATAAAAACCGTTTCGCCCCGGAGGAGGCGGGCAGCGACTTCAACGCCGACGGCAAGGTGGACGCGGACGACGTGGCGCATATGGCCGCCTGCCGGACGGGGCCGACGGTCAGCCAGGACGATCAGTCGTGCTGGG
>CAYLLT010000186.1:0-5728 GCA_964384465.1 uncultured Planctomycetales bacterium | reverse complement strand
ACCGCGGGCTCGTCGCTGGTTGCCACCGGCAGCCTCGCCCTGAAACTGGGCATCCCCCTCTTTGCGGGCGGATCGCTCGATTCGAAGGAGCGGGAAGCGGCGGCGCTGCACGAAAAGGCAAAGCAGGACCTGGAAAACGCGCGCCGCAGCCAGGCGCTGAGCGCGCGCCAGACCTTTGTCCAGGTGACCAACGGCATCGCCCAGGTCGGCGCGCTGGAGCAGGCGCTGGTGTCCTCGCAGAGCGCGCTCGACTCGAACAAGCTCGGCTACGAAGTGGGCGTGCGCATCAACATCGACGTGCTGAACGCGCAGCAACAGCTGTTTTCGACGCGGCGCGACCTCGCCGTCGCGCGCTACAACACCATCACCAGCCACCTGCGGCTGAAAGCCGCCGCCGGCAGCCTGCGCGACGAGGACCTCGAAGAGGTCAACCGCGCGCTGGAGCCGTAGCGCCGGCCGCAAGCACCTCCTTGCACAGCAGGAGGTGTTTTTGCGTCGCGCCGCGATGGGCGTCGCAGAATTCCCTGCCCGCCGCGCCCATCCTTTTGCTTTCTTCGGCGTCCGCCAGCAGCCGCACGGCAGCGCGGATTGCGCCGGCGGCATCGCTCGCCTGGATCGCCGCACCAGCCTCCAGCGCGAGGCGCGCGGCTTCCGAAAAATTGAACATGCTCGGGCCGAACACGACCGGCACGCCTGCCGCGCAGGCCTCGATCAGGTTCTGGCCGCCGCGCGGCGCGAACGAGCCGCCGATCACGGCGACGTCCGCTGCGGCATAGTAGAAATCCATTTCCCCCATCGTGTCGCCGAGGTGCACGCGGTCCTGCGGACCCGGATCGGCGCCGCGGCTGCGGCGTGCTACGGGGAACCCGTCCTTCACGGAAATCAGGGCGACTTCATCGAAACGGCGAGGCTGCCTCGGCACGACGAGCACGAGCAGTTTTTCGTCCCACGCGGGCAAGGCCTCGAGCAGCATTTTCTCTTCGCCCTCGCGCGTGCTCGCCAGCAGCAGCACCGGCCGCCCGAGCCGTTCGCGCCATGCCCTGCCCGCGGCGCGCTTCGCCGCGTCGGCCGCGCTGTCGAATTTCAGATTGCCCGCCACCTCGACGCGGCGCACGCCTAGCTTGCGCAGGCGTGCCGCATCGCCGTCGCTTTGCGCGCAGGCCGCCGCCAGTGCGGCGAACGCCGGCTGCGTGAGCCACCGCCAGCGCCGATAGGCGAGCGCCGATTTCCCGGACATGCGCGCGTTCGCCAGCAGCATCGGCACCGCGAATTCTTCGCATGCCGCGATCAGGTTGGGCCAGATCTCGGTCTCCACCAGCAGCGCGAGGCGCGGCCGGTAGTGCTCCAGGAACCGGCGCACCGATCCCGGATAGTCGTAGGGCAGCCAGGCGATCCGTACCGACTCGCCATGCAGTTCCTTCAGCGCCTCGCGGCCGGCGGCCGTCATGCAGGTAACCAGCAGCTGGTGGCCGGGATGCGCCGCCGCCAGTTCGCGCACCAGCGCCGCGCTGGCGCGCGCCTCGCCCACCGAGACCGCGTGCACCCAGAGCAGCGGCCGCCCGGACGGGGCATCGTGGTAGTAGCCGAAGCGCTCGCCGATCCTGCGGCGATAGCCCGGCTCGCGCCAACCCCGCCACCACAGGCGCAGCAGGATGAAAGGCGCCGCACCGCGGAGCGCGAGCGTATAGAGCGCGCGCCACATCAGGCCAACGTCCCGGGCGCCAGGAGCACGTCGAGTACATCGCGCACGGCCGGCGGCTGGCCCGCTTTGCCCAGGTTCCACAGCCGCCCGCCGCCATGCAGGCCGGTCAGCGCCGGGTCGGAGCCGCAGTACAGTCCCACGACCGGAACCTCCAGCGCGGCAGCAAGATGAGAAAGGCCGGTATCCACGCCCACGACGCATCGCGCGGCGCAAGCGAGCCGCGCAATCTCGGCGAGCGTCATGCGCCGCGGCACGACCGCGCCCGGAATGGCGGCGGCGATGCGTGCGCAGCGGCGCCGCTCCTCCTCGGTGCCCCAGGGCAGCAGGCTAAGAATGCCATGGCTCTCCAGCGCGTTGCCGAGCGAACGCCAGTGCTCTTCCGGCCAGAGCTTGTCGTCGCGGCTGGTCATGGTGAAAAGCAACGCGTAGGGGGTGGATGCGGGTGATTGCGCCTGCAGCGGCGGCTCGCCTGCGATGCGCAGGCCGTAGTCGCAGGGACCGTCGACCCGGTAGCCGAGCGCCGCGGCAGCAAGCTGGCGATTGCGGTCCACCGCGTGCAGATTCCCCTGCACCGCATGCGTGTCATCGTAGAAGCGCACGGCAAACGGCTCGCGCACGCTCGCGCGGTCAAAGCCGTGCTTGCGGCCCCGCGCCAGCGCCGCGATCAGCGCGCTCTTGACCAGGCCCTGGCTGTCGATCACCGCGTCGTAGCGCTCGCTGCGCAGCGCCGCGCGGAAGGCGCTGAAATCCGACCAGGTCGCCGCGGCGAGCAGGTCGCCGCGCCAGCGCCGGATCGCAACCGGGATCACGCGCCGCACCGAAACATGCAGCGCGGCGAGCTCTGCAAAGGATTCCTCGACGACCCAGTCGATCACGGCGCCCGGCACGCAGCGCGCGGCATCGGTGAGCGCCGGGCAGTTGTGCACGACATCGCCGAGCGAGGAGGTTTTGACGAAGAGGATGCGCGGCACGTGTAGGACGCCCTCCGGGCGTTGACGGACGCCCTCGGGGCGTCGGAGTCGCCCAACGGGCGTGGGCTAGAATACCGCTTTGTTTTCATGTGATTTTAACCCGGAAACCACGCCGAACCTCGTGCCCCTGTCCGTTGTCCTGATCACGCAGAACGCCGCCGCGCAGCTCCCGGACTGCCTCGCCAGCGTCGCCTTCGCCGACGAGGTAGTGGTGGTGGATTCGGGCAGCAGCGACGGCACCGTGGAAGTTGCGACACGCTACGGCGCTCGCGTGGTGGCGAAGGAATGGCTCGGTTTCGGCCGGCAGAAGCAGTTCGCGGTCGCGCAGGCGGCGCACGACTGGGTGTTGTGCCTGGATGCCGATGAGCGCGTTTCGCACGAACTCGCAGCGAGCCTGGTACGCGCGCTGGCAGCGCCCGCGGCGCCGGTGTACCGTATGGCGCGCCGCAATCGTTTTCTCGGCCGCTGGCTGCGGCATGGCGAAGGCTACCCGGACTGGAGCGCACGCCTTTTCGACCGGCGCCACGCGCGCTGGAGCGACGACGAAGTGCACGAGAAAGTGCTCGTCACGGATTCACCGGGCACGCCGCCTGGAACTCTCACGGGCGACCTGCTGCACGAATCGGCCGAGGATCTCGGCCGCTACCTGGAGAAGCAGAACCGCTACACCACGCTTGCGGCGCAGGACTTGCACCGTCAAGGCAGCCGCGCCGGGTTTGCCAAACTTGCGCTCGCACCGCTCGCGCGCTTCATCAAGTTCTATTTCCTGCGCCTCGGCTGCCTCGACGGCCTGCCCGGCCTCGTGCACATCTCGATCGGCTGCATGAACAGCTTCATGAAGTACGCGAAGCTGATCGAACTGCAGCGCGGCGCGCGATGAAGGTCCTCGTCACCGGCGTGGCCGGCTTCATCGGCATGCATTGCGCGAAGCGCCTGCTTGCGCGCGGCGACGAAGTGGCGGGCATCGACAGCCTCTCGCCCTACTATCCCGTCGAATTGAAACGGGCACGGCTGGCGGAAATCGGCAGCGCGAAGAATTTCACTTTCGAGCAAGCCGATCTTGCCGAGGCCGGCGCCGCCCAGCGCATCTTCGAAACCGCCAGGCCAGAGACGGTGCTGCACCTGGCGGCCCAGCCGGGGGTCCGCTATTCGCTCGAGAATCCCGGCTCCTACGTGCAGGCGAATCTGGTGGGCTTCGCCAACCTGCTGGAAGCCTGCCGCCGGCACCCCCCGCGCCACCTGCTCTACGCCTCCAGTTCCAGCGTCTACGGCAACAGCAGCAAGCTGCCATGGTCCGAGGCGGACAACGTGGACCGGCCGATCAGCCTCTATGCGGCGACCAAGAAATCGAACGAACTGATGGCGCACGTCTACAGCCACCTGTTCGCACTGCCGGCGACCGGGCTGCGCTACTTCACGGTCTACGGCCCCTGGGGCAGGCCGGACATGTCGCCGGTGCTGTTCGCGCGCGCCATCATGGAAGGCAAACCGATCCGGCTGTTCAACCGGGGCGAGATGCAGCGCGATTTCACCTACGTGGACGACGTGGTCGAGGGCACGCTGCGCGCGCTCGATCGGCCGCCGGCAGGCCAGCCGCCGTACCGCATCTTCAACATCGGCAACCAGCGCCCGGTACCGCTGCTGGATTACGTCGCCGCGCTGGAACGCGTCCTGGGCAGGAAGGCGCAGCTCGATATGCAACCGATGCAGCCAGGCGATGTCGCGGCGACCTGCGCGGATACCCGGGCGCTTGCCGAGGCCGTGGGGTTTGCCCCGTCGACACCGCTCGACGAAGGTCTCGCGCGCTTCGCTGAATGGTTGAAGCGCTACTACGGATACGCCTGAATGCGACCTCTCAAAGCCACGGCAGTCACCGCGTTCCACGACAGCTGCCATGCCACCGCCGGCTGGGCGAAGAGCGGCGCCGCACGTCACGGCGCAGGCCTGTGGCAAGCGATCGAGGACAACCACCGCTGCAACTGCCTGCTGTGGGACGAGGAAGACCTGGCGCGGCGGCGCAACGTGCCGGACTCGGAGATCGCGAACAACAAGCGCGCGATCGACGGCTGCAACCAGAAGCGCAACGACGCGATCGAGCGCATCGACGAGCAGTTGTTGACCTTATTTTCCAATTCAAAGAAAAGCGAGCATGCAAGATTGAACAGCGAGACGCCCGGCGCGATGACCGACCGGCTGTCGATCCTTTCGCTCAAGATCCATCACATGAGCCTGCAAACGCTGCGCACCGACGTCGCCAGCGCCCACTTGGAAAATTGTCGTTCGAAATTGAATCGTTTGAACGAACAAAGGACGGACCTGGCGGCGTGCCTCGACCGGTTGCTCACCGAGTGCGCGCGTGGCGACGCCTGGTTCAAGATCTACCGCCAGTTCAAGATGTACAACGACCCGGCGCTCAATCCGGCGATCTACAACGAATAGGGCGGACTGCCGCATTGGAGCGTAACCTCGCCCGCTTCGCGGCGCTCGCCCGGTCGCTTCTCGGCAATGAAGTGCGCTGGATCGTCGAAGTCGGCGCGCGTGACTGCCGGGAAACACTCGGTTTCGCTGCACTTTTCCCGCACGCGCAAGTCGTCGCGTTTGAGTGCAATCCCGACACGCTTCCCACTTGCCGCGCGGCAGTGCAAGGGCAAAGCAGGATCAAGCTCGTCGAGAAAGCGGCCGCCGAACGCGGCGGGAGAGTCAAGTTTTACGCGGTGAATCCAACCACCAATCCAGGTGCCTCGTCGCTCCTCAGGGCCTCGGACCGCTACGAACTCGAGCGCTACAGCCAGCGCGAGATTGAGGTCGAGGCAGTGACGCTCGAGTCGTTCCTGGAGACGGACGCCATCCCGCGGATCGACCTGCTGTGGATGGACATCCAGGGCGCGGAGCTGGCCGCGCTGAAAGGTCTCGGTGCGCGGATCGCCGACGTCTCGCTGATCCACGCGGAGGTCGAATTCGAGGAAATCTACGCCGGGCAGCCGCTTTTCGCGGAGGTGCGCGCCTTCCTGAAAGCGCAGGGTTTCCGTTTCCTCGGTTTCACTATCTACGCCAG
>CAYLLT010000185.1:0-5909 GCA_964384465.1 uncultured Planctomycetales bacterium | reverse complement strand
CGGCGAAGCCCGGCCACGACCGCGACGCCATCCAGCGCCAGATCGACGCCACCGATGCCCAGATTGACCGCCTGGTCTACGACCTCTACGGCCTGAGGAGCAGGAAATCAAGATCGTCAAGGAAGCTACAGGATGAAGCCAATCAGATTCTCAGCCCATGCTCTCGGCTACCGCGCTAGACGCGGATTCTCGACCGCCGAGGTGGAGGAGGCGATCCGCACCACGCCCTGGAATCCGGCCGAGCGGAACAGGCTTCAATGTCGCAAAAACTTTCCATTTAACGACACGTGGAACGGCAAACGATATAATAGCAAGCAGGTGCGACCGATCTTCGTGGATGGACCGAATGAGATTGTGGTCGTCACGGTGTACACCTATTACTTCTGAAGGAGCACGGCCATGAAGATCACATACGACGCCGAGGTTGATGCCCTAAGCATCATTTTCCGTGACACCACCGTCACCACGCGTGACCTCGGCGAAGGCCTCGCGGCCGAGTATGATGCGGACGGCCAGCTTGCGGGGATCGAGATCCTCGATGCGGTCAAACGCGTCGGCGGCGAGGACACGCTTCGCCAAGTGATTCTCGAAGGTGTCGGGTTGAAGGTCCCCGCGTAAACTGACTGTTCCGCAACGAAAAACTCATGCGCCGGACGCCTGAACAGATTCGAAGCGAGGGCCTCGCCGCTCTCCGCAAGCAACTCGGACGTGCGGGTACGCTTCGCTTCCTTCAGCAGTTTGAGCGGGGGGCGGGAGATTACGTCTCCCAGCGGCGAAAATGGGTGGATAAAACCACCCTCGATGACATCAAGAAACTCGCCGCCAAACGAAAACGCAATAATAGACGCAAAGCGTGAGCGATCGTATGCAGGCCCAAACCGTGAAAATCTGGTTCGACAAGGAGGGCGATTTCCTGGAAGTGCTCTTCTCCGATGAACCCGGCTACATGCGCGAGACGGAAAATGACGCGATCATGGAACGCGTGGACGAATCGGGCAGGCTGCTCGGCTTCTCGATCACCAACGTGAGCCGTTTGGCGCCCGACCGACCCCTGTCCGCCGTGCTTCCCGCCAGGGCGTCCTAGCCCGTTTCCACTCGCGACTGACGACAGCGGAGAACAAGTCCACGGCCTACGTTACAGCTTAAAATGCCCTGACGGAAGAGGCAACGGATAAGAGAACCTATTCCCCGTCGATCGGTTTTCTGCGGAGGGTTTCCAACTCATCGCGCAGCCGGGCGGCCTCCTCATACCGTTCCTCGGCCACCGCGCGGTTCAATTTACGCTGAATCTTGCGGACCGGGTCGGCCGGCAGGTGCTTGCGGATCTCGCGACGCAGCGCCTTAAGGATTTGCACCTCGCCGCTCATCCGGTACGCCTTGGGCTCGCCGAACCGCTGGTAGACCTCTTTGATCGCCTTGAGCCCCGTCTCCACGTGGGCCAGGGCTGTCCGGTACGCGGAAGTCTGTATCGCCCGCAGCGCCTTGCTGCGAACGTTCATCATCACGATGTAGGGCCGGTACTGTTCCAGCGAGTACCGGTCGTCCTCCTCACTGGCGTATTTCGCGCACAGGTCGATCGCATCCAGGTTGCGCTTGGTGTCGCGAACCACGGCCTCATACTCTTCCAGCACGAAATTGGCCAGGTAACGCTGGTAGTATTGCAGAGCTTCCTCGCGGATTTCGCGGCACTCTTCCTCATCCAGCGCGAAACCCAGATCGGTGCCGTTCCGCCGCTGGTGAGCTTCAACGCGCTCAAGCTGATACATCAGGAAAGAATCGTGATCGTAAGGCCGCCGCCCGTCCGGCCGGCCCTCAACTTCCATCTGCAAGACGCCCAGATCGACTCGCATCTGTATCTTGATCCGGTTGTCAACCCCCCGGATCTTGCGGACGTTGATTTGGCCCGGTTCGTACGGCCAGTCATCAGTGACCGATCGCAAATCTTTTGACGACATGATGGTCTGACTCCCCACTTCTGCTACCTTGGCTGCCTGGAAGCAGTCCCCGCACATTGAATCATAGACCATTGACCGTACCCTTCCAATCCCCCTGTCGTTCAACTGACAAAAACGACAGAAGATGTATCGGTGGGACCGGATTGACAAGTGCAGAGGTCCTGATAACCTTTTTGATCGGAACCGGAACAAAATGGCCGGAGGAAACGTTCTACCAGAAAGACAGCCGCAGCGCGACCGTGTATCATTGATGAACTAATTGCAATATAAATTGATACTCCAGAACAGGAGAATTGGGTATGAAATTTCAAAAATCGGCCCTGATTACCTCCGTCGCGGCCCTGGCGGGCATCTTCCTCTACTCCCAGTCCGTAGCCGCACCCAAGCCCGATGCCCAGGCAAAGATCGGCTCGGCCGCGCCGGACTTCACGCTCAAAGATGCCTTCGGCAAGGAATTCAAGCTCTCCGAGTTCAAAGGCAAAATCGTTGTCCTCGAATGGATCAACCAACAGTGCCCGGTGAGCAGAGGGCATCATCAGAAGAAGACCATGCAGGATACATATAAAAAGTATGCCGACCAGATCGTGTGGATGGCCATCGATACCGGCGTCAAAAACAAGCCGGAAGAAAACCGCGTTTACGCAGCCAAAATGGGCCTCGCCTATCCGATCCTGCATGATGCGGATGGCAAAGTCGGCCGGCTCTACGGAGCCAAGACTACGCCGCACATGTTCGTCATTAACAAAGATGGCAAGCTCGTATACGACGGCGCGATCGACAATGAGGGCAGCACGAACTACGTCGCGGCTGCTGTTGATGCCACCGTCGATGGCAAGCCCGTCGCCAAGTCCAAAACCGAATCCTACGGCTGTCCAGTCAAATATCCTTCGTAGTGTAATTCGTCACAGGACTGGGACTTACCACGTATAGCGGCGTCACCGCAGAAGGGGGAAGGAGTAGGCGTCCGCGCGATCTCCGCCTCTCGCTGTCCTCATTCCCGGACCCTATTGGTGAAAAAACGTCACGCAGTTTTTTCAGTCGGTTAACCGTCATACCTTGAGTTTCCCACACCGGTTGTGCTATAATCTGACCGAGGCGTAACCCTAGCTCTGGGAGAGAGATGCTCGGCGATCGGCAACGTTCGCCGAGTTTTTTTGTTTTTATCTGACTGTTCTCTGCCGCAGGATCGCGGCCGTACACGCGCAAATAACTGCTCAGGCGATAGGCCGTCATTGGCCATCGTGCCGATATCACATCTGATCTTCTCCAGGTGCGTGTTCTTGCGAAGGCTTGCGTTGGCAACTACATTATGCGGTTGAAAGGCGCGGCCATGCAGGAAAAGACGACCCGTAACATCTACAACATCTGGTCGTATTTCTATGACGTGTTCTGGCCGGCGATCGTTCACCGTCGAACCGCACGCGCCATCGAGCGCATGTACATCCGTCCGGGAGAGCGTGTTTTGGATATCGGCGTGGGCACCGGGCTGGCACTGCCGTCTTATCCCGCCCACGCCAAAGTCACCGGCATCGACCTGAGCGAGGGGATGCTCCGGCGGGCCCGCCGCCGCGTGCAGTTGGACCAGATGAACTGGGTCAACCTCACGCTGGGCAACGCCTTGGAGCTGCCGTTCGGCCCGGACACATTCGATCATGTGCTCTTGAGCCATGTCATCACGGTGGTGAGCGATCCGGTCAAGCTGGTGGAGGAGACGCGCCGCGTCACCAAGCCCGGCGGGCAGATCGTCATCATCAACCATTTTCGTTCCACCAACCGGGGCGTCGCGCTGGTCGAGAAATGGCTCTGCCCGCTGTGCCAGCATCTGGGGTGGCGGTCCGACCTGTGCCTTCAGGAGCTACTGGCCAAGACGGGCCTCGAAGTCGACTTCCGATACAAACTGGACCAGGTGGACCTGTTCCAGACTGTTTTCATGACCAACCGTCCGTCCACCGCCGCACAACGGATTGTGGCCGCCTGAGATGTGCCTACCTGTTTGGGGTTCGATCGAACATGATGGATAGAAGCGAGAGCCGCACCGTCGGGTTGCGGCCGAGAAGGCTATATGTTTGGCTGTTCGTCCCGGTATTGCTCGCCACGCTGGGCGGTTGCCGGGATTACCACTGGACATCCGACTACCAGCGGGCCGAGGAGCAGGCGCGTGAGCAGAAAAAATACCTGTTCGTCTTCTATAAATGGTGGCTGAGCAGTGAATCCAATCGCATGCACGGCGATGTGCTGGCGGACAAGGCCGTCGGCGGGCTTTTCCGGGATACGGTGAACGTTCTTCTCGAGCGGGACTCGTCTCCCGAGTTCGCCCGGTACATGAGCAAATATGGCGTGGCCGCCCCGCCGGCGTTCGTGATCGCGGCCCCCGATGGCAGTTACCAGGTCCGTACCGGCTATATCCCCAAGGACCGCTTCATCGAGTTCGTCCAGAGCGCCAAGACCCCGCGTGCCGGGCAAGCCAGCGACAAGAAAGTCCGTGCGCCTTGATGCGTCTGCGCGCGGATGGTGTGCCTCTTCAGGCGGCACTCAGGTTTTCGGACCTTGCCCGCCGTAACGCACTCCTCCAGATCGCTATCTCGCGAGCGATTCAGACGACATTTCCGGCCGCTCGCGAATCTCAGAAAATTTATTAAAGAAAAAGTCTCGATTCGGTCAACGCGCGGTTGGCGCCGGGCGCGATGCTCAATTATAATCCGCGCATGGTTCAATCCGAGAGGCTTCGCGAGACGAGGAGTGGCCATGCAACGTGAAACTCGGCCGAAACGGGCCAGAATGGAAACGGTCGAACCGGTCGGCAAACGCGTGCTGATCCGCAAAGACGAAGATAAAAAGCAAACCAAGGGCGGCATCGCCCTGCCGGACAATATTGAGATCCCGACGATCACCGGCCGCGTCGTCGCTGTGTCGGTGCAGCTCTCGAACGACGACGACTTCCCGATCCGCCAATACGACAAGGTGCTGTTCAACCCGAAGAGTTCGATCCCGGTGGATTTCGAGCCGGGTAATTCCCTCTTTGTAGTGCCCATCGACGACGTGGTCGCCGTTTTCCGGCATCGGCGGTGAAGCGAGCGCCGCTGCTCGCAACTCATCGCGCGCAATTGTACCATAGCTGAATGGCGCTGTTTCCCCCACGCGCGCTGATCGGGATGGTGCATCTCCCGCCGCTGCCCGGCAGTCCGGCCGGTGAATGGCCGCTGGCCAGGATCATCGAGCGCGCCTGCGCGGATGCGCGGCTGCTGGCCGACGCGGGGTTTCACGCGCTGATGGTCGAAAACTTCGGCGACGCTCCCTTCCGCGCGACGCAGGTCGATCCGCATACCGTCGCCTGCATGAGCGTGGTGGCGAGGGCCGTCCGGCAGGCGGTCAAAATCCCCATCGGCATCAACGTGCTGCGGAATGACGCGTGCGCCGCGATCGCGATCGCCTCGATCTGCGGGGCCGAGTTCGTGCGGATCAACGTGCACTGCGGTGTTTACGCGGCCGATCAGGGCATCATCGAGGGCCGGGCCGATGAAACACTGCGGTATCGCCGCATGCTCGGCAGCAAAGTGGCGATCTTCGCCGATGTTCATGTCAAGCACGCTCGGCCGCTATCGACCCCGGACATCGCCGAGGCGGCCGAGGAAACCGCTTATCGCGGCCATGCCGACGGGCTCATCGTCAGCGGCACGGGCACGGGCAAGCCGACGGATCCGGCCGATCTTCAGGCGGTGCGGTCGGCGGTTCCGGACCGGCCGCTGCTGGTCGGCAGCGGCGCCACGCTGGAATCCCTCGCCGATCTGCTGCGCGTGGCGGATGGCGTGATCGTCGGCACCGCGATCAAGGTGGGCGGGCTTACCACGGCGCCGGTGGACGCGGAGCGGGCGGCGGCATTCGTTCGCGCGGCACGGAGTTGAGTCATTGGCGAAGAGCAAGACAAGATCGCGGATTCACATCACCGCCGTCGCC
>CAYLLT010000184.1:3242-5966 GCA_964384465.1 uncultured Planctomycetales bacterium | reverse complement strand
ACCAGTACCTGACCGGCGCCGAGATCGACTACAGCGAAGGCCTTGAGGGCGCGCAGTTCGTGATCAAGAACCCCAACGCGCAGACCACCTGCGGCTGCGGCTCGTCCTTCTCGGTCTAGGGCGGGTAGACAGTCCCCAGCACGCGCGGCCCGCGCGCGCCGGTGACCGAGGGCAGGTTGCCGGGCCGCCCTTCCAGCGCCTGCTTCGCCAGCCAGGCGAACGCCATGGCCTCCACCAGTTGCGGATCGATTCCGTGGCGGCTGCTCGGCTCGAGCAGAGCCGGCGCCATCAGGTCGGCGAGGCGCCGCATCAGGGCGTCGTTTTTCGCGCCGCCGCCGCAGACGATCAGGCGCCGCGCGCCGCGGCAATGTGCCGATGCCGCCGCCGCTACACTGCGCGCGGTCAGCTCGAGCAGCGTCGCTTGAACCGCCTGCGGCTCTTCGTCGCCTCTTAATGCCTTGCGCAACCAGGCCTCGTTGAACAGATCCCGGCCGGTACTCTTGGGTGGCGGCAGCGCGAAATACGGTTCCTGCAGCAGGCGCTCGAGCAGGTCCGCAAGCACGCGGCCCGCCGCAGCCCAGGCGCCGCCCGCGTCGTGGGACTGGCCGAGGTGCTGCGCGGCCCACAGGTCTAACAGGCTGTTGCCGGGCCCGCTGTCGAAGCCGGTCACGGCTCCAGCCCGCGGCAGGAACGTCAGGTTGGCGACACCGCCGAGATTGAGCACCGCGCGGTCTTCGGCGGGATCGGCGAAGACCGCCGCGTGGAACGCGGGCGCGAGCGGCGCGCCCTGGCCGCCCGCGGCGATGTCGCGGGCGCGGAAATCGGCGACGACGCGGATGCCCGTCAATTCGGCCAGCAGCGCGGCGTTGCCGATCTGGATGGTGTAGCCGCGCTCGGGCCGATGCCGCACAGTCTGCCCGTGGCAACCGATGGCACGGATCGCGGCCGCCGTCATTTTCGAGGCGGCAAGAACCGCGCCGACCGATGCCGCGTACCTCGCCGCCAATGCATTGCCGGCAAGGGCGGCGCGTTCGATCTCGTTGTCGCCGCTCGCGTTCAGCGCCAGCAGCTCGCGCCGCAGCGGGGCATCGAACGGGACAGCGGCAGCGTCGATCAGGCGCGGCTTGGCGCCCGCGAAATCCGCCAGCACCGCATCGACCCCGTCGAGGCTGGTGCCCGACATCAGGCCGACATAAAGTTCCGGCGTCACTCCAGCGCTGCCACCTGGTTCACCCGGCTATGGGAGAGCAGATTGAGCTGCGCGACGAGCGGTTGCGCCCGCGCGCGGAAGGCGTCGAGATAGTGGTGCGCGACCGGCGTACCCGCCGGCAGCGGCACGGAGAGCGGATTGCGGGCGGCGCCCGCTACCCTGAACTCGTAGTGCAGGTGCGGCCCGGTCGCCCAGCCGGTCTGGCCAACCAGGCCCACCGTATCGCCTTGCGTGACACGTGCCCCGTTGCGGATGCCGCGTCCGAACGATTTCAGGTGCGCATAGACGGTCGAGACGCGGCTGTCGTGCCGCAGCACGACCAGGTTTCCATAGCCGCCCTGCCGGCCGGCGAATTCGACGGCGCCGTCGCCGACCGCGCGCACGCGCGCGCCGGCGGGCGCCGCGTAGTCCACGCCCTGGTGCGCGCGCCAGGCCTTGTGCAGCGGATGCATGCGCATGCCGAAGCCGGAGCTGACGCGCGAGAGTTCGAGCGGCGAGCGCAGCAGCGCCCGGCGCATGTTCCTGCCGTCGGGCGCGTAGTAGCCGTCGGCAAACCACACGGCGCGGTGCCTGTGGCCCTGGTTGACGAATTCGGCGGCCAGCACGCGCCCCGCGCGCAGCGGCCGGCCGTCGATCGAGAGCATCTCGTAGAGCACCGAGAAGCGGTCGCCCCTGCGCAGTTCGCGGTGGAAGTCGATGTCGCTGCCGAACACGTCGGCCAGCTGGATGGCGACTGCGTCCGGAATCCCGGCCGCGTCGGCGGCGCCGAACAGCGATGACTGGATCGCGGCGGATTTGAGCTCGGTGCGCATCGCGACCTGCGCGCGCCGCTCGCTCGCAAGCAGGCGCTCGCCGACCCGTTCGATGCGCACCTCCATGTCGCGCGGGGCGAGAAAGCTCAGCCAGACCAGTTCACCTTCCTTCTCCTTCGCCGCGCGCACTTCCGCAGTGACGGTGGTGCCCGGCCGCAGCAGCCTCAGTTCGCGCCGGCGCAGCAGCGCCTGCGCGTCGGTTTCGCCGACTGCGAGGCGCGCAAGCAGCGCAGCAACCGTGTCGCCGCGCTGCAGGCGGTCTTCGCGCAGGTAGGTCGTCGGCGCAGGCAGCAGTGCTTCATCGGCGCGGATCGCCACCGGCTCCAGCACCGCTGCCTTGGCAAGCAGCAGTTCCGCGTCGGTGGAGGGAACGATCGCGGCAACGGCGGCAACGGCGCCCGAGACCGCAAAGGCGGCCAGGGCCGCAGCACGCTGCAGCGGTGAAAACCGGTGCGCGCGCCGGTCTACTGATCGGTTCATAGATCGGCTAGAATCCCTTGTTATTCAGATACCTGGGAAGTGTAGCACGCATGGCACATGTGACCGAGCACGTGGCTGAAGCACTGGCGCGCATCAAGTGGGGCTGCGACGAGTTGATCGTCGAGGAGGAAATGCTGCGCAAGCTGAAGAGCGGGCGCGCGCTCAGGATCAAGCTCGGCCTGGACCCGACCGCGCCCGACCTGCACCTCGGCCATACGGTGG
>CAYLLT010000184.1:0-3222 GCA_964384465.1 uncultured Planctomycetales bacterium | reverse complement strand
ACCAGACGCGGCCGCCGCTGTCGCGCGAGCAGATCCTCGAAAATGCCAAGAGCTACCGCGCGCAGATGTCCAAGATCCTCGACCCGGAAAAGACGCAGGTGCTGTTCAACTCCGAGTGGTCCGACAAGCTCGGCGCCGAAGGCGTGATCCGGCTCGCTGCGCGCTATACGGTTGCGCGCCTGCTCGAGAGGGATGATTTCCGTAACAGGTTCAAAAGCAAACAGCCTATCGCGGTTCACGAGCTGCTCTACCCGCTGATGCAGGGCTACGACTCGGTGGCGATGAAGGCGGACGTCGAACTGGGCGGCACCGACCAGAAATTCAATCTGCTGGTGGGGCGCGAACTGCAGAAGGACTTCGGCCAGGAGCAGCAGTGCATCCTCACCATGCCACTGCTGGTGGGCACCGACGGCGTGGAGAAAATGTCGAAATCGCTCGGCAACTACATCGGCATCGCCGAGCCGGCGAAAGAAATCTTCGGCAAGCTCATGTCCATTTCCGATGTGCTGATGTGGCGCTACATCGAACTGCTTTCCTTTGAGCCGATGCAGATCGTCAGGTCGTGGAAGAAGGAAGTCGACGCGGGGCGCAACCCGCGCGACATCAAGGTCCTGTTCGCCAAGGAGATCGTCACGCGCTTCCATTCGAGGGCGGCGGCGAACCGCGCCGAGGAGGAATTCGGCAAGGCGCCGCAGGAAATGGAGAACTTCACGCTCGCCGCGCCCGCGGGCGGCCTGCCAGTAACCCACGCCCTGAAACTCGCGGGGTTTGTGCCCAGCGTCACCGAAGCGCAGCGCGTCATCGAGCAAGGCGGGGTCAGGATCGACGGCGAGCGATTGTCGGACAAGTCCTTGAAGTTCAGCAGCGGCGCTTCGGTCGTGGTTCAGGTCGGCAAGCGGAAATTCGGCAAGATCACGTTCAAGTGAGCTCGCCGCAGCACGAGGTCTATGCGATCAAGTACGCGCACCATGCGCGCCGCGCCTCGGAAAACTTCATTGGCGGAGATCCGCACGACGGGCCGATGCCGCTCGACTATTTTGTCTGGCTGATTCGCGGCGCGGGGCGCGAGATCGTCGTCGACACCGGGTTTTCGGCGGCCACCGCGGCGCGGCGGCAGCGCGACCACCTGCGCTGCCCGACCGAGGGGCTGCGGCTGCTCGGCTGCGAGGCGCGCGTGGTGAAGGACGTGGTGATCACGCACCTGCATTACGACCATGTCGGCAATTTCGACCTGTTTCCGGCAGCGTCCTTCCACCTGCAGGACAAGGAGATGCGCTACGCGACCGGGCGCCACATGGCGCAGCCCGTATTCCGCGGCGCGTTCGACGTCGAGGATGTGGTCGGCATGGTGCGCAATACCTACGCCGGCCGGGTGATTTTCCACGACGGCGACGCCGACATCGCGCACGGCGTGTCGCTGCATTTCATCGGCGGCCACACCATGGGCCTGCAGGTGGTGCGGGTGGCGACGCGCCGCGGCTGGGTGGTGCTCGCTTCCGACGCCTCGCATTTCTACGCCAACATGGAAGAAGTACGCCCGTTCCCGATCGTGTACAGCGTCGCAGACATGGTCGAGGGCTACGCGCGTATGCGCGCGCTCGCCGGGTCGCCCGGGCACATCATCCCCGGGCACGACCCGCTGGTGCTGGAGCGCTATCCTGCGCCCTCGAGCGCCCTGCAGGGCATTGTTGCGCGGCTCGACTAGCTGCGGGAGAAGCGATAGAACCACCACAGGCCGGCGATCCCCGTCACGAGCATCGCCGCGAGTCGGATCCATCCCTGCACCAGCACCTCGGGCGGCGGTGGGACAGCGGGCGCCGGGGCTCTCGCCGGCACTGCCGGCAGCGCCAGCGGCTCGGCGGGCGAGGCGAAGCGGGCGGTGACCGCAAGCCCGACGCGGGGCGCGAACGCCACGGGCGGATCGCCGTTGGTGAACTTCACCGGCACCGACACCTCCTGCAGCGCCGCGCCCGCGCGCTCGAGGCGCGTTACGGCGAAATGCAGGTGCGGTGCGCTCGAATACCCGGTTGAGCCCGAATAGCCGACGATCCGCCCCGCCTGCAGCTCCTCGCCCGGCTCCACCGAGACGCCGACGTGCATCAGGTGCGCGTAGGTGCCCATGCTCCCGTCCGCGTGCCGGATCCGCACCAGGTTACCTGCGGCGCGCGGCGCCCCGCGCCTCGCGCCCGCGTCGTGGCGCCACTCGGCCTCGATCACTACCCCGCCGCGCGCCGCGGCCACCGGCGTGCCTTCGGGCATCCTGAAGTCAATCGCGTGCCGGCTCTCGCGCGTCGTATGCGTCGTCATGAACCCGCCCGGCGCCTGGCTGATCGTATGCGCGCTGCCCTCCAGGTACGGCAGCCGATAGAGTGCGTCGGGCGCCTCCTCGGCTGCCGCGCACGGCAACCAGGCCAGCATCAGAGCCTGCCAGGCCAACTGCCGCACCGCACGGTCCATGGGCGCACAAGCCTACGCCCAATCAGAGGTGCGCGAGCGCGGTCCGTTCGCGTCGCCGTTACCTCAGGCATTCCCTAGATGGTCTGGAAACCGGGCATCGCGCAAGCATTGACACTGGTGATTCAGGCCCCTACCATCGATCCCCCAGCACGAACTCAAAAACGCAGTACAGAGGGAGGATCTCGATGCTTACCCCGCTCAAGACCGCGATTGCACTCGCGGCCGCCGCAGGATTTGCCGCCACCGCGATTGCGCAGCAGCCTGTCGCGCCGGCGGTGAAGAACCTCAAGTTCCAATCCACCTGGCCGGCCAGCCTGACGCTGCAGGACAACTTCAAGTTCTTCGCCGATCGCATGGACAAGCTCACCGCCGGCCAGGTCAAGATCGAGGCGCTCGCTGCCGGGCAGATCGTGCCCCCGTTCGAAATCCTGGACGCCACGCACAAGAAGGTGATCGACGGCGGCCATGGGATTTCCTACTACTGGGTGGGCAAGAACAAGGCGGCGACGCTGTTCTCGGCCACGCCCGCGGGCATCGCCGGCATGGACCACATGGACTATCTCGGCTGGATGTACGAGGGCGGCGGACTCGACATGTGGTGGGACTTCTACCAGAAGGAACTCAAACTCAACGTCATCGCCTTCCCGATCCTGCCGGCGAGCCCGCAGGCGCTCGGCTGGTTCAAGCGCCCGATCAAGAACCTCGCCGATTTCAAGGGCATGAAGTGCCGGCAGACCGGCATCGTCGCCGAGATCTACCAGCGCA
>CAYLLT010000183.1:0-6191 GCA_964384465.1 uncultured Planctomycetales bacterium | reverse complement strand
GGTTATACGCGCTGACGTTCCAGAACCCGATATCGTCGCCCCAGATGATGAGGATGTTGGGTTTCTTCTCCTGGGCCTGTGCCGACAGGGCCGCGCCGAATAGCGCGACCGATGCCAGCGCGAGGGTTTTGAGTCTGTCTGGTTTCATGCGTTGTTTCCTTTCATTCTGTGTTATACAGGAGGTAACGGAGTTCTCAGTTCTCAGTAACGACGTTCTCAGTCAACTAAGAACTAAAAACTTACAACTGAGAACTCTTGTCCTAAATCTCTGTCCTGTCCGTTTGCTTCTGTTCAAAGCGCTTCCGGTGGTCAGTCTTTGTCCGTCGTCCAGGAATCGTCCGGATCGTACGCGTCGATCTTCACGGCGAGACTGGCGGTTTTTTCACCGAGGTTCTTCTGGAATACTTTGCCGTTCGAGTTGACGATAAAGGTCATCACGCCCGATGACCCCCACGCGACGGGGTAAGCGAGCAGGGCGAAGCCGGCCACCATGTTGCCGTTGATCACATAATTGAACGCGCTGCCCGGAGCGTGCGCTCCCTGGCGCGTTAGAATTTTGTAGAGGTATCCGTGGTAGGGCCGCGGTCCGCCGGCGTCGCTGCCGCCCTTCCCGCCATATCCCGCGGCACGGGCCTCGGCGGCCAGCGGTCCGAGCGGGCTGGGCGGCTCATCATCCGTCGTCTCCCAATAGAGGCCGTCCTGCTTGCCCGGCGCGCTGGCCAGGCGCTGCGCGTATTCCAGGACATCATCACCGTCGTGGTCCTCCAGCACATACTCCTGCTGGGCCGCCACATATCCCCGGCAGAGGCGCGCGGTCTGAATCTCGTTCTCTCCGATCCGGCGGTTCAGCAATTCGTCCATGCCGGCCGCCGTGTCGAATGACCATTTGCCGTTCGCCCTGACCAGGGGCACCGCGAAGGGATAATCTTCCACGCCCAGATGAATGATGGCCTTGTTTTCGCCCTCGCGGACCAGCCGCGACGCCCGCGCCAGCCGCCGGGCGAACTCCTCGAAGTCCCGCGCGTCCTGGACATCATCACCGGATTTGAGCTCCTTGATCTTCGGCCCGAACATCTCGCGCAACGCCTTCTTGTCATCGGCCTGCGTGGCCTCCAGCAAGGCCTTCATCGCCTCGTCCGGGGAATCGAACGATTTCTGAGGGGGTGGTGATAACTCTGATTTCATCACCGGATTCGTTGCGCACGCGGGGCACATGGCGACGAGCAGTCCGAGGATGGTCCGGTATCCGTAAGATCTCAATGTCGTCATTTTCAAAACTCCTGTAGAAAGTGAAATTCGTTTATTATTCTTCTTCCAATCGTGCCTCTGCGTCTTACCGACGGCCGCGACCCCCTCCGCCTCCACTCCGGCTCATACCGCCGGAGCTGCGACTGGCACTCCCGCGGTTGCTGTAACTGCGGGTCTGACTCGATCCGCCGGAATTACTGAACGCGCTGCGGGCCGATGAAGACCCGGAAGTTGGCCGGGCCGTGCTCCCACTGTTACTGGGGCGGGGGCTGGCGCCGGCGCTCGGACGCGCGGTGGTGCCGGCCGCGGGTCGCTGAGTCGCCTGCGAACCTCTCGCGGGCATTTGCGTGGCCGAGGGCGTGCGGCTCTGCTGTCCGCGATCGCTGGCCCGGACGGCATCCGCACCGCTGCCCCGATCGGAAAAAGCGCCGGAGTAGGGGGTCGGCCGCGGCGTCGCGCCGGTCCCGCCGATGTTCGTGCGATTACCCCCGACGCCGACATTCGTGCCGCCGCGGACCGCCGTGTTGCGGTCGCCGCGGTCGATGTTCACATTGTTGCGATTGACGTTGATGTCATTGTTCGAGAAGGCCTGCTGGCGGTTGGCCACGGCGGTATTGCCGCGATAGTTGTTGTAGGAGGCGTAGCGGCCGCTATACGCCGGGCGGTTGTACGGCGTGGCGACGGGACGGGCCCAGGCGGCCCCGCGACCGTTGTCGCCCCATATCGCGGCGCCGTTGGGCCCCCGGTAAATCCCTCCATTCTCGCCGACGACCAGCCCGCGTCGCGGACCCACCGCGGCCATCCAATCGTTGCCGTAAGCGACCTTGCCGTGATAGCCCCAGCCGCCCCAGTAGCCCGGCTTGCAGTAGTAAACGCTCCCGCCATGCCAGTCGCAGTCCGTGTTCAACCACGCGCCCAGCGCGAGTCCGGCGCCAAAGCTGATCGCCGCAGCGGTCGCGGCGACAGCCGCGCTGTTGTCCTGGACGACGTACACGGTCTGCGGGTTGTAGGTGGGCACATACACGACGTTGGATTGGCTGGGGACGATGCGGATGGTTTCCTGCTCGGCCACGACGGTCTGCTCCTTATTGGTCTGAAGAGCGCCGGTCTGGGTGGCCTTTTGGCGCAATCGCTGGATCGCGGCCATCATCTCCTTGGGCTGGTCGAGGAAGGCCGTTCCGAGAGCATTGGTCCAGTCGAGATCCTGGTCCATCTTGTAGATCACGTCGGGATAGTTGCAGAGTGCCAGCACCGACAGGTCCCAATCCTGCGTCGTGAGCTTGGACATGTCCGGCTTCGCGCGCAGCCAGCGTGCGGCTTTGACGATGTCGAGGGGAAACGTCGAGGCCGGAAGGATCTGCGAGATGAGCACGTCCGGGTAGAGCGCGATCGGCGCGACGAGTTCGTCGATCTTCTCCGGCGGCAGCACGGCGGCCGGAGCGGCGCCGGACCCCGTGGTGCTTTTGGCGGGCGCGCTCGCCGGAGCCTTTGCGCCGCCCGCGCCGGCCGTCTGGCCTCGGGCGGGCGGACCGGTGAACAAGAGACAGCAAACCAGCCAGGGTACGATCATCACAGAGACTGCTCCGCCGGCAGTCGCATGTCCGACCGGCTCGAACCGGGCAATGGAACGCATCTGACAGACCAGTTTGGTTGGTCCGGGTCTCATAGAGCTTCCTCCTCATGTGTAACGAAGCCGAATAACAAGATGCACCAGCGCCATCGCGAGGCACGCGGATGCCGCCGTTGACCAGGCAATCGTCAGTTCAGTTCGTGGAATCGGCCTGGAAAAGCGCAGGGGCACGGTTTCAGCAACCTCCCCCGCTTATCGCTGTGCCGGCCGGAAATATACGCGAAAGCGGAGCGCGCGGCAAAAGGGGGCCGGCTCCGGGGTGCGTGACCGTCCAGGCGGGTGTCATTATTCATAGGACCGCAAAGCGGTGGGATATCCCATCGGAGCTTGATAATCCCGCCACAGCATGTTAAAAAATGACACGATTCGCGACGGAATGTGGTGGGTTCAAGTCCCATCGCCCGCTTGGACAATCAGGGGCGGCCGCAGGGTACCGATCCGCGGTGTCGGATCAGGCGTTGGCTGCGGCCCGTCGGCACGTATTCAGGCCAACCGCCACTCGCTGCGGCCGGCTTCCAACGCCCGCCCGGCGGCAATTGCCGGTTGGTTTTTTTGTCGCCTGCGATCGGAAACAGGAAAGGGAACGTGTGGCACGATTCAGATTGACCCGAAAGGAACTGGAACGTCTCGAACATGTTGCGGATCGCGCCGGCATCATCGCGGCGGCGGCCATGGATCAGCGCGGCTCGCTCCAGAAAACCATCGCCAAGGATAAAGGCGTCGATACTTCGGCGGTAACGCCGGCCATGCTCGCCGAGTTCAAAGCCGCGGTGAGCAAAGTACTCACGCCGCATGCCAGCGCGATCCTGCTGGACACGGAGTTCGGCGGCGACGCGATCAAGGCCAAGGCGCCATCCGCCGGCCTCTTGCTCGCCTATGAGAAGACCGGCTACGACACCACCGCCCCCGGCCGTATGCCCGACCTGATGCCGGATTTGAGCGTCCGCCGATTGGTCACCGCTGGAGCTGACGCCATCAAAATCCTGCTCTACTACACGTCCGACGAGAAGCCGCAGATCAACGACCACAAACACGCGTGGATCGAGCGGATCGGCGCGGAGTGTGTCGCCAACGAGGTGCCGTTCTTCCTCGAGTGCATCGCCTATGATGCGGCGGGCGGCAGCGAGAAGTCCGTTGAGTTCGCGAAACGCAAGCCCGATCTGGTGACCGGTTACATGCGCGAGTTCTCGAAACCTCAATATTGTGTGGACGTGCTCAAGGCCGAGCTGCCGTTTAATGTTGCGTTTGTGAAAGGCTCGAAGGCTAACACCACCGGCGAAATTGCCTACGATAAGTCCGCCGTCAAGGACGCCATCGCCCGCGCCGCGGAAGCGGCCACCCTGCCGTTCATCTACCTCTCGGCCGGCGTGGACGACGATGTGTTCCGCGAATCGCTGGAACTGGCCGGCGAGGCCGGAGTATCATTCGGCGGCGTGCTGTGCGGGCGGGCCACCTGGAAAGAAGGCATTCCCGTCTACGCGAAGAAAGGCCGAGCCGCGCTGGAGGATTGGCTGTCCGACAAGGGCGTGAAGAACATCGAAGCGCTCAACGAAGTCCTGCGCCGGACCGCCAAACCGTGGTACGACAAGATCGGCGGACGCGAGAAGATCGAAATAATGGAGTAATCTGCGATGGCGGATGAAGATGTACTCGACCAGCAAACAGAAGAAGAGCCTGAAGATTCCGAAAAAGAGGAGGGAGCCGAACCCTCCCTTCAGGACCAGTTGAAGGAGTCCATCGACGTGCGCGTCGAGGAAGTCGGCCCGCTGCGCAAAAAGCTGACCATCACCGTCCCGCAGGACAAAATCGCCGAGCGGCTCGACGACCAGTACGGCGAATTGCGCCGCGACGCCGCCGTGCCGGGCTTCCGCAAGGGCCGGGCACCGCGCCGGTTGCTGGAAAAACGCTTCGGGGCGGATATCGGCGAAACCCTCGTCCAACAATTCGTCAGCTCCGGCTACATGGCCGCCATCGAGAAGACCGACCTCAAGGTGATCGGCGACCCGATGATCTGGATCAAGGAGAAAAACGCCGAGACCGATACGCTGGTCGATGTTCAGCGCGCCATTGACGAGATCGAGTTGCCCAAGGACGGCCCGCTGGAATTCGCCTGCGAGGTCGAGGTCCGGCCGGAGTTCGAGCTGCCCGAAATCGAAGGCATCCCGCTGGAGAAGCCGGTCGTCACCATCAGCGATGACGACGTGAATGTGCAACTCGAACGCATCCGGCAGGTCCGCGGCACCTACGAGACGCTGCCCGAAGGGAAGGTGGAGCCGGACGACATCGTCATCGTGGACCTCAAGATGACTTCGGAAGGCGCCGCGCTCAAGGAAGAACAGAACGTTCGCCTCGCCGCCCGGCCGCAGGTGCTCGACGGCGTCACCCTGGAAAACCTCGGTGAAGTCCTCACCGGAGCCAAGGTCGGCGACGTGCGCACCGCCTCCGGCCAGCTCCCCGACGATTACACCAAGGCGGAGCTGCGCGGCAAGCCGGCCGAGTTTGAGTTTCGGGTGCGCGAAATTCAGCGCCTGCGGTTGCCGTTGATCGACGAGCAGTTTATCAAGAGCATCGGCTTCGAGTCGGAAAAAGACATGCGCGACTGGGTCCGCGCTGACATGGAGAGTCGTCTCGGCGAGCAGGTTCGCCGCGGCATGGCCGGCCAGGTGTACAAATACCTTCTCGATAAAGTCTCGTTCGACCTGCCCGGCCGGGCCTCGGAGCGTCAGGCCGGCCGCGTGATGATTCGCCGCATGCTCGATCTCTACCGCCAGGGCGTCCCGCCCGCCGAAGTCGAGAAGCACCTCGATGAGCTGAAGACCGGCGCCCAGGAAGAGACCAACCGCGACTTGAAGCTCTTCTTTATCATGGAGAAGCTGTCTGAGAAGGTCGAGGTCGAGATTTCCGAGGCCGAGATCAACAACCAGATCGCCGCCATCGCCCAGCGGCAGAACCGCCGTTTCGACCGCGTCCGTGACGAACTGGCCAAAGAGAATGGGCTGGTTAACATTTACATGCAGCTTCGCGACGAGAAAATCGTCGATCAGTTGATCGCCAAGGCGAACGTCACGGAGGCAAAGCCGCAGGAACAGCCGGCATCTGAAAAGGCTGAGACGAAGAAGCCGCGTACCAGACGGGCGCCACCGAAGTCGAAGGACAAGGGCGCCGACGATACGGCCGATGAAACGTAAATGAAATGGGGACGACATGAAAAATCCCGACGATATATTCAGAAGCTTAAACCAGCAGGCGCCGCCCTATCAGCGCTACCGCGAGATGTCCATCGAGGACATGCTGCTGGAAAACCGCATCATCT
>CAYLLT010000182.1:0-6488 GCA_964384465.1 uncultured Planctomycetales bacterium | reverse complement strand
TGCCGGGCGCGATCAGCACGCCGCCCGCGTGCATGCCGACGTTGCGCGTCAGGCCCTCCAGCTTCTCGCCCAGTTCGAGCAGGTCGCGCACCTCTTCTTCCTTCTTCTCGCGCTGGGCGAGCAGCGGCTCCATCGCGCGCGCGTCTTTCAGGGTGATGGTGCGGCCCGGCTGCACCGGAATGAGCTTCGCGACCTGGTCGCAGAAGTTGTAACCCAGGTCGAGCACGCGGCCGGTATCGCGCACCACCGCGCGCGCCGCCATGGTGCCGAAGGTGATGATCTGGCACACGTAGCGGATCACCTCGTCGCGCCGGTCCTGGCAGAAGTCGATGTCGAAGTCCGGCATCGACACGCGCTCCGGGTTGAGGAAGCGCTCGAACAGCAGGTCGTACTTGAGCGGGTCGAGATCCGTGATGCCGAGCGAATACGCCACCAGCGAGCCCGCGCCCGAGCCGCGCCCCGGGCCGACCGGCACGCCGTTCGATTTCGCCCAGTTGATGAAATCGGCGACGATCAGGAAGTAGCCCGCGTAGCCCATGTGGGCGATGGTGCCGGTCTCGAACTGCAGGCGCGCCTTGTAGCGCGGCGCCTCGATTCTGCGCGCCGCGGGATCCGGGTACAGGCGCTCGAGGCGGCCCGCCAGCCCCGCTTCCGCCTGCTGGCGCAGATACTGGTCGAGCGTCACGCCCTGCGGCGTCGGGAATGCCGGCAGGCGGCTTCTGCCGAGCTCGATCTCGAGGTTGCAGCGGCGCGCAATCTCGACGCCGTTCTCCAGCGCCTGCGGCACGTCGGCGAACAATCCGGCCATCTCGTCCTGCGTCTTGAAATATTGTTCGGGCGTGTACAGCTTAGGCCGCCGCTGGTCGCCCAGCATGGTGCCCTGCGCGATACAGACCCGCGCTTCGTGCGCCTTGAAGTCCCCGCGCGCCGTGAACTGGACCGGGTGAGTCGCCACCACCGGCAGCCGCAGCCTCGCGGCCAGCGCGAGCGAGCCGCCGACCAGCTTTTCCGTATTGGGCGCGCCGGCGCGCTGCAGTTCCAGGTAGTAGCGCCCCGCAAAGAGTTTCGCCCAGGCCGCAGCCAGCTTTTCGGCCGCGGCGGCGTTGCCCGAGGCCAGCGCATGCCCGACATCGCCGCCGCCGAAGCCCGACAGCGCGATCAGGCCGTCGGTGCCGCTTTCGCGGAACCAGCCCATCGCGACCTCGGCGCGCGCACGGTGCTGGTTCTTCAGCCAGGCGCGCGCCAGCAGCTCCGAGAGGCGCAGGTAGCCGGCGCGCGATGCGCACAGCAGGAGCGCGCGGAACGGCTTTTCGCGGTCGGACTCGTTCTGGATCCAGCAGTCGACGCCGATGATCGGCTTGATACCCGCGGCACGCGCCGCCGTGTAGAACTTGACCATGCCGAAGACGTTGCCGGCGTCGGTGAGCGCCAGCGCGGGCATCCCGTCCGCCTTCGCAGCTGCCACCGCCTCGTCGATGCGGACGATGCCGTCCGTCACCGAGTACTCGCTGTGCAGCCTCAGGTGGACGAAACGCGGAGCAGACATGGGAGTCGGCAAAAGTTTACCATCGGCGCATGCGCCGTTCGTCATTGTTTGCGCTGTTCGCGGGCGCGACCTGCATCGCGCTGTCGCCGATCTGGGTGCGCGTGTCCGAAGTCGGCCCCACCGCGAGCGCGTTCTGGCGCGTCGCCCTTGCGGTTCCCTTGCTTTGGTTTCTTTTTTGTTTCATCCCTTTAAACAAGCAAACCATAGAAAAAAGGCAACTCACTCTTCTCTTCGCGGCCAGCCTTGCCTTCGCCGGCGACCTTGCGTTCTGGCACTGGTCGATCAAGTTCACCTCGGTCGCCAACTCGACCCTGCTTGCCAATCTCGCTTCGATCTTCGTGACCTTGGCGGCCTGGGTCCTTTGGAAGCAGAAGCCGACCGGAATGTTCCTCGCCGGACTCGCGGCGGCGCTCGTGGGAGTCGGCCTTCTGGTCCGCGCCAGCCTCGGGTTCTCTCCCGATGCGCTGCTCGGCGACGCGCTCGGCGTGGTGACCGTGATGTTTTACGCCTGGTACCTGCTCTCGGTGAAAGGTCTGCGCGACCGCGGCGCCGCCACGCTGACGCTGATGGCCGTGACGACGACGCTTACCGCCGTGATCCTGCTGCCGGTCGCGCTCGTGTCGGGCGAATCGCTGTTACCTGAGACGGCCACGGGTTGGCTCAATCTGCTCGGCCTCGCCTGGATCTCGCATTCCGCCGGCCAAGGCCTGATCGCCTACGCGCTTGCGCATCTGCCCGCGGCGTTCTCCGCAGTCGGGCTGCTCCTGCAGCCGGTGATGGCGGCGGCGTTTGCCTGGCTGCTGCTGGCGGAACCTGTTACGGCCTTGCAATGCGCCGGCGGCGCGGTAGTGCTGGCCGGCATCTACCTCGCGCACCGGGGAGCGCGCTAAGCGATCGAGATGACCGCCTTCGGCTGCTCTAGAGGACGACCGCCTCCGGCTCGCCGGTACCGCCGGCTTCGACGAAGCCGATTTCGTAGGCCAGTTCGCCTTCGCGCTTGAGCAGCATCGTCGCGGCGGCGAGGTGCTCGCGCGCGACCGCAAGCACCATGCCGATGCCGCAGTTGAACACGCGGTGCATCTCGTCCTCGGCGACGTTGCCGTTCTGCTGCAGCCAGGCAAAGAGTTGCGGCCGCGGCCACATTTTCTTCCTCAGCACGGCGCGCATGCCCTGCGGCAGCATGCGCGGCACGTTGCCGACCAGCCCGCCACCGGTGATGTGCGCGAGCCCCTTCACAGGCACCGCTGCGATGAGCTTCAAGACCGGCTTCACATAGATCCGGGTCGGCTCCATCAGCGTGTCGGCGAGGCCTGAGGCCGGCTTGTCCTCGCCGAGGATGCGGCGGATCAGCGAGTAGCCGTTCGAGTGCGCGCCGCTGGAAGCGAGCCCGATCAGCGCATCGCCCGCCACGATGTCGCTGCCGTTGATGATCCTGTCTTTCTCCACCACGCCAACGCAGAAACCCGCGAGGTCGTACTCCCCCGCAGGGTACATGCCGGGCATTTCGGCCGTCTCGCCGCCGATCAGCGCGCAGCCGGCCTGCTCGCAGCCCTCGGCGATGCCGCGGATCACCTGCACCGCGACGCCCTGGTCCAGCTTGCCGCAGGCGAAGTAGTCGAGGAAGAAGAGCGGCTCGGCGCCCTGCGCCAGGACGTCGTTGACGCTCATGGCCACGAGGTCGATGCCCACCGTGCCGTGGCGCCCGAGCAGGAAGGCGAGCTTCAACTTGGTGCCGACCCCGTCGGTGCCGGACACCAGGATCGGCTCGCGGTATTTTTTCGGGATCGCGCACAGCGCGCCGAAGCCGCCCAGCCCCGCCAGTACCTCCGGGCGCAGGGTGCGCTTCGCGAACGGCTTGATGGCCTCTACGAGAGCGGCCCCGGCGTCGATGTCCACGCCGGCGTCGCGATAGGAGAGGGGTTCCGACATGACGGTTAAAATGATGTCTTTTCAGCAATTTTACGTGAAATGAAGGCACCGCTCCTGGCGGATCCGCGACTCTGGGCCTGGCTGGCGATCGCACTGGTCGCCGGCGGGCTGCTCTACGCGTTGTCGCCCATCCTCGCGCCCTTCCTCGCCGGCGCGATCCTCGCCTACGTGCTCAATCCGCTGGTCGGCCGGCTGACCGGCCGCTACCTGCCGCGCATCGTGGCCGTGGTGTTGGTGCTTATCCTTGCGCTCGCGCTGCTGGTCGCGCTCGCGCTGGTGATCGTGCCGCTGTTCGTCAAGGAGCTGAGATTGATGTCGGAGCGCCTGCCGGCGTTCCTCGCCTGGCTTAACGAGCAGTTCGCGCCGTGGCTGAAGGAGCGCTTCGCCATCGACTTCCAGCTCGATGTCGAGACCGTCAAGCAGCTGGCGGGCGGCATTCTCGCCAACAACCAGGACCTGGTCGCGGGACTGCTCGGCTCGCTCAAGATCGGCGGCCTCGCGCTGCTCGCCTTCTTCGTCAACGTCCTGCTGGTGCCGGTGGTGCTGTTCTTCCTGCTGCGCGACTGGGACCGGATCGTCACGCGTATCGACCGCCTCATTCCGCGGCACCTGCACCAGCGCGCCGCAACGATTCTCCGGGAGATTGACGCGGTGCTGGCGGAATTCCTGCGCGGGCAGCTGACCGTAATGCTGGTGATGAGCGTCTACTACGCGGCGGCGCTGTCGGTCGCGGGGCTGGAATTCGCGCTGCCGGTCGGGGTCATTACGGGCATGCTGGTGATCCTTCCCTATGTCGGCGCATTCACCGGCATTCTGCTCGGCAGCGTCGCTGCAGTGCTGCAGTTCGGCACGCTCGCGGGCGTGGCCTGGGTGTGGCTCGCGTTCGCGATCGGCCAGGCGCTCGAGGGCATGGCGGTGACGCCGCTGCTGGTGGGCGAGCGCATCGGCCTGCACCCGGTGGCGGTGATCTTTGCGCTGCTCGCGTTCGGCCAGATCTTCGGCTTCTTCGGCGTGCTGCTCGCGCTGCCGGCGAGCGCCGCGCTGCTGGTCGCGCTGCGCCACCTGCGCGCCGCCTACCTGGCCGGTCCACTGTATGGAGGCCCGCGCTAATGCGGCAGCTTGCGTGATGGAGCGGCTCGCCTGATGAAGCAGCTCGCGCTGGGCATCTCGCCGCTGCCGCAGCCGACTCTGGAGAACTTCGTGACAGGCGCCAACGCCGAGCTGCTGGCGCGCCTGCGCGAGTTCCGCGCGGGACCATTTCCGGAGGTCATCCTTTACCTGTGGGGCGACGCAGGATCGGGCAAGAGCCATCTCCTGCGCGCCTGCGCCGGCCCGCAAGTGGTGGATGATGTTGAAAAACTTACTGAAACCTCCCAGATCGAGTTTTTCAATGCCATCAACGAAGCACGCCAGTCCGGTGGCAAGGTGCTCGCGGCCGGAAATGCGCCGCCCGACCGGCTGCCCCTGCGCGACGACCTGAAGTCGCGCCTCGCCTGGGGTCTGGTTTATCAGGTCAAGCCGCTCAGCGACGAAGAACGCGCCGTTTACCTGCGCGGCGAAGCGGCGCGCCGCGGCATGCGCGTTCCGGACGAAGTCATCGGTTACCTGCTGACCCATGTGCGGCGCGACTTGCCGTCGCTCACTGCGATCCTCGATCAGCTGGATCGCGCTTCCCTTGAGAAGCAACGCCAGATCACGGTACCGCTACTGCGTGAGACGCTGAAGCTCGTTGACCGATGAACCTTGCGCTGTTTGATCTCGACCACACCCTGCTTTCCTGCGACAGCGACTACGAGTGGGGCCAGTTCCTGGTGGATCGCGGCGTGCTGCGGCGCGACCAGTACGAGGCGCAGAACGCCGCGTTCTACGAGCAGTACAAGGCCGGCACGCTGGACATCCACGAATTCCTCGGCTTCGCGCTGCGCCCGCTCGCCGAGCACGCGCCCGGCGACCTGGCCCGCTGGCACGCCGATTTCATGGCCGCTCGCATCCGCCCCGCGATCACTGCCAGGGCGCGGGCGCTGGTACGCCGCCACCTGGAGGCGGGCGACCTGTGCGCCGTGGTTACGGCCACCAACAGTTTCGTGACCGGTCCGATCGCGGCCGAGTTCGGCGTGCCGCACCTGCTCGCCACCGAGCCGGAGCGCATCGACGGCCGCTTCACCGGGCGCGTCGCCGGCATCCCGTGCTTTCGCGAGGGCAAGAACGCGCGTCTCGACGCCTGGCTTGCGGCGCAGGGGCGCGGACTGCACGATTTTCCGGCCAGCACTTTCTACAGCGACTCGCACAACGACCTGCCGCTGCTCGATCGGGTCAGCCAGCCGGTGGCGGTGGACCCCGACGAGAAGCTGGCGGCCGAGGCGGGGCGCCGCGGCTGGCCGGTGCTTTCCCTGAGATAATCGCGCTCCGCAATGATCGAACGCTTCATCCGCCGCGTGCTCGGCCTCGCATCCCCGGGGCTGCAGCGCGTGCCGCAGGCGCGCCACGGCGTCACGCGCAGCACGATCAGCTCGAGCGCCCTCAAGGTCTGCGACGTACTGGCCGAGCGCGGCTATGCGGCCTACGTGGTGGGCGGCGCGGTGCGGGACATCCTGCTCGGCATCACGCCCAAGGACTTCGACGTCGCCACCGACGCGCGCCCCGAGCAGATCAAGCCTTTTTTTCGCCGGGCACTGATGATCGGGCGCCGCTTCCGCCTGGTGCACGTGATGCTGGGCCCGGAGACGATCGAGGTTTCCACCTTCCGCGCGGCGGACAACAAGTCAGCGGAGAAAGACCAACACGGCCGCGTGTTGCGCGACAACGTCTTCGGCACCCTGGAAGAAGACGCGCGCCGGCGCGACTTCACGGTCAACGCGCTCTATTACGACTGCCGGTCGGGCGAGATCATCGACTACCACGGCGGCCTCGCCGACCTTAAGAAGCGCACGCTGCGCATCATCGGCGATGCGGAAACGCGCTTCCGCGAGGATCCCGTGCGCATGCTGCGCGCGGTGCGGCTGGGCGCAAAGCT
>CAYLLT010000181.1:3696-6844 GCA_964384465.1 uncultured Planctomycetales bacterium | reverse complement strand
TCTCATCGGTCGAACTGACGATCGCCCGCGTGCCACTCGGCGTCAGGCTCTCACCCATGGCTACGCCGTAGTAGAAGACGTTGTCCGCACCCAGAGCCGGAATACCGCCGTTGGCCTGCGATTTGACACGTGTTCGCAACCAGCGGGTGTTGGGTATGGCATTGTTCGACCAGATGATCTTGATCCGGTCCGAACCGCCCGTCCCACCGCCGGGTGTGCAGTCGATACTGATCGGCGACGCCGCCAGTACGTAGGAGCCCAGATTGGCGCTGTTGGCGATCCTGAACTCGAAGTTCGACGCCGCCATCGGACCGGCCGGCAGCGGGCTGCAACCCGCGGTCCGCGCCACGTCGATCATCAAGCCGTTGATGCTCCGGCTGTAGCTGCTGTAATTGGCGGTGGTCGCCGTCCCGCCGGGATTCAACGCCACCTTGTCGCTAGCGATGGCGGTGTTGTCATTGCACGGATTCACACCCGTCAGCGTGCTGCAAGCCGATGAGGCCGAATCGTAGAACGAACCGTTGTAGAACAGGAGCCGGCCAACGACCGTTCGTGTGCAGGTGACCTGGGCTTCGTCGGGAATGAGGTTCTCGTCGCAGTCATAGCTCCCGCCCGTCAGGATCTCACACAGGTCGCAGATCCCGTCGTTGTCGCAATCGCCATCGCCCGGCAGCGTCAGGTCGTATTGATCGCAGATCGGCGGCCGGTTCGGCGCGCCCAGCGGCAGGCAGCGGTTGCACGGGAACGGGTCTACCTTGTCGTTCAGCCCATCGCCATCGGTATCGGCGCGGGTCGGATCGGTCGGGTACGAGCAGAGCGTCTTGGTCCCGCAGTTGCCCCCCGAGCAGCAGTTATTGGTCTCATAGGCGTCCGGGATGCCGTCCCCGTCCGAGTCGGCGCAAGTCGTTCCAACGCCCTTGAACTGTCCGCCCAGGGCGGCGCAGGCCGCGGCCGGGTCCAGTCCGGAGACCAGGGTGCAGGAGCCGTCGGCCGGATTGCAGCAAGCGCCGCACGGGCACGGGGTGCAGGTTTTGCCGGTTTCGTGCAGGTGCCCCGGACCGTCGTGCCCCACCGTCTTGCAACACTGGGTCGGGCTCACGCAACCGCCACCACCCGGCAAGCTGCCGCTATCCTGGACGCCCGGAACGAAATTGTAGCCGCCACAATCCGGCTGGATCGGGACGTGGGCATAGTGCACCCAGGGCGCCTGATCGGTGCTGTCCAGCATGACCGGGGGGTAGCCCGCCGCGCCAGTATCGAGCACGCGGACGGCGCCGTCGCCGACTCGCGTGAAAGTGAATACGGGCTGCACGTGGAATTGCGAAGTGAATACGCCGCCGTTGGCGTGCGTCTTCGTCACGTACATTAAGCCTGCGGGCGGCGGCGGCCCCAGGGTGGAGAGGTCGACGTGTACCTCCCACTGCTCGTCCGGATGGCCGGGGGTACCGCAGTACTTGACCGTGATCGGGGCGCAACTTCGCAGGCTGAGAGCCACGAGCTCGACCGGCGTCGTGGCGGTCGATGGCACGACCGGGAAGACCATCAGGTTCAGGCGATTCATGCGCGTGTCCATCCCGTCGGGGCTGTCGCCGCCCAGCAGCACCTTACCTTCGTATGACCCCGAGCCGGGATCGTAGAAGTCGCTGGGTATCGGCGTATTCATGAAGTCATAGTAGGTCCTGCCGCACTGCGTATGGAAGCAGTCCTGGCCCGGCGGGATCTGATTTTCGCAGGGAGCGCTCGGCGAGCACTGCGAGACCGGAACGCCGCCTTCCTGCCGGCACTGCTCGGGGGGCAGACCTTGCTGGCACTGCCCATGGTTGCAGCATCCGCCCAGTACCGGCCCCTGCTGTGGATCGCGTACCTGGAGCCGGATTGCCCCGCGATTCACGTCGCCGGTCGAGGAGACCTGGATGTAATACCGTCCCGGCGGCGGGTTGTAGTACTCGACGTTCTGGTATCCGCCGGACGGGGGATACGGCGGATTGTAGGAGCTGTAGTAATTGTCACCGCACGCCACCGGCTGAAGATTGTAGCAGTCACCGGTCGGCGCGTAATAGATGCCCACGCGCGTGTCGTAGCCGTACCCGTACCCGTAGTCGCCGTACTGGTAGGACTGCTGGTATGTGTCGTACGTGGCCTGGGGGTAGATACCGATCGAGCGGGTGTACCCGCAGGAACCGCATCCGAAGGAAGCGACCTCGGCGACGCAAGTCGCGTTCCAGCCCGCAGTGCAACAGGCGGGATCGGCCGCGCAAACGCAGGCCTGGATGCCGGGATCGGTACATCCGGGACCGGCGTGGACATCGCAGCAGTTGTGCGGCTGCGGTTGATAAGGAGGCACATCGTAGGTGTACCAGACGGACCCGGTTCCATACGGGGGAAAGAACGTCTCGTGGTCGGCGCATCCATAGGGCGGATCATAGGGAGGGGTATAGGGCGGACCATAGGGAGGATAGCCGATATTGGGGTACTCGTCCGGGTACTGGGTAGTCGCGTAGGTGGTGTCTCCGGCCGGCATGTAATAACCGTCCGGTGCATAATAGTCGGAATAATTATAGGGGATCTGGTACCCGTAGGCGCACTCGTCGTTGCCGGGATTGCGCGGACAGGTCACCGTCGCGCACGTGGTTCCCGCGCCCCGGAAGGTACCGCCGGCGGTCAAGCAGGCGGTCTCACTGCTGACCACGTTACACGTGCCGTTCGGCAGGCAGCAGGCTCCTGGGGAACCACAATTGGCGGCCGCGCAGACCGTTTCCGGCCCGCCGAAGACGTCACCCGGAGCATTACAGTTGGCCTGGGGAACCTCGGTGCAGGTGCCGTTCGCGTGGCAGCAAGCGCCCTTCCCGGTTGGACTCAGCTCCACGTCCAGGGCGTCCAGATCGTCGGTGGCCAGCAGCCCCAACGCGGCATGACCCACCCCGGCGCACGCACCACCGGCGACGGTTTTACACAGGATGTCTGCCCCAGAAGCCCCGCCCAAGCCCGGGTTTCCGGTGACCAGCGAGTAGTAGATGAGGTCCGTGCCGTTCAGCGTGTCGAACGGGGCCGTATCCACGATCACCAACGCGTCGAGCTCGTCCCCCGCTCCAAGACCCAAAGTTGCCGCGGCGACGGCGATCACCAGGTCACCGTTGGCATTGAACTG
>CAYLLT010000181.1:0-3686 GCA_964384465.1 uncultured Planctomycetales bacterium | reverse complement strand
TTCCGGTGGTCAGCGAGTAATAGACAAGATCCGTTCAGTTCAGCGTGTCGAGCGGTGCTGTATCCACGATCACCAGCGCGTCGAGCTCGTTGCCGGCCGCTGCAAGACCCAAAGTTGCCGCGGTGACGGCGATCACCAGGTCACCGTTGGCATTGAACTGTAGGATGTCGCAGGGGCCGACGGCGGCGCCCCCCAGTGCCTTCACGCCGAACTCGGAGCCGGAACGTAGCGAGAACCACTGCTTGGGGCGGTCGTAAATGCCGGCAATATTACTATCGTTCGTAGCCTGAATCCGCTTCTGTTGATCCACCTCGAGGGCATCGAGATTGTCCGAGGCGGCGGCCAACAACCCCAAATCCGGCCCGGTGCGGTACAGGGTGTTCGTGCCCGCGCCCGCGGACTCGAATACGCACTCTCCGCGAGCCGCCGCCGCCTGGGCATTCACCGCCGTGAGCAGCGCTCCTACCGAAGTGGTCGTCACCGAGAAATACCAGCCGCTGCCCGGCGGGTTCAGGATCGTGAAGGCGTCCTTGTCCCAGGCATCCAGCGTGTTCCATCGCCGGATCCCGTAGTCGAACAGGAGGTTGCTGCTGTTAATGTCCCCCACGTAGATGTCCGACGGGATACGCGGGATGGCGCCATACTGGTCGAGCACACCATCAAAATCGACGTCCACCGGCGGATTGGTGCCTTGGTACTCGTTGGTCTCCCGCCGGAGCCTCAGCGCGCTAGCGCCCGCGCCGACGCCCGCGCCGACCGCGGTGTTGACCACGCTGAAGAAAATCGGCGTCCCGGTGTTGGCGACCCCCTGGTACTGCCCCACGGCCCACTCGTGATAGATGTTGTCGATGTTCTTATGCCATTGGAAGAAGGCGCCGTCGCGCGTGGCGGTCGTCGTGAACCCCATATCGCCGTTCGCCGCGCCAACGCGGTTGTGTGCCGCGATGGTCCCGTGCCCGGCGCCGTGGAAAAGCCCGTCCATCGCCCCCCCAATTCCGTTCGCGTCATAACCATGAAACAGGACGTTACGCAGGCGAAGATCGGCCGGGCGCGGTGTCCACGCGGACGCGACGCCGCAGGGGCCGACGTGCGCATGCGCCAGCGTGACATTGTCGCCGGCCGGCCGAACACAGCCGTTGAGGTTGGTGTGCGCGAATTTGAGAACGCTTCCGGCCTGGGCGACGACCGGGATGACCGCGGCGTCCGGGTCCGCGGCGTCCAAGTCCGACCCATAAAGCCGGAAATCATCGGATTGGGCGAGGAATTCGTCGTGAAACTCGACGAACTCCTTGCCTTGCGTGGCCCCGAAGCCGATCGTGTGCCACTGGCCGTGTTCGTCTTGAATGCTGGGGCCGGCCAGGCCGGGGCACCAGCCGGCCAGGGCAATGTATTCTTCCTCCAATGTCGAGGCGAGCGTCACCGAGGAGGTGATGGCGATGCCGAATGCCAGGAACGGTACAGCGAATGGTCGAACGCGAATCATGTTGCGCTCCTTTAGCAACGAGGCAAACCAGTGCCTCCTGAACCCGACAGAAAGTCTCGCGCCGGGCACGGGGACGACCGCGCACAGCCGAACCGGCAGGCAAAACTCCCTTCTGCGCCCGGGCGTTTCACGCCGAGCGCATCAATGCCCGCCAACCTCGATGTCCCCCAAAGCTTCCGCTCCCCCTGGATCGAATTCGCATACGGCTAGAAATGAGAGGTGAGATCTCCGGCCCGCCTCTCCGCAAAGGCTATGCCGATAAGTTAGATGACATTATCTGATACCAAGAACGCCCGCTGGTGTCAAGCAAAAAATGGGTGAGAAGCTGATGGAAATGTAACCCACGATCCTGCCTGGGGCTTCTCTTAACTTGCTAATCTTCGAGTTTTGGCTTGCTCATTTTCGAGCGGACGCTTACACGGAGACGATCCGGATCCTTTCCCGCCCGCACGCGATGATCTCATAAATTACGGTCTCCGCGTCCTTTGCGCCGCTGCGGGGTTGCCTTGCCGAATTTGCGGAATGGTCCCCGCCGCCTCACCTGCGAACCAGTCGCCGGGCGATACGGTGAGAGCATAAAGATAGGGAGTCGTGCCGCCGTCCTGCGCGATTTACGGCGCCGGGTTCAGCAGCAGCAGGCCGCTCACCGAGTTCTCCGGGTTGTTGCGCGAGATGATTTCGTCGGTCGAACTGACCGTACTGCTCTTGTCGTAGTCAAATTTCGCATCCGGTGCATTGGCCACCGCGTAGCTGGAGTTCGTAGCCACCGGCACGCGCGAGAGACTGTTGTGCGGGTGGTTGCGGGCGTCGATCTCGTCCGTCGAGCTGACCACCACGCGCGTGGTCCCCGGCGTGAGGCTGTCGCCGATGGCCAGGCCGAAGTAGAAGATGTTGTCGGCATCCAGATCGATACCGCCGCCGCTGGCGTTCGATTTCACCACCACCCGCAGCCACCGGATATTCGGAATGGCGTTGTCCGCCCAGATGATCTTGATGCGGTCCGAACTCCCCGTCCCGCCGCCGGGTGTGACATCGATACTGAGCGGTGCCGCCGCCGCGATATACGAGCCCAGGTTGGTGCTGTTGCCGACCTTGAAATCGAAGTTCGACGCCGCCAGCGGCCCGGCCGGCAACGGGTCGCAGTTCGCGCCCGGCATTACGTCGATCATCAAGCCGTTGATGCCCTTGTTGAAGCTGATGTAATGGCTCGTGCCCGCCGTTTCGCCCGGGTTCAGCGCCGTCTTGTCCGTGGCGACGGCGGTATTGTCATTACAAGTCTGGCCCACCAGATTGTTGCATGCGGTTGCGGCCGAGTCGTAGAACGAGTTGTTATAGAACACGTTTCGGCCGGCAATCGTCCGCGTGCCGGTGTGCACGCAGCCGGCCTGCGGATCGCAGGTGTCAGCCGTGCATGGATTACCGTCGTCGCAATTCAGCGGCGTGCCCGGCTGACAGCCAAGCTGCGGATCGCACGTCTCGATGCCGTTGCACGCGTTGTTGTCGTCGCAACCGAGCGGGCAGGGATCGTTGCAGTCCGGTATGCCGTCGTTGTCGGCGTCGCCGGAGGCGACCAGCGTCACCGAGGCGAGGTGGTAGACCGCTTCCAGACAGGTGCTGCCGAAGATCAGCGGCAGGTTATCGTTCGGGAAGGTGCCCGAGACCGGATTGGCGGTGAGGACGTTGAACTGGTCGCCGGGCGTCGGCACAAAGCCATTGAGCATCGTTGCGGTCAGCGTCCCGTCGAGCGCAGCACTGCCGGTGGCCGCCAGCACGCCGAATTGCCCGCTGCCGGGCGATCCGCCCAACTGGACGATGAACGTGCCCGAGCCGCTCTGAACGAAGTTCCCGCTGACGCTGAACGTGCTGGCCGGGCCGATGGCGAGCACGCCGGCGTTGCTGAACGCACCCGTGCTGAGACTTTTGCCGTTCTTGATCGTGAAGCTCCCGGTGGCGCTGTTCGTGGCGAAGTTGGCGAGGCCGTTGGCGTTGGACTGATTGACGATCTGTGAGGCCGCGCCATCGAGCACGATCGTCGCGGCATTGGTGACAATGTTCGCGTTGTTGAATTGTAACGTACCCGCGACGATGTAGGTTCCACCCGTCAGCGTCGTGCCGGCGAAGTTGGGGAACGTGCTGATCAGCGCCAGTGTGCCGGCCTGCACATCGACGGTGCCGCCGGCCAGGTTGTTGAAGGCCACCGCGC
>CAYLLT010000180.1:0-6954 GCA_964384465.1 uncultured Planctomycetales bacterium | reverse complement strand
CGGCGGGGCCTGCGCACAGCGACCAGGTCGGCACGGGATAACCCTGCACCAGGGTTGGCCTAAACGTGTACGGAACGTTCGGATTGGTGTATTGAATCGCGTCCGGTGTGGTGATGACCGGCGGTGTCGGGGCCTGCGTTGTAACCGAGACCGTGTCTAAGTAGTAGGTGCCGCTTGCACCGAAGCGGAAATCGGCACCGGCGTTCTCGCGATTGCCGAAGTAGGCGTCGGTCACGTGGAAGGTCGCGGATTTCCAGGTATTGGTATTGGTACGGGTCACACTGCCGCCGGCAGCATACTCATGCGGAATATCGGCAGGACCTATGGAATCATATTCCAGCGTGATCGCACCGGTGCCCGTATCGTAATAGGTCATCGAGATATAAACATTCGGCTTGCTGCCCTGGAATGCAAAAGAGCTGCTCACATCGAAGTAGAAATAAGCGTTCGTACCGGTGGGATCCGCGTTGCGTCGACAGTCTCGCCCGCCGATCGTCGCGGGCGTGGTGTTGCCATCGGCATTCTGGACGTTGATGATGCCGTTTGTCGTATTATCGACTGTGCCCATATCAATGGAGGCATCGGCTGACGCGGACTGGACGTCGATCGGCTTCAGATAAGCCGAGCCGGCATAATCCCAGACGGCATAAATACCGCCACTGAGGGCGGGAGCTATTTCGCAGTTCCACCATCTGCGTAATGTGATGCTCGGGGTGAACGTGGTCCCGACGCAGATGTTCGTGCCGCAGGTCGACTCAGGCGTGCAGGTCTGAGTGAACTGCGTATTGTCGACCTTGGCGGTCATGCCTTCGCCGATGGGGGTCCAGTTTCGATAAGCGACGTAAACCTGGCCCAGGGCATCTTTCGTGATCACCGGGGCCACATCGTCATTCCAGAATCCGCTGTTGCTGCCATCCAGGCCGGCTGGACCGCTGCCGTACAGTCCACCGAGCAATCCCTTGATGGTACTCGGGAAGCTGCCGTTGGGGTTCTGCCTGCCGGTGTTGTTGTAGTCCATTCCGCACCGATCGCGGCATGGAGAGGTGCCGTTCGCCTGAATCGACCAGGCGACAAGGTGCGTGTTGTTGCTGCTGTCCGACCACGCAGCCTGCGAGCCGCCGGGGTAGCCGTTCCCTATGGGTTGGAAGCCGCCCACGGTGTTCAGATTCGAATCATATTTCTGATAGTACGTGCCGGCGGCGCCGTTACGGCCGATGGCATGAACATTCCCGTTGCCATCGACCGAGATGCCCGTTCTGCAAGCCGTCGTCACGGTCGTTACTATTGAAGGTGTCGTGCTGAGGTTTGTCAGCTTAACGATCTGGCCGGCTAATCCCTGTTCGTTGGGCAGACCAATCTGATACCCGATGTAGGCGAAGTTATTCCACAGCCCGATGCGCGGATACCACAGGCTGCCGTTGCCGCCGGTATTATGGACCACAACCGGCGTTTTCCAACTGCCGCCGATGCGGTTCGTATAGTAACAGGTGCTCGCATAATCGATGGTCGCTTCGGTGTAGGTGATATGCGGCACGTTATTGGTGTCGCACATGATGTGCGGGTAATACGCGCCGTTCGACGTGGCAATCGCTTCCGATGTCAGCAGGGTCAGTGTGGAGTCGTACTTCCGGTATTGAATGTTCGAGCCACTCACATAGATGACATGAACGTTGCCCTGCGTATCGGTGGCCACCGCCGGCAGGATGCCGGTGCCCAGGGTAATCGTGGATGAGGCCTGCCCGGTGGAACAGGTTTCGATGAAGCCGTTGCCGATGTAAACGACCCAATCGCTGGCGGCGAAGCTGGGCCTGTTGAAGGTACGCATCGCTCCGCCCGCGATGCTGAGCTGTTCGCTCCACGTGCCGGTTTGAGGATCGTAGTAACGGTAGTTTCGGTTGCCGGGCGCACCGCTCAAATCCACGGTGACGCTCGCATCGCTCAGGACGTAGACCACGTATTCGATGGAGGCCGAGGCCACCAACCCCACGTCGCTCAAACAGGAATTCGTGCCGTTGTTGCTGACCAGGTTGTGCATGGGAACCATGTTCTCGAAATGGACGCCGGAATCAGAGATGAAGTCCTGCAGGTTCTTGAGGTAGATTCCCAGCGTATTTGAGAATCCACGGGCGTTCGGGTTCCACCAATCCCACCAGTCGATGTCGAAATTGCCAAATGCGGCGGCCCCGCCGACAAACGAATACCACGCCGCCTGTCGGCACCCGGTGTCCTGGGCGGCCCACGCAGTGGCACAACTACCACCACACGAACAGTAGCCGAAGCCGCAGGACCAGTCGTTGTTGTCGGTATCTTCCCAGGCCGGGTATCCGTGCCCGATGACACTGGCCACCAGGCTCCTGTACTGCGGCACATTGGTCGGGTCGTGCGGCGACCAGCCCTGCGCGCCGGTCCCGATCGCGGTTGATCCACTGTTGCCCCCCTCGGTCACCGGCTTGCTGGTATGGGCCTTGATGTAAGCGATGATCGCCGTATCCCATGCGGCATCGGCGCCCAGCTCATTGCCCACTTCGTACATCACATTGTCGTACGAGGCGGTCGTGGCGATCACCTGGTCGATGTATCTTTTCTCATAGTAGCTAATGGTTCCCGGAGCCGGGTTGCCGTTGTTGAATTCCGACGTCCGGTAGAACTCGCCCACCTGGTCGATCCCGCCGCTGCTGTTGGTGTCCGGGTTGGGATAGAAGGTGCTGGTCTGGTTCGCGGGATTCCACCAGGAGCCATCGTAACCCCAGGCTGGGCCGTTGCGTAAACCGACCCCGTCGAAGATGGACAAATGGACGATAACGCCCTTCTGTTTGCCCAGCGCGCACTGGTTCGCAAGCCCGTTCCAAAACAGGGAATTGAAGCTATTCAAATTGGCGCGGTTGTTCCCGTCCACCGCGTACGGACAGGGAAGCGTAGAGCCGTTCCAGGTCGGCGGGTTGCTGGAACCCGACATCCGAGGACTCTGGGCGCCGATGCGAATGTAGTTGATCTTGAAGGGAGAGCCCTGGTTCATCATATTCGCGTAGCTCGACGCATGGTCGATGAAGTACCCGTCCGGTACCGCCGACCAGGCATAGTAGCCAATGAGGAACATCGGCTTTCCGGTCGCGTCCTGGTAGTACCGGTTCGAGGAGTGAACCGCGACATCGGCGCCCTGGGCGAAACCCGAAAGCACAAGACCGCAGATAACGGCGGCGAATGCCGTCCCGCGGTTCCTCGCCCACAACGTCGATCGTTTCGAATACATCGTCACGATTTGCATCCCTTCCGGCGCAAAAGCACTCCGCCGTTTTCCCGCTCTTTCCCGAACAAGAAGGTTGGCATCCTCGTCCGCTCCCATTCAGCACCCGGGTGTTTGATTGGCTCCCGCCAGACACGGCAAGAACGAACTAAAATCGGAGGTATCCACGTCGCCGTCGCCGTTCGCATCGGCATCGGCACAACCTGGATCATATTGAATGGTGTCGCCCGAGAAGCATACTTGCAGATGCCCGAAATCGGATGAATCCGCGTCGCCGTCAAAATCGAAGTCGTAGCGCGACAACACCCGAACCACCCAAGACTCCGTATCCGACCCTTGCGAGTTGGTCGCTTGAATAATGAAAGTGTAATCCCCCAGACTACCCGGCGCTGGTGTCCAACCCGTCACCAATCCCAACTGACTCACTGTTACGCCGGACGGTGCTTGCACCACCGACCAACTGGGATAGGGATAGCCCTGCACCAGGGACAATTGCTTGGTGTAAGCAGTGCCCGGATAAATCGGGGCCGGGTCAGGAGAGACTTCGGCGATGATCGGCGGGCCCGGCACCTGCGTCGTCACGGCTATGAAATCCAGATAAAACGTATTGTTCAGGCTGGTGATACGGAAGTCGGCCCCCGCGTTCTGACGATTTCCAAAATACGCGTCGGTCACGTGCCAAATCTTGGTTTTCCAGGTGTTGGTATTGGTCAGCGTGACGCTGCCGCCGTTTGTATAGCTGGCACCGGCCCCGTCATACTCCAGCAGGAGCGAAATGGTCCCGCTATCGTAGTAATCGGCAATGACGTACAGATCCGGCTTGCTGCCCTGATAGGCGAAGAAATCGCCCACGCCAAAATAGAAGTAGTGATCGTTCCCCGTGACCGAGTTCCTGCGGCCGGTCCGTCCGCCGATGGTAAACGGGATGGTGTCGCCGTCGCCAAACTGCGGATGAGTCATGCCCAGCAGGGCGTCAGGGTTGCCCAGATCAATCGAAACATCCTGCAAACTGGTGACATCCGTGAAAGTGCCTTTGATGACGTAGGCTCCCGGCCCTTGCGCGAGCGTGGTGTGCTCGCCGGTGTTCTTCGCCAGGTTGTATATCGCTGCCCCGGTGAGTGGGTTATACACTTGAAACTGCATCGGCCGGCGAGATTCAATTTCCAAACCACCGCCGAGAATTCCAATGGCGCAGGTCACGAATTGTGCGCCTTTAACCGTGGAGATGTTCCGCACGCAACCGTTGGTCGCGCCGCCGACTTCCGTACTCCATTTGTTCGCCTGACCCATGCAGTAATTGGTAAAGGGCGAGGCTGCTTCCTTGCCATCATTGCGATCCCAACTGGCCAAGTCCCCAGGCAGCAGCGGCAGGATATTCATATAGGAATCCACGCCCGGCGTGCCGGAGTAAAAGACCTCGGGGGGACCGGTCGGAAAAGTGGTCCAACCATTGACACCCGCTCGGGAGTGAAACACATAGGAAGGTAGTCCGGCCGTCCAGGCAAAGCAGGCCGCCATGCACAATTTGATCGGATCGGTTTCCGTATTCACCGAAGAGCCCGGCCCGATCGGTTCGTTACTGCTGAGTGGAGCGACGCCGGTCAAACCGGTTCGATAACAGTCGTAAACTGATGGCCATCCGCCATCGCGGCTGAGATGCACGGTGGCCACATCCGCCGCGGTACCGCCATAATAGGCCGTGATCCCGGCATCGGTTTCATCCGCCGGCGCGCTCAACGCAACCGGAATCGGCGTACGATCGGCCAAATATTGCGCTTTGGCGCTCACGTCACTCGGGTTGGAAACGCCGTTCTGCCACAATTCATTGCCCACCTCGAGCAGAACGACCTTATGCTCGCGGCCGACGACATCGGCCAGGATCCTGTCCAAGTGATTCGTCCGAACGGAGTTGGTGGGGCTGTCGGGCGGCATCACCCACTGGGCATCCGCGAAAATAGTCAATTCCGTCTTGATGCCATAGGTATCGTAGGCGATGTCGATCGCGTCCTTCAGCACCTGATCGTAGTCCGCCCAGGCATTCACGAAATGATTGGGGCCTTGGAAGCTCACCGGGGGAATCTCCAAGGTGTCCCAGGCCACCATGCTCAGCACACGCTGGTATCTAAACCCCTTGGAAGCCATGAAGGCCAGATCGCTGGCGTACCGGGTTGGGTCGGTTTTGCGGCGTTGAAGGGCGCGGAAGTGCGTGAAACCCAGACCCAAAAACGGACCGCTGTTATTCACGTAGCTGTTCCCTTTGATCAAGTTGTAATTGGGCCCGGGCGGGGTGAAGGAAGTGTTTACCGCAAACTGACGTCCGGTGCTCCACGGGCCCCAACCGGCGGAGTTGGCCACGCGAACGAACGCATAATACGTCGCATTGTTGGCCAGCGTATCCGACCATGCGAAATTTCGATCCGAGGTGACTTGCTGCGAATCGTAGACGACGGCCGCATCCGAACTGTTCTGGCCGTTGATCCGCATCTGATACTGCGTGTGCGGATCGCTGGTCCACTGGACGTAGGCCAGCGTGGTGTTGACCGTCGCACCGCTGGTCGGCACGGTGATCGTCGGCGCCGGGGGCGGGGACGTCGTGGTCAAATCATACACTTTGACGTTGCTGTAAATCGCTCCAAGGGACGCGTCCTCGTTGGCGTGCCGGGTGCTCGCGCCGATGCGCACGCTCCAGCCGCCGGGCGCGAAGGTGCCGACGTAGGATTGCGATGGCGGCAAAAGCAGCACGCCGGAACGGTATATCTTCAGTTGCGCTTGGTTGCCCACCTGCTGCCATTCACATTTGAAATGGTAAGTCGTGCCGGTGCTCCACGTCAGTACCGCCGTGTCTTCGTTAGGAGCACAAGTAAGCCCCTCAAAACACCAGATACATTCCAGCGTATAGCGCTTATCGATCGGCGGGCCCGGATCACCCTGCTTGCGGAGGAACTGCTTGAACCTATTGTTGCGATAGCTCCAGAAGCCGACGTCCGCATTGGGCTCGCCCGCTTCCGTGTATGTCCAGTCATACATGTGCGAAAGTTCGTTGCTGCCAGCCCACGGAGTCACGCCGTTGTCGTCGTAGTTATCCGGCCCGATCCCCCTGACGTCATATTCGAACGCGCCGTGCGTCATCACCGGAACGTGCCAGTAGATGCAGTCGTAGGGGCCGTTTTGGCTGTCGCCCGCCGCGACGCTGCGGATACGCCAACCGCCGCCCGGCAGGAAGGTCCCGTCCTGCCTGACGCCGCTGGTGGAATTATTCAGTGGATCGTCCAGCACGGCCGCGTGTGAAGCACCGCCCATAGCCAGCAAAGTCAACAGGGAGATCATTCTCATGCGAGTCCAACACCCAGTCATCTCAATCACTTCAAGAAGACGGCTTCAGCAGCCTGGGGCCTGCCCCGCCCCGAGCATGCACGGCAAAAATGCATTGAAATCCGTCGTATCCACGTCCCCGTCGCCGTCCAGGTTCGCATCGGAGCAGCCGCTGCCGAACGGGAAGGTGTCGCCGGAAAGACAAGCTTGAAGGTGAGCGAAGTCGCTCAAATCGACGTCGCCATCATGATCGAAGTCGCGGGTCGAATTGACGCAAACCGACCAGGTCTTGCTGTCGGACCCGGCGGCGTTGGTGGCCTGGACGCAGAAGGTCTGGCATCCCAGGCCGCTCGGTGTCCAGCCGCTGACCAGGCCGCAGGTGACGCCGACAATCGCTC
>CAYLLT010000179.1:0-6958 GCA_964384465.1 uncultured Planctomycetales bacterium | reverse complement strand
ACCAGTTCGGCAGCGGCCAGATGATCTGGCAGCTGGAGGGCGGCTACGTCGCGGCGAGCGACCCGAGGCGCGATGGACAAGCCGCAGGTTTCTAAGGAAGCGACATGCTGAAGATCTGGGGACGCACGAACTCGGTCAACGTCAAGAAGGCGCTCTGGTGCGTCGAAGAGCTCGCCCTGCCTTACGAGCGCACCGACGCCGGCATGCAGTTCGGCGTGGTGAATACGCCCGAGTACCGGAAGATGAACCCCAACGGCATGGTGCCGACCCTGGACGAAGATGGCTTCGTCCTGTGGGAGTCGCACTCCATCGTACGCTACCTGTCCGCGAAATTCGGCAAGGGCGTGCTCTGGCCGATCGACGAGCGCACTCGCGCGACCGCGAACCAGTGGATGGACTGGGCATTCTCGTTCCAGGCGAGCGTGCGGGACGCCTTCTGGGGCTTGATCCGCACGCCGCCCGAGAAGCGCGACGCGCAGGCGATCGAGAAGGCGCGTGTGAAGTCCGGCGAAATGGCCGGCATCCTCGATGCCGCGCTCGCTGGCCGGCTGTACGTGGCGGGCGCCTTCTCGATGGGCGACATCCCAATCGGCTGCGAGGTGCAGCGCTGGATGCGGCTGCCGATGGATCGGCCGAAGCACCCGAACGTCGAGGCATGGTTCGAGCGCCTGTGCGCGCGGACGGCGTTCAAGAAGATCGTGGACATCCCCCTCTCATGACGAAGAAAGTCGCCATCGTCACGGGGGGTGCGAGCGGGATCGGCCTCGCCTGCGCCGAGCGCCTCGCCGCCGACGGTATGAAGGTGGTACTCGCCGACATGAGTGAAAAGGCTGGCACGGAACACGCGAAGCGGCTGGCTGGAGATTTCATTCTTTCAGATTTAAGTCAAAGAAAAGGCTGCAAACATCTCGTCGACGAGACGCTGCGCAAGCACGGCACGGTGCACGTGCTGGTGAACAACGCCGGCTACCAGCACGTCTCGCCGATCGAGGATTTTCCCGAGGACCAGTGGGAACGGATGATCGCGCTGATGCTGACGGCGCCGTTCCTGCTGACGCGCTACTGCTGGCCCTCGATGAAGGAGCAGAAGTGGGGCCGCGTGGTGAACATTGGCTCCATTCATGCGCTGATCGCCTCGCCGTTCAAGGTAGGCTACATCGCCGCCAAGCACGGCTTGCTGGGACTGACGCGCACCGCCGCGCTCGAAGGCGGCGAGTCCGGCATCACGGTGAACGCGATCTGCCCCGCCTATGTGCGCACGCCGCTGATAGACAACCAGATCGCCGACCAGGCGAAAGCCAACAACATGTCCCCCGCGGAGGTGATCGAGAAAATCATGCTCGCGCCCGCAGCGGTGAAGCGCCTGATCGAGCCCGCCGAGGTTACGGGTTTCGTCGCTTACCTCTGCAGCGACGCCGCCGGCACCATCACCGGCTCGGCGCTGACAATGGACCTCGGTTGGACGGCGCGTTAGCCGCCAGCGCTTTCACTCTGGCGTAGAACCGCTCGAGGTCGCCGCCCTCCTCCTGCAGCAGGTACTCGAAGGTGGACACGAGTTGCGTATAGGTCGCGAACGACGCAAGGAAAGCGTTGTTCGGCGCCAGCTCCGCGAACCGATCCTGGCCCGCCAGCCGCACTTTCAGCTGCTCCAGTTCGGCCCGCTTTCGATCGCGCATCGCCTCGGCTGCGATGCGCTGCCGGTACAGCAGCTGCAGCCTCGCGCTCGCCTGTTCGATTTCGCTGGCGAACTTGCGGCTCCTTTCCTGCGCGGCAAAGTAATCCTTCAGTTCCGCGCCGCGCCCGGTCGCGGCGAGCCAGCGCCGCAGGCTTTCGCGCTCCACCGCCACCGCAAACGATTCGTTGAAAGTCGAGTCGTCCTTGACGTAGACCACCTGGTGCGCGAGCTCGTGGAAGATCAGCCGTGCGAGGTCCGCGTCGGGATAGCGGATGAACGTGGAGAGCAGCGGATCGTCGAAGCGGCCTAGCGTCGAGTAGGCGGGCACGCCGTAGACGTAGGCGTCGTGGCCCTGGGCGCGCAGCCCGGCGGCGTGGCGCTCGGCGTCCTCCTGCGCGAAAAAGCCGCGGTAGGAGACGCAGCCGGCCACCGGGAAGCATGACTGCAGCGGCTCCAGGGAGAACTCGGGCGCGGCGACGACGTTCCAGACCGCATAGGGCCGGCCAAGGTCGGCGTAGCTCCGGTAACTCGCGTTATCGGGCAGCTTCAACTCCCTGACCGCATAGTCCCGGATCTCTCGCGCGCGCTCCAGCTGCGCGCGCAAGGTCGGTGGCGTGGCGGGATCCGCGATCAGTTCCGCCACCGGCCGGGTGCGCGCCATCAGCGCCATCTGCCCGCCGACCGCCTGCGCGTAATACGCAAGCGTCTCGCAACCCCCGAGCAGAAACGGCGAAAGAAAACTAATCAGGAATCGGCGCGAATTTTCCATAGGTCAGGAAAGCAGCAACCTGCGCGGCGACTCTTGCCGAAACCAGCATCGCGCTGTGGCCCACGCGCATCGCGATCCTGTCGGCCATGCCTTCAACTTCGGTTTCTTCCAGGCGCACCACGCCGTCGTTCACCCCGGGCAGGCGGCCCAGCATCCGCCCCAGCCCCAACGGCAGGGTGCCGGCGATCACGCCCAGGGGCTCTGGCCGCGTCCAGCGCGGGCCGTACCCCTCGCGCCCGGCAGGATGGCGCTCGCGCCATAGGGGCTCGCTTTTCCCGAGCAGCCAGCGCCCGAGCGCATGGCGCGCAAGGCGCCGGCCCGCAAGATTTCCTCTCACGGAGGTGCCGAGCAATACCACGCGCCCGACGGCGATCTGCGGATGCCGGTGGAGCGCCTCCAGCACCACCAGGCCGCCCAGGCTGTGACCGATGAAATGCGCGGGGCCGATGTCGTGCGCCATGCGCGCGAGGCGCTCGGCGTGCGCTGCCAGCGGCCGCACCGCGCCCAGGTAGGAAAACGTGTGGCAGCGGAAGCCCGCGCGCGCGAGCCGCGCCGCCAGCGGCTTCATCACGACGCCCGGCACCCACAGGCCGTGGACGAGGATCGCGTCCTGCATCTACTCGGGCTGCCTCATGGTCGCGGAATTCTAACCAGCAACCAGGCGCCGACTGCGAGCGCGGGAAACGCGAACACCGCATAAGCGGCCGGGTAGCTTGCGCTGAGCGCGAGCACCGCGTTGAACAGGGGCGGCGTCACCACCACGCCGAGGAAGGTGAAAAAAAGGCAGCCGCCAGTCGCCTCGCTCGCGCGGCCGGGTGCAAGGCGCGCGATCTCGGCCAGCCAGACCCCGTTCCAGCCGACCGCGGTCGCGCCGAATGCCGCCGCGTACGCGAACAGCAAACCGCGCGGCCAGCCCGGGTCGGCCGTCAGGGCGGCGAGCGCGGCAACGCCCATGCCGAGACCGAGCAGGCCGAGCATCGTGCGCCGCGCAAGCGCGCGGTCGGCGAGCACGCCCCAGAGGACGCGGCCGATCACGCTCGCCACCTGCGATGCGGCCATCACCAGTCCGGCGACCACCAGCGACAGCGCGAAGCTTTCGACCAGGAAGGTGACCAGGTAGGTGACCAGGGTGATCTGCACGCCGCCAAAGACGAAGCCCGCGATGCACATCTGCCGAAGGCGCAGATCGTCGAACGCCATGCGCACCGGGGCGAGCGCGCTCAACAGCGATACCGGCGCGCGCGGGTTCAGGTTCACGTCGTAGCGCGCGCGCACGGCGCCGATCGCTGCCGCAAGCAGCGCGCAGCAGGCGCCGATCGCCACCGCGCCCCACTGCCAGCCGAAGGTGAAGATCAGCAGCGGCACGAGGAGCCCCGCCAGCACGCCGCCCGCCGGCACGCCGGTCTGCTTGATCGAAAAAACCAGCGCGAAGATCGAAAGCGGCGCGGCGCGCACCAGAATCACCGAACTCGCCGGCGTGGTGGGCCCGTAGCCCAGTCCGACCACGAAGCCGCCGGCCAGCACCAGCGGCGGCCAGGCGCTGGCGGCAAGGCACAGACCGGCAAAGCACAGCGCGAGGCCGGCCTGGCTGGCGCGGATCGGCCCGAAGCGCGCCACCCAGCCCCCGGCGGCGGCCGAACTGATCATGCTGCCGAAATAGGTGGCCGCAATGTAGTACCCGACTGCGGAAGCGGAAACACCAAGCGCCGGGCCGGCCACCGGCGCCATCACCGGCGCGCAATAGACGGCGAACGCGACCAGCGTCTGCACCGCCAGGGTCACCGCAAGCGGCAGCGCGACGCGACGCGCTTCGCTCACCGCACGTCTTTCACCCGCACGTCTCCCGTGCAGCCGCTCATTTCATCGGCTTGCGCGAGTCCCAGGACGGATACGGCTGCCACTGCGCCGTCGCATAGGCCTCCGGCCAGACGATGTTGCGCCGGCCGCGCACGATCTGCACCAGCAGCGGCCGTGCCGCGGCCTGCGCGCCCGAGCGTTCCACCTTGTAGGCGCCGAGCGGCGTTTCGGTTTCCAGGGCCACCAGCGTCTCGCGCAGCTTTTCCTGCTCCAGGGAACCGGTGCGCCGCACCGCTTCCTCGAGGATTTTCGCTGCCGCATAGCCCTCGGCCGCAAGCTGGCCGGGCTCGGCGGACCATCGCTTCGCATATCCCAGGGCGAATTGCGCGTTGCCGCGCGTACGCGCGCGACGGTCGTAGGCGGCAATGCCGACCGCGTACTCGGCGTCCTGGCCCACGCGCGCGATGAAATCCACATGCGCCGCGCCCTGCGCCACGAACAAGCGCGGCGCGAAGCCGAGCTTGCGGAAATTCTTCACCATCTCGGCCGCATCCTGCGGCAGACCGAAGGCGATCCAGGCCTCGACCTCCGCCGCCCGCGCCCGCGCCACCTGCACTGTGAAATCGGCCGCGCCCTGGGGGTAGAGTTCGACCTCGCCGGCGGCGAGTCCCTGCGCCGCTGCATCCTCGCGCGCGCGGCCGGCCATCTCGCGCGAGGATGGATCCGCGCGCGCGAGCAGCATGACGCGCTTCAGGCCCTGGCTGCGCGCGAGGTCGAGCGCCCCCGCACCGTAAGCCGCGAGCGGCGCGGCGCTCTGGAAGACATAGCGGAATCCCGACCGGTGCACCGCGCGCGCGGCGCCCGTGGCGTTGACCATGATGCGGCGGTTGCGCTCGGCCACGGCCGCCGCGCCCAGCGAGGCTGCGGAACCGAAAGGCCCGATCAGCAGATCGGCCTTGTGCTCCCCGATGAGCTGCTCGTAGAGCTTGCCCGCGTCGGTAGACTGCGAATGGTCGTCGAGCAGCTGCAGCTCGACGCGCCGGCCGAGCAGGCCGCCTGCGGCGTTGACCTCCTCCTGCCACAGCAGCAGCGCCTTGCGCAGGTCGGCGGCCAGGTCGGCGAGGATTCCCGACTGTGGCAGCGCGGCCCCGACAAGCACGGTTTGCTGCGCCAGCGCCGGCGCCGCGGCGAGCAGGAGCGCGAGGAGGAGTTTTCTGCGCAGTTTTTCCATCGGGCTTGCAAGTTAAGCTGTGGGAAAATCCGCGTCAAGGATCATGCGAAAAAACTTTCTCGAGGCACTTGCCGCGGTCGTCGGCGAGAAAAACGTCCTCGCCGGCGCGAGCGACACCGCGCCCTACGTCACCGACTGGCGCCGGCAGTACCATGGCACTGCGGTGTGCGTGGTGCGGCCAGCGAGCACCGCGGAAGTCGCCGCGGTAGTGCGCCTGTGCGCCGAAGCCGCCATCGCCATCGTGCCCCAGGGCGGCAACACCGGCCTGTGCGGCGGCTCGGTGCCGGCCGGCACGCAGGATCAGATCGTGCTCTCCCTTTCGCGCCTGAACCGCATCCGCGAGCTCGACGCGCTCAACGACACGATCACCGTCGAGGCCGGCTGCGTGCTCGCCGAAGTGCAGCGCGCGGCCTCGGACGCGGACCGTTTCTTTGCGCTGTCGCTCGCCGCCGAAGGCAGCTGCCAGATCGGCGGCAATCTCTCCACCAATGCCGGCGGCGTCAACGTGCTGCGCTACGGCAACGCGCGCGACCAGGTGCTCGGGCTGGAAGCGGTGCTGCCCGACGGACGCATCTGGCACGGGCTGCGCGGCCTGCGCAAGGACAACACCGGCTACGACCTGAAGCAGCTGTTCATCGGTGCGGAAGGTACGCTGGGCGTCATCACCGCGGCGGTGCTGAAGCTGCATCCGAAGCCGACCGCGTCGGCGACCGCATGGATCGCAGTGGAGAATCCGCAGCGCACGGTGGAACTGTTGGGCCACCTGCGGAAGGCCTGCGGCGACCGGTTGACGGCCTTCGAGCTCCTTTCGCGAACCTGCGTCGACGCCGTGCTCGCCCATCGCCGGGAAATTCGCGACCCGCTGCCCGGCGGCGAATGGTCGGTACTGGTGGAACTGGCCGACAGTGGAACGGAAGAAGCGCTGAATGAAAGACTGGCGCAGGCGCTCGACACCGGCCTCGCGCTGAACGCGGTCGTGGCCAAGAGTGCAGCCGAGTCGAAAGCACTCTGGAACATTCGCGAAACCCTGCCCGAGGCTCAATTCTCGAACGTGAAGCACGACATCTCGGTCGCCGTCTCGAAGGTGCCCGAATTCATCGAACGGGCGGGCGCGGCCCTGGCGACGGCGTTTCCGGGCGTTCCGGTCTACTGTTTCGGCCACGTCGGCGACGGCAACCTGCACTACAACGTCGGCGACGCCTCCCTGGTCGCGCGCGGCTCCGAGGTGAGCCGCTTCGTCTATGACGTGGTGGATGCGCTCGGCGGCTCGATCTCGGCCGAGCACGGCCTGGGGCAGTTGAAGCGCGACGAAATTGCGCGCCACAAGGCGCCGCTGGAGCTGGAACTCATGCGCGCGGTCAAGCACGCGCTTGACCCGCAGGGGCTGATGAACCCCGGCAAGCTGATCTAGGCTACTTGTTGCGGACCGCCATGTCCTTCGCGCGCTCGGCGAGCCCGGCGAGAAGCGCGGCGCCGAATGCGGGGC
>CAYLLT010000178.1:0-7015 GCA_964384465.1 uncultured Planctomycetales bacterium | reverse complement strand
ATGATTTACGGACCAGTGTTCCAATTGAGATAGTTTCCCAGCCTCTGTGCGGACCATGAAATTGAAGCAAAAGGTCCGCGGAGTGGACCCTACGTGACTTACGGAATCAGGATTGAATCCGTCTGGTAGCTGGGCGGCGAACGCAGCGTACCCAGACTACCCCCTGCTGCCCCCCCCCAAACCGCGACCAAAGCCGCACTACTAATTGGCTCGAGAGGTATCCCGCTCGTCTGACCGGCGGCGGTGTACTGCTGCGTACCCCAGATGAAATCATCATCCGCACCCACCAGCGCGTGCTGCTTCCAGATGGAATGCCCATCGAGGTACCCGACATTCTGCCCTTCCTTGTTATGATTGCGCGAGTTGGCGGCCCGGCTCCGCAGGTTCTGATACGGGTCGGTGCCGGCGACGGTAAAGGCCTTGGTGCCGGCGGCGGCATCATCAGCGGCCCCGGTTGGAGGAGCCGATGCACCAAGTGTTTTCTGTTTGGCTATATAGGTGACATTCCCGCGTTGTGTCCCAACCGGAGGGGGGGTATTGGCGGCAATGGTGATGTTGTTGCAGTAGGGATTGCGATCGGCGATGATCGCTTTCCGCGGATCCTGCGTGTTGCTCGGCGTGCTACCGTAAACCAACGGTGAGACAGGCCCGCCGGTCAGAGTATTCTTCAGCGTCACCTGCGTCGAATAGCTGAACTCGATGGGCTCGCCCTGGGATGTGGTTCCCGACACCGCGGGGCTGGTGTTATACCCCGAGAAGTCGTAATACTTATGTAACTTATTCGCTCCCAGGAGCATCACGTTGCCCGTATCGGTCCATTCCACATCCGATCCCTTGGCCAGATGCCCGAGCGAATTCCGCGCGGTCGGGCACGACATTTGTTTGGCCTGCACATACGACCGTGCACCGCCGATCAGCAGCTTGAAATAACCGCGCGTGCTGCTGTTATTGTTGTAGGTGGCCACAATCGCGGGGTTAGTCCCGGAAGTCCACCTGTCGGGTGATGTGCGGCGCTCCCCGACAACCGTAGCCGACACCGCTGCGGCCGCGGCAAGAGAGGAGTCGTGAGCCGGCGTGGGCAGCGGGCCTTTGTTGGCCTCGGCGTAGATCAGGCAGCTCTTCACGATCGAGCCGGTATTCGCGCCGCATATGGTTCGCTTGGACAGTTCCCGTGCCCGCGACAGCGAGGGCAGCAGGATGCTGATCAGCAGGGCGATGATGGCCACCACCACCAGCAGTTCAATCAATGTGAAACCGCGCCGGGGACTTTGAGGGCTGTTGAGCGAACTCATGAATTGTTCTCCTCAGGGTACGTATTGAAACGCGAAGGCACAGTGTAACCGTGCCGGCGTGCTTCGCCAAGTCTTCATCCACGCATCGTTTGACAACACAGGCAATCGATGTGCCAGGGGCGGAAATCGGCCTGAATCCTCAGAATACGCGTTTGCGTCATGCAACTGGATGCGGCACCTTCATGAAATCAACCACCCAGTGGTTGAAACCAACCAACTGGCGTATCAGAGCCGCGCCCGTGAGGAAGCGATTGACATACGCGAGTTATCCGCTCCCTCACGGTCGCGGCTCGGACACCTCTTCGCCGCCCGAACCCAGACCGAATTTAACCATCCGGTATCGCATCGCTTCCCGGCCGATGGACAGCAAACGGGCGGCCGCTGAGACGTTCCCGCCTGTCCGTTCGAGGGCCTGCTGGATCAGCGCTTTTTCCACTTCCTCCAGGTTGATGGGGCGGTCGCCGGCCAAAGCGCGCTCCGCCCGCTGGATGGGGTCCGCGATCGCCGGCCATTTCAGCGAACCCGCCAGGTCGGGGACGTCGATGACCGGTCCCGCAATCGCCAGCGCGGCACTTTCCAGGGAATGCCTCAGCTCGCGGACGTTCCCCGGCCAATCGTACGCCTGGAGGGCCTCTACGGCCGCCGGTGAGAGTGATAGATCGCGGATACCATACTTGGCTGAGAGCTGCCGGCAGAAATGCCCGGCCAGCAGCCGCATGTCCGCGCCCCGCTCCCGCAGCGGCGGCAACTCGATCGCAACCACCTTGAGCCGGTAGTACAGGTCCTCGCGGAACCCGCCCGCCTCAACCTGTTTTTTCAGGTCCCGGTTCGTGGCGGCCACGAGGCACAAGTCGAACGAGCGGTCGCGCGTGTCGCCGATGCGCCGGAGCGTATGCGTTTCGAGTGCGCGTAACAGCTTCGGCTGGAGGTTAAGCGGCAGATCGCCGATTTCATCGAGGAACAGCGTGCCGCCATCGGCCGTCTCGAACAGGCCGGCTTTGTCGCCCGCCGCCCCGCTGAACGCGCCGCGCTGATGGCCGAACAACTCGGATTCGAACAGTTCAGACGGCACCGCGCTGCAATTCAATGCCACAAACGGCCCCGAACGATTCGGCAGCGAGGCATGGATGAAGCCGGCCAGCAGATCCTTGCCCGTGCCGGTCTCACCGGTGAGCAGGATCGGCGGCAGTTCGCCGCGAGCGGTGCTCCCCTGAGAGATGCGACTGACCAGACGCCCGACCTGCTCGCGAATCGCCACGATGCCCGGACTCTCGCCCAGCAATTGAACACCACGAAGCCGCTCGTCCTGGGCGCTGCGGAATTGCTCCAGCCGCCGGCGGGCCTGCGATGCCGACCAGACCTTGTCCACCGTCACCGTGAGCACGTCGAGGTCGATCGGCTTGGTCAGAAACTCCGCCGCTCCGCGCTTCATGGCCTGTACGGCCACCTCGACCGTTCCATACGCGGTCACCACGATCGCCTCCAGATCGGGTGATTCGGATTTTAGTTGCTCCAGGAGGTTTAAGCCACTGACCCCGCCCAGATGCACATCCAGCAGCACGATCTGCGGCTGGAACGCGCGGCACTCGGCCGGCACCTTCTCGCCCACGTGCACCAGCCGGACTTCATGCCCGGCCTCGGCCAGCGCATCACCCATCGACCGGGCGAGGCTGACTTCGTCTTCAACGATCAGGAGCTTGGGCATATCAGCATCCAGTAGTTGTCTTCTCTGGGGTCTCTGTGGCTAACGGTAATTCAAGGTAAACGGTGGCGCCGCCGCCGGGATTGTTGCGGGCATGCGCGGAGCCGCCCTGGCGGTGCAGCGCCTGGCGAGCCAGCGCCAGTCCGAGCCCCATCCCGCGCTGCTTCGTCGAGTAGGCGAACTCAAAAATCCGCTCCGGATCGTCTTTCGGAACGCCGGATCCCTGGTCCTCAACGCCAATCCGGCAAACCGGTCCGGATTGTCCGTTCGATGCGACACATTCTGCCCGCAGGATGATCCTTCCGCCAAGCGGTGAAGCCTCGATCGCGTTGACCAGCATGGCGATCAGCGCGTGTTCCAGCGTGGCCGGGTCGTGCGCGCAGGCCACCCCTTCCGACGGGTGTTCAAGTAGGAGAGTGAGGTCCTTCGCCGCGAGTTCGGCAGCCAGGGCTGATTTGAGGTGCCCGAGCATCGGCACGATATCCAGACATTGCGTGGCGGTCGGCTCGCGGCGAGCGACTTCCATCAGGCCGGCGATCCATTGATTCAGCCGGTCCACCGAGGCCATGATCTCTTCCATTCGCGTCCGCATCTGCGGGTTGGCCTCGCTGTGCCTGGAAGTGACCTGTGCGGCCGCACGGATACTCGCGAGCGGATTGCGCAGATTGTGGGCGAGTTGGGCGGCGAGCTGGCCGATCGTGGTCAGGCGCTCCGATTCAATTAACTGCTGCCGCAGCGAGCCGAGTGACCGGCGGGCCTTATCCAGCGCCTGCGCGAGGTTGGCCATCTCCTGCGGCGAACTGAGCAGCGGCTCGGCCGGCGGCTCATCGCGGCCCAAAGCCTCAACTTGCCGATTGAGTTGCTCCATCGGCCGCAGCAGCCACCGTCGCAGCAGTGAGCCGATGACGGCGACGTGCAGCACGGTCAGCCCCACCACCAGGGCCAGCAGAATGTTGGTGCGGGCCGCCTGCTTGTTGGCTTCATTATTCAATTTGTCCAATTCGTCCCCGACGACAATCGCAAGCTCGTTCAACGCCGCTCGGACGATGTCGATGCTGCCGTAACGATCCGCTTCGGGGATGCTTTTCCAAGTTTCGTATTGCTGATAGACGTTGTACAGCGCCTCCAGCACCCGCTTTTTGTCCAGATAATCCGGCGCGGTCGCCAGCGTCAGGAACTGTACGGCCAACTTTTGCCTCAGGTCGAATTCCTCCGCGGGATCGGGCGGCGGCGGCCAGGACGACTTGAGCCGTTCAACCTGTACGACGATGTCGTTCCAATCCTTCAGCTCGTGGATGATCTGGTGGGCGTGACGCAGCTCGTAGAGCGCCATCCCGACGACGGCCACACTGAGCAGCACGACGATCCCGTAAACCAATTGCAATCGGTGGCGAAGGGTCATGGCACAAACATACGTTCCACGCCGGCCCGGAGAATTCCAGTTTATTATAACCATTTCATCGCCACTTCAGCATCGTGGCAGGCAGGGGGCTTGAAACTCGCCGCCGGAGTCTCTAAACTTTGGCCCCATAGAGTGATGGGCCGGAAAGCGGCTTCGGACGCGGGCCATGCATGAAGTTCATCCTGATCGATCGCATAACGGAGTTGGTGCCCGGCGAGCGGATCTGCGCGGTCAAGGCCCTCTCGCTGGCTGAGGAATACCTGGCGGACCATTTTCCGCGTTTTCCGGTGATGCCCGGCGTCCTGATGATCGAGACGCTGGTCCAGGCTTCGGCGTGGCTGGTGCGGGCGACCGAGAACTTCGCCCACAGCATGGTGCTGTTGTCCGAGGCCAGGAATGTGACGTACAAGAATTTCGTGTCGCCCGGGCAGGTGTTCGAGGTCTCGGTCGAGGCCAAGGAGATCGCCGCCGGTTCGAGCCGCTTTGTCGGGACCGGCCGGTGCGGCACGCTGGAGATGACCAAGGCGCACTGGTCGCTGCGGCATTTCAATCTGGCCGAGCAGGACCCGGCGATGGCCGGCGTGGACGAAAAACTGATCGCCTCGGCCCGACAGCAGTTGGAGCTTTTGAAACGCAACCTGACGCATAAGGAGGACAGTTGATATGGCGCTGAACCGTGACGAGATCTTTGAAAATGTCCGGGAGACTCTGGTGGACGCGCTGGCGGTGGAGCCGGATGAAGTCACCGAGAATGCCACGTTGACCGGAGATCTCGGGGCGGAGAGCATCGACTTTCTCGACATCGTGTTCCGCCTCGAAAAGAGCTTTAACATCAAGATTCCGCGTGGCGAGCTTTTTCCCGACGACCTGCTGAACAATCCGGACTACGTATCGAACGGCAAGTTCACGCCGGTCGGCCTTCAGCAAATCAAGAAGGCCATGCCGCATGCGGACTTCTCCAGCTTCGAGTCCGACCCGGACGTCAACAAGATGCCCGACCTGTTCACCGTCAAGACGCTGGTGAATTATATCGAGCACAAGCTGGCGGCGTGAACCGGATGCGTCCGGATGGTGTATGAACTCCAAAGCCCACGGGTAACAGCCCGTGGGCTTCTCGCTTTCCTGATCGGGTTGCAGCATGCGGTGGATCTGGATCGACAAGTTCGTCGAGTTTGAATCCGGCAAACGCGCCGTCGCGATCAAAAACCTGACGCTCGCCGAGGAACATCTGCACGACCATTTTCCCGCGTTCCCGGTGATGCCCGCCAGCCTGATGATCGAGGGCATGGCTCAAACCGCCGGCATCCTCGTCGGCGAGGCCCGTAGCTTTACCGAGAAGGTCATACTGGCTAAAGTGAAGCGGGCCAGTTTCGACGGCATCGCCACGCCCGGCCAGCAGTTGCGGTATGAAGCGGTCATCGAATCGATCACCGCGGAAGCGGCGCAGACCAGCGGGACGATTCACTGCGACGGCCGGCTCCTGGGCCAGGTCGATCTGATGTTCTCCCACATCGACCAGAACATGAGCGGCCTGAACTTTCCAAAGGAGAACTTTGTGTTTACCGAGGAATTCAAGAGCCTGCTGGCGATGTATCACATCAAGAGGGGTTGAGCGGTGAGGACTATTGCGAATTGCGAATTGCGAATTGCGAATTGTAAAGACCACCGATTCCGCGTCTTCAATCCGCAATCCGCAATCCGCAATTCGCAATTGGAGCGGAGCTCCCGATGAGTCAACGACGAGTCGTCATCACCGGTCTGGGGCTGGTCACGCCGGTGGGCATCGGCGCTGAGGCCGTGTGGAATGCGCTCATCGACAAAAAGAGCGGCATCAAGCGGATCACCGCGTTCGACCCATCGCGTTTTCAGTCGCAGGTCGGCGGTCAGCTCGAATCGTTTTCGATGGGCAACTACGTGCCGAAGGTGTACCGCAAGAGCACCAAGGTCATGGCCCGCGACATCGAGATCGCCGTGGCCGCCGCCTACGAAGCTGCGAAAGATGCCGGTTTGCGGACGAAGTGCCTGATCGACCGGGGCGAAGCCGAGGGTCCGCCGAATCTCGATCCCACCCGTTTCGGCGCCAATATCGGCGCGGGGTTGATCTGTGCCGACCTCAACGAGCTGGCCGGAGCGCTGGCTACCGCCGCAGACGAGCGCGGGGTGTTCGATATTCTGAAGTGGGGCCGCGAGGGGATGAATAACCTGACGCCCCTCTGGCTGCTCAAGTACCTGCCCAACATGCTGTCGTGCCACGTGACCATCGTGCACGATGCGCAGGCGCCGTCGAATACCATCACCTGTGCGGAGGCGTCGAGCCATCTGGCCATCGGCGAAGCGTTCCGCACGATCGCCCGCGGCGCCGCCGACATCTGCATCTGCGGCGGAGCGGAGAGCAAGCTCAACCCGATGGGCCTCATGCGGCAGGAGCTGCTGAAGCGATTGTCCACGCGATACAACGAGACACCCGAGCGGGCGTGCCGGCCGTTCGATGCCGACCGGGACGGCTCAGTCATCAGCGAGGGCGGCGGGCTGATCATTCTCGAAGAGCTGGAGCACGCCCGCGGCCGCAGCGCACGCATCTACGGTGAGCTGGCCGGCTTTGGGGCCAGCAGCAATTCG
>CAYLLT010000177.1:0-7036 GCA_964384465.1 uncultured Planctomycetales bacterium | reverse complement strand
GGGGCACCTACGGCTTCAAAGCCGGCCCCGCGTCCGGCAAGCTGATGGCCGAGCGGATCACCACCGGCACCACGCCCGAAATGCTCAAGCCGTTCGCCCTCACGCGGTTCTACGACGACTGCCTGGTGGGCGAAAAGGCAGCGGCCTCCGTCTCGCATTAACTCGATAGCAGCCTTCGCACATCAGCCATCGTCAGGCCGCAATCTTTGAACATAATCTTACGGACAAGATTGCGTTTCACGTCGCCCGGATGCATGGGCACGCACGTCGTGCGTCCAGTGTTCGGGTGTCTCAGATATAGGTGCGATGAATCCTGGTAGGTTTCCAGAAAACCCGCGCGTTTGAGCAAGCCAACCAGTTCCCTGGGTTTAAACGAAGGCAGGCGGCGACTCATACGGATACCTTTACCGCTGTCACCGTTGTCGCTTTGGGTTGTTTCTCGGTGGGGATCGGCTCGTTGAGCTTCACCAGCATCCGAAGGTACCCTTCGATGGCTTGCCTGGCGTGTGCGATCGTTTCTGCATAGGTCTCCCCCTGGGTGTTGCAGCCGGGCAACGTGGGCACCTCAGCCCAAAAGCCGCCTTCGTCAGGATCGGCGGGGTGAACGATAACGGTATAGGTGTATTCCGACGGCGGTTTGCCAGAAAACGCCACGGCGCGAAGGTAGTCAGCCAACCCCCGGAAGCCCTTTTCTTTCGCCGCCGCTTCCAAGGCGGCTCGTTCCTGGGGCGTGACCCGAATGTTCAGTTGTTCCGTTCGCCGTTTCATGCAAGCAAGTATAGCATCAGAGGGGCCACCGGACAAGCGATCTCATTTGTCGCCGCCGGCCTTTGGTTCGAGAGCCGGCAACGATTCTTGGAGTATAATGGTATCGGGTCAATTCCCAGGAGCTCTCGTCATGGCCGACCTCAGTACCACCGTCAACGGTTTGAAACTTCCAAATCCCTTCGTCATCGGCTCCGGCCCGCCCGGCACCAATGCGAACGTCATTTCCAAAGCATTCGATGAGGGTTGGGGCGCGGTCATCTGCAAGACGATCAGCCTCGACGCCTCGAAAGTCGTCAACGTCGCCCCGCGTTACGCCCGGCTGCGGGCGGAGGGATCGCGCGAGGTGTACGGTTGGGAAAACATCGAGCTGATCAGCGACCGCGCATTCGACGTCTGGGTTGACGAGCTGCGTGAAGTGAAGGACAAATACCCCGACCGCATTCTCATCGCCTCGATCATGGAGGAATACAACAAGGACGCCTGGGTGGAGATCGTCGAGCGCACGCAGGCGACCGGCATCGACGCCTTCGAGCTGAACTTCTCCTGCCCGCACGGGCTGCCCGAACGCAAGATGGGCGCGGCCATGGGCGAGGACCCGAGCATCCTGGAAGAGGTTTGCGGCTGGGTGAACGCGGCATCGAAAGTGCCGGTGTGGGCCAAGATGACGCCGAACGTCACGCACATCGAAGACCCGGCCCGGGCATCGCTGCGTGCCGGCTGCGAGGGCGTGAGCGCGATCAATACCATCCTGTGCGTCATGGGCGTCGATCTGGAGACGTTGCGGCCCGAACCGTCGGTAGAGGGTTATACCGTACCCGGCGGGTATTCGTGCAAGGCCGTCCGCCCCATCGCCCTGCGCATGTGCATGGAGCTCGCCCGCATGATCCGCAAGGAGTTCCCCGACCGCACGCTCAGCGGCATCGGCGGCGTCGAAACCGGCGATGACGCCGCCCAGTTCATCCTGCTCGGCGCCGACACGGTGCAGGTCTGCACCGGCGTCATGAAACACGGCTACAAGCTGGTCAAGAAGCTGTGCGATCAGCTCCTGAACTTCATGACCCGTCACGGGTTCAACACCATCGACGACTTCAAGGGCCACAGTCTCCAATACTTCACCACGCACGCCGACCTCGTCCGCCGCCAGGCCGAAGCCAAAGCCGCCGAACGCCAGGGCATGATCAAAAAAGACGCCGACTGGAAAGGCGACGAGTTCGTCGAGCAGAGCGATCGCCTGGCCAGGAATTGACAGTTGCTAGAGTTAAAGGGCTGGCGACCTGAAAACATTCAGTCGATCAAAGCACCTGTCCTGGTCATGATTGAAGATCGCGATATTGTCCGCCCCGAGCACGCGACCGCCCGCGCCCGTAGCGCCCGAAAAGCCCCCGTAGCGCCAGAGGCTTTCGTTTTTACTGCGGCATCCATGCTCATAAATCCTGATGAAATTGTGCGTTACAATCGGGGCGAGAGGATTCGAACCTCCGACCTCTTGACCCCCAGTCAAGCGCTCTAGGCCAGGCTGAGCTACGCCCCGGTGGCCGGCGATTATAGATCATCTGGTATGCTAGCGGATTGCCGCGCGCAGGTAAACCTGCCGAGCCGGATGCAGTTCGGGATGGGTGAGTCTTCTTCACTTTCCTGATGATTACGACAACCGTGCGAATTGGCACCGCAATGGGACAGCGGTAAGATGTGAATGCCAGCCGAAGTGGCGGAACTGGCAGACGCGCCGGATTCAAAATCCGGTCCCCGCAAGGGGGTGAGGGTTCGACTCCCTCCTTCGGCAATCCCGCGCTTCCGCAAACCGACCCTCCTCCGTACATCATGGCCGAGCAACTGTTCCACGGTTCGGTTGCCGCATAAACTGGCGGCCCATGAATCGCGACCCGATCGACACCTCGACCGCGCACGATGCTTACGCCGCTCTGCGCATTCCTGATTATCGTTTCTACCTGACGGGCAATCTGATCGCCAACTTCGGGATGCGCATGCAGAGCGTGGCGGTGGGGTGGGAGATTTACAAACGGACGGGGTCGTCTCTGGCCCTCGGGTTGGTGGGGCTGGTGCAGGTGCTGCCGGTGATCGCGCTGGCGCTGCCGGCTGGGCATATCGCCGATCGATTCAGCCGGAAGCGCATCGTGATGCTCTCCGAGCTGATCATCGCGCTGGCATCGCTGGGGCTGGCGGTCAACGCGGTGTGGTTCGGCAGCACGCGGGCGATTTACGGCTTTCTGCTGCTGACCGGCACGGCCAGGGCCTTTCAGCAACCGGCGCGTCATGCCCTCCTGCCGCAGATCGTCCCGCGCGAATGTTTCGGCAACGCGGTCATGTGGAACACCGGCGGGTTCAACCTCGCTTCCGCGCTCGGCCCGGCAGTGGGCGGGCTGCTGATCGGTTTTTTGGGAAGTCCCGCACTGGTCTATCTGATCGATGCCGCCGCCGCATTCACGTTTTTTGTGATGGTGCTTCTGATCGTTGGCGGGGCAATCATCGTGTCTCCGTCGGCCGTGAACCTGCGGATGTTCCTGGGCGGCGTTGATTTCGTCTGGCGAAACAAGATCATTCTCGCGGCGATCACTTTGGATCTATTTGCGGTACTGCTGGGCGGCGCGGTCGCGCTGCTGCCGGTGTTTGCCGAGGATATTTTGAAGGTGGGGCCTCGCGGGCTCGGATGGATGGCGGCGGCGCCGTTTCTCGGCGCGCTGCTGATGTCGTTCGTGCTCGCGCATCGACCGCCGCTGGAGCGGGCGGGCTCGGCGCTGCTCTGGTCGGTGGTCGGGTTTGGGCTGGCGACGATCGTCTTCGGGCTCTCGCGAGCGTTCTGGCTGTCGCTGCTGATGCTGGCCATCACCGGCGCGCTGGACACCATCAGCGTGGTCATCCGGCACACGCTGGTGCAGTTGCTCACGCCCGATGAGATGCGCGGCCGCGTCTCGGCAATCAACGGTTTGTTCATCGGGGCGTCAAACGAGCTGGGCGGTTTTGAATCCGGGCTGGTTGCCGCCCTGTTCAGCCACGGGCCGGGAGGGCGTGAGTTCGGTGCGACGGTCTCCGTCGTGAGCGGGGGGATCGGCACCATCCTCGTGGTGATCGCCGTCGCCGCCATGTGGCCGCAGCTCCGACGGTACAAGAAACTCGGCGTCGCTGCGGAATTGCCGGAGGAGCCGAAAGAATAACGAGAGCAGAAACCCATCGCTTGCGCTTCGGGCTCAGCAGAAACCCATCGCTTGCGCTTCGGGCTCGGCTCGTCAGAAACCCTCGCTTGCGCTTCGGGCTACCATTCACTGACTGGGAACATCTCTACCCCGTCGCGGAGCGGCGCCACTCCACGCGGGGAGCATCACCCCATAATAGTTCCAAATCGTAGTATCGCCGCCTGTCGGCGTTGAAGAGATGGATCACCACATCCACGTAGTCGGCCAGCATCCAGGTGGCGGACTCGTAGCCGCTGACTCCGTATGGAGCCTGACCCACGCGAGCCCCGTACTCTTCGATGTGATCGACGATCGCCCGCATCTGGCGATCAGACGTGCTCGTGCCGATGACGAAGAAATCCGCCACCGACGAAATTCCCCGCAGATCCAGAATCACCACATCCTCTCCGCGATATTCATCCACGATGCGTGCGGCCGCTTTGGCGAATTCGAGGCCGCTGATGGATGCCTTCTCGCGAGGATGCGCGATTCGCGCTGGCAATGTTCTCGTCAGTTTGACCTCCCGCAGCCGAACGACTTGGGCAGACCCCTTGCCGCCCGTCGGCTGACACACTTATTTTAATAACCGGACGCGGGCGAACACAACGAAATTTTGCGGAATTCACAGGCCCGCGATCAGCTCGCAAAGCTGCCGGCCGAGCGAGCCGCTGATCCGGGCCAAGGCCCAGACACTGGCGGCGTTCTTACCCAGCTCGACCTGGGAGAGCTGTGAGGTGGTGAGTTCGGATCGTTCCGAGAGCTGCCTTAAAGTCAGGCTTTGCTTGAGGCGCTCCTGACGAATGCGCTGGCCGATGAGGCGGTTCAACTCCTGTTCGTTGGTGTAGATCAGCCCCAGCTCTTGCGCGATCCGCTCGACGGAGATCAGGAGCTGCTCCTCGCGGAACGGTTTGGTGAGGTAGTCGCGGGCGCCGAGCCGCATCGTCTCGGCCGCCGTCTGAACGTCGGGGTACGCCGTCATGACGATGGGCGCGACGCGCGGATCTTCCGATCTGATCTTCTCGACCAGCTCCAGCCCGTTCAGATCGGGCATTTTTATGTCAATTAAAGCAATATCGAACGGCGACTTTCGCACCGCCTGAAGGGCCTGCCGCGGTTGCGAGTATGACTGCACGTGGTAATTATGTTCCGTGAGGATCATACTGACGGTCTTGCAAACCTGCGGATCGTCATCGACGACCAGTACTTTAATGTGATGTCTGACAGCCATGATTTTTACGCATCCTTTACAAGTAAGGGACTCGGGGCAGAACGTGCTACACTTTATTCTAGTATTCTAGCTGGTCTTTAACAAAAAGCCAATGCGCCACAATTATTTACCGTACAGGTCGTTAAGGTTCAGGAAAACAAAGTGATGCGGCATCATCTGGCCGTTTTTTACCGGTCCTGTCTGGATGACATTATAGCCGGGCTGAAAACCATCGAATGCCGGCTGGGACAGGTGAATCTGCCCCCTCACGGTGACCTGGATGCCGGAGACCTGATCTGGCTCAAGCAGGTCAGCGGTCCCGTTCGAGCGGTAGTAACGGCACGGTCGGTCCGGCGATTTGACCCGCTGACGCCGCACCTGCTCAAATTGATCCGCCGGCAGTGGGGTCAGCAGATCCGGGCGCCGCTGAGTTTCTGGAAGGGCCATCAGTCCGCGAACCTGGCCACGTTGATCTGGCTGACCGACGTGTGCACGTTCAAACCGTTCACGATCGAGAAACGCGATCGCCGGGCGTGGATCGTCCTGGAGTCCCCGCCGGTGCCGGGCGGACCGTTAATCTGGCGGCGAAGTGGAAGCTGACACGCGCACCCGCGCAGTTGTCAGTTCCAGATGTTGGACATATTCTAGCCGTCGAGTTGTGCCTCGATCTAATCGGTATTCGGATGCTTTGAAAAATTTGAGGGCGATGCCATGGCAAGACCTTTGAGCACGATCGCGCCGGGGTGGTGGGACTACACGACGCTGCCGCGGGAACTGCTGGACGAGGTATCGCGGCTGACGGCCGCCGACCTCAGCAAGCTGTCCCGCGACGGCTTTCGCGTGGTGATGTACGACACGCTGGAGGATTTCTATCTGGCGGAGGCGCTGGAGTACATCGAGGCGTGGCGGCAGGCGAGGGCGGATCAGCCGGTCGGCATCTGCGGTCCGATCGGTCCGACCGAGCAGTTGCCGCTGGTCGCGCGGCTGGTGAACGCGCTCGAATTGAACCTCAAACATGCGCATTTCTGGGGCATGGACGAGTGGTATATCGATGGGAAGGAAGCGCCCGAAACGCACCCGCTCTCGTTCGCCCGCTGCGACCGGGAGATGTGTTTCAATCGCATCCGCAAGGACCTGGCCATGCCCGAGTCAAACCTTCATTTTCCGAAGGCCGATCCTGCGGCCTATATCCGAAGCTGGAACGGCGTTCGCTGTGCAACCATGCAGGGCGGGCAGGGCGAGATCAAGCACTGGGCGTTCAACGATCCGCCGCGGCGGGAAGCGCCGTATACCGAAGCGCCGCCGCCGCCGGAGGTGTATCGCAAGCTGACCACGCGAGTGGTGGATCTGCATCCGCTGACGCTGGTGCAGAACGCGCGGACTTCCGGCGGGGGGAATATCCCTCTGGTGCCGCCCAAGGCCATATCCGTCGGGCCGGTGGAGACGTGGCAGGCGGAGCGCGTGTCGATCTGGCACCCGGGCACGCACGACAACCCGTTCGGCATCCGCCTGACGGCGTTCATGATCTCCAAGCGCATGCCGGACAGCGCGGTGCCGATGTCGCTGCTGGCCGATCACCCCAACGTGCAGTTCAACTACTACCGCCCGGCGATCGGCACCTGCGAGGCGGAGATGCACTGAGCAGGGTGTTAGAGCACTTTTCGGTTATTCGTAGCCGCCGGCCCGCAGCGCCGGGTGCGGATGATTCAAAAAACACAGAGACTCGGCACGGGCCTGGCCCGCGCCGAGTCTCCGCATTTCAGTTGACCGCGCAAACGGCGCGGTTTTCCGATGATCTCGCAGCGGCCGACCCGGTCTTCGACCCCGAGGTCCGCTGCGCATGTCCGCTGTCGGCCTACTCGACCAGGAA
>CAYLLT010000176.1:0-7115 GCA_964384465.1 uncultured Planctomycetales bacterium | reverse complement strand
GTCGCGCCGGAACTGCCCGCCCCGCCCGCCCCGCCCGTCGCCGCCCGTCCTTCTTTACGAAGTTGCGACCGCTCGCCCGGCGACAGGCCTTCCTGTGCCATCGTGTTGACATCACTCTGTGCCGACATGGTCATGTTTCCTTGTGTCTATCCATCCCGCCAGCATCTGTAGCGCCGGCCCCCCGTGGCCGGCGGGCATCGGCGAATACCGATGCAGTTACGCCGCCTCCGTCCCCCGGTCCGCAATGCTCGATTCCGCCGTGATCTGAATGAAGAACTCCTCCAGGCTGCCGACTTCCAGCCGAAGCTCCCGCAGGCCCCACTTATTCTGTGCCGCCAGCGCGGCAATCCCTTCCCGCACGTCCTGCCCATCCGCGCTCTCGACCCGCAGCCGGTTCCATCCTTCCGCCGCACTCGAATCCACCCGCTTCACGCCTTTCATCTGCCGGACGCCGTTCTCCACGTCCTGTTTCGGACCGCGGATTTCCGCGATCAGCCGCGACGCCCCCTTGATCCGCTCGCGGACCTCGCTAATCGATCCACTGGCCCGAATCTTGCCGCCAGCAATGATAATCGTCCGCTGACAGACCGCCTCCACCTCCGGCAGAATATGCGAACTCAGAATAATCGTGTGCTTGCGGGCCAGGTCCGAGATCAGCTTGCGGGTTTCGCGGATCTGCGTGGGGTCCAGGCCGATCGTCGGCTCATCGAGGATCAGCACCTTCGGGTCGTGCAGCAGCGCGTCCGCCAGGCCCACCCTTTGCCGCATACCCTTGGAAAGCTGCCCGATCGGCCGGTCGACGAATTCGCCCAGCCAGCAGCGATCCGTCACCCGCTGGATCGCCGTTTCGCGTTCGCTTCGCGACATCCCCCGCAGCTTGCCGCGGAAGTTCAGATACTCCCGCGTCCGCATTTCCGGATAGAGCGGGTTGCCTTCCGGCAGATACCCGATCCGCCGCCGCACATCCAAAGATTGATTGAACACATCGAACCCCGCCACCGTCGCCGACCCGCTGGTCGCCGGCATGAAGCAGGTCAGGATCCGCATCGTCGTGCTCTTGCCCGCCCCGTTCGGCCCCAGGAAGCCGACGATCTCGCCCTCTTCCACACGGAACGAGATGTTGTCCACCGCCAGATGTGAACCGAAGGCTTTCGTCAGATTCTTGACCTGAATCATGTGCCATGAGTCCTTCTGTAGCGGCCGCCCCGCTCTCGCGGCCGAATGTGTGTTTTATTCACCATCGTCGTTTTTCGTAGAAGCCGCCCCGACCGTCGCAGTGGCGGGCCCAGCGGCCTAAAAGCTGCAAAATATTAACTTACCGTTTGGCGTGTTCCAATGGATGCACCCTGCACCACTCCGACGCCGAAAAGTTCGATACGAACCGCCCTTCGCCAAAGTTCGCGCCGACGGCGCATGCAGCCGAACATCATAACCACTTTCGGGGGCAGTGTGATAGCAGCCAATCCCAAATCTGTCAACACCCCCGCCGACCCGGGCTTCACGGACAAGGGTGCCCGCGTATTGAACCGCCCGGTTTCCCTTCATGCAGACAGAAATAAAGCTATAATTTATTTTCCTATGCCCCTAATGGTTTGACACGCCAATCTTGCGGGTGGTGTGGCATGGTAGACAAACAGAGTCGTTCGTAGTAAAACAATTCAAGCAAAAAAGTGGAAGAAAGATTCTTCCAGCCAGTTCGGAGGAGGATCGGCTTTGCAACGCCATGTCAACGCCGTAGCGTATTCCCACGCTTTCCTGCTTGTGAATGCCTTTCTGACCATCCTGACAACGTGCGTTCCCCTGAGACCGGCACGGGCGGCTCAGCCGGTAGCGCAGCGCGGCGCTATGCGGCAGGACGAGCCCGCCTTCGTTCCCGATGAAGTGCTGGTCTTGCTTTCGGCGGATGCGAACCGCAACGGCATCCTCGAAGCCGGCGAGAAGCTCGACGGCGTGGAGAATGCGATACGCGGTCAGATCCGGCGGCGGATCACGCTCACGCCGGGGCGGCAGGTTCTTCGCGTGAAGCTGCCTGCGGGCAAGTCAGTCAGACAGGCCATGGCTGAGCGCTGGTCAACGGCCGACCCTCGCGTCCTCGTCGTCGAACCCAACTACATCGTACACGCCCTGGCCGTCCCGAATGACAGCCGCTACCCGGAGATGTGGGCCCTCAACAATACCGGTCAGACCGGAGGCACGCCGGATGCGGACATCGACGCGCCGCAGGCCTGGGACGTGACCACGGGCTCGTCCGCGGTCGTGGTGGCGGTGATCGACACCGGCGTCGATTACCTTCACCCCGAGCTGATCGACAATATGTGGCACAACCCCGGCGAATCCGGCGGCGGAAAGGAAACCAACGGGATCGACGACGACAACAACGGGTTCATCGACGACGTATACGGCTGGGACTTCGCGCAGGACGATCAGGATCCCAGCGATGCACACAGCCACGGGACACACGTGTCGGGGACGATTGCGGGGCGGGGCAATAATGCGCTGGGCGTGACCGGCGTCAACTGGCAATGCCGGATCATGGCCTGCCGATTCCTCAATGCCAGCGGTTCCGGGTCAACTGCGGATGCCGTCGATGCGATCAACTACGCGGTGGCCAACGGGGCGAAGATTCTGAGTAACAGTTGGGGAGGCGGAAGTTTTTCGTCGTCTCTCGAGGCGGCCATCATCAACGCCTACAACCAGGGTGTGCTGTTTGTCGCCGCCGCCGGCAACAGCGCGAGCGATAATGACACCGTACCCGCCTATCCCGCGAATTACAACGTCCCCAACGTCATCTCCGTCGCCGCCACGACCAGTACCGATGCACTCGCTTCGTTCTCGAGCTACGGCGACATGACCGTTCATCTCGGCGCTCCGGGCTTGAGCGTCCTCAGCTCGGTACCGAATTACGTCACCTTGTTCTATGAGGATTTTCAAAGCGCTGCCACGCCGGGTTTCGCCGGTACGCTGATGACCACCGAGGGACCGGTCAATCGTTGGGGCACGGTCGCGAATACGGTGTTCACAGGCAATATTTCCGCGCGAGGCGATTACGCCAACGCCTCGCCTTATCTGGGCGGCAGCGACGGGTCGATTGTCACGCCAGCCATGGAGACCCGCGGGCTTCGCGGTCTGAGCCTGGTCTTCTCTTATCGCTTTGAGACGGGTACCACGGATGCGCTGACGGCGGAGGTCTGGGACGGTGCCGGCTGGCGAACGGTGTTCACGGTCAACGGCAATTGCTGTCTGGGCGCGTTCTACTACTCGCCGGTTGTTGATATTCCCGAGGCTTATCGGAACGCGGCCATGAAGGTGCGATTCCACTGGATCACCGACGTGACCGACAACAACTATTACGGCGGAGAGATCGACGGCATCCTCGTCCAATCCATCGGCACGAGCTACGCCGATGCCTATGCGCTGTTCAGCGGCACATCCATGGCCACGCCCCACGTTTCCGGTGTCGCCGCCTTGCTGCTGGCCAACAATCCAACGATGAACCTGTCGGACCTCAAGCAACGGATTGTTTTCACCGGCGACCCCATACCAGCGCTCGCTGGAAAGACGATCTCAGGCCGACGACTGAACGCCTACCAGGCGCTGACCGCGCCTCCCGGGGCCGCGGTGTTCGCCCCCAACGGGGGCGAACCGTGGGCCAAGGGAACGACGCACCAGGTCATTTGGACATCCATCGGAGGAGGCCCGACCGCCGATGTCTTCCTGCTCAAGGGAGGATCGGTCCACAGTCAACTCGCGGACGACATCCCCAACACCGGGAACTTCACCTGGTCCATCTCCACCCTGCTCCCCACCGCCACGAACTACCGCGTCCGCATCACCGACGGAGTCAACGTGGACGAGAGCGATGCGGACTTTTCTCTCCTTTCGGTGCATCCGATATGGTCACAGGACTTCGAGGCCGGTACGGGAGGAGTCGTCATCGACAACACGTTCGCCCCCGGCGGCGGACTGTGGCATCTGAGCAGCGGGCGCGGCTCCGGAGCGGGACATTCACCCACCATGAGCCTGTATTACGGACAGGGGGAGAACTCCAGCGGAGGTGGAAACTATGATGTTGGCGATACGGCGGGTGTCGTCACGTCCCCACCCATCAGTCTGTTCAACTCGCAGCCGCCGGTCACGCTGAGTTTCAATTACTTCCTGAGCACGGAGGGGGCCGCGCCCACCTGGGATGTGGCCTCCGTCGAAGTCTCTCAGAACAACGGGCCGTTCAGCCTTGTGGCCGCGAATGGAGGCGCTCCGCAATCCTTGAGCGATCAGGCCGGCTCCTGGCAAAAGGCCCAGATCGACGTCTCCAGTCTGGCCGGATCTTCGATTCGCGTGCGATTCCGGTTCGCCACCAATGATGCTATCGCCAACAACTTCGAGGGCTGGTACATGGATGATGTCCAATTGGCGGGTCGGATACAAATCGGCGATTTCGACAATGACCTCGACGTGGACATTGAAGATTTCGCCCATCTGCAACTGTGTATGGGTTCTCCCGTACAATCGCCTCCCGAATGTATCGATGCACGACTGGATGGGGACCCCGACGTCGACAGTGATGACGTCAGGGTCTTCCTCCGCTGCATGAGCGGGCCCAACATCCCCGCCAACATCGATTGTGCCAACCAATAGCGATAAAGGGGACATTCTACTTTATTGACGTGGATCGCCCGCGAAATTGGATCGCCCGGGTGAATCAGCCGGAAACCGAGAGCGAGGTGTCCGCCGTGCAGCGCAGTCTACAACGCGGCACACCGTTGGGAACCGCAACCTGGGTGCAGCGGATCGCGACGCGCCTGGGTCTCGAATCGACGCTGCGCCCCCGTGGCCGACCGCGAAAGGACGATAATAAGTAGAATGTCCCCTTTTTATCCTTTTTATCCTCTTCTTCTGCGGTTTGTCTCAGCGGCGGAGCGCGGATTGGCGATACTGTGCGCACGCTGATCTTGTTCCTCACGCCCGCCTCCGAGCGGAACGCGCAATGTGATAGATAACGATGGCGCGGAGCGCGTACTCCGCCAGGGGGCAATGAACATGCCGCAAGGAGCGCCACGACGGTACGAAGCCGTGCAACCCCCGTGGACGCCCTGCCATGCGGGTTTCACGCATGGCGCGGTGCCCGCCGACCCGCGTTCCGATCTCGCGTCAGCGGGGAACTGGGCTATGAGCATCGTCGCACCTGAGTGGATGAAGTTTCCGGAGAGTCGAGGGTGGGTCTTGACCCACCTTTTATGCACGTCCGTGGTGGGTTGTAACCCACACTACGCGGAGGGTCGCCCAGACGCGCAAAGAAAAATAAACAGTTCAAACCCATTTCCTCAGGCCGGCCTGACGCGCACAACTGCTGTTTCCGCCGCTCCTTGCGCCATCTTTCCGCAAGAACGCCGCGGATCAGACCGGACCATCGAACCCGTGAAAAACGACCTTTCTCACGTCTCACGTCTCACTTTCCTCTCGACCACCCGCCCGCGCAGCCAATCCCTCACTCCGCAATTCCACCGTCGCGCCCTCTCCCAGTCTCCCACTCTCCCCCTCGTCATTGAACCCCGTCCCTGGAATGACGATAATGAATCATCTTCTCCGTGTCTCCGTGCCTCCGTGGTGAGATTTATGTGCGGAATCGTCGGTTATATCGGACATAAGCGGGCCCGGCCCATCCTGATCGAGGGCCTCAAGCGCCTCGAATACCGCGGCTACGACTCCTCCGGCATCGCCCTGCTCGAAAAGGACCACATCCTCATCACCCGCTCCGTCGGGCGCATAAGCACGCTGGAGGCCAAGCTCGACGACCAGGGCACCGCCGCGACCCTCGGCATCGCCCACACCCGCTGGGCCACGCACGGCGGACCGAGCGAGATTAACGCCCACCCCCACGCCGCCATGGACGGCCGCATCGCCCTGGTCCACAACGGCATCATTGAGAACTACCGCGCCCTGCGGACCTTCCTCGAACACCAGAACATCCGCTGCGAAAGCGAAACCGATACCGAGGTGCTGGCCAAGCTCATCGGCCACTTCTACGACGGCAGCATCGAGCAGGCCGTCCGCGACGCGCTGCACGAAGTCCAGGGCACCTACGGCATTGCCGTGCTCAGCGCCCAGGAGCCCGACCGCATCGTCGCCGCCCGCAAGGGCAGCCCGCTCATCCTCGGCGTCGGCAGCGGCGAGTACATCGTCGCTTCAGATGCTTCCGCCATCGTCGAGCACACCGCTCAGGTCGTCTACCTGGCCGACGGCGAGATGGCCGTCGTCACCCGCGACGGCTTCCGCACCATGACGCTCGACGCCGTGCCGGTCACCAAGGAAGTGCAGGAGGTCGAGTTCACGCTCGAACAGATCGAGCTGGGCGGCCACGAGCACTACATGGCCAAGGAGATTTTCGAGCAGCCGCAGTCGCTCGCCAACACGCTCCGCGGCCGGCTCAACGTCCGCGAGGGCACCATCCACCTGGGCGGCATCGCCGATCTCACGCGCGAGATGGCCCGGGCCAAACGGATCGTCTTCACCGCCCAGGGCACCGCCTGGCACGCCGGCCTCGTCGGCGAATATCTCTTCGAGGACATCGCCAAGCTCCCCGCCGAGACCGAATACGCCAGCGAGTTCCGCTATAAAAACCCGCTGATCGAAGACGGCACCGTCATCATCGCGATCAGCCAGTCCGGCGAGACCGCCGACACGCTGGCCGCCCTCCGCGAGGCCCAGCATAAGGGGGCCCTCGCTCTCGGCGTCATCAACGTGGTGGGCAGCACCATCGCCCGCGAAGCCGACGCCGGCGTTTATCTGCACTGCGGCCCTGAAATCGGCGTCGCCAGCACCAAGGCATTCACCTCGCAGGTGGCGACGCTGGCCATGATGGCCATCCAGCTCGGCCGACGCCGCTTCCTCTCCCAGATGGACGCCCACGCGCTCATCAACGCCCTGTCGCGCATCCCGCAGCAGGTGGCCGAGATCCTCACGCAATCCGACGCCATCCGCTGCGTCGTCGAGCAGTACGCCCACGATCGCGAAAACTGGCTCTTCCTCGGCCGAGGCTACAATTATCCGGTCGCGCTCGAGGGCGCCCTCAAGCTCAAGGAAATCAGCTACATCCACGCCGAGGGCCTGCCCGCCGC
>CAYLLT010000175.1:0-7142 GCA_964384465.1 uncultured Planctomycetales bacterium | reverse complement strand
TTGTGAACAGGGGCGAGACAAAGTGCAGCAGGTCGAGCGCAGCGTCGAGCAATACATCCGGGAACGGCCGCTCAAGTCCATATTGATCGCGGCAGGCATCGGCTTGTTTTTCGGTCGCTTTTGGATGCGTCGCTGACCGCGTGGTGTATTGAGCGGGCATTGCCATGATGGCTGACCGAAACTCACCAGCATCCGCGGAGGGGCAGCGAACACCGGATCATCGGTCCAACGGAGACGCTTCGACGGCCATGCAGACTGATGATCCCGAACAAAGGGAGACAACAGAACTTGACGCACTGAAATTGCTGCTAAAGCAGTCCCACGAGCTGCGCGAGTATCTCTCGTACTATGTGACCGCCAAGACCGACGGCGTCAAGCTCTCCCTGCGGAATACCTACCACTGGATCGTGTTGGCTGTGCTGGGCTTCGTTGCGATCAGTGGACTCATCATCACTGCGAGCTGGTTTTTGCTCAGCGGGACAGCGGAAGGTTTGGGTGTACTCTGCGGCGGTCGATTGTGGGTTGGCAAGATCATAGCTGGGTTTCTGGTGTTGGCCGGCCTGGGCCTTGGGATGTACTACACGGTGGTCAAACGGAAGATCACCTCTCAGGAAAGGACGGTCCAGAAGTATGAGGAACGTCAAGCTGGAGAGCAAGCACAGTTCGGACGCAATGTCTCCGACCAGGTGGCGGCTGCTACTTCAGAGAAGCAATGAGCGCAGCTTTCTTGCCGATCAGGCCGCAGATGCCAGGACCGCGATGAGCCAAACCCTGCATGACATGAAAGAAACCCTAAACGGGATGGTTGATGTGCGTTCATGTACGAAACAGCATCCATGGCTCGTCACCGGTTCGGCTGCCGCGGTTGGGTTTGTCACGGGCGCTGCGTTGACGCAACCAAGGACGAACTCAGAAGCAGAGATGCGACCAAGCTCTCAAGGGCAGGAAACGCAGCGAACCAAGAAGTCATTCTTGATCTCAACCTTGGGAACAGTTCTGGCGGGTATCCTAAAAACTGTGGTGGAAGGTTTGCTTACGGCGGCTGTTGTTGCCAATGATCGAGTTGAAACACCGTCGCCCCACGACTCGATGGGGGTGGTCGCATCTGAAGGCGTGATCGCATGACAGACTCTGACCATTTCGCCAAGTCACCGTGGATGTTGACACTGGCGTCGCTCGCCGTGGTCGTTGCGGTTCTTTATTTGGCCAAGGGCGTGCTGGTTCCCTTGACGCTGGCTGTGCTGCTGAGCTTCCTGCTGGTTCCGATTTGTGACTGGTTGGAGCGGCGGAAGCTGGGCCGTATTCCGTCCGTGCTCCTCACGGCCATTTTCGCTTTTACGTTGCTGGGGGCAGGGGCATGGACGGCGGCGCTTCAAATGATCGAGCTGGCCCCCAAAATACCCGAGTACCAGACCAATATTCAGAGGAAGCTGGACCCGGTTAACAATTATTTGAGCACTGCGCTGGGCAAGGTCACAAGAACGGCCCAGGACATTGGCCAGAATCACCCGCCAGTTGGGCCGTCCGCGGAGGCAAAGGGGGACGAGGAACGGCCCTCCCTGGTTCGCGTGATCGCCTCGCCACCAAGCCCACTGCAAGTGATAGGTGGAATGTTCGGCTCCATGCTCGTGGTGATGGGCTCGACCGGCGTGGTCATCGTTCTCGTGGTCTTCTTCCTGGTCCGGCGTGAGGACTTGCGCGATCGATTCATCCGCCTGGTTGGGCGGGGTCAGGTGACCGTGACCACTCAGACGCTGGAAGACGCTGCCACGCGGGTGAGCCGCTACCTCTTGACGCAACTCATCGTCAATATCACGTTTGGCGTTCCGATCGCGGTTGGGCTTTACTTCATCGGCGTGCCGGCCGCCCTCCTGTGGGGGATCCTGGCCATAGCATTGAGGTTTGTTCCATACATCGGCGCGTGGAGTGCCGCAGCGGCGCCGATCGGTTTGTCCATGGCGATCTCCACGGGTTGGGTAGCGCCAATCCTGACGGTGGGGCTCTTTGTGATGCTGGAGCTTTTCGTCAGCAACGTCATGGAGCCGTGGCTCTACGGCAAGCACACCGGCGTGTCGTCGGTGGCGATTCTGGTGGCCGCTGTCTTTTGGACATGGTTATGGGGGCCTGTAGGGCTGTTGCTCGCGACCCCGTTGACCGTGTGCCTTCTGGTGATCGGCAAGCACGTTCCACAACTGTCCTTCCTGGACACTTTGCTGGGTAATGAGCAGGTTTTTGACCCCCAAACGCGCGTCTATCAGCGGCTCCTGGCGGGAGACCTGGAAGAGGCAGCCGAATTGGTCGAGGGGTTTTTTGAGCACAGCCCGCTCGTCGAAGTCTATGACACGGTGCTCATCCCGGCACTGGCCTTGGCCGAGACGCATTGGCATCGCGGCGACCTCAACGAGGATCGGCACAAGTTCATCTTCCAGGGCCTGAAGGAGACGGTTGAAGAGCTGGGTGAGCGCCAGCGGGAATTGAAGCTAAAAGAAGGCAATAACGACACAACTGAGGTAAGCGGAGATTCCAGTCTCGTTGATGTGACCGACTCGTCAAGACTTTGCATCCTCTGCCTGCCCGCTCGCGACGAGGCGGATGAAATCGCCGGAATGATGCTGGCGCAAGTCTTGGAGATGACGGGATGTCTTGTGCAAGCCGTCTCGGTGACGGCCCTGGCCGGCGAGATGGTTGATCTTGTCGAGCAGCGTCAAGCCGATGTGGTTTGCATTTCCGCCATGCCTCCCGCCGCCGCGACGCATGCCCGTTACCTGTGCAAGCGTCTTCGTGGTCGATTTCCGGAAGCGAATCTGGTCGTGGGATTGTGGAACGTCAAAGGCGACTTGAGCAAGGCGAAAGAACGCATCGGTTGCGGCGAAGCAACGCATGTTGTTGGAACGTTAGCAGACGCTCAAGAACAGATCCGCCAACTGATCCAGCCGATCCTGCTGCGGTCCGAAAAACAGGTGCAGCCGGATCGCGGTCAAACGGTCATGGTGGGGGCGTGCCCCTGAAACGATACATGGAAACACTTTTCTAAAAGGAGAACTGTCATGCTGGGAACTATTTTGCTCGTGATCTTGATTCTGATGCTTCTGGGTTCGGTGCCGACATGGCCTCACAGCAGAAACTGGGGCTATTACCCGAGCGGCGGCCTTGGATTGGTTGTGATCGTTTTGGCGATTCTCATTCTCTCGCACCGCATCTGATCGCCAAGGAGACGAGACATGCGCCGCACACCACTTATAGCCATCGGAATCATCCTTGTCGTCCTCGGCGCGGTGGCTTTGATTGGGAAAAACATCAGTTGGACGCAGCGCGAGACGCTGGTTGATGTGGGGCCGGTCAAAGTGACGGCTGACAACAAGAAGGATCTGCCACTATCGCCGATACTGGGAGGGATAGCGCTGGCCGGTGGAGCCGTGTTGATCGTAGTGGGCGCCCGGAAGTCATAACTCAACGGTGACGGATGCATTCCGCGATCCGGACAAGTCGCTCGCCCGGCTGCGAGGATCGAGCGTTTTATGAGGTGGCCCGTGAAGGTAAGTAAAGAATATGGCTCATCTTACGCACGATCTGACGAGCATGTACTAAGCCGGAAACAACGTCTGCTTGCTTACGCCCTGACGATCTGTAGAATGTTATCGTTCATGGAGTCCGCATAAAGTTAAAGCGGGCCCCACTTAAGACCGATTTGATTCGAAGTCGTCGGAGACTAGATGAAGGGCAATCCGCCGCGGCGGAGGGCCCGTTGAAGAGTAAGCCGGCGTGGTCGAACACCTCAGGGTGTTTGTCCACGTCGGCTTTTTTACTTTCGGTGGCGCGGAACGGCCGCAGCCACCGAGGACAAATTCAATGGACAAGTCCAGCTCAACCATGGCGCGGCAGCTCGCCCAAGTGGCAAGCGATTTCGAGCGGCAGAGAACGGGCCACGCGCCCCAATCAGTGACCGTGGTCCTGAGTGAAAAAACGCTGGTGATCACGCTCAATGGGGTCTTGTCGCCGGCCGAGAAAGCCCTGGCCAAGAGCGCGGCAGGCGCCGCTCAGTTGCAGGAGTTTCATCGACAGTTGTTCGCAATCGCCTCCCAATCGCTGCAACAGGAGATCAAAAGAATCACCGGGGTGGAGGTACGCGAGGCGACCACGGAAGTCGAGACGATTTCCGGCGCTGTGATGCAGATGTTTACGATTGGCACCGTGGTCCAGGTGTTCCTACTCGCCCAGAGTGTTCCTGCGGATAGTTGGAGCGAAGGTGCCCGGGAGGATTTACCTACTTCGCCTGGCCACAAAGCAACCGCAGGAGGTGAGAAGTGATAACCGTCCGGCCTCTTTTTGTATCCACCTATCCGCCGGAAGAGTGCGGGCTGGCCACGTTTACCAAGGATTCGGCCGATGCGGTGGACCTGGCGGCGTGGGAGCCGGTTTCTACACTGTTTGCGATCCAGAAGACAGGCTCGCTCTGCTACGACGATCCGCGCGTCGTTCACGTCATCGACAACAACCGGTCCAACGCATACCGCCTGGCCGCGGAGGTGGCGAACGACGGTCCGTATGATGTGGTGAGCCTCCAGCACGAGTTCGGGCTTTACCCCGGCGAATGGGGCGTTGATATATTGGACTTTGTGCTGGCCTGTCGCAAACCCATCGTGACCACCTTCCACACGCTGATGACCCAGCCGGCCGTGCTGCCACGGCGCGTGGTCCGGAACCTGGCGGCTCTAAGCCGGGGCATTGTGGTCATGACGAAAGTGGCCGCTCGGCTCTTGGCCGGCGTCTACGGCGTGTCGGCTACTCCCGTGCAGATTATTCCCCATGGAGTACCGGAGGTACCCTGGGGGTGCGATGACGTTCACAAGAGCAGGCTGGGACTGGCGGGCCGGCGGGTGATCTGTACCTTCGGACTCATCAACCGAGGGAAGGGGCTGGAATACATGATCAAAGCCATGCCTCAGATCGTGGCCGCCTGTCCCGATGCTTTATACCTGATCGTGGGTGTCACTCACCCGCAGGTCAAACGCCAGGAGGGGGAGGTCTATCGGGAGAGTTTGGCCACCATGGCCGAATCGCTGGGCGTCGGCGGGAATGTCCAATTCGTCAACAGGTTTCTCAGTCTTGCCGATCTCCTCGAGCACCTGCAAGCCTGCGACGTGTACGTGACGCCTTATCCAGGAAAGGACCAGATCGCCAGTGGGACACTTGCCTATGCGATGGCAGCGGGGCGGCCGGTCGTGAGCACCCCTTACCTCTATGCGGAAGAGGTGCTTGCAGAGGGACGAGGCTTACTCGTACCCTTTATCCAGAGCGCCGGGCTCGCCGATGCGACGTTACGGCTCCTGAACGACACCGCACTGCGGCTCGAAACTCGTCGAAGAGCTTACGAGTACGCCAAGCCGATGCTATGGCCGAATGTGGGCCGGGAGTATTTGAAGTTCTTCAACCAGATTGTGTTCGCGAATAGGGAAAGACTGGACAGGCGTTGCCGAACGTCTTTCGCGACGCCGATGCCGGCGCGTCGGGAGTTGGAACCGAGCGGTAACGGCCTGTCCAGCAGTTTTTACTCGGAGGCCCGTGATGCAGGTTCGTGACCGGATCGCGTTGGATCACCTGGACTGCATGACGGACTCGACCGGACTGATCCAGCATGCCATCTACAGTATCCCTCGGCGCGAGGGCGGCTACACGACCGACGACAACGCTCGAGCCCTGCGTCTTTGTGTTCGGCTGTGGTGCCGGCACCCGGAGAAACGCATGTTGCGCCGGGTGATGGAATACCTGAGCTTTCTGGAATACGCCCGTTGCCCGGGCGGCGGGTTCCATAATTTTTTGAGTTACCAGTGCCACTGGTTCGATGCTCAAGGTACCGGCGATTGCCACGGCCAAGCGGTCCGCGCTCTGGCTGAAGTGCTCGGCAGCAGTCTGCCTGACGACTATCGCATGTTGGCCCGTGAGTTGATCGAAGCGGTCCTGCCCACACTCGCTGATCTGCAAAGCATCCGGGCCCAGGCGTACGTCATTCTGGCTTGGGGGCATTTGCGGAAGGCGGGGGTGAAAAATATCGCACCGCTTGAGACCATTGCGTGGTCCGCGGCCCAGCGACTGGTGGAATGCTACCAGCGCTCCCGGCGACCGGATTGGCAGTGGTTCGAATCGCGCATGACCTATGCGAACGCGGTATTGCCGCACGCCCTGTTCACCGCCGCACAGTGCTGGCCGGAGGAAACGTTCCTCGAAGTGGCCGAGGAATCGTTCGCCTTCCTCGATCGGGAAACCACGGCAGAGAACCTCTTTTGGCCGGTCGGGAACAGCGGTTGGTATCCACACGGGGAAGACAAAGCACCATACGATCAGCAACCGGTGGAAGCGGTCACGATGGCCGACGCCGCGCTGACCGCGTTTGGTTTGTTCGGCGATGAGAAATACCTGGCGATCTTCCGCCGGGCACACGGCTGGTTCCATGGCCAAAACAGCCTGGAACGGTCCCTCGTCGATGTCGGGTCCGGCGCCTGTTGTGACGGCCTGCAACCGTCCGGCGTGAATCGGAACCAGGGGGCGGAATCGACGCTCGCCTACTTGTTGACAGAACTGCACAGTTCTGAAATCCAGCAATCGCTGTGCGACAGCCGTGGGATTCCCGCGGTTCCGAGCGCGCTACTGAGTGCGAATCATGAATGACCTCTCATACAAGGTAATCTGGGTATGTTTCGAGAATCGAAAACACCTGATCTGTATACGGAGCTATTCCATCGCCATCCCGACAACCCGATCCTCACCGCCCGCGACTGGCCCTATCCGGCGCACACGGTTTTTAACGCCGGCGCGTGCCAGATGGGCGATGAAACGATCCTCCTCGTGCGCGTCGAGGACCGCCGAGGCCATTCACACCTGACCGTGGCCCGAAGCAACGACGGCGTGTCGAACTGGCAGATCGACTCCAAGCCCAGCTTCGCGCCTGATCCGGTGAACTATTCGGAAGAAGCCTGGGGCGTGGAAGACCCCCGCTTGACCTGGGTCGAGAACAAGAACGAATGGATCATTGCCTACACGGCGTATTCACCCAGCGGACCGTTGGTGTCGCTGGCGCGCACGAAAGACTTCACCTCCTTTTCCCGACTCGGCCCGGTCATGCCGCCGGAGGACAAGGATGCCGC
>CAYLLT010000174.1:0-7433 GCA_964384465.1 uncultured Planctomycetales bacterium | reverse complement strand
TCCACGTCTCGGCCTCGCATCAACTGTGCACCGATGCCGAGCGCGACCGGGACGCCGTGGGCGTTCCGCTGTCGATTATCCACCAGGCTCAGTACAAACCCGCCGAACTGATTTTCGGCGAATCGGGCATTCTCTTCACGACGTACACCATGCTGAGTACCGACTTCGGCGGTGAGCAACAACGCTTCAAGCAACTTACCGAATGGCTCGGACGCGATTTCGACGGTGTGATTGCGTTTGATGAAGCGCATCTGATGAAGAATGCCGCCGTCACGCCACACGGTGGCAAGGCCACAGTGGATGAGGGCACACTTCGCGGCAATATGGGCATCGCGCTGCAGCGGCTGTTCCCCAAGGCGCGGGTGCGGTACTTCAGTGCGACCGGAGCGACCGAAGCCCGGCACATGGCCCCCTACGAGCGGCTGGGGCTTTGGGGCGAAGGCGCGCCATTCCCTGACTTCGCGGCGTTCCTGATCGCGATGGAACGAGGCGGTGTGGCTGCGATGGAGATGCTCTGCCGCGATCTCAAGACGGTCGGCACGTACCTGGCCCGCACGATCAGCTATGGACCAACGCGCAGGGCAGATGGAAGCATCATTCCCGACAGTGCCGTCGAATATGAACCGCTCCTTCACCGGCTGACGAAAGACGAGCAGCGGCAATACGACGAGATTGCCGACTTGTGGTCGGAGTTGCTCGTCGCATTCGAGTCAGCGGAAAGCAATGCCTGTCAGAAACGAAACGGTGGGCGCTACGCCCAGTTCTATTCGGCCCAGCAACGTTTCTTCTTACAGCTCATGATGGCCTACGCGCTGCCGGACGTGATTCCGGAGATCGACAAAGACCTGGCCCAAGGCCGGTCCGTCGTCGTGAGCCTGTTCAACACGGGCGAAGCGCAGACCGACCGAAAGGTGCGGGATGCCCGAGCGCAGGGCCTGGAACTGAGCGAATTGGATGCCACACCCCGCGAAATGATTGTCCAACTCATCGAGAAGCAGTTTCCTATCTATCAGTACCAGGAGCAGACCGACCCGAAGACCGGCAATGTGATCAGCGTGCGCGTGGTGGATGCCGCGGGCAACCCGGAGATTAACCGCGAGAACCAGCGCCGACAGCGAGAACTTCTGGATAAGGTGGCCGACTTAGACTTCCCGCAAAACCCGATGGATGCCTTGGTCGGGCATTTCGGCGTTCACAACGTGGCCGAGATCAGCGGGCGTACGCATCGCTGGGAGAATGGTAAGTACGTTCGACGCAAACTTCAAGGCGTCCACCGTCGGCAACTGAATGCGTACGAGACTCGGTTGTTCCAGAATGGTCGAAAACGCTTGGCCATTCTGTCCGGTGCGGGTGCGACCGGGATTAGCGTCCATGCCGACGCGACAGCCAAGAATCAGCAACGTCGCGTGTTCTACGCGTTTCAGCTCTCCTGGTCGGCCGATCAGCAGATGCAAGCCTTCGGCCGCGTCCATCGCTCCCACCAGACCTCGGCCCCGGTCATTCGACTCGCGCTTTTGGACCTGGCCGGCCAGAAACGACTGGTGAACGCGGTGTCCAAACGTCTGGCTGCGTTGGGGGCGCTCACAAAAGGCGAGCGGCATTCACTCTCCGGCGAGTTGTTCCGGCCGGAGGATGTAACTGACGGCTACGGCCGGGCGGCGCTCACGCGGCTGTATCACGAAGTCACAATGAACGAGCACGCCGACGCAGGCATCGGCATGCGCGAGCTGGAACGCATGGGCGTCCTCAACAAAGAGAAGACCGCGGTCCGAGACAGCTATGCCAGTAACGTCGAGCAGTTCCTGAACCGGATCATGGTGCTGCACGTCGAGAAACAGAATCAGTTCTTTGAGTTGTTCTACATGCGTTACCTGGAAGCCGTCGAAGCGGCCAAGCAAGCCGGTGCGTTCGACTTCGGCGTGGAGGAAATCAAGGCACACAATCTACGAAGCATTTCGGAAGCGCAAACGCTTTACGTCGATCCTGCCTCTGGCGCGCGGACGACGCTGCACGAACTGGAGGGGGAGATCGAGGTGGATCGGCACACGTTCGCGTCGGTACTGGCTGGGTGGGCGAACGAAGGGTTCTACCGGAACCACCGGAGCGGGCGAATCTATGCCGTGGCACCCCACATGGACACTCGGCCCGGCGAGGTGTTGCTCGCCGGCGTGAAAGGGGCTCGGCGATCGCTGGAGCGATGGGAACTCGATGAGAAGTACGAACCCGTGGAGCGTGATGAGGCGCGGGCCTGGTGGGAGGCCGAATACGCGAACACGCCGGCGACGGAGCCGCAGCGGTTCCACATCCTGGGTGGCGCCATCTTTCCCATCTACGACAAGATCATGGGTCAGTCGGGCATCCAGAGCGTCAAGATTGCACGGGCGGCGCTGGTCGATGGTCGCTCTCTCGTGGGGCTGAACCTGAGCCCTTCCGACGTGCCCGGCGTCAAGCAGCGTCTCGGCGTTGGCACGCCGCTCGGGGAGGCTTCTGCTGCGGAGATCCTCGATTTACTCATCAGCGGCGCGGTGATTGAGCTGGATAACGGCTGGCAGCTCACCACCGCCCAGATCGTCGGCGATGAAGTCATTGAACTGGTTCTGGCGGGTGTGCCGGCCAACCGCGACGAACTCCGCGGCTACGGCCTCTCCGAGGAAATCATTCACTTCAAGCGCAGGTGGTTCGTGCTGATGGAGGAGGCGCCGACGGTGCTGCCGCATCTGCTCGACCACAGGAAGGCAATCCGGGATGCGACAGCGACGGGAGCGCCTTGTTTTTCAAGTGCGGAGCCAGAGTAACTCGTTTGGCGCGTCTCGAATGACCGATCGAATTGAAGTTGAACGAACTTGGCCACTGGCTCCTCCACGAAACGAGACGGTTCGGTTTCATCCGTCTTATGGCGGGTTCAGGCATATCGGTGCCGTTATTTCGGAGGCGCGGAAATCGCAGGAGGCGCCTACTGATAGGCATTTGAGGATGGCGTTATGTCAAAAGAGTTGTTGAGACCGGTCGCCCGTAGTTGTCGCATCGGAGCAGTGCACGTTAGGCACCGATAATTGCAATCGCTCAGTTCGCGCAGTTCTGATCGGGCACGCGGCCGGCACCCCCGTAGCACCGCTGGAGGACGGCGAAGTCGTCCATGTCCACGTCGCCGTCGTGGTCGAAGTCGCGGTTCTCGCAACCGGGCGTTAAGGGAACAGCGGAGCCGGACACACACGCTTTGAAAAGTACAAAATCGTCAGCGTCCACGTCACAGTCGGCGTCCAAGTCGGCTACGCTTTGAGCGGAACAAAGAAGCCCGAAAGCCAGCCCGTTGATGTCGTCCGGAATGCCCGTCGGGCCAACCGGCACGAACGTGGAGCCTGAAAGCACCCAAAGCGCACGAGGTGCGGCGTGAATGGAGAACAACTGCCCGGTGTCGGTAGACGCGGGGTCTGAGACAAAACTGTCGTCGTTCGGATTGGGTGCGATTAATGTGAGTGTGGGCGAACCAAAAACATCGGCTATGGCCAAGACGCCGGAATCGTTCAAATCGACTATCATCAGGCGCCCCGTGCTGGGGTCAAAAGCAAGATTATCGCAGTCGGGAAGGTTGAGGACAGGAGAAACCTGCTGAACAACACCGTCAGCAGATACGGAGGCAATCTGCTTCTGGAAAAAGGTTCCCGTTGGCCCAAAAGTGATGAGCAGACTGGCGAGATTCCGGTCGTACTCGATGCCGCCCACGTTCTGTTGCCCGGCAGGCAGGCCAGTAATGGCGGTGTACGTGACTGCATGTGTGAACGGGTTGAGGGAGGCAATGGCTGGGGCGTTGCCTGAAACCCCTCGGCCCACGATGAGGAACTGTGACGACCGGGGGTCAAACGCCATCGAAACTGAGGTAAAACTGTTGCTGAGCGGAAAGGAAAAGAGGGGCGTTGCTAGGCCGGAGGTGGTGTTGATTTCCAAAAGCGTGCTCTGTCCGCCGACGGGCTGGGTAAACCCGTAGAGCCTCGCTGCTGACAAGTTCGGTGTCTCAGGACCAACCCCGAAAGCCATTCCACTAATGTCGCCGGTGATGCCCGTCGGGCCAACCGGCACAAACGTGGAACCTGAAAGCACCTGGAGGTCACCATGTACGGTGTGAACGGAGAACAACTGCCCGGTGTCGGTAAAAGCGGGGTCTGAGACAAACCTGTCGTCGTTCGGATTAGGTGCGATTAATGTAAGTGTGGGCGAACCAAAAACATCGGCTATGGCCAAAACGCCGGAATCGTTCAAATCGACTATCATCAGGCGACTCGTGCTGGGGTCAAAAGCAAGATTATCGCAGTCGGGAAGGTTGAGGACAGGAGAAACCTGCTGAACAACACCGTCAGCAGATACGGAGGCAATCTGCTTCTGGAAAAAGGTTCCCGTTGGCCCAAAAGTGATGAGCAGACTGGCGAGATTCCGGTCGTACTCGATGCCGCCCACGTTCTGTTGCCCGGCAGGCAGGCCAGTAATGGCGGTGTACGTGACTGCATGTGTGAACGGGTTGAGGGAGGCAATGGCTGGGGCGTTGCCTGAAACCCCTCGGCCCAGGATGAGGAACTGTGACGACCCGGGGTCAAACGCCATCGACCTTGGAGCAAAGTCGTTGCTGAGCGGAAACGAGAAGAGGGGTGTCGCTCGGCCGGAGGTGGTGTTGATTAGCAAAAACTTGCTCTGTCCGCCGACCGGCGGGGTAAACCCATAGAGCCCGGGAGCCGATGCGTTGACCGGGTAGCTGATGGCGAGAACCTGGCAGAAGACGGCCGTTGAGAGAAGACTACGAGTCATGCTCTTTCCCCCACTGGATTAGGACGCGAGAACTGTCGTCGGACGGTCAGTCTTCATAAAGAACAATCTTCCCAGTAAGCATTCTCCGAAACAATCTATCATTTCTGATACATCACTTTTAAGAATGCCGACGCCTCTTATCGGCTTGGCGTAGCGTCGCGAACACGCGAATTGCGAGTTCCATGCGGTCGTGCACCTGGAGCCGGGCGAAAATGTGACGCAAGTGCATCCGAACGGTGGAGACCCGCACTCCCAAGGACTCGGCGATTTGCTTGTCCCTCTGGCCGCGGAGCATTAACTCCACCACGTCCGCCTGTCGCGGCGAGAGATGCAATGTGGCCACTATTCCCTTCCACTCGCTCGGGCTGAAAAGCCGTGGGACGGATTGTTTTGCGGTGCTATTTGAACGGCCGAGCATGACCGGCCCCGAAAAAAAGAGCGTCGAACCAAGGACGCTCCAAGAACCCCCGCCAAGGGGCATGTAGAACGTACCTCGGCCGACGCCCCTTTCGGGGCGTGGGCTCAAGGCACTGCCTCTACATTCGAGAACTTGGCGGTTTTCTTGAAAGCAGCGTCTTGACGCACACGCGTCAATTCAGATTGTCACCGTCGTTGCTCTTTACCCATGACGGCTCAAGTACATGATAAGCCATCCAGCCGTCTCGACCAACTCGCGATGCCGGGGTGTCGCGTTACTCAAAATGGATTCTCAAAACAAGGTTTGATTAGGGAAATCGAACCGTGATAGGTTCGGCTCATGACACGGTCTAGCAGCCCGTGGTAGAAGTCCAGAAAACCGCGTTTTTGACCCCACCAGAAGGGGTGAAATCGACTTTTGCCACAGGCTGCTAGATCACCTCCATCGTGCAGGCAACACAACGCGGCCCCCTCGGGACGCCGTTCATGTGCAAATAGCTCTGGCGGCTGGCTCGTCCGGTCCTGAACGCATCCTTCTCCAACACTTCAATTCAGAAGCGGCGTTGATCACGGGCAGGCTCAGAGCTATTTACACATCAGCGGCACGAGATGACTTGCCCCCGTATCAACGGCAAGACCATCGGCACGTGATCACACCGAAAGCATGACCCCGCCGCATACGCAAACCGCGTTTGATTAAGAACCGCCCTCTGTGCTATCGCTGTTCCAGCGGGGCTTTTGCCTCGCGGTCGTCAGTTGACGTACACGCGTATGACCTGACGTCTGAATCGTGGGATCGAACATTCGGTAAACCCAGGTTCACCACCTGGGCTAAGAAGGCAAAGTTCATCACTTGCCATGTTCGAGGCTCGTAGCGCTGGATTGCACGGAGACGTGCTCGTCCAGTGCGAGAGAGGCTCTGCAGAGTAATCTCCCGATCAATCGGGAAGTAATCCTGTAGTTCGATCTCATACACATCATGGGCGAGTTCGCTCGCACTTGGCCGCGCCGCAGCTTGCTGCTGGGCAAGGTCTCGTCGGAAGCGTTCGCCTCGTTCTTTTATATGGAAACTGGGCGACCGGGAAAGACTCACGTTTTGGTGAGCCGGGTCAGTCCAAGTGGGTGATGTCCGCCTTGGCGGACTAATCCCCCTGCGGGGTTCGGACCAAAGCCTAAACGGCATATTCGGGTGCAAGTCCCGTCAGGTTCGCTCAACGCAAGCCCGGGCAGGGAGTTTGTCTGCGGCAACGCAGGCAACCGGACCGCTGACACGGTTCGGCGATGAGCCGATAAAAGCTCACGGCGAAAAGCTCAACTGCATAAAGGCGGGAAACCGCTTCTGGGTAACTCCAATCGGAGACGGTGCCAAACTGCGCTAGAAAGACCTTCGCTGACGGGTAAGGGGAGCTTCTAGATTCGTACCCCGAAACCATCCCTCGCGGGATGTGAACGGTATCCCAGGCGGAAGCCAGAGATACGCAGCGATGTGAGTCCACATGGACTCTTGGTCAAGCGACGTGACCGATTGGTTGAAGACTGATTCTAACCGGGGAAGGACTGTGGCGGCCGGAGTGATGACCGGTGCCTGTCTTGTCGGACAGGTGGTCTAACAGCCGCAGTCTGGGAGCGGGGCCTGAGTAGGAGCACGCGGAAGCGTGGCGGCAGAGCGGCAAGGCAGTCGCGATGCCGTTTGAGTGCTACGGGTGGTGCCGGGCACAAGATCAACGACGAAAGGGCTGACGAGCATTGTTCTCACGGTTTTGACGTGCCGGCATGAAAGCGGGGTAGGGGCAACTTTATCCCGCTTTCTGTCGCCGGTTGTCGGAAGACAGTTACGTGGCCAAACGAGACCCCATCGGAAGACAGGGCCTCCCTTGGCAGCGAAATGACGATGTACCCGAGCGGTGTATGCCGGGTCCATCGAAGGTTTTTTGCGCGATACGCCTATGAATTAGCGTGCTGCTATTTCTTGAATCTAGCAGCACGCGATGGCACGCGCTTTTTTGAAAGGAGGTTTTTGCAATGGGATGGTGGCGTACCGCGACAGGCAGCGTCATCGGAGATGGTCCAGCCAACGAATTGGACGAGACAGGCGAAAGCTGGACCAGTCCGAGTGAGATCCCAGCCGAATTGCGGCAGAGGATCGTTGACTGTTACCGGCAGGATTTAGGCAGGGAACCGACGGAACAAGAACTCAAAGAGCTTCTTGAGTTCTGTCG
>CAYLLT010000173.1:0-7703 GCA_964384465.1 uncultured Planctomycetales bacterium | reverse complement strand
GCGACTACGCGGCCGTCCAGGGCCTCTCCAAAGAAGAAGCCCTGACCAAAGGCATGGCGGAAAAGTCGAGGGAATTCGTCGATAAAGGCTCAGAAATCTATGCGAAGGCTTGACTAATGGGGCAAATGAGGCGATACGGCTACCGGTTGGAATGGTACATCGGCGACCATTCTCCTCGGCATGTCCACGTCTACGATTCTAAAGACCGCCTCGTCGGGCGACTGGATATCGAGCGCCTCACTGGGATGGAAGGCTGGATTCCGAACCGGAAATTGGTCAAACTGATTCAAGAACTCAGGCAGGAAGGCAGACTATGAAGTCACTGACAGCGCTCAAAAAGCCGTTCGGCAGCAAGGATTCGTTTTCCCGAGTGAAACGCGCATGTTATCTCGGCTGGGAAGACGCTTTCGAAGTCGAATTCGACGACGGTCTGTGTTTCCTGGAGCCGCACGCAACCATCAAGCGCGCCAACAAAATCTCCAAGGCGGCTGTCCCCCAGCGAGTTCGCGTGCCAGACAAGTACCGGACGCATTTTCGGATCGATTATGACACCGGTGAAGTCGCTGAAGTTTCGTGGGAATTTATTCGCGAACTCCCGCCGAAGCAGCGGCACCAGTCCCGCAAAGGCAACTCCAAAGTACGCTCCCAAATCGATTCCCGGGACATCCTCGAAGCGCGTGCGCGCGACCAGGACAGACCACGTTTGACGCACGCTCAGGTCAAGAAACGCTACGGCTTGAAGTGAAGAGGACGTGTGGTCTTGTGAATCCCGCTGAGGGTGGATTTGAGAACCTATTCATTGTATAGTGCATGACTGCACCGGTACTGTACCGGTGCATGAACGTTACAGGGTTTTAAGCAAAGGAGAACCGAACCAGGCAGGAACCGAGGCCGAATGCCGGCCTCGCTGACAATACAAAGACGCGTGTGCGTCAAGTTATTGCTTCCCGAAAAACCGCTAACCTGAGCCGAAAGGCTCTTGAACCAATGAAGCAGTGCTTGGACCCGCGCCCCTGCGTAAGGGGCGTCGGGCTAAGTGCTGTTCATTGGTGCCCCTTAGCGGGGGTTTCGGGAGCAGCCTTGGTTTCGGCGCTCCGTTTTTATGGGGTGCGGCATGTCCGATCATCTCTGGGTTCCACGTTACGCTTTCCTCTCCAAAGGCAAGGGCATTGCGGTCCATCCCATCGCCGCGTTTGATGCCGCCCTGCGCGCCGCCGGCGTTTCCGCACTGAATCTGGTCTCCGTCTCCAGCGTGTTTCCACCCGAGTGCCGACTCATAGATCGTGAAGAAGGCACGGGGATGCTCCGTCCTGGTCAAGTTGCCTTCTGCGTCATGGCGCGGCACGAGAGCAACCAGCTCGGCCGTTCCATCGCGGCAGCCATCGGCTTGACCGTCCCCGCAGACCCGACGCAGTACGGCTATTTGGCCGAACTGCACAGCGACTCCCGCGACGAATCCGCCGCCGCCAGCCAAGCCGAAGCCTTGGCCCACACCCTGCTGGCCGCCAAACAAGGTGTGGCCCCGGAAACTCTACGTCTGTCCCAGCAGCTTAGCATCGCCCAGACCGCCCGTGTCGAACACGAGAACCAGTGGGCGTGCGCGGTGGCCCTGTGTGTTTTCATACTTTGATCGGTGAGTTTTGCAGGGTAGCAGGTCAACGCGATGAGTTTAGACATCTTCAGTCCCGTGATGTTCGTGGATGAATGCCTGTTGGATGAGAAACGGACAAATGCATTCCGCAGGGCCATTCGCAATAAAGTGAAACGTGGAGCATTGGTCCTCGATGCTGGAACAGGATCGGGTATTCTCGCCCTCTTCGCCGCTGCCGCCGGAGCCGAAAAGGTGTTTGCTGTCGAGGTGGATCAGGAGGCCATCGAGTTGGCCCGAAGAGCCTTCGATGCGAATCCAGAAGGGAAAAGAATTCAGCTCATTCAGGGCGATATCAAATCACTGAAACTTCCCAAGCCGGTCGATGTGGTCATTATGGAACTCTTGGATACCGGTTTGATCGCCGAGCAACAAGCGCTTGCATTCAACGCCCTCAGGCGTCACAAGGTGATAGGGCCTAACACTCAGCTCATACCCGAACAAGTATTGTGTTGTCTTGATCTGCTTGAATACGACTTTTCATTTTACGGTTTCCGCATGCCGATCATTGTGCAGGGGAGAAATAACGGTTTCGAACATCGTGTTAAGAGAACCCTGTCCAACACCGTCACTTACCGACACGTCAATTTCGGTCGCCACATCCAGACCCACGTGGACGAAGCAGTTATCGCACGAATTGTCCGGTCTGGGGTGATGAACGCGGTTCGATTGCGAATGCAAACCGTGCTGCACGAGACAATCGTCCTTTGGGAGACCAGCGATATGAACATGCCAGTGGTTATCCCAGTTGTTCCCAGAAAAGTCACGGTTGGAGACGACATCAACGTATCAATTCGATACACGATGGGTGGTGGTTACAAAAAGCTTTCCGTTGAAGTGTCAAGCCATCGAGGTAAGGCATGAGTTTTATATCCAAGGAACACAGCATGGCATATGCTCGAATGATGTTCTACACATGCGTCATCTGCGCTGGGCTGCTTGGTGGTCTCGCTGATGCATTGTTGAACCAATGGGCCAAGACCGGAGGCAAAATCTGGTTGGTTATCGCGGGGTTTGGCTGCTGGAATGTAGCCCTGACAATTTTTCTTTTTATGCTCAAGCGAGCATTTATGAGCCAATGCGTCATGTTGTTTATTCTTGCGAATTGCTTCATCGTGTTTTTTCTCAGCTACTTTTGGTTTCAAGAAGCCATCTCAACTTGTAAATGGATCGGGATCGCCTTGGGCATACTGGCCGTGCTGTTCATGGAGTTGGGCTAAATTGTGTTTTATCCGAATGATTCCACATTTCCGCCTCTCTCGTAAGGAGGATCCCACATTGAGCACGGATTACAACTCGCGCTACTCCGACTTTTCTCCACGGGATTATCTTGAGGAGTATTTTTCTGAGATTGACGAGGAGATTGAAGCTTTGCTCCGTTTTTTTGCAGCAGCCTTCTCTTGTCAGCGGAAGGAGTCTGTCGTGCTGGAATTCGGTGGAGGGCCGACGATCTATTCACTAATAACTGCCGCTCGGGATGCGAAAGAAATTCACTTCTGCGACTATGACCCATCAAACCTGGACGAACTCGAACTTTGGTTGAAAGGATGCGACTCGGGGTTTAACTGGGAGCCGTTCATTCGCGCGGCCCTGTCCATCGAGGGCACCTGTTCGGAGGATAGCGTGAAGGAGCGAGTCGCCCTACTCCGTCGCACTATTCATATCATTGGAAAATGCGACGCCTTACAGTCGCCTGCGCTTCGCGATGGAATCGGTTACCCCACATACGACATCGTCAGTTGCAATTTCGTGACCGAAGCGGCAAGTGCGAACATGGAAGAGTGGGCGCGAAGCATGGCTAACGTAGCGTCTTTAGTCGCGCCAGGCGGCCGTCTTATCCTCACACTGCTTGCGGATAGCAGTTGTTATCACGTCAAAGACCACAGATGCCCCCTGGTCAGCATCAACCAGAACCAAGTTGTGGCGCTTTTGAACGAATTGGAGTTCGCGCAGATGTGGACACAATCGATCAACGCCGCCCAAGACCGCGGCTACAAGAGAATTCTGTGTGTTCGAGCAATTAAAGCGTATTCAGGGTCTGAGCTCTATCCACGGCGGGAGTCCGTATCAGATGACTGAGCATAAACGCGATCGCCTCTTTCGGCTGAAGATTGCCGTGTTCAACACGGTAGGCTTCCTGTATGCCGTGGCCGTTCCAGTGATCCTGGATCCGACGCTGCACAGTCATGTCGCCTACGGCGCAAGGACCTATCCAAATGCGTGGTGGGTTGTTTTCGTCTTTGCCCCGACACTTTTTGTTCTGACATATGCCTCTATGCGATACGGAGGCGCCTTCGCCAAGGGGGCGTGGTCGGTTGGATCGCTCATCATCGCCGGCGCGGCGGCAATTCCATTCTTCAGACCCGAAATGCCCCACAGCCACATCGTTGGCTGGGTCGTACTTTATTCCATCATCACCGGTTTGTCCTCCTGGATTCATTACAGCTCCCCATGTCTTGATTTCGTTCAGGATCAAGCCATTCCTCTGCCGGCAAGAATCGAGCGGCTGAAAGATATGGTCTCCTTCTGGAATTCAGTAGCTGTATACATCGGCACCGGGTATCTGGCGTTGGTGGTGCCATGGCAAATCGGAAACTTTGCATATTTTGTCCCACACGTCGTCACGGACCCCAAAGAAGTGCTCCGGATGGCTGGCGTGGAGACATTGGGGATGGTGATCTACACGTCGTATGTGATCTTCGGCCCGTTCAGGGAGGCAATTCAGAAGAGAGAATTGCTCGCGGACGAATACTTGAACTTTAGGGAGCCTCGGCAGGTGGCATGATGAAGGCCGACGAGAGTGAGCGGCCGATTCGCTCGACTGGCTGAAGGAGACTGGATATAACTAAAATGATGGAGCAGGTTCGCACGCGCGGCTTGGAGAAGGACGGATATGAAGACGCTCAACCCGCTCAAAGTTCCTTACGGCGAGGCAAAGTTTTGCCGCTTGCGCGGCGTTCGCTATCGGCAGTGGGACGACACCTTCGAAGTGGATTTCGATGATGGCCTGTCTTTCCTTGAACCGCACCGGACCATTCGGAAGGCCAACAAAATCTCTCCCAAGGCCGTCATCGCGCGAGTAAAGCTCGACCGGGAACTCCGTTCCGGTTTTTTCGAGCAATATGACACCGGCGAACGAGCCGAGGTTTCATGGTCCTTCATCAGGGAACTGCCACCCAAACGAAACGCCGCCCTCACCACTCGACGCAAGAAAGCGGCGGCCGGGGGACGTTCGCCAGCAAAACATGCTTGAACCGCACCCTCTAAAAACACATCGGCAGCCAATAATTGCGGGCTCCGATCGTTCTTCGTACAATGATTCTGGTTTGCGCTCGGGCGGCCGCGATTCGGGCGAGGGCGGCGCGATGGGGATGGCATATCCGTTTCCTTTCGCATGGCTCGACGGCTCATCGATGCTCGATCGGCGTGAACCCCGGAGGCTCGAAAGATGCGTATGCGCAATGGCCGCTTCTTCCGACGGCTCCTGACGACGGCGGCCGTGGCGGGTGCGATGTCGCTGACGCCGCCGGGTCAAGCGGCCATTGTCACCGTCGATAATACCGACAGCGGTTTCACCGTTTTGAGCCAGGCCTGGAGCATATCGACCTCGAACGCCGGCTACTTCGGGACCAACTACGCGTTTCGGGCCGGCAGCGCCACAATGAATATCGGCTCGGTCCAATGGCAGCCCAATCTCCCGCAGGCCGGTAGTTACGAGGTGGCTGTCTGGTACAACCTCGGCACCACCCCCACCACCAGCCGGGCCAATGACGTCAAGTACACGGTCAACTACTCGGGAGGCTCGACGCAGATCACGGTCAGTCAGCAGGTGCAGGGGATGCGCTGGTTCGTGCTGGGCACGTTTCCCTTCGTGGCGGGCACCTCCGGCACGGTGACGATGACCAGCCAGACGAGCAACTCGGGCACGCGCAACATCATCGCCGACGCCGTCCGCTTCCGCACGCTGCCGCAGACGTTCATGGAGATGGGTCAGGCGGTTCTGGGCGGCCTCGAGCTCGATGCGCGCAGCGCTTCGTTCGCCGACATCGACAACGACGGCGATGAGGACGTGTTGATCCAGACCCCCTCCGCGCGCGTGCTGCTGCGCAACAATACGATCGGCGCGGGTACCGCCGACTTCACCAACATCTCCTCGATGCTGCATCCGCTGGGCACCAGCAGTTGGAGCGCGGCGTGGGGCGATTACGACGGCGACGGGGATGTCGATGTGTTCGTCGGTCAGACCAACAGCAGTACCACGACCGGCGCGCTGCTCCGCAACGACGGAGCGGCCGGCTTCAACGATGTCAGCGTCACGACCGGCCTTGACGACCCCGGCTTCGCCCAGAACGTGGCCTGGTCTGACATTGACCGCGACGGGGACCTCGATCTGCTCATCGCGATGGAAGGCCCGGAGTTGCACGAAATCTACATGCAGGGGCCTCCCGGCACGTTCACGCCGGTGGGTGCGGCCGCCGGCTTCCAGGTTCCCGTGGGCATCAAGTCGTATGGCATGGCCATCGGCGACACCGACGGAGACGGCGACAACGACATTTACATCTCGACCTGCCGCGGGGACAACAATATCCGCAACAACTTCTTCAAAAGCATGCTGGTGGAGACGAGCACCCTGTCACTCGTCGATATCGCCGACACCAACGGCACGCAGTTCATGAACAACAGCTACGACGCGGAGTTCCACGATTTTGACAACGACGGCGACCTCGATCTGTTCATGGCCGGGGCGGACGGGGAGCTCAGCAAGATCTTCCGTAATGACGGGAATAACCAGTTCACCGACATCGATGCGGTGACGGGGCATGCGCTGCTGAGCGACACCGGCGGTGACCTCAATGGCGCGAAGGTGCTCGATTATGACAACGACGGCGATCTGGACCTTTGGCTGCACGATCACCTGGTCGCCAACGGCAAGAACCACGCCCGCCTTCTCTATCGCAACGATGGTAACTGGACGTTCACCAATGTGACCGTGGCCGAGGGGCTCGACGAAGCCAACGTGACCAACTCCAATGCCGGTTACGACGGCAGTTGGGCCGACTTCGACCGCGACGGGGATCTGGATCTCCTCGACACCGCCGGCTCCATTTCCAGCTTCGCGCAGCCCCAGCGTTTCTTCGTCAGTAATGTTTCGACCAACGGCAACCATTGGCTGTTCGTGCGCCTCAAGGGCATGGGCGTCAACACGACGGCCATCGGCGCTCAACTCTATGCGACGCTGCACCAGGGCACGCCTCAGCAGATCACGCTCCGCCGCGACGCCAACGCCAACGCCGGCACGTTCAACCAGAGCGACGTGCCCGTGCACTTTGGGCTCGGTAGCGCGACGGTAGTAGATCAGCTCCGAATCGTCTGGCCGAACGGCGTCACCCGGACGCACCTCAATATCCCGGCGGACCACCATGTGACCATCTCGCTTTGCCCGCGTTCCGATTTCGATCGCGACCTGGATGTGGACGATCAGGATATGGATCATCTGCGCGACTGCCGCACCCGTTCGACGGTGCTCAATCTGCCCCCGGGCTGTGCGGACGCGGATTACGACAATGACGGCGACAGCGATCAAGACGACTTCGGCGAATTCCAGCTCTGCCACAGCGGGGACGGGCATCCGCAGACCGCTACGCCATGCCTGACAGAACCGACCCTCGATTAGACGAGTTTCATTGTGCGAGTGGCGCGCCGTTTGCTGGGAAAAGGAACGGGACCAGTTCCCGAGACGGGAGAAGTGCGCATTGATACCGGTGCGAAGGCCAAAACCGATGGGGAATAGGAGCTGCACACGATGAGGAATGATCATTCCGGGGACGCCCTGACCGCCCTGGTCGGCGATTTGAAAGCCGTGGTCTCCCCGCTGCGAAAATATCTCGGCGAATTGTACGCAAGATACAAAGGCCTGACGGAAGGCAAGCCGGCCGACTACATCCCCGAGCTGGCCCAAGCCGATCCGAACGGCTTCGGCATCTGCGTCACCACGCTCGACGGCCGTCACGTCATGCCGTCACAGCCAAATCCCTTTCGTCACTTCTATCAAACG
>CAYLLT010000172.1:0-7887 GCA_964384465.1 uncultured Planctomycetales bacterium | reverse complement strand
GCCGCCTGCGAGGAGGGCCGGCTTCGCGACGTTGCGGGACTGCGATGCCGTCTTGCGCGGCTTGGCCGCCTTCGTAGTGACCCGCTTGGCGGCGGCCTTGTCGCGTCGCCACGGCGACTCTACGACGCGGCGACCGACCTTCGCCGACTTCTTGGACGTCCTTTTGGCCATTGTGTTCACTCCAACTGATGGACTGATATAGAAACTGGACACGCGAGCGTCAAACCGCTCGGTGTCCATCCATCAGGGCCGCGTCGGCCTCCGCGGCTGCCGCACTCGCAAACCCTGCAAAACACGTGGATTTCGGCGGATTACGCCACCAAGCGGCGAATCCTCGAAATCGTCTGTTTGAACTGCCGCGTGGATGGCGTAACTCTTGTCCCCACAACGAGAAAGCCCTTCGACGTGCTCGTCGAAGGGCTTGATCTCTCGAAAAGTCGGGGCGACAGGATTTGAACCTGCGGCCTCTTGGTCCCGAACCAAGCGCTCTACCAGGCTGAGCTACGCCCCGTCAGCTCTTCATCATAGTCGAGGGAGCGGGCAACGCAAGACGTTTAACCGCGACCCGCGGGGGAGCGAGCGCTGTCCGGAGGAAATCTTGCCTGCCGCACGCGCAGGACGATGACGGCGATGACCAGTCCGAGCATGTCGCCGAGGAAGTCGAGGATGTCCGGCTGGCGATCGACGATGTCCTGCGTGATCTCGTCGAACGCGGCGTAGACGGCCCCGCCGATGAGCAGCCAGATGATCGCGGACCGGCCGATCGCACGAGGGCGCAGCGCCAGCAGCCACCACCACATGGCGGCCCAGCCGGCGTAGGCGACGACGTGCACGAACTTGTCGAAGTCCGGGATCTTGAACCGCCGCGGCGCCCACTCTTCCAGCTCGGGCCAATGCGTCGCGACGAACATGAGCGTCCAGTAGACGATGAGCGACCAGCGGCGGAAGGACAGCGAACGGGTGAACGAGCCGGCCATGCCGCTAGTTTATGCGGGGGCGCGATGGGGACCAAACCCATTGCGTACCGGCATTGACCGAACTCCAGGGGAAGGGTTTCTCGCGCGAGTGGACAGGGTGGACTATGGGCGGCTGGGACGAGCTTTCCCCAATAATCCTGTGTGAAGCCATCGGCACGATGGACTATGGGTCACACCCTGATGGCCCGCCGGGAGGATGTGAACCGCCTAACGGGTAATTCGCGCTGCACTTGTATTTGGGCATTTGACTCCAGGCGCGGATCTTCCAGGGTCGCGGAGTATACCGGCAGTTGAACGGTGCGATCTGGATCATCCAGGCCTCGAACGGATTAGTGGAGCGGTTCTCCGGATAACGCACTCTGGGCTTCGGGTTGCGGGTGCCCGGCCCGCGGGGGAAGTACTGGGCTTCGGCGTGGCCGTCGAAGAAGGCGACCGTGGCTTTGCCCAGATGGCGATCAGCGAACATGTCGGGCTCGCCGAACCCGTCGTCGATTGAATAATTATTGATTCCGTTCTCCTCATCTTCGTCGAGGAACTGGATGGCGAAGGAAGGGTGTTTCACCCTGTCCATAAGAGCCGGCAAACCATCCCGATGCCGGGGATCTGAGGCGGGAGTGGGATCAAACATGGCCAGCGCGACGTTTTCAGGAGTTGAGTAGCTGAACTTCCCATTGTAACTCTCAGTCGCCGGGCACTTGAGCATCTTTTCGTCGTGATAATAGCGCCAAAGGCGGCCGTTCTTGGGCACTTTCTTCCAGAATTGGGTATTAGCAACGGGTTGCACGACCGTCCATGTGCCGACCCAGGTCAGCCAGTCTGTGCGGGTGCCGTTCTCGTAAGCAGTGAAGTAGTTGGCGTCGTTGCGGCCGGTGCCTGGCAGACGCCCGCGAAAGTCGGTCTTGTACATCAAGGCGGCTCGCATCAGTTGCGCGATCTGCGAACTACAGACGACGGTCTTGGCTTGTGCCCGGGCCCGGCTCAGCGAGGGAAGGAGAACGGCGATCAGGAGGGCGATGATCGCGACAACCACCAGGACCTCGATCAGCGTGAAGGCGGCGGCGCTTCGCTTGTCGCGAAGCCGCAAGCGGGTTCTCTCAGCAGCCGATGTGAGTAACGTGACCATACAGGAAACCGGTTCGTCCCAATGATACCCTATTGTACCGGAAACTATTGTACCGGAAACTGCGCTTAACCATCAGCCATGACTCCTCTCAATATCGCACACGCTGGGTCCGCCGGCACGTCCGGGCCGCTCAGGCAGCGCCGAAGCTTGCCGAAGTCGGACGGGTCCACGTCGTTGTCGTGGTCCACTGGCCATCATCGCCCCTATCGTGCATGATGATCGCGACACGAAAGCGGCCATGACAGAAATCCGCTTGACTTCTGTTCGGAATTTTACGAAGCTGTGGAGCGGAAGACGAGATTTCGGGCCGATCCGCAAACGCACGCATTCAGATTCGAGAGCGACTGACATGGCCACCCGGAAAACCAAAAAGACAGCCGGACGAACCCAGATGAATTCCCCGGCCCTTCAATACCTGTATGACCGTTGCATCGGCGATGACCCCGAACAACAGGCGTTTTTTGAAGAATGCCTGGTCAACATGGACATCGCCCAGAAGATCTATGACCTCCGCACCAAGGCCGGCTTAACGCAGCGCGCGCTGGCCAAGCGGGTTGGCACGACGGCATCCGTGATTTGCCAGCTCGAGGATGCCGATTATCAAGGCCACTCGCTTTCCATGCTCAAGCGCATCGCCGCCGCCCTCAACAAGGAAGTGAAGATCTCCTTCGTTCCGCGCAGACACAAAGCCCGCACCGCTTGACGGTTCGCAGTTGCCCCGCGCCCCTTGTTTTTCTCAGCAGCGCGGCTTGTTTTCGCGGATGCCCATCACGTCCTTCTTGTAAATCTTGGTGTCCAGGCCGCGGACGTACTCGGTCCATTCGCTGGCCGGGTCGGCGTCGGTGCGGATGCGCTCCAGGTAGATGTGCAGCTTGGCGTCGAGGTTGTCGAGGTGATGAATCGCGATGGCCTCGGGCATGGCCGGCAGCTTGGGGCTGCCGAATTCGTAGGAGCCGTGGTGGGCGAGGACGATGTGCTGAAGAGCGTTCTTGATTTCGGCGGGGAACGGCTCGCCGGTTTCCGTTTCGACCGCCTGCGCCTTCTGCTCGATCCACAGCGTCGCCTGCACGATGTGGCCGAGGAGCTGGCCCTCGCTGGTGTAGGCGAAGTTGGTCTGATACGTGAGCTCGGCGGTCTTGCCGATGTCGTGCAGGAAGATGCCCGCGAGCACGAGGTCGAGACTGACCTGCGGATAGCGCGGGATGACCAGCAGGGCCATCTCGAGCACGTTGCGCGTGTGCTCGAGGAGGCCGCCGAGGTAGGCGTGGTGCATCTGCGTGGCGGCGGGGGCTTTGCGGAAGCGCTCCATGAGCGGCTCGTCGGTTATGAACTGCTTGACGAGGTTGAGCAGGTCGCGATTCTTGATCTGACGGAGGATTTCCTTGACCCGCTCGAACATGCGGGGGATGTCTTCGCTCGTCTGCGGCATGAAGTCGGCCAGTTCGATCGTGCCGGCGTCGCACGGCCGCATGGCGTCGATGATGAACTGGAGCGAGCCTTTGTAGTTTTCGACGCGGCCCTTGAAGCGGAGGAACCCGCCCTCGGGCATCCCCTCGAACATGGCCTCGGTCGCCTGCCAGACACGGGCCAGCAGTTGCCCGGTCTTATCGCACAGCACGCAGTGGATGTAGAGCGAGCCGTTGGACGTGGTGCGGAGGTCCTTGGAGCTGATGAGAAAGACCTGCTCGTCGATGAATTCGCCCGGCGCGAACTGGTTGATAAAGCGGCGGGGTTTCTTGTTGCTGGATGAGATCACGCGTGTTTCAGCGGCCATGAGCGCTCCCCTGCCCGACTCCGCCTACGGCTCCTCCGTGGCGAGCGGGTCGCTGTTGAACATTCATAGGATCAACAATACCTCGGCAGAGCATAACCGGATACGACTCAAGAGCCAAACTGCCCCCGTCAGTACTCGACGGGTACAATGGTTTCATGGCGCGTAATCGTGAGCAGAAAAAGCGCGAGCAGGCGAGGCGGCATTTGTCGCGCCCAGCGGTGAAGAAGAACGCGGCGCCGCCAATTATGAGTCGGCCGCGCGCTCAGGAGACGGCCCATGCGATCTGCGCGGAGGCGCGATCGACCGCTGCACGCTTTCTCGAAAGGGATGGCCGGGCGCGGCAGGTCACCGCGCTGGCCGGCGCGACGCGCGATTTCGCGCTGCGCGTCATTCAGCGGTCGCCCCATTCCGGCAGGCACGAGTGCCGCGCCGGCTGCGCCTTCTGCTGCCACACGGGCGTCACCGTCGCGCCGCCGGAGGCGATGACCATCATGAATTATCTTCGCGAGCACTGCACGGCGGAGGAACTGGCCAATGTCCGGGAGCGCATCGAATCCAATGCTGAAACGGCTTCGCGGATGACGCACCTGGAATACACCGCGGCCAGCATCCGCTGCGCTTTGCTGACCGACGACGGTAACTGCCGGGTACACCCCGTCCGGCCCCTGGCCTGCGCGGGGTTTCTGTCGATGTCGCGGGCGGCGTGTGAGGCGGAATTCAATCGCGCTCCCGGCCGCGGCAAGGTGCCCATCGACGACTACGCCCGGCTCGCGGGGCTGAGCGCATCATACGGCCTGAGGGAGGCGTGTCAGCAGGCGGGCGTAGATGGCGAGTTTTACGAGTTGCATCATGCCCTGCGGCGGCTATGGGACCAGCCGGACGCGGCGGATGCCTGGGCGCGGGGCGAGACACCGCTGGCCGACTGCCTGCGTGCCAGTGCGTGGTGAGCGCTCGTTTCGACTCGATGCCGCCGATTGAGACCGTGCCCGATTGATTGGTGTTGTCACCGATAGACTATGACCATACCGTCCATCCTGCGTCAGAGCAACATCTCTGGCTGAAGGCGCACTCGCCAGCCTGTCACCATTGCTTCGGCAGATAAGACATGAATCGACTCAGGCGCGATCTGCACTCTTCGAACGTCAGCGCCACTGTCTCGACAGCTTCATGAACAATGCTGTTTCGAACGTCGCGCACACTGTGTGCTTCACCCAGAATGCCTGGCGTCATCACTCTCCGATCACCGATGCGGTCTATCATGATACTTACGATCGGTTCAGTGTTCCTCAGGGTTTGCCAATAGTCGCGGAGAATGCCCTCGAATTCGGCGAACAGCCGAACAATATACGTTGCCTCCAGGTGATAGAAGCAGTTCTTCAGGCTGCCGAGCGTGGCCTCTGGTATGGCGTGCGCCGATAACTCATTCTCCTGTACCAGGCGAAGGACGTACGATACGCAGTGGCGCGCAGAGTTGAATTCAGTAGCGATCCGCGCCGTCCGATTGTAGGCGTGATTGCGATCCATGCTCAGAGGGTGAGATCTTCTGCCAGCCGGATGAAGTTACGCCGATTCCAGGCTTGACGGAGCGGTACACCTGAATCGGTCATGACTTGCAGTTTACCTTTTTTGCGCAGCAGGAGAACTCGCCGCAGAGTCGGCCAGCTCTCCAAATCAACGCGACCATCGGCACCCCCCAGCACGAGTCGAGCGATAGGGGAAACGTGCAGTTCACCTTGAGGTGTGCGGATGCGGAGGAAGGGCGCCTCATATTGGCCAAGGCCCGGCTCCTCGATGATCTTGATGTCTTCGTGGATCGCCCAACCCTGTGCCTCCGACCACGAACGAATCTGGCTGACGAGTCGCCCAACCCAAGTCAACCAATCATTCAATTGAGAATTCTTGCGGGGACGATGCGTGACAGTTCGAGCCATAGCGGAACCTCCGCTGATATTATACTGCAAGTGCAGACGTCTTGCATTCCCTCCAGTAGAACGGTTAAAAGATCCCAATTAAACCTGTGACGAAGAGGTGAACATGCGCTGGTCGCAGTTTCTAATTCCCACCGTGAAGGAGACGCCGGCGGATGCGGTGGTGCCGTCGCATCAGCTTGGGGTGCGGGCGGGGCTGTTCCGGCAGGTGGCGGCGGGGTCGTATACGTATCTGCCGCTGGGATACCGCGTGCTGCGGAAGATCGAAGCGATCGTGCGGGAGGAGATGAACGCGGCTGGCGCGATCGAGCTGCACATGCCGGCGATGCAGCCGCTCGCGTGGTGGGAGGAGACGGGCCGGGCGGCCGTGCTGGGCGATGTTCTGCTGCGCATCAAAGGCAGCGGCTGGCGCGAGGGCGTGGTGCTCGGGCCGACGCACGAGGAAGTGGTGACCGACACCGTGCGCGCGTACGTGAACAGCTACAAACAACTGCCGATCAACCTGTACCAGATTCAGACGAAATTCCGCGGTGAGGAGCGTCCCAAGAGCGGCGTGCTGCGAACGCGCGAGTTCCTCATGAAGGATGCGTATTCATTCGATGCCGATAAGCAGGGCCTCGACGCGAGTTATCAGAGGATGTACGACGCGTACTGCCGCATGTTTTCGCGCTGCGGCCTGCCGTACCTGGTGGTCGAGGCCGAGTCGGGTCCGATCGGCGGCGACGCTTCGCACGAGTTCATGGTGCTCACCGATGCGGGCGAGGATTTGGTGGCCCTCAGTGAAGACGGCGCGTACGCCGCGAACATCGAGCGGGCGGGGCGAGCGGTGCCGCCGCTGCCGGCCGACCCCGCGCCGAGCGCGATGCAGCCGCTGGAGGTGGTGCACACGCCGAGCTGTCCGGGTATTGAAGACGTGTGCAAGTTTTTGAGCATCGAGCCGCGGCAGATGATCAAGACGCTGGTGTATCAGACGCAAACGCCTGACGGAGCGGGCGACGAGCGGCGGGGGGCTTTCGTGATCGCCTGCGTGCGGGGCGACCACGACGTGAACGAAAACAAGCTGCAGCGCATGTGCGCGCAGCGTGGACTGGGTGAACCGCGGCTGGCCGATCCCAGGGTGGCCGAGCAGCAGGGCTATGCGATCGGTTACGTCGGCCCGCACGTCGTGAATGACACCAAATGCACGCTGGTCATTGATCCCGATGCGCGGGCCGTTTGCAACGCCGTCACCGGCGCAAACCGCATTGACCACCACGTTCGCGGGTTCAACTGGTCACGCGAGCTACAGCCGGAGCGGCTCGCGCAGGCGACGGTAGCGGACGTTCGGAATGTTGTGGAGGGCGATCCGGCGCCGGGCGGCAGCGGCTCGCGGCTCGGCTTCCGCAAGGCGATCGAGATCGGCCACATCTTCAAGCTCGGGACCAAGTATTCCGACGCGATGTCGGCCACGTTCCTCGACGAGAACGGCAAGCCGCAGCCGTTCATCATGGGCTGTTACGGCATCGGGCTGAACCGCATCCTGGCCGCCGCGATCGAGGCCCATCACGATGAGAACGGCATCTGCTGGCCGTTGAACATCGCTCCGTTCGAGGTGCTGATCGCGGCGCTGGATATTCGCGAGCAAGATGTTATGGCGACCGCCGCGCGAATTCACGACGCCCTGAGCGAAAGGGGCATCGACGTATTGCTGGACGATCGCGATCAGCGGCCGGGGTTCAAGTTCAAGGACGCCGACCTGATCGGGATTCCGATTCGGATCACCGTCGGCAAGAAGGGTTTGGCCGAGGGAATCGTCGAGCTCAAGATGCGCGACGCGGTAACGGTGGAGAAGCTATCGCCCGATGCAGTGACCGAAGAGGTCGTACGGCGTGTCCGCAGTGCGAAATCATGATGCCTACTCGAGATAACCAAGCTCAGACAGCCGCTTGGTGAGGGCGGCCTTCTCGGCTTCGCTGTAGACCTCCTCGTGCTCGGTCACCTGGGCGGTCTGCGGGGGTTCGTATTCGATGCTGGGCGGAGTGTCGAACAGGTCGCTCAGCACCTGGCCTTCCATGTCGACGGGGACGCGGAGGCCGACGGCCGCGA
>CAYLLT010000171.1:0-7943 GCA_964384465.1 uncultured Planctomycetales bacterium | reverse complement strand
GCGATGTTATCATGCATGTCAAGGATAAATTCCCAGCCTCACAGCGGACCCTACGTGGCTGCCCAATTGCTCGGCTCAAAACGCCGGATAGAATGACGCCCACAGTCCTTACGGAAGTGGAGAACCCCCTTGTCATCCGACTCCCGCAAACCCGGCAGCGAACTCTTCATCGTGGATAACAGCGACGCGGACTGGAAAGTCCGCGACTACCTCCACGACTGGTGCCAGATCTCCGGGAAAATCGACATCGCCAACGGATGTTTTGACATCGGCGGGCTGTTCCGGCAACATCCTCGACTCAGGACAAATGAGGTCGTGGAGAATGTCTAAGAAACCTGCATCACTGGACGAGCTCATTGCGAGGAAAGCCGAGGAATTCGCGGACCAGGTGCGCGCGGCGGCGGCGATGGCGGACAAGGAGGAGGAAATCCGCATCGAGGTCGAAAGACAACTGGCCTTCGTCGAGAAAGAGGCGGGCGTTAAGCTGGAGGGCAGGCACGAGTTCACTGTCGCCAAGGGGCGCGTGGATTCCGTCTACGATCGCGTCCTGATCGAATACAAAAACCCCTCCAGCCCCGGCGCCCGCATTGGTCCGGGCGCCAGTTCTCCCGGCGCCAAGAAGGTAGTCGAGCAGATCAAGCAGCGGTTCTATGACTTGCGCACCAAATATAAGGACCCGCTCAACACCCTGTTCGGGGTCGGGTGCGACGGCAAGCACTTCATCTTCGTCCGCTACTACAACGACAAGTGGCAGGTCCAGGATCCCGTCGAGGTCAACAAACATTCCACTGAGCGGTTCCTGTGGGCGTTGTTCAACCTCGGCACCAAGGGCAAGCGCTTCGAGCCTGATTACCTGGCCGGCGATTTCGGAAGCGCCGAAGGCTCGGTGGCGTCGTCCGGCATCAAAGTGCTCTACCACGCGATCTGCGCCACCGACAACCCCAAGGCCCTCACGTTCTTCAATCAGTGGAAAATCCTCTTCGGCGAAGTCTGCGGCTACGACGTAGACAATCCCTCCGACAAGATCAAGAAGCTCGCCGACTTCTACGGCGTGCCGGTCAAAAACGTCAAGCCGGCGGAACTCCTCTTCTCCGTCCACACCTATTACGCCCTGTTCATGAAGCTCCTGGCCGCACAAATCATGATCCATTTTCACAAGCTTCCCGGCGGATCGCTGGTTGAAAAGCTGGTGGGGGCGCCTACCGCCGCTAAGCTCAAGAGCGTGCTGGAGGATCTTGAGCAGGGCGGCGTATTTCGACACCTGGGCATCACCAACTTCCTGGAAGGCGACCTGTTCGCGTGGTATCTGCCGGCGTGGTCCCAGGGGATTGAGGACGTCATCCGCGCTTTGGCGATGCGGCTGGATCAGTATAACCCCGGCACGCTCGCCGAAGAGCCGCAGGAAACGCGAGATTTCCTCAAGAAGCTCTACCAGCAGCTTTTCCCCAAGAGCGTGCGCCACGACCTGGGCGAATACTACACGCCCGACTGGCTGGCCGAGCACGTGCTCAACGAGGTCGGCTACGTTGGCGATCCGGACAAGCGCCTGCTCGACCCGGCCTGCGGATCGGGCACGTTCCTGGTGATGGCCATCACCCGCATCCGCTCCTGGTACGAGAAGAACCGCGAGAAGTGCCGCTACGACGAAGGCGAACTGTGCAAGAAAATCCTCGCCAACGTCATCGGCTTCGACCTCAACCCGCTCGCCGTGATGGCGGCACGGACGAACTACCTGATCGCGATCCGCGATCTGGTTTCGCACGTCGATAAGGTGGAGATTCCGGTTTATCTGTGCGATTCGATCCTGACTCCATCCTCTTACGGCGGTTTGTTCGCTGGCACCACTACAGCCGCGAAAGAACTAAAGACTTCAGCGGCCAAGTTCCTGATTCCGACGGAGATCGCGACCAATCGCGAGGACGTAGCCAAGTACGCGGAGCAACTGGAGTTCTGCGTTCGGAACGGATACGAGCCAAAGGAGTTCGTGAAGCGCTGTCAAGATGAAGGCCTGCCGGTCACCGCGCAGTCGCTTCATCTGGACCTGTACAGAGAGCTGGTCAAGCTCGACAAGGCGAATAAGAACGGGGTGTGGGCACGAATCATAAAGAACGCCTTTGCGCCGCTTTTTATTGGGCGCGTGGATTACGTTGCTGGGAATCCTCCGTGGGTCGTCTGGGACAATCTTCCGTCCGACTACCGCGACTCAACCAAGCCAATCTGGGAAGGTTATGGGCTGTTCACGCTCTCTGCCTCAGCGGCTCGACATGGCGGCGGAAAAAAAGACCTTTCCATGTTGATGCTGTACGTCAGCGCCGACTGTTACCTTGCTGACGCCGGCAGGCTGGGGTTCGTAATCACGCAGACGCTTTTTCAGACCAAAGGCGCCGGCGATGGCTTTCGTCGTTTCCGACTCGGCGATGCCGGCGCATGGCTTGGCGTCTTACGCGTGGACGACATGGTACGATTTCAGCCGTTTGAAGGCGCTGCCAACTGGACCAGTACCGTGACCTTGCAGAAGGGGATCAAGACCACTTGGCCGGTTCCTTATTTCAAGTGGTCTCTGATCGATGACTTGCCCGAATCGAATCTTGACAACTGGCGAGAAGGATTTGCCATCGAGCCCTGTACTGCGCGACCCATCGATCAGGACAGAGAAAACGCCCCGTGGATGGTCAGTCCTGCCGGGATCGGGACCGACGTAGCGGCTCTCGTTGGCCCATCCGACTATTCGGCTCACGCTGGGGCATACTCAGGCGGAGCCAATGGTGTCTACTGGGTTCGTATTCTAAAGAAGCTAGCGGGCGGCGTCCTGGTGGAGAACGTATCTGAAAAAAGCAAGGCGGGTATCAAGTCAGTCACTGCAGCGATTGAACCGGATTTGCTCTACCCGCTCATCCGATGGTCTGATGTGTCGCGCTTCCACGCCGAGCCGTCCGTCTACCTCGTCCTTGCCCAGAACGTCGAGACCCGCACGGGAATCCAAGAACCCACGATGCGGTCGAAATGGCCAAAAACGTACGCTTATCTGAAGCAATTCCAGTCGCTTCTCGTCAAGCGCGCGGCGTACAAGCGGTATCAGGGTGACGCGCCATTCTATTCCATGTACGACATCGATACTTATACACTCGCGCCGATTAAAGTGGTGTGGCGTCGCATGGACAGGCAGATCAACGCGGCCGTTGTGGAGTCCGTGAAAGACCCAGTGCTCGGAAAACGTCCCGTCGTTCCACAGGAGACCTGCGTGCTCATCGAAGCCGTTTCGACCGACGAGGCCCACTATATCTGCGCCATGCTCAACAGCGCGGTGGCAAACTTTCTCGTCAAGTCGCACAGCGTCCGGGGCGGGAAGGGGTTTGGCACACCAAGCATGTTGGATTACATTCCGATCAAGCGCTTCGATGGCCGGGACCGCCAACACAAGCACTTGGCCGCTTTGAGTTACCAGGCCCATGAGGCTGCGGCAGGTGACGCGGACTATTCCAAGCTGCAAGATGCAATCGACGAATCAGCGGCGGCGCTATTCGGTCTCAGCAACTCCGACGCCGCTGTTGTCGCCAAGCTGGAGCGCGAATGATGTTGAAGGGCGGCGGACCGCAAGGGAGAATCAGTCGCGTGGAAGACACCGTGACCAACCAAGCGGCGAATTTGGGTGTGCTCATTCCCGAGGGAACCCTCGTCCGCTCCACCAACGACCTCTACAAAGGTTACGGTACCGGCCGCGTGCAGAAGGTTCGGAACGGCCAGGCGAAGGTGGAGTTCAACCCGTCGGTGTTCATGCCGCCGCCGTATCGGTCGGAGAACAAGATCCTTCAGGTCGAGCAGTTGGAGGTGGTCGAGTCGCCGCTGGACCGGGCGGCTCGTGGCGCGTGGGATGAGCCGTGGCGGTTCGAGCTGAAGATGCTGGCGGCGCGGTTTCTCACCGGCAACAAGGGCGGGCAGCTTTCCAACGCCCGCACCGCGATCCTGCCGCACCAGATCTTCGCCGCCCACCGCGTCGTCTCCGCCGAAAAACGCCGCTTCCTCCTCGCCGATGAAGTGGGCCTGGGCAAAACCATTGAGGCCGGCATGATCTGGCAGGCGCTGGAGCAGCGCGGGCAGGCCAAGCGCACGCTGATCATCGTCCCCGCCGGCCTCACCACCCAGTGGCAGGAGGAAATGCAGGACAAGTTCGACACGCTCTTCGAAATCTTCGGGCGCGACTTCAACGCCGTGAATCCCTTGATCTGGAACCTCAAGGCCCGCGCTATCGCATCGCTGAACATGCTCAAGCGCCCGGAGCACAAACGCATTCTCCTCGAGAACCGCAAGTGGGACCTGATCGTCTTCGACGAAGCGCACCGGCTATCGGCGATGGACTACGGCTCAAAGAAGGTCGAGAAAACGCAGAACTATAAACTCGCCGAAGAAATCCGCGGGCAGCACTATTGCGATGCGCTGTTGCTGCTGACCGCGACGCCGCACCAGGGGGAGGAGAATCACAGCCGCTTCAAGAATCTGTTGCGCTTGTTGGAAGAGTATGTCGATTTCTCGGCGCTGGAGGACAAGAGCCTGTTCTCAGGCACGCCCAGCGGCGGCAAACCGTTCACAGACTTCATCATCCGAACGCCCAAGGCGGACGTGACCGACGCCGAAGGACGCAAGGTCTTCGTTGGACGTCAGACCCACCGCATGCCGTTCAAGATGTACGCGGATGAAGAGCGGTTCTACAAGGCGGTGGCGGAGTACATCCGCGACGGCTATCAGATGCTTGAGCGGCTGGAAGGGGGGAAGCAGCGCGCGGCGGGGTTCCTGCTGACCACCTTCCAGAAGCTCAATGCCAGCTCAACGGCTGCGATTCGCTCGGCGCTCACGAAGCGCCTACAGCGCCTGCGGGGCGAGCTGTGCGCAATGCCCGAGCCGACGGAGGCCGACGAGGAGATGTTTCGGGACGAGCGATACGAGGGCGAGTTGGAAGAGGATCGCGCCGTGCTGCTCACCGAAGAGCAGATTCTCGAAAGCGAAGCACAGACGCTCGACGAGCTGCTGGCCATCCGCGTGAAGCGCGACAAGAAGATGGACGAGCTGCTCAACCTCATCGACCGCATTGAGACCGAAGCGCCGCGCGGCATGAAGGAGAAGGTCCTGATCTTCACCGAGTATCGCGAAACGCAGCAGTACATCGTGCGCGAGCTGGAGAAGAAGTACGGGAAGGGTGCCGTGGTCGTGATCCACGGGGGCATGAAGCTGGAGCGACGGGAAGAGGCCGGGCAGGACATTGACGTGATCTGGCAACCATTTGCGGCACAGGGCGCGATGCTCGCCCCGACTACCAAGCGCACGAGTCAGCGCCTCTTCCGCGATCATCCGAAAGTTCGCTTCCTCGTCTCCACCGAAGCGGGCGGCGAAGGAATCAATCTCCAGTTCTCGCACATCTGCGTGAATTACGATCTGCCGTGGAACCCGATGCGCGTCGAGCAGCGCGTCGGACGGGTGTACCGCTTCGGGCAGAAGCTCGTGGTGCAGGTTTACAACTTCTTCAACCGGGGAACGATCGAAGACACCGTCCAGCTTTATTTCGAGAACCGCCTGAAGACCGCGGCGGCGGCGATCGCCAAGGTCACCGGGGAAAACCCTGAAGACATCATGGGGACGCTCAACGGACAATTGGAGAGCGAGATCGATCCGACCCGAATCTACCAGCGGGCGATGGTCGAAGGGAATCTGAACCGTCAAACCAAGGAGGAGATCGACGAAGCGGTTTTGCGCGCCAAGTGCGCCTATGAAATCGCGACGCAGAGCCTGTTCCGCGACGTGTCGAGCTATTCGTTCGACCATTACCGCCGGGAGCTGAAGACCGATCTCACCCTTGCGGACCTTCAGCGTTTTACCGAGCGGTTTATGGCCAAGCATCGGCGGCAGATTCAGCAGCGTGATGAGTTCCTTGAATTTCTGACTCCGGACGCGCTCAAGGGATTCGGGCTGGACGAGCGCTACCGTACCGCTACGTTTGATCGCGACCTCGCGATTCGCAGGACGGATGCCGAGTTCCTGGCGCTGGGGCACCCGTTTGTCGATTCGATGCTGAACTGCGTAGGCTCGTACGACTTTGGCGGGTTGACCGCGATCCGACGGATCACGGACCATGAGTTGGCCGGTGTTACGGGTTACTTATTTGCGTTCGTGGTTCGTCGGCGCATCACGCGCGAGGACGGGGACGAATGTTTGTTCGATTTCCAGCCGGTCTTTGTCCGGCGGGACGGAACGATCGACGAGGCCGCTGCCAGCGCTGCTGCAAACCACCAGGGATCTGAATCGGCACATCGGCAGAGTCCTCCCGATCCGTCGGCATTCTTTCAGGCTGCCAAGCTACATCTGGAGAAATCGGCGAACCTCTGGGATTGGGATGACGATGTGGAATTTGTCGGAATGAGTTTTGTGAACTTTGAGTGATAGACCGGTTCGCGGTATGGCCTGGCCGGACAAGAAGCAGACCCGCGGCTTCGCCGGCGTGCCCGAGGCGGTCTGGAACTTCCACATTGGCGGCTACCAGGTCTGCGAGAAGTGGCTCAAGGACCGCAAGGGCCGCACGCTGAGCAAGGACGACCTGGCCCACTACCAGAAGATCGTCGTCGCCCTGAACGAAACCATCCGGCTGATGAAGGAGATCGACGAGGTCATCGAAAAGCACGGCGGCTGGCCGGGGGCGTTCGTGATTAACCCGGCTAAGATTTCGTAACTCTGGCCTTCAGAAGATCGAAGTCGAGTTCAATGACATCGTCACGCTGGCCAGTGCCGCGAATATCACCGTGACCGGCCCCGGTTCGCCCGCCGACGCCGCCGGCAACACACTGACCATCAACTTCACCGGCGGGATGTCCGATCAGTCGTGCTACACGATCACCATCGGCGCCGGCACGCTGGCCGAGACCGTGACCACCGGCAACGTTTGCCGCATCCGCTCGCTCCAGGGCGACGGCACTGGCAACGGCACCGTCAACCTCGGCGACGTTATCTATACCAAACGCAAAATCGGCCAAACCGCCGCCGCGTTCCCCAATCTCGATTACAACCTGACCGGCGGCAACATCGATGCCGCCGACATGCTGGCCGTCAAACCGCTGGTCAGCTCGCCCCCGCGGAAAGCGCTCTGCCCGTAGAGCGCGGATGGAAGCTTGGATCATGCTGACCCTGCCTCTGATGCAAGTCTGCTGACATTTATTTCATGAGTGGTGAAGGGCGGCTCCTTCTCCGCACCCGGGGTGGTCAGCAAGCCGGGTTCGTGCCGCGAAAGTCGGCCGGCGACTTTGCTCAATACACAGGAGCGGAAAATGCTGAACCGCCGGTATCGGGAGAAGAGCCAGATCGCCGGGGGATAAATGAGCAGCAGGGGGAGCCAGAACGTGGGAACGAATTGTTCGAGCAGATGACCGGCGAGAACGATCGCGCTGAAAATCGCCAACGATCGATACAGGTCTTGCCCGTGAGATTGGCCCTGCTGATATTTGAGCATGATCCGCTTGACGAATCCGCGTTCACGCGGAGTCAGTTCAACCATGGATGGGGCCAATTCGCACATGTGGCTTCTCCTCAGTTACGCCGGCGACGAAGTCGATCGCCTGACCGGCTCGTAGACACAGTCCGGTTCGGCGGCCAGTGGATCTCCGTTGAGCGCCCAGGCCCGTGCTCGCGAGCCGCCGCAGACTTTGCGGAATTCACAGAAGCCGCATTTGCCTCCCAGGAGGTCCGCGTTTCTCAAGTCTTTCATGAGTTGCGTCTTGCAGTAGAGGTCGGCCACCGGCCGATGCCGGATGTTCCCGACCGATAATGGCAAGAATCCACTGGGGAATACTTCTCCCGCATGGGAGATGAACATGAATCCGCGCCCGTCGTTTACGTTCAGCGACGTATAGGCCGGGGGAGAAAAAGGGGTCAGGTACATTTTGTGCGAAGCACCCTTCGGGCCG
>CAYLLT010000170.1:0-8023 GCA_964384465.1 uncultured Planctomycetales bacterium | reverse complement strand
TCCTTCAGATGCTGATCGTAAACCTGCGAATGTTTCGGATCGGCGAAGTTGAGCCGCAGTTCGTTGATGACCTTGGTGCCCATGTGAATCCACTCGTTCCAGCAGCTCGCACACACCGACGCCCATACCTGCTCGCCGAGCGCGCCCTTGAACGGCCGCTCCGCCATTTTCGGCTTGGTCTCATTGCAGCGCGTGCAATGCACCTGCCCGGTGCCGACGGCAGCGGCACGGCCGCCCACTTCTTCAATCACCGGGGGTTTTTCGCCCAGCTCCTGCATGAGCGCGGCGATCTCCTTCCGCGGCATGAGATCCCCGCGCTCGTGGGCAATGTCGAAACCCATCCGCAGCGTGCCGATCGCCCCGCCGCGGTCGCCCGCGCCCTTCTGGGCCAGGCCGAGGAGGTAATACGCCTTGGAATTCTGCGGATTCAGGCCGATCACCCGCTCCAGCGAAGGAATCGCTTCGCGGTGCCGCCCGGCCTCGACATAGGCCTTGCCCAGGCTGAAATGTCCCAGTTCGTTGTCCGGGTCCGCCTCCGCCATTTTCTTGAACTGCTCGATCCGTGCGTCGTCCATGGTTGTCCTCCAAATCGCGATTGCGCACGCGCGAATATAGGACCTAATGAGTGCTAATTCAAGTCCTTTCACCACGGTCAGTTGCACTGAGCAGGCTTTCAATAGCAACCTCTCCACTGTGGACACAATCCGGTATGCCAACGCCGCCGAAAGCATTGCCCGCCAGCCTCAGTCCCGGCCATCGCGTCAGGCGGGCCATGATCCGGCGCACGTGATCCAGATGTCCGACGGGATACTGCGGCATCGAACGGGACCAGCGGTGCAGCTCGATGAAGGCCGGTGACTCCTGCACGCCGATCAGATCGCGCAAATCCCTCTGCACGGCCGCGATCAAGGCGTCATCCGGCAGATCATAAACCTGCCCGTGCATGGCCCCACCGAGGAATGCCCGCATCAACACCCAACCCTCCGGCGACCGCTTCGGGAACTTGACGCTGCTGAACGTCACCGCGATCAACGATCGGCATTCAGCCGCGGGCACGACGAAGCCGAATCCATCCAGCGCGTGCCGGATTTGATCGCGGCGGTAGGCCAATGTCATCGTCGCCGACGAGGCATATCGAATCGCGGCCAGATCGGCCGACAAGTCCGGATCGAGTCCGCTCAGCAGTTCCGATGACACGTATGCCGGCGTGGCCAGCACAACGGCGTCGGCGGTCATCTCCGGGCCATCCGCCAGTTCCACTCGCCAGCTTTGACCCTCACGCCGGATACGCGCCACGGGCGATCGCCGATGCACCGAGCCCGCCGGCAGCCGCGACTCCAGCGCATCCACCAGCGTGGACATACCGCGATCGAACGAAACGAACAAACTATATCGCGCACCGCTGTCCGCAGGCGCCTGTGGCACAGCCGTCTCGGCTGAGCTTGCACCGGTGGGACGCCGGTGCCACAAGTTCCAGAAACCCGCGGCTCGTTGTTTCTGCTCGCGTCGCATCGCCCGGATGATGCTGCCGTGCGCGGATTCCATGTCCAGAAACCGCGGCATCGTCGCCCGCAGACTCAGCGTATTCGGGTCGGCGGTATAAATGCCGCCGACTAGCGGCTGGGCCACGCGTTCCAGCGCTTCGCGTCCAAACCGCCGGCGTACAAAATCGCCAAGGCTCTCGTCGCCATCGCTGCCATGCCGGCGGGCGGGCAGGAACATATCCATAGCCATCCGCAGCTTCCCGGGCCACGAGAACAAACGCGACGTGATGAACGGCCAGATTCGCGTCGGCGCCAGCAGCAGAAAACCTTCCGGGACCGGATGCAGCACGCCCCTGCGCACCACAAATGTCCTCCGGCAGGAAGGGTTCGTCTGCACGAGCTGCCCGGCGATCCCCAGCCGCCGGCACAGATCGAGCGCCCAGGGCTTGTTCGTGATGAACGCATCCGGCCCGGCTTCGATGAGAAAGCCATCGCGCTGATGTGTGAAAATGTTGCCGCCGAGCCGATCACCTGCTTCGAATAATTGAACGTCAATCGGCAACCCGCGCTCACGCGATAATTCAACCGCGCGGTGTGCCGCCGCCAGCCCGGTTATCCCCCCACCGACGACGATGATTCGTTTCACTTGAACCACTCAACGGCTGTACTCATGCACCGCGTCCACCAGCGCCAGCACATGATCGACCGGCGTGCCCGGCAGCACACCGTGTCCAAGATTGAAAATATGCCCCGGCCGCCCTGCCGCCTGATCGAGGATGGCGTGTGCCCGGCGGCGAATTTCGGACGGCGTGGCAAACAATGCCACCGGGTCGAGGTTGCCCTGCACGGCCACATCATGGCCGACCGTTGACCAGGCTTCCGCGAGGTCCACCCGCCAGTCGAGGCCGATCACGCTGCTCCCGCTGTCGCGCATCGCCCGGAGCAGCACCGCCGTGTCCGTGCCGAAGTAAATGACCGGCGTGCCCGGCCGGATCGCGGCAACCAGCGACTTCACATGCGGCAGCACGAACGCGCGAAAGTCCGCCTCATTCAGGCAGCCGACCCAACTGTCGAACAACTGCACCGCCTGCGCGCCCGCATCGATCTGTCCATTGACGTAGCCGGCGAGGCCGCGGCTGAGCTTCTCCATCAGGCCGTGCCACGCTGACGGGTCGCGATACATCAGCATCTTGGTCTGCTGAAAATGCCTGCTGCTGCCGCCCTCGACGATGTAGCTGGCGACGGTGAACGGCGCCCCACAGAAGCCGATCAACGGTATGTCCGGCCGCAGCGCCCGCCGCGTCATCCGCACGGCGTCGTAAACGAACGAGAGCGATTCCGCCGGCACCTCCCGCAACTGGTCCACGTCCTTCCGCTCGCGCACCGGCCGGTGAATCCGCGGCCCTTCGCCGGCATCGAATGATAAACCCACACCCAGCGGCTCGGCGATCAGCAGGATGTCCGCGAAAATGATGGCCGCATCGACGCCCAGCCGATCGACCGCCATCAGCGTCACTTCCGCCGCCAACTCGGGCGTCTTGCACAACTCCAGAAACGGCACCTTCTCGCGCAGCTCGCGGTATTCGCGAAGGAACCGCCCGGCCTGCCGCATGATCCAGATCGGGGTGTAGTCGGCTCTCTCGCGGCGACAGGCCCGCATGAACGCACTTTGCTGGAGGGTATCAACCGCTCCCTCACGGTTGCGGCTCGGATCCGGCCACACTACGTCCACTCGCCGATATGACCGCGTATCCACGCCCGCGGCATGCGTCGCCCGCTTGCGTTCCAGCAGCATCCGGGCGGAGCGTGCCAACCCCTGCACCAGATCGATCATCTTGTTTCGGTCGGGTTCAAAATCGACACCGAAGTTTAATTGCCGCAGTGTGTCGCTGCATGTCGGCCCAATTGAGCCGATCATCGTATGTCGCAGCCCGTCGCGTAATTGCCCTTCAAGCCCCATCTGCTGGGCAACGCTCAACACGTTGCGCACCTGCTGTGCGCTGGTAAATACCGCGACATCAATTTCATCACCCGCCATCGCGCGAACCGCTTCTTGCAGCGGCCCCGTATCCTCCGGTAACGCCCAGGTGTACACCGGAATGCTCAGCACGTCCGCCCCGCGTTGCCGCAGCGCGTCCGCCAACTCCTCGTTCGGCTCGCCGTACTCCTGAACCGCCACGCGCTTTCCAGTGATCGGCCCGGCGGCATCCAGTGCGGTGAGAACTTCCTGCCACGTATTCGGCTCCGGAGCCAGGATGGTCGGCGTCAAACCCCATTCGCGCATAGCCGCCACCGGCTTCGGCCCGCGGGCAACGCGAGCGATGTTGGCCAAAGCGGCGATGATCTTCTCGCGCGGGTGCTTCTTCTCGACGATGGACATCAGCGTGCGTGCTCCCACGCCCGTCAGGAAGATGACTATGTCGATCCGGCCGGCGAGCAGCGCGTCGGCAAACGCCAGCGCGTCCGCACTTTCCGAGATCGGCACCTCGCGCATCGACGGGGCCGTGCGGACGACCCCGCCGAGTCGTTCGATCAGCCCCCCCATCTCGCTCGATCGGCGGCTCTCGAACGTCACCACGCGCAATCCATCAAAACTGAGCGACACCGGCGGTTTTCCTGTCCTTGTGACCTTGAGTAGGGTCCGCTCCGCGGACCTCATCTGATTCTTCTGCCGTCATGATAGTGCCCCACCGAGGATCATCAACGTTGCCGCATTGGACCGCAGCCGCTAACTTGTCTGAGCCATGCCGGATACCACGAATGTTTACGATAACCCGCTGGTGACGCGCAACGCCTCGCCGGAGATGTGCCGCTGTTTTAGCCCGCGGCACCGCATCCTGACGTGGCGGCGGATCTGGCTGGCCCTGGCTGAATCGCAGGCCGAGCTGGGCCTGCCCATAACCCGGCAGCAGCTCGCGCAACTCCGCCGCACGCTCGAAAAGATCGATTTCAAAAACGCGGCCAGGCACGAAAAGCGTCTCCGTCACGATGTGATGGCCCACCTGCACGCCTGGGGCGATGTGGCCCCGGCCGCCCGCGGCATTCTGCACCTCGGCGCCACCAGCATGGACATCGTGGACAATGCCGACCTGCTGATCGCGCGCGACGCGCTCACGCTGATCCGCGATTGGCTGGTGAACGCGATCGACGCGCTGGCGGCGTTCGCCCGAAAATGGCGCGACCTGCCCTGCCTGGGCTACACGCACTTTCAGCCCGCGCAGCTCACCACCGTCGGCCGCCGGGCGTGCCTGTGGTGCTACGACTTCGTCCGCGACCTTGAAGAGATCGAAGGGCGGCTGGCCAATTTGCGCCTGCGCGGCATCCGCGGCGCGACCGGCACGCAGGCCAGCTTCCTCACCTTGTTTGACGGCAATGCCCGCAAAGTCGCCCGCCTTGAAAATAGGGTCGCCGATCGCCTCGGCTTCAAGCGGGTCGAACCGATAACCGGCCAGACGTACACCCGTAAGATCGACGCCCAAATCGCCGCCGCCCTCGCCGGTATTGCCGCCAGCTCCCACAAGTTCGCCAACGACATCCGTCTCCTCGCCGGACTCAAGGAAATCGAAGAGCCGTTCGAGGCCGAGCAGGTCGGCTCGTCGGCGATGGCCTACAAGCGTAACCCCATGCGCTGCGAACGCATGACCGGCCTTTCCCGCTACGTCATCTCGATACTCTCATCGCCATTCCAGAACGCGGCCGAGCAGTGGCTCGAACGCACGCTCGACGACTCCGCAAACAAGCGAATCACAACGCCCGAAAGCTTCCTGGCCGCCGACGGCATCCTCCGTCTCGTAACCGACGTCGCCCGCGGCCTAGTGGTGAACGAAAAAGTCATCGCCGCCCGCGTCGCCGCGGAGCTGCCGTTCATGGCCACCGAGGAAATACTGATGTCCGCCACGGCCGGTGGCAGCAAGCGCCGGCGAACCTCCGGCGATCGCCAGATGCTGCACGAGCGCATCCGCAAGCATGCGATGGTCGCTGCCCGCGAGATCAAGCAGTTCGGCCGACCGAACGACCTGCTCGAACGCATCGCCGCCGACCCCGCCTTCGCGGGCGTCAATCTCAAAAAGACACTCGACGCCCGACGCTTCACCGGCTTGGCCCCGCAGCAAGTCGATCAGTTCCTCCGGGAGGTCGTCAAACCCATACTGAAGCGACACGCCTCTGTACGAAATATGGTCGTTTCGCTCAGTGTCTGAGCGGGCGCGGAGGATGACACCCGGCATCCGCTTGCCTCCCGGCGAGACCGGCACCAATATGTCCGTCCATGAGCGACGCCGCGACTTGGTCTGAGTACATTCCCGCTCTCACTGGACCTCTGTCCCTCAATGTCGCCGGATACCCCGTCACCATAGAATTAACTGCCGATCAACTCGTTGGCGTTTATTATCCACTGCTGGCCGAACTGAATAACCGCGCCCATTCATATCCGCGCTTCCTCGCCGGCCTCGCCGGCATCGGCGGCGGCGGCAAAACCACATTCGCAGCCGTGTTCGCGCACCTGGCTCAACGATTGTTCCCGCCGGATCACCTGGCGGTCGTCGGCATGGACGGCTGGCACTGGCCCAATGCGATCCTCGATGCGCGGACAACACGTGACCCATACGGCCGCGTCATCCCGCTGCGCGAGCGCAAGGGCGGCCCGGAATCGTATGACATCGAGAGCCTCGCCGCCGCTCTTCAGCAGCTCGAATCCGCAGCCGGCCCCGTCGCCTTGCCCGCCTACGACCGGCGGCGACACGACCCCGTCCCGGGTGCGGTCGTGATTCTGCCGCAAACGCGAATCGTCGTCATCGAAGGCAACTACGTTCTCGGCGGCGTGCCGGGCCACCCGGACTGGGACCGGGTCGCATCGTGGCTTCATTTCAAAATGTTCCTCGAAAGCGATCCCGACATCGCACGCGAGCAAACCATCGCCCGGCACGGTCGCGGCGGACTCACGCCCGATGAGGCTGTCGCCAAATATGAGATCAACGACCGGCTCAACGCTGATCTCATTCGCGCCACCGCACGTCACGCCGACTATTTGATCACGCTCTCGCCGATACCGCGTTTCAAAAGGCGCGAGTCTTAGTGTAGTGCCTCAGTCAGGTCGATGGTTATCCGAGCCGCGACCGTGAGGGAGCGGGGCATCACAGACCGCTCCCTCACGGTCGCGGCTCGGATCAGATGACTCAAGCCCTTTTACGCGCGGCGACCTGAAGGTGTGCACACCGCGCAAAATTCGCCGGATCGCGGCAGAGCTTCTTCTCGACCGCCGCCCACCGTCGCCGCGCCGCGGAGTCCTCCAGTCGCTCGCGAAAACGCCGCATCGGCAGCACCGTCTTGCCGATCATCTCCACTACCTCGAACCCCGATATCTCCAGCAGCTTCTGAAGCTGCCGCGGCTCGAACGCGTGTATCTCAAACTGCTCCTCCGGATCGCGCGTCAGCCACCGCGTCCGGCCGGTGCGAAGGAATCTTTCGAGTTCATCGATCTCCCCCTTCTCAACGTAGTAGTCGATGCACGCAATGCGGTTATCGAACGTGGCCACCAGCACGCCGCCCGGAGCCAGACGATGAGCAATCTGCCGGAGGGCGCGGGCCGGATCGCCCGTGCAGCCGACCGGCTCGCCCATGGCCACCGCCAATCCGAAATGCTCCGTCGGCAGCGCCGCCAGATCGATCAGATCCGCCTGCACAAAGCCGGCCCGCTCGCTGCCGCCCGACTGCTCCACCTGTTTCCGCGCCTCATCGACCATCTTGCTCGACGAATCGACGAACGTCACCTGATACCCGCTCTTGAGCAGCTTGCGCCCCCACTTGCCGCTGCCGCAGCCCAGATCGATGACCGGACTGCGCAGATCGACCGGCAGGAAACTTTTCAGATGGTCCCACGTCAGCGCGTCATGCCACTGCCAGTACGCATCGTCGTAGAGCGCTTCGTATCGCCCGGCGACGCGGTCGTGATAGCGCTGGCTCGCGTTGCGATGATGCCTCGGCATGATCGAAAGTTTAGCGGGTGATTGCGGTACGGCCAAAGGGGCCGGAGCGCGCAAAGAAAAACCGCCGGTCACAGGCGCGACCGGCGGTCTTTGAATTACTTTGACGTTGGATGATGGAAGCTGTTGCAGGTATTGGCTACACAAACCCTAAAGTGTTTCACTTTCGAACGTTGGTGCTTCGATCGATGGATGCGGTGCGGAGAGCACATCATCCATGCGATACAAGCCTTTGGCCATTAGGACTGGTCCGCTGAAGCGATTTCTCGCCTTACACTCCCAGCCTATTGACGTCGTGGTCTACGACGGGCCTTCATCCCCGAAGGGAACCGAGACCTTATCTTGAGGGGGGCTTCACGCTTAGATGCATTCAGCGTTTATCCTTTCCCAGCTTAGCTACCCTGCGCTGCCGTTAGCACGACAACAGGTACACCAGCGGCTAGTACCTTCCAATCCTCTCGTACTAGGAAGATATCCTCTCAAGTCTCGTACGCCCACGGCAGATAGGGACCGACCTGGCTCACGCCGGTCTGAACCCAGCTCGCGTACCGCTTTAAT
>CAYLLT010000169.1:0-8046 GCA_964384465.1 uncultured Planctomycetales bacterium | reverse complement strand
CGCGATCGGGCGATGGCCTCAACACCGGACGGCAGGAACAGCAGCCAGAACGGGATCAGCCAGAACATCCAGCGCGGGCCTTGGGCGGTGCCGCCGTAATTGCTGGTCTTGAGCGTGTAGTATCCGGCGATGACCGCGGTTGATACGAGGACGAAGGCCGCGAGCAGTGGCCGCGATGTGCCCGGCCGGGCCAGATGCATGCCGATGCCGATCAGGCTCAGGATAAAGATCGGGGTGAGCACAAAAAAGCCGTGATGCCCGACGAGCATATTCATGAGATAGAAGGGCCGTCTTTCATTCAGCCGGTCCATGCCCTGCGGATCCCGCCAGTAACTGCCCTCATAATCGTAAGCGGGACCGGGTTTACCCACCTGGCCGATTTCGGTGTAAACCGGTTTCCACATGCCGGTGGCCATATAATTGGTGATGAAAAACGCCGCGACCGGCAAGGCCGCTGGAAGCAGCGCGAAGGTCAGCATCTTTTTGTAATCCTTGACCGCCAATCCGATCAACACCGCGGTCGTCAGCAGTGCCGCGGGCAACTCAATCGCCGCGGTGAAGGCGGCGAAAAACCCAGCGATGACGAACCAGTACCACTCCCGCCGGCTGTCGTACCAGATGCGAATCATGGCATCGATCGCGATCATGGCCGTGCAGGCGGCGATCACGTGATTGTTCAAGGTGACCGACCACGGCGTCAGATAGGTGGCCAATGCGGCCGCGGCGACGCAGAAGCTGCCGGTGAAAAATGAATTCGTGAAACGGCGGATGTGCCGGCTGATGATCCAGATGAAGATCAGCAGCGGAATCGCCTGCGTCACGACCAGCGTCGCGCGCATGATGAACCACGGATTGGTGCGGAAACTGACGCCGGTGGTCTTCTCAATCGCCCAGACCAGGCCGGCCAGCAGCGTCGGCAGCAGCGGCGGCTTGCTCGAATAGAACTTTCCATCGAGCTTCACCATGTCGATGGTCGGGAACAGCGGCATGTAAACCAGTGCGGTATAGTATCTGCCGCCGACTTCGATGAGCGTCCGCCGCTTTTCGACCGGCAGCGTGGCGGGATCCACGTTACGTTTTTTCCATCCGGGCCAGGCGGGCTCGAATGCGGGTTTGATCTCGTAGGTGCCGTGCTCGACCAGTGAATAGATGGTGTCCCAGCGCGAGGCGTCGTTGGGGCAGTAATCGAGTCCCGGCCAGGACAGGACCAACCCCACCACGATCCCACCGGCCAGCAGCATGAACAGCGGCGTGAGGTCCGGCGCGGGGCGCTTCGCCACCCCCTCCTGGATATCCGCGGCGGGCAGCGAATCCGGTTTGTGCACAGGTTCAGAAGCGGCTTCGCGCAAGATCATTCACACCACCTTCCGCCGCCTCAGTTTCCCCCGCACACCAACCCACGCATTCGGCGACATCGTACAACTCGTCCAGCGGCCGCCCGGTCACGATCAACTCCGCCACCAAACCGATCGTTGTCAGGGCAACAGCGGGCATGACGATCGGGATCAGCACAAACAATCGGCCGAACGATACCAACAACAGCAGGGCAATCGCGAGCGAGAGGGTCAGACCCGTCACACCGATCAGATGCTGCGGCCGCCAGCGGAATCGCGTGAGACACAGGACCGTGATGAGGTCGAGGAACCCCTTGGCAAACCGCGAGACGCCGTACTTGCCGTAGCCGGTGGTGCGCGGGCGGTGCTCGGTGGCGATCTCGGCGACGCGGAAGCCATTGGCGGAAGCAAATACGGCGATAAACCGGTGCAGCTCGCCATGGATGCGGATGCGCCGGGCCACCTCCCGGCGGAGGCATTTGAACCCGCAGACGTGATCGTGCAGGTGAACGCCGGTCAGCATCCCGATGAGCCGGTTGAATACGCGGGACGGGTAAACCTTGTGCCAGGGATCGTGCCGCACGCGCTTCCAACCGCTGACCAGGTCGTAGCCCTTGTCGATTTCCTGGATGAAGCGCGGGATTTCGTGCGGCGGATCCTGGAGGTCGGCATCCATCATGAAGACGAGTTCGCCACGTGCGGCTGCGAAACCGGCCATCAATGCCGCGGCCTTACCGGCGTTGGTGCGAAAACGTATCCCGCCGATGGATGGGTCGGCGGCGGCCAGTGCGCTGATCCTGGCCCAGCTCCGATCGGCACTGCCGTCATCGACGAACACGATCTGGATGTTCAGGTTGTCCCGTTTGGCTGCCAAGCGGATTTCCGCGGCCAGGACGTCGAGCGCGGCCTCTTCGTTGAAAACCGGCACCACGATGCTGATCAGGCGGTCATTCACGATGCACCTTGCTCCAACAAGAGTCTAAGAGCTCCCATCAAAGCTGGCGTCACGCGCGATCACAGGAATGCGGCGGATTCAGGTTTGACTGATGGGAGGGGTTTACCGGTGACGCGGCTATACAACACGTCCGGACAAAAGTCCACATCATTCGGCCACTGAATTGTACCGAATTCACCATTGACTCGAACCTGTCGAAAAAAATCCAGATTTTCCAGGGGCTCGAACACGCCGCCCTGGCCCACTATCCAGTCTTTCAAATCGACCTGGCCTCGCGTGCCATCCGTGAAGTCCAATTCGAGCTGATATCCTTCGAGAGGACGAACTTGCGTGATCCTCGGGAACATTCTGATCTCCTATTTCAATCCTTCGATCCTATTGAGCGGCTGACGTTGGGCCAATCGGTCCCAATTCGTCAGCAGTTCCTGACGATGCAGAGCAGTCCACTCGATCACCATGGCCAATGCCCTCGGCGGAAGATCACCCTGTAGCAGCCCCGGCGGGTCAATCTGGATTTGAGCTTCAAAAGACCCGTAGTCCGCGTGAAAATGCGGCGGGGGATGGTCGCGATAATACATTGCGATCACGATTCCGAAAAAACGAGAAACCTCGGGCATAAGTTTCAATTCCGGCCATCCATTATAACACGTTAAGCGAACGCGGCGAAGTAGGTAAGGCCCAGCGTGTTCATCGGCCGATTTTCTGCTGCGATTTCGGTTGCACCGGCTGGACCCACGCGACTTCGACTTCGCCGGCGGCGTAGGGGTTGGGGTGTTTGGCGGTGGAGATGATCTTGGCCCGTACGTAGATCTCCTGGCCGGTCATGACGTATTTGACGTGCTCGCCGCTCTGCTTGGCCAGCACCTTGCCGATGTCGCTGCTGTATTTACGCAGCATATATCCTTTCGGGTCCTCGTGGCGGTCCGCGACCGACGGGTCGTAGCCGACGCGCGTGCCGATGAACTGCGTGACGTACGAGACGCCCAGCCGCGGACGGATGTCGATTTCGAGCGTGTCATTCTCGAATCGGATGCGATCGAGCAGCACGCCGGTGGTCGCGTAAAAGTCGCCGGCGTCCATCGCGATAACGATGTCGTTCGGGGCGAGGCTCCTGGCCCGCACCATCGACCAGCCGCGGCCGGGATTGGGCTTTCCTGAATCCACGGCCGTGTAGACATGGGCATCATCCGTCGCCAGGCCATACATGACCGGCAGATGCAGCTCCGCCAGACGCTTGGTCAAAACGATGTCCCACATCCGTTCGGTCGAGAGATGCTCGTCGTCGCCCTTGTCATGACAACCGGGATGGCCGTTGAAGATCTCGAAAAACTTCTCGCCCTTCAGCACCATGATGTCTTCGGCCGTGACGGCATAACCGAAGTTGGGATGGTTCAGGTGCGGGAACATCGGCTGGCCGGTCCTTTCGCGCTGGGCCAGCACGGCATCGATGTTATTCTGCATGGTCTCGATCAGCGAATTTCCCTTCTGCGGCCGGACGAGCTCTTTGAGGTTAATGCCATTCAGATGGATCGGTTTTTTCTCGAAATGGTCGGTAATCTCCTCGCCCTGAACGAGCAGGAACCTGCCGGGCACCTCGAAGCGCGATTTCAACTCGGTGAGCGTCTTGAGGCGGTATTCGGTTTTGCCGCCGTGCTCACGTTTCTGGATCCAGTCCGGCCCGTAGGTCTTTTCGTAGATGGCGGCGGCCTCGATGCAACTGGGTTTGCCCGTTTTTGGTTCATACCACTTCTCGCCCTCGCTGAGGATATTGTGATCGCTCAGTACGAGGAACTGGTATCCGTGCTCCTTGTACCAGGCGACGACGGTCTCCGGCGGGCTGTCGCCGTCGCTCCACCAGGTGTGCGTGTGCGTGTTGCCCTTGAACCATTTCGGCTCGCCGGCGGATTGGGCGGACGCAGCGGGTGCGAGCCCGAAAAGTATCGGGGGCAACACCGCCGAGAGGACACGGATCAGATTTGATCGCTTGTTCATGGGAGTAAAGGTTATCATACGATACCGATCCTGGCCAGATACCATCGAATCGTGGCACCGCTTGCGACGCAACGCAACTGCCAGATCACTCAGCACTGGGGATGACGTTTACGCCCGACGGCGGGTATGATGTTGGACTAATGAACACACCGTTCCTCTCCAAGCGCATGGTCAGCGGCGGTATCCTGCTCGGCCTGTATGGCGTGTGGGTGGCGTGCGTACGCCTGCCCAGCGGGCTTGGCGCCGGGACGTGGTTGCTCTCCACTCTGTGGGCGGTGGGTCTGTTCACCGCCGGCGGCATCCTTCTGGCGGGAGCGGTCACGGGCGGCGCGATGCTGCTCAGTTGGCCGTTTCGACGACGGGGCCGCGCGACGGCGGCGGCGGTGATCGAAACCGCGTGCCTGCTGCCGCTGCTTACCTGGCTGCTGCTGAACGAAGTCGTGTACGGCATCACGTCGGAGGTGCTGGGGTACGATACGTTCTCGATGATCTGGAACAATCCCGCGGCCACCTTTGAGGCCGCCTGGGAAATGGGCTCCAAATACCTGCTGATGGTGGGAACCTTTGCGGTCGTTGCCGCGGTTGTACTTTTCAAGCTGTTCAAACGTTCTTTCGGATCTCTGTGGCCTCGCGAAGAGCTGAAGGTGGAGTCGGCGGTGATTCCGCCACGGCGTTTTCGTCTGGCGGGCTCGATGACCGGTGGGTTGGCGGTTGTCGCGGGGCTGCTGGCGTGGCAATTCAACACCAAGCCGAGCGAAGCCCTGACCGCGGTGTTTCGTTCCGCCCCGCCGCTGCGGGCGCTGAACCTCACACGAGCACTGGTCGGTATCGAGTTGAAGGGTACGGCCAGCGTGAATCCGGACAGGGCGCAAACGCTGATCTCCGACGAGACGTATCAGCAAACGATGGGTACGCCGCACGCGCCGCCGCCGAATGTCATCCTCATCGTGCTCGAGTCGGTGCCGGCCAAGGCGCTGCACTGCTACGGCTATCCGCGCAGCGACGTGACGCCGAACATGGACGCGCTGGCGGCACAGGGCGTCCAGTTCGAGCACTGCTGGAGCACGGCGTCATTTTCGAGCTACGGCCTGGTGTCAATCATGACCTCGCTGTACATGCTGCGGGCGGAAACGAACGATCACTTTGCCGATACGTCGTTCATGTTCATGAGTCTGCCGCGGGCGCTCAAGCTGGCGGGGTACGAGACGGCAATTTTCAGCAGCGGCAACGAGAGCTTCGATCATATCAATCACTTCTGCCGTCCTGCCGATTTCGGCCGCTACTACACGCACGATACGTCCGGCCTGGAGCACCCGGACTGCATGCGGATGGATGACAAGTATGCCGTCGGCGAGTTCGAGTCATGGATGAGCCAGCACGACCGCTCGCGGCCGCTTTATTGCAGTTTTTATCTGCAATCCACGCACTTCAACTATGAGGTGCCCGAGCCGTGGTCGAAGCACTATCAGCCGACGCCGCCGCTATTCGGTAACGGCGACACGATCATCAAGATTCCACCGGAGATGCTGCCGTTGCTCCGCAATCAGTACGACAACTCGATGCGTTACTCCGACCATTGGGTCGGCCGGATTCGCGACGCGCTACAGCGGGCGGGCGGGCTGGACAATTCCATCATCGCCATCATCGGCGATCACGGCGAGGGTTTCATGGAGCACGGCCTCGCCCGGCACGGTCTGCACGTGTGGGAGGAGATGATCCACGTGCCACTGATCATGTACGTGGGGCCGATGCTGCGGCAGTCGATCACGTCGTCGCTGCCGTCACATGTGACGGATACGGTTTCCGGCCTGGATGTCGCACCGACGATCGTGGGGCTGGTTGGTATCAAACCTCACCCGTCCTGGCAGGGAGTGAATGTGCTGGCTGAAGGCTATAGCAGCAAGGACCGCCCCGTCTTCTCGATCCTGCAACTCACGCGCTGGCAGGAGGCGGCGTGCGTGAACAAGATTAAATACATCTACGACCTGACCGACGTGCAGCCGTATTTGTTTGACCTGAACGTTGATCCGAATGAACAGAACAACCTCGTTTCAAGCAACCCCGCGTTGGGTGACGCGATGCGCAACATACTCGGCGGTTGGCATGCTATGCAGCTCTCCTACTATGCCGCTCAGAACCGGCCGTTCACGCACTACATCGGGACGTGCCAGGCGACGGAGACGGAACTGAAGACTGTTATTGCTGCCAAGAATTCGAAGGGCAGCCATTAGGAGAATCGCGATGCAAATTCTGACAGACGGCGGCACAAAGGCGAGACGAGCTTTCGCGGGCGCACTTCTTCTGTTGGTGATGATGCTCAGCGGCTGCTCCCTGCTTGCCATGAACGACCCGAATTCCAACGACAAGATTCGCTGGGGATTGGCTCACGGTCATGCTGAACGGGTTTTGAAGGAAGCCGGTTCGAAGTTAAGACCTTACGCTCCGGACTACGACATGAAGACCTTTTGGACCTCACACTCTGAATTTTACGATTTTCTGAAAACTTCTACGAAGCCCGGACCTAATCGATTCGTGATTGTCTATGACTCGGAGAAGCGAAAGACCTACCTTCGGGCGGACCTTCACTCAGACGAGAACCTTGAACCAAATCTTGAAAGTCTTATGTTGACGACTGCTACAAATCCGGCATTCCCGAATGAGCCGACTGTAATGCGTCCGGAATGGATTTCCGGGATGTCCTATCGCGAATGGCTTATTGGAATGGCTGTCGCGGCTGGCAAACAAGGCGGGGACGCTGTTCTAATCGCGGACGTAACGATAAAGGCGATTGCCGAGCACGAGGCAGGCCGCCAAGATGCGGAACTGAAGCGCATGCTAAAAGGGCATTAGGTCGCGGGCTGCGGAGGCGGTTGCAAGAGTAGAGGAAAAACCAAGCACAATGTTCGGAAATCATACCGATTCCGTTTTGAATCCGCGCGTGGGTCTGATCCGAGCCGCGACCGTAAGGGAGCGGAACTCATTGAACACCGCTCCCTTACGGTCGCGGCTCGGAAGCCAACGACGCGCAGAGTCAAAGTGTGATCGGTATCAGATGTCAAAAAATGTTTAGCTGTCATTCAATCCGCATAGAAAGAGGTTGATATCGCATCGCAAAGAAAAAGCCCACGGCTCGCGGGCCAGTGGGCTTGAATATATCGTGAAGTATGCGGCGCGCCGGGATCAGGGGTCGATCACGTCTCGTCTCCGGCGGCGCCGGCGCCGACCGGCGTGCGATCCGCGGTCTCGCCGTCAGTGGCTTCAAAGGCCAGCTTCTTCTCGCCTTCGTCGTCCGTCTTGACCGTGACCATGATCTTCTTCCTGCCTTTGTACTCGCCGCGGAGAATGGCCTCGCTGAGCGGGTCTTCGAGCTTGTTCTCGATCGCGCGGCGGAGCGGGCGGGCGCCGAACTTCTCGTCGGTGCCGTTCTCGATCAGGTAGTCCTTGGACGCCTGGTCGAGTTCGAGCACGAAACCCTGTTCGAGCACGCGCTTGGCCATCTTGCCGGCCTCGAGATCGACGATGCGGATCAAATCTTCGTGCATCAGCTTGTGGAAGACGACCAGCTCATCGACGCGGTTGATGAACTCCGGCCGGAAGTAGCGCTCGACCTCCGACTGAAGCATGGTCTTCATCTTCTCGTAGCTGACATCCTCGTCGCGCTTACCGAAGCCGAACTCGGACTGGTTGGTAATACGGTCGGCGCCGATATTCGACGTCATGATCAGGATGGTGTTCTTGAAGTCCACGTGCCGCCCGAAAGAGTCG
>CAYLLT010000168.1:0-8261 GCA_964384465.1 uncultured Planctomycetales bacterium | reverse complement strand
CGATGGCGACGATCGACGCGCCGGCCGGCCACAAGCGGCGAATCAGCAGTTGCCGCCCCATCGCCACGGCGATCATCGCAAGCATGGCCGCCGATGCGAACTCCAGTCCGGCCGTCGATCCGGATACCCATCGTGCGACCACCACGGCCGTCAAGATGGCGGCCATTGCTCCGAAGAAGCCGCGCATGGAAGTTTGGATCGGCGGTACTGCCCGCCAGGAGACGGCGATGCAGAACAATACCATGCCGGTAGCGACATCGAAGATCATGAACATTTTTCGCTAAAGCATGCCGACCTGCTTGGCGTATTCGAATACGCCGCCGGCTTCGATAATGGGGGCCACGTCGCCCAGCGGTTTCAACGCGTATTGTTTGCCCGAGTTGACGTTGAGCAGATAGCTCTCTTCCGTATGGATCTCGACTTCGTCGCCAGTTTTGATCTGCTCCACCAGCCGCTGGACCGACTCGAACGGGATGAGGTAGCCGCCGTTTACCGAATTGCGGAAGAAGATGCGGGCGTAGAACTGAGCGACAACGGCCTGAATGCCGGCCTCGGCCAGGGCGAGCGGCGCGTGCTCGCGCGAACTTCCGCAGCCGAAATTGTTTCCTCCGATGATGATGCTGAATGTGCTGCGGGTGTTGTTCGCATCCGCCTGATCGACGAAAGGTACATGGCCCGCCGGCAAGCCGGCCTGCGCCTCCGGGACACCGCAGAGGGCGAATCGGCCGAACTGCTTTCGCTCGTCGGGGATGGCCGGGTTGTACGTCAGGTACTGGGCGGGGATGATCTGGTCGGTGTCGATGTCGTCGCCGAGTACGTATGCTTTGCCGCGGATGATCGGTTCCATGGGTATACATCCTACTCAAAGACTAGGAGCGGTGGGAATTGAACCCACGACTTCCACTTTATAAGAGTGGCGCTCTTACCACTGAGCTACGCTCCTGTAGCCCTCGTGGACGAAAACAAAACGGGCGAATCGAATGGCTCGATTCGCCCGCGATTGTACCTGAATTTAGCTTGTCCGGGACGCCGGTGCGTCCGTCGGTTAATTCACACACGCTTTTTCTTGCCGCCGGCAATCACCGGTTCGGGCCGGCCGCCGACCTCGACGATCGACTGCGTCTTGACGATCGTGTAGTCACTGGGGAAGGCGTGGAACGCCTGCACGTGCAACTCGCGGTCGCGGGCCTCGAAGTCGATGAACGTGAACGGCACGAGATTCTCGCCTTCGGTCCAGTCGTCGTAACGCACCAGCATTCCGCGCGTGCCGGCATAGGCCAGCAGATCGCGGTGCGACGCGTGAAACAGATTCTGATTCATCCGCTCGACCTGGGTGGACAGGATATAGCGCATCCCGTCGTCGAACTTCTCCAGGTGGTCGCGCTCGCCGCGGAACTGGAACGTGGTCACCATGCCGTTGTGCGGCAGGACCTCGATGTCGTCGGTCGTCACTTCGGTCACGCAGCGGCCGTTGGACTGAACGGTCACCACATGCGACAGACCCATGACCCAGATGTCGGCCTGGTAAGCGGCGCGTTCGACGTGCCGGCTCTGGTGAATGTGAAACAGCTCCGGATGGAGAGGTCGCCGGTAAAGTACGAACTTCAGATCGGCAACACGCTGAATGGTTTGGCCCAGTTCCACTGCTGACCTCTGCGAATAGAGAAAGAACACATCTCGCGTCCAAGACGAATCTTAGCCGCGGTCCAAACAACCTGCGTCCTTCAGGGCGTTCTTTCCGTAAGCCGGCTTCGGGGGGCTCGTCGAGTCGCCGCCGTTCGGTCGAATTTACCCACCTCGGCGGCTGACTCCCTCCACAACAGGCGGGGGGTGGGGTACGCCTTTGAGCCGATTATAAGGGATACCGGCCTCAAAACCAACAATTATTTCGCGAAAAACGCTGGTTTTCGGCCCCGAATTTACCTCTTTTTTATACGCATCGACAGAAAAATAGGTTCAGCAGTAAAAAACTTGACGGATTGCCGCCAATAAGTTATGGGACCGCCGATGTTCTTATGCCAGCGAACGTTAGGAGACGACCAGCGGTCAACCAGCACTGAGGATACACCAGACTGGTTATTCCCCCACGCTATCAACGGACACTGAATCCGATGTTAAGATTGGAGGGAAAAATCAAGGAGGCTAACCATGCGACGATTCGCACTGCTCGGGCTGGCGGGCGTGGGTCTGGTTCTCAGTGGTACGACGTGTCCGAGGAAACCTCCCAATACCACACAGCGGGTGGCGGGCTTACAGGGGTTTTCCTCTCCCGAAGAATTACGAGCGTATCTGGCCGAACAGGCCACCGTGAGCATTCAGGGGACGCGCGACTACGGCTTTCCGCTGTTTGGGGCTCTGCCATTCTTAGCAGACTCGACAGTGGCACCGCCTGCGGTTCCCACCGCCACAGGCGATCAAGCCAGCAGCGAAGGCGGCAACTCGGCGCCCGCTGATCCCTTCTCCACCACGAACATCCAGGAAGCCGGCGTGGACGAGAGCGACATCGTCAAGAACGACGGGCAGACCATCTTCGCGCTCGATGGTGATGTCATCCACATCGTCAAAGCCAATCCAGCACAGGAGTTGGCGGAAGTGGCGACCATCTCTGTGGAGTCCTCGGGGGATTCGCTCTACCTGAAGGGCACCACGCTCATTGCGCTGTCACGGCAATATGCGTATTACTATTACGGCCCGTTTGAAGGCGGCCCCGTCGGCGTCGGCGTGGCCACCCCGCCGATCGAGCCAACGAGGGTTGCTACAGCGGACGCTCCCGTGAGCAGCGTATCGGTCGAGGGGAGCTCCGGTTCATCCGGCAGCGGGTCCGTCAGCTCGTCGGGCGGCAGCAGCAGCGTAAGCGGGGATGTCGGCAGCACGACCGTGATCGAACCGCCGATATTCAACAACGAGCCGCACGCGACGGCGACGATCATTGATGTGAGCGATCCGGCCCATCCGACGGTCAAGGCCACGATCAAATTCCAGGGCGACCTGGTGGATACGCGGTTGATCGGCAACAAACTGCACGTGGTCCTGTCGACCTACCCGAGTCTGCCGCCGGATCCGACGCCGCTGGCCTTGGAGGCCCGCCCGCTGGAGGAATGGATTCCCGACTTCGAGCTTCGAGGAGGCGACGGATCGGTTGTTCAGTCGGGAGACGTGGTGAGCTGGGACGGATTTTTCCGGCCGGTGTCGCCGAGCGGTTACGGGATCGTCACGGTGGTGACGCTGAACGTCGATACCCCCACCGAGCCTTTTGCCTCGACGGCGATCACCGCCAATACCGGCCTGATCTACGCCAGCCCGGACGCCCTCTACCTGACGGACACCAAGTACGACTATGAAACCGGTGCGCAGCACGAAGACACGATCATCCACAAACTGGCGTTCACGGAAACCGGCTCCGACTACGTCGCCAGCGGCATCGTGCCGGGCCTGCCGCTCAACCAGTATTCACTGGGCGAGTTCGAGGGCAACCTGCGCATCGCCACCAACATCAACAGCTTCACATTTGCGTCGAGCACGACGAGCAACAGCGTTTACGTCCTCGGCGAATCGGGAACAACACTGGCGGTCCTCGGAAAGATCGAGAACATCGCGTCCGGCGAGCAGATCTATGCCGCCCGCTTCATCGGCGAGCGCGGGTTCCTGGTCACGTTCCGGCGGATCGATCCGCTGTTCACGCTGGATCTGAGCGACCCGACGAATCCCCGTGTGGCCGGCAAATTGAAAGTGCCGGGTTATTCGGATCACATCCAATTGCTCGATGAGAATCATCTCCTGACCATCGGCAAGGATGCGCAGGACAACGGGAGCTTCGCGTGGGTGCAGGGCGTGCAGCTTTCGATCTTTGACGTGACGGATCTGGCCAACCCGCAGTTGCTGCACAAGGAGACGATCGGCGGCCGCGGGACCAGCAGCGATGCCAACTACAATCCGAAAGCATTTAATTACTTCGCCGCGATGAATGCGCTGGCCTTCCCGATCGATCTCTACAGCGGCGATACCACCGGCCCGGAGTACGGCGACCACAGTTTCACCGGACTGTATGTCTACCGCGTGACGGTGGCCGGCGGGTTCGAGTTCCTCGGCCGGATTGAAACGTCAGAAGGACAGACCAACGACGGATGCTACTTCGGTTATTACGGTTACACCCGCGGCGTCTTCATCGGCAATAACGTGTACTCCGTGACGCAAAATGACGTGAGGGCCGCTTCGCTGGACGACGTCGCCAGCATCGTCGGGCAGGCCGATTTTGCGGACACGGCGCCGCCGCAGAAGGATTGCTTCTTCGCCGACCCGGTGCTGATCCTGCCGGTGGACGGTGGTCTGGAGTGAGGAAAGTCGGGCAGATCCCATATCCGGAGGCATCCGCTCCTACGGAGAATTGCAATTTCGTCGAGCCAACGATCGTGGTCCGGGGGGCGAGGGTCAGCGAATGCATTTGTGCGGATGGGCTAGGATCGCTTTCTCCAATCGGTTATAATTTGGGGATATGTTTCAAGAGCCATTTGATCGCATCACGATCGATCCGGCACAGATGGGCGGCGTGCCGTGCATTCGACACTTACGGATTCCCGTGGCAACTGTCGTCGGTTTAGTGGCCGAGCGTAAGACCGACGCGGAAATCCTGGCCGACTATCCTGATCTTGAGGCGGAAGATATCCGGCAAGCGTTAACTTACGCCGCGGAAGCTGTGCGCGAGCGCCAAATCCCTCTCCAGGTCCGTTGAATTCGGTTTCTCATTGCAATCAGCGCCGACCTGGAGATTGGGTCAGTCGTGGTCATCGAAGATGCGCGCATTCGCGTACGCCGACTACCGATCATCGGAGCGAACTGATCAGCGGTTCAGTCGACGGTGAGCATCGAGTCCATCGAGCCGAAGGGGTTGGGAACCAATCGTTCCGCCTCCGGGTCGGTGACCCATTGGCCGTCCACCAGGAACCGGTAGCGGTATTCGCCCGGATCGAGCTGAAGGCGCTTGCGATAAGTCCCGTCCTTCTGCCGGGCCATTTTGCCGATGTCCGGTTGCCAGTTATTGAACGAACCGGCCACTTCCACCCGTTGGCACCCATCGCCTGCCGGGTGGAAAATAAACGTCACCTGAGACTTTCCTTTTTTCAGCACCATCGTTTAACTCCTTCCTGCGTTCAGGCTTCCGTGCAGGCATGGACCCAGGTATGCGAACGCGATTATACCAAACAGCCGAACCGGCTGAAAAGCTCAACCGAGTGTGAAAGGGTCCGAATAATCATGCTGGACGCACACGCCCCGGCGGAGCTGTCCTTGGCATCGGCTTTCGGCCGATGTAAATTTACAGACGGGCCGCTGCGGCGGTCCGATATCGGGGCCCCACGGGTTGCCCCCTTCAGGCGGTTTATCAAGGCCGGCCGGTATTCGCTCTATCAAGGGTGGATCGCAAATCATGCTCACGCTCACCTTTCTCGGCGTCGGTTCCGCGTTCGCCAAACGGAACTTCAACTCCAATGCACTGATCGAAGCCTGGAAGAAAGGCCCGGACGAGCAGGAGGCGCCGGACGATACGCTGCTCATCGATTTCGGCTGCTCGGGACCGCTGGCCCTGCATCAACTGATGCAGAAGCCCGGTTTCGGTTATCTGAGTCACAAGGGCAAGATCAACTACCCGGCCATTCGCCGCGTCTTCGTGACGCATCAGCACGCTGACCACATCGGCGGACTCGAAGAGATGGCCATGATGAATGTTTATGTCTATTCCGACCGCGAGAAGGGCAGGCACTTCAAGCCGCAGATCATCAGCTCGCTCAGCATCCTCATGAACCTGTGGGACCAATCGCTCAAGGGCGGCATGAGCGCGATGTCCGGGCGGTACGTGCTGCTCCAGGATTACTTCTTCATCCTCGCGATTCAGCCGGGCGAGGCCGGCAAAGATCATTTCTCGATGCTCAAGCGATACCGATTTCAGCTCTTCCCGACCGATCACATCAAGATCGAGCGCAAGTACGATTGGCCGTCGTACGGCCTGTTCATCGAGGACACGCAGACGAATCAGTCGGCGTTCTTCTCCGGCGACACGCGTTTCGATTATCCCGCGTATGCGCGGATGATGGAGCAGGCCCGCGTCTGTTTCCACGATACGCAATTGGTGGATTGTCCGGACACCGTTCACGCGCTGCTCGGCGAGATGCGCACGCTGCCGGCGGACATCCGCAGGAAGACGTGGCTGTACCACTACGGCGACGAGTGGGATGCCGGGCCGTATGACGACGTGCCCGATGCCTTCGCGGGTTTCGCCGTACCGGCCAAGCGCTACCACCTGCTGGATTGAAAAAACCGTGGAAGCGTTGATGGATACGGTCAAGACCCCCGACGCGGCCGGAAGCCTCGGAGTGCTTGAGGCATGTGGAGCGGTATGGCGGGAGCACCGGCTTCTACTCGCCTATGTCGCGGTGTACGTCGCCTGCGGCTTTCTGGTCGAGAAGATTCTGGCGGCCGAGGGGATGATGCGTCTGACGCTGTATTTCGAGCCTTTGCTGCTGGTGACTCTCGGATACCTGAGCCTCTTTCTGGCTGGCTATGTGTTCTTGACGTGGCGTCGGTGGAAGGGGGGGCAGTCCCCCTTCCGCTGGATCCGCCACGATCTGGCGACCCGGTATCTTTATCCGCTGCGCATCATCAGATTCCTGATCATCTTTCTGATTCTCCCGCCGTTCTGCTCAACATTTGGAAGCCTGAAACAGGCCATCTCCACGATCAAGCCGTTCTGCTGGGACCATGTCCTGATGCAATGGGACCGTCGACTTCATGGAGGCTGGCATCCCTGGCAGCTCTTGCAGCCTGTATTCGGCGTCCCGGCGATCACGTGCCTGATCAACTTATTCTACAACCTGTGGTTCTTTGTCACCTTCACGGTGGTCGTTTGGCAGGCGTGGGGTGAGAAACCGTTGGTGCGGATGCAGTTCTTATGGAGCTTCGTGATCACATGGAGCGTGCTGGGAAGCGTGATGGCGACACTCTTCTCATCCGCAGGCCCCTGCTATTATCATCGGATCACGAATCAGCCGGATCCCTACGCGCCGCTCATCCAGTATCTGCGGGCCGTGCAGGACGTTTACCCGGTGTGGGCCTTGACCGCACAGGAGCGGCTGTGGACGGCGTATCAGGCGGGAGGGACTCACCTGGTTGGCGGGATATCCGCGATGCCCAGCATGCATGTGGCCACCGCGACTCTGCTCGCGCTTGCGGGGTGGCGGGCGAACCGCTGGCTGGGCATCGGTCTGAGCGCTTTTGCGGCCATCATTTTGATCGGCTCCATTCACTTGTGCTGGCATTACGCGATGGATGGATATTTCTCGATTCCCGCCGCGCTGATGATCTGGTGGCTATGCGGCTGGAGCGTCAGGCGGCGCGGGAGTTCTCCGACGGTGCGCAACAGATAAGAGCCTTCCGCTATTTTATCGCCCACAGAGGATATTACTTGTTCTCGTCTTCCTTATCGTCATCCTTATCGCCGTCCTCCTCTTTTCCACCTTCGTGTTGACCTTCTTCATAATACCGCCGGCCGTCGGGCGTGAAGATAACCTCATGGCCCTTGCCGTCCTTCTTGAAGTGGCCTTCGTAAACGAAGAACGTCTTTCGCTCGATCTTCACCGGCGTGTCGTTGCCTGCCGTTTTCTTGAATGCCGCCCGCACTGAAGCCGGCGCCTTTTCACTCGGGATCCCTTCCTCGATCTCGACGACGTCGCCGGCCTCGGTCACCAAGCCATCGACGTGCCCGTCCGCCGACTTCCACGAGCCTTCATAGAACTTGTGGCCATGCTCGATCTCCTCGGCATACTCGTGGATGGCGGCGCCGCCGGAGAGCTTCTTCAAGGCGGCCAGCGCGGGCGCCGGCACTTCCGATTCCTGCACTTTCCGCTCCGACTCCTGCGGCTGCGCCTTCTTGTTCTCCGCAGCGACGAGGAGAGCTCCGACCAGGCAGACCGATGCGGCCGCCGCGCCCAAGCGTGTTCGTTGAGTCATGGGTTGTCTCCTTGATTCCGGTCCAGGGCTTGCCGCGGCGGGCTACACGCGAGCCTCGGCAAAGCCTGTTGATCCGCAAGACGCTAGAATAGCGATCCTTAAAGGATGATGAGAACGGGCCGGGCCGTCAACTTTCTTGATCGTTGATATGGGCTGAGGTATGGCTCGATGCCAAGCCCGGACATAACCAACATGACTGAGGTCGGTTATTGTCGCCGGGCGGGTTAAATCCAGCCAGTGATGGGCGGGTCAAAACCAGCCAA
>CAYLLT010000167.1:0-8532 GCA_964384465.1 uncultured Planctomycetales bacterium | reverse complement strand
CAGCGCTACCGCGAGATGTCCATCGAGGACATGCTGCTGGAAAACCGCATCATCTTCCTGGCCGGCCCGATCAACGATCGCACGGCCAGCGTCGTCATCATGCGGCTGCTGTACCTCCAGTCGATCAAGAAGGACCAGCCGATCAACCTGTACATCAATTCGCCCGGCGGGCTGGTCGATCAAACGCTGGCCATCTACGACACCATGCAGTTCCTCGGCTGCGAGGTGGCTACGTACTGCATCGGCCAGGCCTCCAGCGGCGCAGCCATCGTCCTCTCCGCCGGCACCAAGGGCCACCGCTACGCCCTGCCGAACGCCAAGGTCATGCTGCACCAGCCCTACAGCGGCATCACCGGCCAGGCCGAGGACATCCGCATTCAGGCCGAGGAAGTGCTCAAGGACAAGAAGCTGCTCAACGACATCCTCGCCAAGCACACCGGCCAGGACCCGGAAAAGATCGCCCGCGAAATCGAGCGCGACCGCTATATGAACGCGCAGGAAGCGCTCGCCTACGGCCTCGTGGACGAGATACTGGTGGACGCGGATAAGGACAAGAAGAAGAAAAAATAAAAAGTCGAAAGTCAAAAGTCGAAACCTGGAACTGAGAACTTTTCATGATCTCAAACAATAACCTGGTCCCCATCGTCATCGAAAAAACCGGCCGCGGCGAACGCGCGTACGACATCTATTCGCGCCTGCTCCGCGACCGCATCATCTTCCTCGGCGGCGGCATCGATGACGAGACCGCCAACCTGGTCATCGCGCAGATGTTGTTCCTTTCCAACGAGGACAGCAAGTCGCCGGTCATGTTTTATATCAATTCCCCCGGCGGAGCGGTCACCGCCGGCCTCGCGGTGTATGACACCATGCAGTTCCTCCGCTGCGAGGTGCACACGTTCTGCGTGGGCATGGCCGCCAGCATGGGCGCGGTGCTCATGTGCGGCGGGGCCAAGGGCAAGCGCTTCGTGCTGCCCAACTCGCGTCTGCTCCTGCATCAGCCGCTCATCGGCGGCGTGCTCGAAGGCCCCGCGACCGACCTGTCCATCGAAGCGAAAGAGATCATCCGCCTGCGGGTCCGCTTGTACGAAATCATCGCCAAGCACACCGGCCAGCCCATGGAGCGGATCGAGCGCGACTGCGACCGCAACAAGTGGCTCGACGCCAACGAAGCCATCGAGTACGGCCTCGCCGACAGGATGATTGAGCGGGCCCCGGAAGTAATCTCGCGCCGGCCGGACGACATTATCGAGTGATCGCGACCGGGACCGCGGTCGCATGTCATCTCGCATAACCAGGACCGCGGCAATTGATTGCCGCAATCGGATGCTATGACGACGCACGAAGGCGATCATCCTGTTCCGCTTCCGCACGACCGGCTGACCGCCACTCGCGCGGCATCGGTATTGATGCTCGCTCTGCTCTGCGTCACCGGATGCACCCCCGGCGTCCCCGCCGAAAAATTTCGGGATGTCCAGGCCAAACTCCTGCTGGCCGAAGAACAGGTCAAGCGCCTCGAATCGCAACTCGCCGACCAGCAGGAGACCATCCGCAACCTCCAGGCACAGATCGTCAAACTCCGCCAAATAAAAAGTGATTCCATCGACGACCTCATCGTCCCGGTAAAGATCGAATTGGAGCGCCTCTCCGGCGGCTACGACAACGACGGCAAAGTCGGCGACGACGGCATCGTCCTGTACGTCCAGCCGGTCGATGCGGACGGCCACATCGTCAAGGCCGCCGGCACACTCGACATCGAGCTGTTCGACCTCCAGGCCCCGTCCGGCCAGCAGCGCATCGCTCCCTACCAGTTCGACGCCAAGACGACGCGCTCCAAGTGGTACGGCCGGATGTGGACAAACCATTTCACTGTCTACTGCCCCTGGCCGCCGGGCAAACCGCCCGCCCATGATCTCGTCACCGCGAACGTCGTCTTCACCGACCTGCTCACCGGACGATCGCTCAAGGCCCAGGCAGCCTACAAAATCAAGTTTCCGCTTCAACAACCGCAAGCTGAAAAGAAATGATGTCGATGCTCTCAGATCATTTCCGCTACGGAAACGCATTATTCCTCGCGGCGTTTCTCTCGCTGCCGTGGGATGCTCGCGCGACTGAGATTCCAGCGGGCAAAGCGCCGCCGTGGGCGGAGATTCTCGGTCCGCCCCAAGGGCAATTACCCGCCCCGCGCGCCACGGTCGTGTGGGAAGATGATCTCTCCAAAGCTCTCGCCGAAGCACGGAAGGAGAACCGGCCGCTCTTTGTCACCATGCGCTGTCTGCCGTGCAAGCAATGCAGCATTTTCGACAAGGACGTGCTTGAGGGCGGGCCGCGGCTCGACCCGTTGCTCAAGCAGTTCGTCACCGTCCGGCTGATCGACGCCGCCGCCATCGATCTGAATCTGTTCCCGGTGGACGGCTTTCAGGATCTCGATCTGTCCTGGTGGGGATGGTTCCTCTCGCCGGAGGGTCGCATATACGGCGTGTTCGGCGGAAAGGACCATGTCTCGGATGCGACCCGCATTTCGGTGGACGCGCTCGCGAAGGCGCTGCGCCGCGTGCTGGCTCATCACTACGATCCGCGGCGAGCCGCCTGGAATATCGACGGCCGCGCTCCGGCAATGGACCAGCGCAGCACACCCCCGCAACTTCCCGGATACAAATCGTGGCTCTTGCGCGGCTCGGCCGAGGAGAAGAAAGCGACCTGTTTGCACTGCCATCAGATCGCCGAGATTCTGCGTCAGCCCCGAATCGACGCCGGTCAGTTCGACAAGCAGCGCGACCTCGACATCTGGCCGCTGCCGGAGAACGTCGGCATCGTGCTCGATCGCGACGACGGTCTGCTGGTCAGGAAGGTGGAGCCGGACAGCCCCGCGGCAAAAGCCGGCATCCGCGCGGGCGATTCGCTCGCCGCGGCCGCGGACCGCCGCCTCTTCAGCCAGGCCGATTTTCGCGGCGCGCTGCATCGCGGCCCACGCGGGGCCGGAGCGATCCCGGTCTACTGGTCGCGCGGTGAAAAACTCATGAACGCTACGCTACAGGTCGCCGAGGGCTGGCGAAAAACCATTCTCGACTGGCGCATGTCCATCTCGCAGGGAAACATCGGCGCCGGTCCCGGCGGGTTCTTCCCGCTTGCCCTCAGTGCTGAAGACCGGCAGCGCCACGGAATCGCAGCCGACACCATGGCCGTCAAACCGTTCATCGGCCCGCAGTTGCGGCGCGGACCCGCGTTTCAAGCCGGCCTGCGCGATCATCACGTCATCGTCGCCGTCGATCGAAAGAATCCGCCTCTCGCAGGCCGGGCGTTCCTGGTCTGGTTCAGGCTGCACCACGAGCCGGGCGACAGCGTCACCCTCACCGTGCTCGATGGCAGCGAAAAACGCGACTTCACTTACAAACTCGAATCACGAAAAGAATAAACCCCTCCCATAAACCGACGATGGCATCAGCGAAATCGGTTTCGCGTTCCAACTGGATCATGCCGCGGAACTGAGTTAAGCTCATCGCTCAAGCACCACGTTGCATACAACGTTTGACGATCACAACCCGCCACTTTCGTGAGGTGAGGGTTCCATGCGACAGTTGCTGTTCTGTTCTCTACGATCTCTGCACCTCTGCGTGAGATCCTCTGTTTTCCTACTGGCATTTCTCTGGCTCCCGATGGATGCTCGCGCCGCCGAACTTTCCGCCGGTGTGGCCGTCGCCGACATCACCCCGCCGCCGGGTTTCCGCATGAGCGGTTACTTTCGCGAGCGGATCAGCACCGGCACCCGCGATCCGCTGCACGCCAAGGCCATCGTATTCGCCCAGGGAAAAACGCGCGCCGCACTGGTCATCTGCGACCTGGTCGGCATCTCGCTGGAGGCATCCAGCCGCGCCCGCAAGCTCGCCGCCGAAAAGACCGGCATCCCCGCCGCCCACATCGCCGTCACCGCCACGCACAGCCACACCGGCCCGCTCTACTTCGGCCCGCTCCGTAAATACTGGCACGAACACGCCGTGGCCGAGCAGGGCCGCGATCTGCACGAAGAGTTCGATTACACCGACAGGCTCGTCGAAAAGCTGGTGGACACGATCGCACGCGCGGACGCAGCCGTCCAGCCGGTGAAGCTCTCCGCCGGCATGACCGAGCAAACTCCGCAAATCTCATTCAATCGCCGCTATCACATGAAGGACGGCACCGTCCGCTTTAACCCCGGCTCCCACAATCCGAAGATCGTCCGGCCCGCCGGCCCGATGGACCCGGATGTGGGAATACTCGCGTTCCGCAAACCCGAAGATGAAAAGCCCTCGGCGGTGCTGACCGTTTTCGCCATGCACGCCGACACGCTGGGCGGCACGGAGTATTCCGCCGACTATGCATGCTCGCTCGAAAAAACCTTGAAGAAGCATTTTGGCGATTCGCTTGTCTGCCTGTTCGGCGCGGGAACCTGCGGCGATCTGAACGACATCGACGTGACCGCCGAGAGCCGCCTCGGCAGCGAGAAGCTCGGCACGCTCCTGGGCGAATCCGTCGTCAAAGCCCTGCCGAAACTCAAACCCGTACACGAGCCGTCGCTGGCTGTCCGCAGCGAAAGGGTGGAAGTTCCCCTCCAGCGGTTCACGCCGGAGCAGGTCGCCGCCGCGGAGCGCGATGTTGCGAAAATCGGCACCGGCGAGCTTCCGTTCCTGAGAGAAGTGGAAGCCGCCAAGATCATGCATCTTCAGGAACGCGGCCCCACCGCCGAACTCGAAGTCCAGGTGTTCAAGCTGAGTGACGACACCGCCATCGTGACGCTGCCCGGCGAGATATTCGTCGAGTTCGGCCTGGCCATCAAAAAAGCTTCACCCTTCAAAACCACGCTGGTGATCGAGCTGGCCAACGACGCGATCGCCTACGTCCCCACGAAAAAAGCATTCGCCGAAGGCAGCTATGAAACCGTGAATTCCCGCGTGAAACCCGGCGGCGGCGAAATGCTCATCGAAACCGCCATCCGTTTGCTCAAAGAGATTGTACGGTGAGAATCATCAGACGCGCTGTTGATTCGGCGCGGTCCGGGTACGGCGACCACGCAAACGGAAAGCGAAATACTGATTACTTGAGTAGTGAGCGTGCTTGTTTCACCACGTCCGCCACGGACAGGCCCAGGTAGGCGAGAATGTCTTCCGCTTCCTTGCCGCTCTTGGGGATTCGCGGCGCGGTCATGGCGTGGACGCGGATCTCGCCTTTGAGTGCGGCGGCTTCGGCGAGGGCGCTGTTGATGCCGCCGACGAAGTTGTCTTCGACGGTGAGGATGGTGCCGCCGGATTTTTTCGCGGCGTTCAGGATCGGCTGGGCGTCGAGCGGCAGGCAGTAGGCGTCGAAGAGGTTGCACTTGATGCCGGCCTGTTCCAGTTCGCGGACGGCCTGAGACGCGACGGTGACCATGAAGCCGCTGGACACGATGGTGAGCGCGTTGCCTTCGGCCAACTGGTGCGAGCCGCCGACGGCGAATTTCTGATCCGGCTTGTAGAGCAGCGCCACGTCGGGCCGATGCGTGCGGACGTAGCAGATGTTGGGCGTGTTGGCGGCCAGCTCGGTGAGGCGATACGCGGCGACGCTGTCGGCCGGATGGAGCACGGTGGCGGCGGGTCGGCCGCGGCCGTCGTCGGCGACGGTGTAGGCGCGGAAGTAGGCCATGTCGGGCAGGCTCATCTGGCTGGGGCCGTCGGCGCCGAGCGAGACGCCGGCGTGCGAGCCGACCAGCTTGATGTTGGCGCGGGTGATGGCGGCCATTTCGATCTGGTCGTACGCGCGGGAAAGGAACTTGGCGAACGTGCTGGCGAAGGGGATCATGCCGCCGGCGGCGAGGCCGACCGCGACCGAGATCATGTTCTGCTCGGCGATCTTGCACTCGAAGAAACGCTGCGGGAACGCCTTGGCGAAGATATTGGCGAAGGTGGAGTTGCTCACGTCGCCGTCGAGGGCCACGATGCGCTCGTCGGCGTGGCCGAGCGCGAGCAGGGCGGCGCCGTAGGCGCGGCGCGTGGACAGCTTGTTCTTGGCGACGGCGTCGGCGAGGCCGGCCCGCTGCATGGCTTCGGCGAACGGTTCGACGCTGATCGCGCCGCTCTTCAGCGGGCGATTCAACGCCGGCGGCGCGGACGGGCGCGGTGCGGCCGCCTTCATGTCAATTTTCAACTCGGCGGCGGTCCGGTCGAGGCTGGCTTCGGCGGCGGCGAGGTCTTTCTCCGGCAGAGGCTTGCCGTGGTTCGTGTGACCTTTTAGTGCGTCAACCCCCCAGCCCTTCTGTGTCTTGGCGACGATCGCCACTGGGCGATCGAGCTTGCCGACTTTGCTCAGGGCCTCATCGACGGCTTTGAGGTTATGGCCGTCGATCACTTCGACCTGGTAGCCGTAAGCCTTGAGCTTGGCGGCGAGCGTCTCGGCCGACTGCTGGTGCGAGACGTAGTCGGCCTGGCCCTGCCCGTTGCAGTTGAAGATCGCGCCGACGTGCGTGAGCTGGTGGTCGATGATGAAGTCGAGCGCTTCCCAGATCTGGCCCTCGCGCGACTCGCCGTCGCCGATGATGACGAAGATGCGTTTGTCGATTTTGTTGAGCCGCGAAGCCAGGCCGAGGCCCGCGCCGACCGAGAGTCCCTGTCCGAGCGAACCGGTGGCGGCGTCGAAGAAGGGGAAGCCCTCCGCCGGGTTTGGGTGACCATCGAGCACGCTGTCGATCTCGCGGAGCGTCTTGAGGTCCTCGATCTTGAGCGCGCGCTTTTCCTTCGGCGATTTGCCCACCGCGCCGCCGAGGTCGGCATACGCGGCGTAGATGACCGGCACAGCGTGACCTTCGCTGAGCACCAGACGATCGTTGGCCGGGTTCCAAGGGTCGGCCGGGTCGTAACGCATCTGTGCGTACATCAGGTCGGCGACGATGTGACCCAACGCGAGGCCGCTGGAAGGGTGTCCGGAGCCGGCGGCGGTGGTCATGCGGACGACGTTCTTACCCATTTCAATGACGCGGGATTCAATGGCTGTGGTCATGCAAAATCCTGTTCCGTAATAGCTTACTGGAATTCGACGGCCCGTTAGACCGCGTCAGCTTAGCGGCGATCAACCCGGCGATCAAGCGAAAAATCATCGCCTCAAAAACGCATAAGCTCAACAAGCTTGAAACATGATTCGTACCACTTTTTACTAAAAACGTACAGAATTACATTTCTTTTGAGCCGATATTGTACTATACTCCACGGAAAAGGATGGTACGGGAGTAGACAGTGTAGGGCAAGGGAACCATCGGCGCAACTGGAAAAAAGAGAAGAGAATGCCAACGGAGACCCTCGATATATCGGAGGCTCGAAAACAATTCAACACGCTGGATAAGCGGCTGCGGAAGAAGTCCGTCATCGTTATCACCCGCCACAACAAGGGGGCCTTTGCGGTCGTGGACATTGAATACCTCTCGGCGGTGATGGAGACGCTTGAGATTCTGGCCGATCCAGAATCCCTGAAGATGCTTCAAGATAGCATCGCCGACATCCGGGCCGGAAGGCTTCACGATCACGAGGACGTCAAGCGAGAGGTGCTGTGACCCGTCGCGTTACCATCCAATGGACGGAGACGGCGAAACGATGTCTTGAAAAGCTGCCCTCCAAGGTCCGCAAGGGATTGCTCGATAAAGCCGATTCGCTCAAAGAATGCGACGATCCGAGGAGGGCATCCAAGCCGCTTGTCGGCCCACTTCGCGGGTACTATCGAATCACGTGCGGACGATACCGGGCAATTTATTCGGTGAAGGAAGAAACTCTCGCTCGTGGCGATGTTCTCATTCATGTCATCATTCGTTTTGTAGCCGCCGGAATCCGCAAAGAAGGTGATAAGAAGGACATTTACAATTTCGCCGTTCGTCTCCTTAGCTTGATCGAACGAGAAAAAAGCGACGAAAAAGAGAAGAAATAGCCTCTCGATCCTCTCCCACTCCCACACCGTGAAATGAGAGCAGCACCCGGAAATCCGGGGGCTTCGCCTACCTCACCTGTGGCCGTCGGTCCAGGCTTCTAGGCCGTGGCTTTCCATCAGGGCGGCGTCGCGGAGGATTTCGGGCGCGGGGCCGTCGGCGATGATGCGGCCTTCGTCGATGAGGATCACGCGCTGACAGAGGCGGCCGACGAGGGCGAGGTCATGCGAGGCGATGAGCATGGTGGCATCGAGCGATTGCAAAATCTGGATCAACTGGCGGCGCGAGCGCGGGTCGAGGCTGCTGGAGGGTTCGTCCATCAGCAGCAGGGCGGGCCGCATGGCGAGCACGGCGGCGATGGCGGCGTTGCGCTTCTGGCCCATCGAGAGATGGTACGGCGCGCGGTCCAGCATCCCGGCGAGGCCGAGTTGCGATGCGGCTTCGCTGACGCGCTGGCGGACTTCGGCGTCGGTCAGGCCGAGGTTGATCGGGCCGAACGCCAGGTCGTCGGCCAGCGTGGGCATGAACAATTGATCGTCGGGGCTTTGAAAGACGAGACCCACGCGGCCGCGGATGGCGTCCACCTGAGACGGGGAAAGCTGGACATCCTCCACGCG
>CAYLLT010000166.1:0-8572 GCA_964384465.1 uncultured Planctomycetales bacterium | reverse complement strand
ACGTGTATCATTTCGGAACGGTGCCCGATCGGAATCATGGTCCATCGGATAAGACCTTGATCAAGTCGCTGAAGGGGACGGAATTCGTGGTTGGAGATTTCACACACCAGGACGGCTCCCGTTTTGTGATGATCGTCAACAAAAGCCTCCAACATTCCCACCCCTGCAACCCCGAATTCAACGTTCCGGTCCAGGCATTGGAGTACGTCTCTCCGATCACGAGCAAGTTCGCGCCCTACCCATCCGACTACTATTGGCTCGCCCCGGGACAAGGCGTGTTGCTCAAGATGAAGTGAAAACTCCTCCGTGGGGGTAAATTAGGGGTAAATTAGGGACAGCCACCTATTTAATTAGGGGTAAATTATGTAAATTAGGGACAGCCACCTATTTAATTGACATCTGCTCGTCTCTGAGCGCGGAAACGGGACATCACTCATAACGACGACCTTGATGCGGTCGGCACGAGAATGAAACCTGAACGGGAGCGGTTTCATTTGCTCCGGTTGCTTCCATTCGATCATTCCTGCCTCCGTCAACCGCTCAAACCGATCCCGTGCCGGATTCCTCCGCCGATCCACCCCGTCAGTTTCGGGGGCGAATGGACTCGGTCAGCTCGTGGGCGGCAGCGACGATCATTTCTTCGATTTTCGGCGACCACTTGGAGGGTAGGCCGTAGACGACCATTGACGTTTCGCCCTCGTAGCCGCCCTCGTGCAGGACGCGGCGGGAGGGGATGTAGGCCATCACGTCGTTGGCGTAGGCGGCGACCCAGGTTTGCCGCGGGCCCAGCTCGCGCTTGAGGCGAAGCGAATAATCGACCACCATTTCGCCTCCAAATGCCAGCATGGTCACGTCCCTGCCCAACTGGAACGCCTGCACGGGGTACGGATAGGTCGGCGGGATCGGCCGGCCGGCATCGAGCTCGGCCAGCAGCCGCCTGGCGAGAACAGGCTCGTAGCGAGCGCCGGTGTCGCGCAGCCGCTCCAGCTCGGCACGGGTCGGAACCTTTTCGAGCGGCAGATCGGTGTATTTGATTCGCGCGGCAAAACGGCCGCTGACCGGTGTCATCCGGCCGTCCATGACGGCGTCCACCGCGTGGGACAGCTCCTGACCGTATTGGCGGCAAAGTTCGATCTTGCGGCGGGGGAGCGGGTTCGCATCGCCGCCGCAGCCCATGAAGAACATCGCGGTCGCACCCGGATGCGACTGCTCGAAATCGGCCTGGGCAAAACCCGCGTAATCGCCGCACCACTTGTAGTAATCCATCGTCGTGTTGTGGCAGGCGTAGCCGAAGAGCACCGCACGCAGTCGGCCGTCCCGACCGGCCACGCGCAGCACGGGCACGTCATGATCGACCGGCCCTTTCGGCTCATAACCGGGGACCACGGCTTTTTCGGGGTTGTTGCGGCGGTTGACCGCGAACCCCACCTGGCCGATGCCCTGGGACAGCGTGGCCGGCGACAGATCGTTCATCGCCTCGGCAACCACGGCCACAACTTTTTCCTGAAGCGATTTCGAATAGCGATCCACGGCCTCCCACTGGGCGCCGGTCATCGGATAGATATCCCTCAGCGATTGGCGCAGCACGGGGCCGCAGTGCGTGTGCGAGGAGGTGAGCATGATCTGGTCGCGGCGAAGATGGAACCGCCGGGCGATGGCGTCGGCGGTTGGGTCGCCGATGCTTTTGGGGAAACCGAGCAGGTCGGTGGTGACGATCACCAGACGGTAACCGCGGGGGTCCTCGATGACCAGCGCTTTGGCATACAGATCGTGCTCTTTCTCCGAAACATCGTGCGTCCGGCCGCCGTAACCGCCCGCCCACAGCGGCTCGGTCGGCGTGATGACGGTCCGGGCAACGCCCGCGCGATAGCCGCCGCTGCCGCAGCCGGAGAGGCACAGAATTGTGGTGAATACGAGGACGCGTCGAACGATAACCATGATCATCTCCTCCTCAAAACAGGCGTCTTACATAACCGCCAAACGCAAAGACGCCAAGAGGAATGGAACCGCCGATACACGCCGATGAACGCAGATAAAGAAGAACAAGGAAACCAGGAAGAGAGGAAAGCAGGAACAAGAGTTCGTGTGTACTTATTTGCGTGCATCGGCGTTCATCGGCGGTTTATTCAATCACGCGCGCGGGCGATTGAGCACGTCGCTGATGATCTGGCCGTCGCGGAGGGTGACCACGCGGCGGCAGCGGGCGGCGACGTCGGTTTCGTGCGTGACCATCAGGATGGTCTTGCCTTCGCGGTGGAGCTGGTCGAACAGTTCGAGAATGACCTCGCCGGTGGCGGTATCGAGATTGCCGGTCGGCTCGTCGGCGAGAATCAGCAGCGGGTCGTTGATCAGCGAGCGGGCGATGGCGACGCGCTGCTGCTGTCCGCCGGAAAGCTCCATCGGCCGATGGTGGCGGCGATCGGCCAGGCCCACCCGCTCGATCAGTTCCATCGTGCGCTGCTGCCGCACGCGCGGGGCGACGCCCTGGTAGAACAGCGGCACCTCCAGGTTTTCGAGCACCGTCAGTTGCGGGATCAGGTTGAAGTTCTGGAACACGAAACCGAGGCTGCGGCTGCGGATTTCGGACAGCTCGTTATCATCGAGCTGGGAGACGTCCTGGCCGCCGAGCAGGAATTGTCCGGAGCTTGGGCGATCGAGACAGCCGAGCAGGTTCAGCAACGTGCTCTTTCCCGATCCGCTGTGTCCGCAGATGGCGGCGTATTCGCCACGATCGAATGTGAGGGAGATGCCGCGGAGGGCATGCACCTGGATGTCGGTGCCGGGCTTGCTGTAGATCTTGACCACGCGGGTGAGCTGGACGAGGGGCTGGGCGGATTTGGCGGGACTGACCGCAGGAGCAGACCGCCGCGAACGTTCAATCACCTTCCCGCTGCTGGTTCCTTCTTGAGCCATGATTGCGGATTGCGGATTGTGAATTGCGGATTTCGGATTACAAGTTTCTGGTTATGACAATCCGCAATTCGCAATTCGAAATCCGCAATTCTTCTCCGTGTCTTCGTGCCTCCGTGGTGATCATTTCTTTCCATGCGGCTGGCTGGTGGGTTTGCCGTTTGCCGGTTTGCCCGCAGGCGGCTTGGGCACTGCCGGCTTTCGTGGTTTGCTCGTGTCCGTGTTCTCGATGTCGGGCAGCATCAGCTTCATATCATCCGTCACCGCCAGCCGCACCAGCTTGTCCGCGGTCAGGCCCTTCTTGATCTCCACGTATTCGTTGCTGGCCAGGCCGACCTGCACCTCGACGGGTTGCACCTGGCCGTCTTCCTCCTGAAAGACAAAATACTTGCCGCCTTTGCCGAACACCGCCTGCACCGGCACCGCCAAAACGTTATGCAGCTCGGCGATTTGAACCTCAACGTGAGCGGTGATGCCCGGCTTGAGATCATCGAAACTGCCATCGAGCAGGATATCGGTCTCGTACTCCTTGAGGTTGGGGTTGAGCCAGCGATTCTGCGAGTCGGCCAGCACGGCGATCTTGGAAACCGTGCCCCGGTACTGCCGGCCGCTGAAGCTTTCGATATCCACGGTGGCCGGCAAGCCGACTTTGAGGTGCTCGGTCTGGGCCTCGTGGACGCGGATGACGACTTTCATGGATGTCGTGTCGGGCAGCTCGATCAGCGACTGCCGCTCGTAGACCGACGCGCCTTTTTGAATCTGCGACTCCGACCGCCACCAGCTTTCGCGCGTGTAGACGACGAGGCCATCGGCGGGGGCGGTGATCTTGGCCTTGGCTTTCTGATCCTTGAGCTTCGCGAGTTTTTCCTGCATCAGGTCCATTTCGCTCTTCTTACCGGCCAGGTCGGCGGCGGCTTTGGCCTCGGCGGCGGCGGTGGATTTATTCGTGCGCACCATCTCCTTGCTCGCTTCGGTCACGTCCGACTGCTTCTGCTGCATGTTCATGGGGATGGTGTATTTTTCGAGGACGTGCAGGCCCAGCTCGGCCTTCTTGAGTTCGAGCTTGGCCTCATACGACTTGAAGCGGTAGTTCTCCAACTCGATGCGGGTGACGAAGCCCTGATCGTAGAGGTCTTTGGCGTCCTTGAAATCGTCTTCGGCCCGCTGGAGCACCGACTTGGCCTTCTCCAGGCCGAGGGTCGCCCCCTGCCGGAGTTCGACCGCGTCGCCTTCCTGGTATTTTTCGAGTGCGATCTTGGCCATCTGGAGGGCCAGGTCCGCCTTTCGGATTTTACTGGCATTTTCATCCAGCAGGATCTCCTGCTCCTTGCGGGCGGCCTCGAAGGCGGCGCGGGCGGTGGCCTCCTTGATCTCGGCGTCGCGGATATTGCTGTCGATGATGTCGCTGGCCAGCTCGACCAGCAATTCCCCCTTTTTGACGTGTGAGCCTTCTTCGATCAGAAAGATGATCGTCGATTTGCCTTCCAGCTCGGAGCGGATCTCGATGGAGTTGGCGGCTTTGAGCTCGCCTTTTTCTTCGAGGATGACGGGGAACGATTTGGGGGCCACCGTGTAAACCTGGATGTCCCGCGTCGGGGCGGTGGAGAGCAGTTTGTTGAACCCGAAGTAGCCGCCGGCCACCATGGCCAGCAGCGCGACGGCCGCGAGAACCAGGGGCCAGCGGAGCGGCACGCGACGCGTGGCCCGCTGGGGAGCGGGGGAGTCCGGCCAATCCGCCGGGACGGGGCGCACGACGGCACCCGATGACGCGGCCGGCAACGGGATTTCCGTCTGTGTCGGACTCAAAATCCGCCTCTCAGCATGCGCTCGGAACGGAGGATGCATCCGCTATGCGTTAATACGCCATTCTAACCCTTTTCATCGGCTTTAACCACCGGGTTGTCCCATCTTCCCTCATCGTCGATGCGGAGCGTACCGGTGTCACGGCGGAACTGGAGGATGGCCAGCCGCATTCGGGACTGGGCCTGGGCGAGGCGATTTCGCGCCTCAAGGAGCTCGTCCTCGGCGTCGAAGATTTCGCGGTTGCTGGCCCGGCCCTTTTGAAACTCGAACTGGGCGAGACGGCGTCGCTGGAGTGCGAGGTCGCGGTTGGCGATCTGGATGCGCAGGGAGGCCTGCTCGAAATCGACGCGGCGGATGGCCCGGCGGACCTGGAGGGCGACCGTGTCTTTGGCTTCCGCGTAGGTTCGCTCGGCGCGGCGCTTGAGGATCAACGCGCTGCGCAGGACGGTCTGCTCGGCCTTGCGATCGAGCGGCAACACGAGGTCGAGCGCGGCCCGCCAGGTGGTGCGCTCGGTGTTGTAGTCGAGTGTGCTGAGGTGCGAGGGGTCGGTATCCATCCGCACGCTGCCGCTGGCGTTGAGGTCGGGGAGCATGTGGTTCTCGGCGACCTTCACCTTGCGGGCGGTGTCGTCGATGCTGTCGAGCTGGTTGAGCAGATCGAGCCGGTATTTGTAGGCGACGCGGATGGCCTCCTCCTGCGAGACGGCCGGCATCCGGAGGTCCTGCGAGAGGGTGCCGGCTTCGAAGTCGGCGGGCTGTGACTGCAGCGCATCCGTCGCCGGCGCTCCCGGCCCTGAGTCGGCGGGGTCGTCCGGCCAGGCGACGTTGATTTCATTGCTCACGGGCATGCCGAGGCGAATCTTGAACGCATCCAGTCCGGTCTGATAGGCCTCGCGGGCGTCGAGTTCCTGAATGATGGCGCCGGCCAGGGCCTGCTCGGCGCGCTGAACTTCGAGGCCGATGATCCAGCCGGGGCGGCGGAGGCCTCGGGCTTTCGCGGCTTCCTGATCGAACGTCTTGATGCTGAGCCCGGCGTTCAGTGCGGCCTGACGAAGCACCTGGAGGTTGAAGTAGTCGTTGGCGATGTCCACCGCGAGCGCGCGGCGGAAATGCTCGAACGCGCGGGCGGCGTAGATCAGATCGCGCTCGGCCTGAAACCGCGATTCGTATGCCGGCAGGCCCGCCCCGCGGAGCAGCGGGATATTCGCTTCGAGGATGATCGCGCCGGTTTCGGCCGTGCTGACGTGATGCGTGAGGTCGCGCATCAGGTTATCGACCACGGTGGCGGTCACTTCTCCGCCGAGCGGCAGTTTCTGTTCGACGCCCACCCGAGCGACCGCGGCCATCGCATGATCGAAGTTCCGAATTTGCCCGTAATTCGCGTACTGCGTCTGGATGTCGTTGATGAGCCGCGGGGTCCACAGGTGCCGCTCCAGAGTGAGCGCCAGCGCCTGTAAATAGAGGTCCTCCTTGGCGAACTGGAATTCGCGGGAATTCGCGAACGCGTACGCCAGCGCATCGACGAGCGTCATCACCGGCGCGGCATCCTCCGGGAGCGCGGGTTGAGTTGCCGGCTGCGAGGTCGCGGCCGGTTCCGCGGGTTGCGTGGCCGGCATCGTCGTCGGCGCGGTGGAATCCGCGCCGTTCTCCAGCGCGGGTTGTGATGCCGCCGGCGGCGTCAAGCTGAGGCTGAACACATCCGTCGAGCGGCTGGCGGGGCGCTTGAATGAATCGGGGACTTTCGAGTCGATCGGGTGCGGGACGAAATCGTATGCTTCCTTGTCGATGGCGATCGGTACCTTCTCCCGGTCGATGTCGACGTTGCGGCTTTCTCCGAGCGCCTCCAATTGACGCTGCTCGATCAACCGGTAGACTTCGCGGTCGGCGGAATCGACGAACCACTGGCAGCCGCCGAGGACGAGCGCGCACACCAGTATTGTGCTGCGAAGACACTTTCGGCAGCGATGCTTCAGGCAGGGCATCATGACCCCCTTGGCGTGGATCATCCGCGCAACGACGCCGCCGCGATTCTAAGGGTGCGAGCGGGATTTGGATAGTCTTCAGGGGCGGCGGCGCGCCGTCTTGACCGATCGCGGTGAGGCCCTATAAGGAGGAACGCGGAACGCGCCGAACGATTGTCCCTGTTCGGGTCAAACCATCGGCCGCTTTGGTGTGTCTGAACGGTTAGCCGGGGGTGATGGCGTGCGCACCCGGCGGCCATGCAACGAGGCAGATTCGATCATCCGGCTTTAAGGAGATGCTTATGAAAGTGCGTCAATTGTTTTTACCAGCGGTTGTGGTGTTGGGTTCCATCGTCCCCGCGCTCGGGCAGGTGGATACCGCCGGCGCCCAGAGGAAGCTGCTCAGCAAGCGGGCCGCCGAGGCGGACGCCTATCGCAAGCTGGCCGAAGCGGTGAAGGGCCTTCAGATCACGTCGGATACGTACGTGAAGGATTTTGTGGCCGAGAGCGACGACATCCGCGCGGAGATGGACGAGTTCATTCGCGGCGTGCGGCTGGGCGAACCGAAGTGGGCGGAGGACCTGTCCTGCGAGGTCCCGGGCGAAGTCACCGTCGCCAAGGTCGTTGAGGAAATCAAGGAGCTGCACACCCGCCATTACAAAGGCCACCACATCAAGGGCAAAGACATCGAGGAAATCACGCAGCACGTCCACAAGGACGTGATCCGCGTGGTGGGCATGGGCTCGCCGCGGGCGGACCTGCCGCCCGATCTGCCGGAAGGCGTGGCCGAACAGCTTGGTGGCCCGCCGGTCCCGCCCGAACCGAAGATTCCCGACTTGTGGCGAAGGATTGGCTCGCAAGGCCGCCAGACAGCGGAGCGTGCTGCCGAACTCGACGCCAAACGCAAACTGCTGGAGCGGATCAAGGGGCTTCGCATCAACTCGGAGACGACCGTTCGCGACTTCGTCGCCGAATCGGACCAGATCACCGCACAGGCATCCGGCAAGATCATCGGCGCCACCATCGTGCATACCTACCTTCACGACGATGAACCGATCGCGGAGGTGACCGTCGAAATCCCGCTCGAAGTGGTGCAGAGCGTCATCAAGGAAATCCACATGCATTCGATTCAGGGCGACCGCGTGAAGGGGACGGACATCAGCGACGTGACGCGCACGATCAAGAGCAAAACATTCCGTGCGACGGGCACCGGCATCCCCAAGCAGCAGTTCCTGCGGGCATACAACAGCAAGATCGCCAAGCCCGAGGATCGGCTGCCCGCGTGGGCCATGGCACCGATCATCATGACCGGCCAGTGTGCCCAGAAAGAGGATAAAGCTGGTACACCGCAGGGCAAGCTGATGGCCGCCCGATGCGCGGAAGTGAAGGCCAAGGAAAAGCTCGCCGAATACATCTACGGGCTGAACCTGTCGTCATCGACCAAGGTCAAGGATTTTGTCGCCGAACACGATGAAATCCGGACGCAGGTGGATGCTGTGGTCGTCGGCGCGTTCGTGAAGGGGACCGTCTTCCAGGATGACGGGACGGCCGAGGTGACGGTCGTGATTGAGGGTCTACAGGTATGGGGCGCCGTGAACGGGCCGAAGCACCATGCCGCGCCCGGCGGCGAACTCAAGTAACTGATCTCTGGACAAGACAACAGGAGAAGATCATGGGAAGCCGATCGTTGAGATCGTTGATTAGCTGCGCGTTGTGGATTCTGCCGCTCGCGGCAGGATGTCATCAGGAAAAAACCACGAAAATGGAGAGATCGGAGCGCAACGACGTATCGGAGCCGCGAATGGTCTCGCCGGGTGAACCGGTTGTGGAGTGAGGCGTTTTATCTCAGAGGGTGTGTGAGAAGCGGTCGAACGATCCGAGCCGCGACCGTGAGGGAG
>CAYLLT010000165.1:0-8593 GCA_964384465.1 uncultured Planctomycetales bacterium | reverse complement strand
AACAGGCCTTTCCCCGTCGGCAGATAGTTGCAGAAGCCGGTCTCTTGAGTAATCACCGGCCTGCCCGCGGCCAGGTATTGAGCGCTGCGCTCGCTGAACCAGCCGCTCCGCAGCCGCACGTTCTGATCTTTGGCCACCGTGATCTCGGCTCGCGAGCGGCGGAAAAATTCGGGATACGAGCCGAAGACATCGAGCGACATCTGGAGCGGCGACGTGATCCGCCAACCGCGCGCTTCGAGCTGCTTCGCATCGGGGTCGTCGATGTTTAACGCCACCTGGAAGGACTGCGCCGTCAAGCGCGGCAGATCGAGGAACTTCTCCCATTCGTGATGTTTGCTCCAGTAGTAAGTCTGGCCGTTGTATTCCACGTCGCCGCCTTCCTGGCGGTAGTTCCCGATGGTGGTGAAATGCACCGCCTGCGGGTCGCAACTCATCGGCCACAGATCGAGATCGACGGGCTGTCGCGTCTTCTTATAGGTCACGCCGTTCAGCGGCACGCCACAGTCGGCGGCCCCGTAATTCTCACCGTACGTGAAGAACATCTGATGATTCGCAAACGCCTCGCGCGTATGTTCGTCGCCGTTGGCCAACCGCAGCTCGGCCGTGACGGGGTCGGTCTCAACATAGATGCGCAACGGAGCCGTCATGTGCTCCTCGCGCAGGTCGGTCGAGCCGACAATGCTCAGCAGCGCGTCGCACGAACGATACAACTCATCGAGCTCGGCCGCCGACAAACCCCAGCAGGCATTCGGCTCGCCCGCCAACCGGTACACCCAGTTTTCGGGCAGGCCGATTCTCTCCATGCATCCGGAAATGTGCCGAACGGCATAACGGCAGTCGTTGGTGACGGTGTTCTGCTCAGGATCGTAAGGCCAGCTCGGATCGTCCTCGACGTACCAGACGTCATGCCCCAGACGCTGAAATGCCCGGATCCAGTTCAGGTAAAGCCAAGTCTGCCCGCCGAAGGGACAGCGGCCCATCATGCCGAGGATGACCAGCCTCAGCCTGCGCATCATGCGCCGCCTTTCTCTTCGGGGCTTCGCCCCTTGAGCAGCCCGTCATAGAGCGCCTCGACCTTATCGGTGTACTTCTCCAATGAAAACTCAGAAACCACCCATTGTCGTCCCGCAGCGCCGAGCCGCTGGCGCAGCGGCGCATCGCCGGCCAATTCCTCGACTGCGCGCTCCAAGCTCATACTGTCGCGGGGTGACACCAGCAGACCAGTGCGGCGGTCCAGCACCACCTCGGGCGCTCCTGCGGTGTTGCAGGCGATGACCGGGCGGGCGCACGCCATCGCCTCCAGGTAGATGTTCCCCGGGCCTGGTTCATAGGTCGAAGGACCGGCGAAAATGTCGCACCATGCATAGTGCAGGGGTAAATCCGCATAGGGGACATATCCGAGAATCTGAAAGCTGCCTTGAGCGCCGGCGTCTGCGATGCGCCGGTGCGCGCCGGCGACATCATTCTTCTCCCCCTTCCCGATCATGCGCAGGCAGATCTGAGGGTACCGCTTCCGCAGGCGCAGGACCGCATCGACCAGCAGATTGAATCCCTTGTTGCCCACCAGGTTTCCGACGAACAGAATCCTCGGGGAGAAACCATGCTCTTCGCCCGGCGACTGCGGTGAGAACTTCGTCGTGTCGATCCCGCTGTGGATCACCCGGATCTGCTCCAACGGGTAGTCATATCGTTCGGCGCAGAACCGGGCCGTGTTGTGGCTGGATGCCAGAATCAGGTCCGCGTGGTACATCACGGTTCGTTCCATAAAGCAGCCGACCTGATGAAACGTGCTGCCCACATCCGGCCAGCCCATGTGCTCGGCGAACATACCCAGCGGGCCGTGGAGTTGCACTACGTATTGCGCGGTGCGGTACCGCCACGTGGCGGTCTGGTAGACGAAGCCCTCTGCGGCGTATTCGGGGAACTGGATGATGTCGAACGGAACTTGGGAGGTCAAGACGTGGAGCTTCTGCGCGACCGCAGTGCTGTAAGCCAACCAATAAGTGGACGGCTCGTCCGTCGGGAGAGGCAGTTGCGGCTCCGCAATGCGATGGATGACGGCCTGGCCATCCGCGTATGTGCGCTCTTCGCGGTCACAGGAAGCACTGACAACATGGACCTCGTGCCCGCGGGCGCTGAGGCCCTGGGCCTTGAGATACGTCTGCGTCCCAATGCCTCCGCCTCCAGTCTCGGGGGGGTATTCCTGTGAGACCAGGCAAATCCTCATCCGGTCGTGCTCCCTTCATCAAAGGCAGCGAAGGTTTCAGCGTCCTCCGACGTTGAACCCGTGCCGGACCAGAAGCGGGCGTACATACCGCCGCCCGCGATGAGCTTCTGGTGCGTTCCCTCCTCCACAATCGCGCCGGCGTCCAGGACGAGGATATGGTCCGCGTGCCGGATGGTGCTCAGCCGGTGGGCGATGATGAATGTCGTCCGCCCGCGCATCAGCCGATGCAGTGCATCCACCAGTAAATGTTCCGTCTGCGCGTCCAGCGCGCTGGTCGGCTCGTCCAGGATCAGCACCGGTGCGTCCTTCAGCAGTGCGCGGGCGATCGAGATCCGCTGCCGCTCACCGCCGGACAGCGTCGCCCCCCGCTCGCCGATGACGCTATCGTAGCCGTCCGTCAGCGCCTGGATAAACTCGTGCGCATTGGCCGCCCGGGCGGCCGCTTCGATCTGCTCCCGGCTCGCGCCCGGCCGGCCATACGCAATGTTGGCCGCCACCGTCTCCGGAAACAGGAACGGCTCCTGTAGAACGAGCGAGATATTGGCCCGCAGGTCGCGCAGTTTTATCTCCCGCAGGTCGCGCCCGTCGAGCGTGACGCGGCCCGCCCATGGATCAAAGAACCGCGGGATCAGGCTGACCAGCGTACTCTTGCCGGCGCCGGTGGGGCCGACCAGCGCAATCGTCTGCCCCGGCAGCGCCGTCACGTTCACGCCGTGCAGCACCGGCCGGCCCGGCTCGTAACCGAACGTTACCGCCTCCAGCCGCACCTCGCCACGCACGCGGTCCAGCGCGCTGGCGCCGGGCAAATCTTTCACTTCCGGCTCGTGGTCCAGTATCTCGCGCACCCGCTGCGCGCTGCCGGCGGCGGATTGGATCGTCGAAGAGGTATAAGCCAGCGACTCCAATGGGGCATAGAATGAGCCCAGATACGAAAGAAAGACCAGCAGCCCGCCGACCGAGAGTTGCCCCGCAAACACCTGCTGCGCCCCCATCCACATGACGCCGGCGGTTCCGACTGCGGTGGTGAAGCCGATCAGCACCTTGAAATCCAACTGAACCCGCGTGGACGCCAGGGCAGCTTCGAGACTGGCGTTGGTGGCCTGCCGGAACCGCACGTCATTGGCGTCCTCCCGGCTGAACGCCTGAACGATGGGAATCGAGCTGAGCGACTGCTCGACAAATGTGTACATCTGGCCCTCTACCTCCTGCTGTTGGTAGCTTTTGTCGAGCATGGGCTGCGCATATCGTCTCAGCACTCCGGCCATGAACGGCACGACGGCAAACGCAGTCAGGCTGAGCGCCCAGTTCAACCGCCAGATCACCAGGAGTACCGCGGCCAGCGTGCAGACCGACGTGATGATGGGCAGTATCGCCTCACCCACAATCCTGGCGATGCAGCTCGAATCGGTGGTGATCCGCCGGATGGAGTCGCCAACTGACTTTCGGGCGTGGTAACGGAGCGAGAGCTGCTGGAGGTGCCGGAACAGATCTGCCGCGAGGTCGTATCCCAGCCGCTGACCCAGCGCGATGTTCGCGATCGCCGACGCCGCGTTGAGCACCCAGCCGAGCAGAAACAGGACCACGGTGGCCAGCACACACCAGAAGACCAGATGTGATTGACCCTCGCCGCCGGGCAGCAGCACCGAAATGTTCCTCAGCACCGGCGGCAGTGGCTCGCCGCGCAACGCATTGTCCACCAGCACCTTCATCGGCCACGGTTTCAGCACATCGACGCTGATTTTCACCAGCATGGTTGCCAGCACGACCACCATCGGCCGCCAGCGGCGCAAGGAGTACCCAATCAGCCAGCGGGCCAGATCGAGTGACTTGAATCGCTTCCTTCCGTCCACCATGCTCAACCTGCCGCTCCCACTTCCGCAGTGCACGACTGAATCGCACTGAATCGCGCGTACATGCCATCCCGCGCGATCAGTTCCTCGTGCGTGCCCTCCTCCACAATCGCGCCGGCGTCCAGGACAAGGATATGGTCCGCGTGCCGGATGGTGCTGAGCCGGTGGGCGATGATGAATGTCGTCCGTCCGCGCATCAGCCGCTGGAGCGCCTCCACCAGCAGCCGCTCCGTCTGAGCATCCAGCGCGCTGGTCGGCTCGTCCAGGATCAGCACCGGTGCGTCCTTGAGCAGTGCACGGGCGATCGAAATTCGCTGCCGCTCGCCGCCGGACAGCGTCGCCCCCCGCTCGCCGATGACGCTATCGTAGCCGTCCGCCAGCGCCTGGATGAACTCGTGCGCATTGGCCGCCTGAGCGGCCGCTTCGATCTGCTCCCGGCTCGCGCCCGGCCGGCCATACGCAATGTTGGCCGCCACCGTCTCCGGAAACAGGAACGGCTCCTGCAATACCAGCGCGATGTTGGCTCGCAGGTCGCGCAGCTTGACCTCCCGCAGGTTGCGCCCGTCGAGCGTGACACGACCCGACCACGGATCAAAGAACCGCGGGATCAGGCTGACCAGCGTGCTCTTGCCCGCCCCCGTCGGGCCAACCAGGGCCACCGTTTGGCCCGGCAACGCCGTCAGATTGACCTCGTGCAACACGGGCCGGCCCGACTCGTAGCCGAACGTTACCGCCTCCAGCCGAACCTCGCCACGCACGCGATCCAGCGACCTTGCGCCGGGCGAATCCTGCACTTCCGGTTCGGATTCGAGAACCTCCAGCACGCGATCCATCTCCGCCCGAACGGACTGGAGAGACGTGTAGGAGTTAATCAGGGTCTTAAACTGGTTATTCAGCAGCGCGAGGTAGGCCACAAAGATCAGCAGGCCGCCGATGCTGAGCGAACCCGCCAGCACTTCCCGCGACCCGAGCAGCAGCACGAGCCCGGTGCCGAGCATCGGGACCAGCCCCGTCCACAGCGCCGCCAGATTCTTCAACAGCGTCGTCCGCCGCTGCATGCGGATGACGACGCCGGCCAGGTTGTCGAAACGCGCCTGCTCCCGATCCTCCTGCGAGAACGCCTGCACGACCTGTATCCCGCTCAACGTCTGCTGGATGTGCGAATGAATGCTGCTTTCGGTCTTGCGACGTTCGCGCCCGATACGCCAGAGTTTGCGGCCGAACACCACGCCCGCTCCGGCCATCGGAACCGCCGCCGCAGCCGCGATGCAGGTCAATTTCCAGTTCATATTGCCCATGAGCACAATCATCGCGACGATCAGAATGATCGCGCGGGCGGGCCCGAGGATCAGCGTCTCCATGAGTTGCGTGAGGCAGAAGCTGTCGGTCGTAATCCGTCCCAGTGAATCACCCACCGGCTGGCGGCGATGGAAGATCAGGGACCGCCGTTGAATCTGCGCGAACAATTGGGCGGCCAGATCGTAGACCATCCGCTGACCCACCCGAAACCAGCCATAGCTGGTGATGACATCGAACAGGCTGCCCAACCCGAAGAGTGCCAGCGTGGCCAGCGTAACACAGAGCAGAAGACCGGTGCGGACTGAACCACCCCCCATCAAGGAAACCCAGTGCGCGACGCGCGGCCCGATCGGCCGGCCCTCCAGCACGTTGTCCACCAGCACTTTCATGGGCCACGGCTGCGCCAGCGAAAGAAAACTGCTGGCTACAGTGACCACCATAATGAACGCCCAGCCCCACCGGTATGGCAGCGCACAGTGCATCAGGCGGCCATAACGCCTGTAACCGGGCCTCAGTTTTCCTGGTTCTTGGTTCATCGCTGGTTACAAGTTGCCCGCAACCCCAAGGATACATTACCCGAAGATGTGGTCTCATTAACAGGAGTGAGCAGGTTGGATCGCCGTGACGTCTACTGCGGCTGCGACGCCTGGATCTGAAGCAGTCGTTGTCGATACTCGGTGCCGGCTGCTGGGTCGGTCAGCGCCGCGTCGCGATCCAGAGTCACGCTCGAAAACCTGGGCTCGCATCCGCGTGCGTCCGCGGGCTTGCCGGCCTGCTGCCGGGCGAACCGGCTGAACTCCGCGCCCCAGGGCTTGAGCTTGAGATCGGTGGTCCAACACCCGCTGTAGCGCGTTACGTCCGTGCTGGTCGGCGTGTCGGCGAATGCCCAGTTGAGCCAGCCGCAAACCCGACCGCGACTAATGTCCAGCAGTGCCCCACACCACTCCACCTGGTGCTCGAGCGGTTTGGCCGGAAGCTGGCCGGGCAGCTCTCCGCCGCCGTACCATCCGAACTCGCCGAGCATCAATGGTTTCCTGACTCGGCAGTCGCACAGCAAGGCCTGCAAGTACACGCGGTTGGCGGCCACGCCGTTGGGGGCGTCGCAGGGTTTGGGCCATTCCAATGGGTAAAAGTGAACGGTCGCAAAGTCCAGCAGTTCCGTGTTGGTCTTCAGATTAAAACCCGCGTAGTGCCTGACCCCGGGCAGCAGGACCGGCGAGACCCACTGGATGTGGCCGACGGTAATCATGTGCTTGCGGTCGGCGCTGCGAATCGCGTCGGATAGCTGCCGCGTCCACGTGTCGCCCACGAACTCGCGAAAATGCTGGAAGTCGAGGAGCTTGAGATTGCCGCGAGCGGGTTTGTCCGGCGGGACCGTGAACTTGCCGGCCGCATCCGGCTCGCGGTCGGCGGGCGTCCAGCGTTTTACGGTCGCATCAAGCGTCGTTGCCAACCAGCCGTTCCATGCGTCTTTCATCGGCGGTGAGTCCCAGCCGACGGTTGGTTCATTGGCCAGGTCCCAGGCGAGAATGACAGGGTCGTCGGCGAAGCGGGCCGCGAACTGACGCCACCATGCCTCCTCGGCCGCGCGTATGTTCTTGTCCACGAACCGGTCCGAGTTCCACCAGGCCGGCGCGCCTTCCCACGTGTCCGGTCCAACCGGGATGACATATATGCGGCGCTCACGGCACAGGTCGAGCAACTTGCGGAATTTCGCCTCGCCGGCCGCATCGACCTTGCCGGCTTCCGTGTGAAAAGAACTGAGCGTCAGGAACACGCGGATGGTGTTGAACCCCTGCTCATGGATCAGGTCAAGGTGCCTGCGGACCCGGCCTTCGTCGAACTTCTGCCAGAGCTTGGGCGCCCAACCCACCTCGGGGTCGAAGTAGTTCAACCCCACCGGCACGAACGGCCGACCCGTACCCCGCTCGCGAAGGGCCGTCGTGCCGGCGGGATCAACCTCGATGAACGGCAAGTCCGCGGCGAAGACGTAAGCGGAAGCGGCAAGGATCACGGGGATGCACCAGAAGCAATGCCTCATGTCGAAGTACCTCATCCTCCATCGTTTCACCCCGGCTGACTCGTCGGCGGCCACGACGCCCGGTACTCGTCCTTGTATGGCCCGATCTGTTCGACCGGGATGGGCTTGAACCCCATCTTCAACGCCAGCGAACCCGGCGGCAGAAATGAGCCGACTTCGACCGGCGGATGCGGCGGGGACAGCATCGACCATGCGACGGCGGCCGCAATGGCCATCGCCCACGCCAGAACGAAGAGTCCAGGACGTGTCGCAATACCGCGCCCCAGCCGGTTGAACATGGCCGTCTTGTAGTCATTTTGAGACCGTGCCACAAGGCAGATTGGATACGGGTGATCCTCAGGTTCGAGGGAAGGAGTCGGCGGAAACCGGCTTCTTCCCGCGCAGGCGATCCAAGTCCTTTAAGGATCGTCAACGTGGCGAGTCGGTGACCGGCCGGCGTGGCAACAACTTTGGTTCGCGGCGGATGAGCCGGCCAGTCGTGGGTTGGATTTGGCGGTAATGCTCGGCGAGGCGTTTCCAGTCGTGGCCGCAGGCCTCCTCGGTCTGACGGCGGGCTTGGCGAACTTCCTCGACAATCGGATCGCGAATCATAATCAAAACTCCAGCAATTCTTCCGGGGTGCAGATGACCGGCGTGGCCAGGCCGCGTCGATCGTTGATCTGCTGCACGGACTGTCGGACTCGGGCGCTGGCGATGTGCCGACAGTTCCAACTCGTCAAATAGTCTACACCGTGGCACGTCGCCAATGCCAGGTGGAACGCATCCGCCCGCGCGGTTTCGGGCAATGCGATCCCGTTAAAGTAATCGACGGCCAACGATTCAACCTCCTCGGTCATTTCGAGAATGTCCATAGTGGCCACGGCAGCCAGCCGTTTTGCGGCGGCTTCGGGATCACCCGTGGCAATCTCGTCCAGGACAACTTGCGAGATCACGGCAGCGAATTTGGGCAGATCCGACTCCCACCATTGAACTGTGACCGCCTGGTGCCCGGCGATGATGATGTCGCGGCTGGGACGAGACGTGTAGTAGCTGATCACCGTCGTCTCAACATAAAGCACCGGCATCGGCATCGCATTCTTATTCTATACGGTTGCGGTCTCGGTCGCCAATCAACCGCCACACAGCGATTCCGCAGGTAGCTTTTCGTCTCGCTCATAAGCTCGTGGTTTAACCTGT
>CAYLLT010000164.1:0-8711 GCA_964384465.1 uncultured Planctomycetales bacterium | reverse complement strand
GAGCGGCCGAAACCGCTACGGCGTGGCGAAGGCCCGCCTAAACTGTCACGGACCCGGTGCCTTCCCCTGTGCCGTCAATCCGATTGCGGTCTGGGAAATCAAGGAGTACTACTACACAACGACTTTCGGTAGCCGCGTCGCCGACGGCGTGTACGAATCCCTGCTCGACGGCATGGAGTTGGAAGAGCTTCGGCAATCCGAGAAAGTTGATTGCAAGCACTATTTAATGATCGATGCCCGTTTCACCTGGTGGGACTGTGGGCGCTCATACCTCTGTCGGATCGTAGACATGCTTCACATGGGGTACGTTGATGAGGTTCTGGTGGGCACGGAGGTCCTGGAACGGTTGCCAGTCCTTGCGAAGGAATGGGTTGCCTTATTAAAGGCGCGGTCGACTCAGCCAACCTGAGGGAACGGCTTCTCCCCATTGCTTGAAGTGGGACGCGAAGCTCGGCCAGCGCGATCGCGTGGACCTGTTTGGCCGTGCCGGTGAAGTTGGTGTGGATTTCCGTGCGGGCGATGTCGCTGACGATCAGCAGCGGCGGGTTCTCCAGCGCTTCGCGGTATTGAAGGAGTTGCCGGTACGCCTCGCTCAGGTCCCGGTACTTCCCCTTGCGCTTGTACTCCCACCCGAACTTGCCGCGCCACCACACGTCCGCAAAGCCCGCGTCCCCGCGCGAGCCGCGCGATGCGCTGCCGGTAACTGCGACGCCTTTCTCGAACGTGTACTCCGCGCCGGTGGCGTCGTGCTCGGCCGGCGTCGGCTGGCCCAGCATCCGGCACAGGTCGATGAAATGCTCCTGCGATGCCGCGCGCTCCGGCAGATCCACGCGCGACCACTTGGCGATGAACTGTTGCGGGCTCAATCCCTGAGGCATGTGGCATATTATCCCTGAAGCTTCTGGAGGCGTCGATTGATGGCGATCGGGAGCCGGCAGATCCGGAGGTTTGAGGGTGGGATGCGGGGGGTAAATCAGCCGGCGCCGATCCCGTCCGAGGTGTGATCGTCGTTGGTGGTTGGGTTGGTGCCCACATGATCAGATATTCACATTCGTCGAACGGGATTGGGGAGCTCCTCTCGCTTACTCCATCAGCGTGTCGGGGTAGATCCGCACGTTTCTGATTGTTCCCCAGAAGGCGTAGGGCGGCCCGTCCTGCTCGTAATTGCCGATGAGCAGCGATCGCTCTGCCGGTTTGGTGACCATCTCGCGCAGGGGCTGCGGCTGCCATTGGCCGTTGACGGCCAAGTGGAAGTAGAGCCCGTCGAACACGAATCGAACCGCGTACCATTTGTTCGGTTCGATCCGCGGGCCCACGGCGTCACCGGCGGTGGTTCGCAGGATGAGCGTGCCCCCGAGGATCTGCACGAACCAGCCGTCCACCGCGTGCAACCCGTGGCACAGGAGCACTGGCATTCCCTCGACATTGTGCGTCTGGAACTCGAACGTCAGGGTCATGGGTTGGTCGAGGTTCATGGCCGATGTAGCGGGGAGGCTGATGTGACCGCCGGTGAAGGTGGCGCCGGATGCGTCGAAACGAACGTCGCCGAAAACGCCGGCGCCCGCGGGTTGGGTGGTCAGGGGAAGATCGAGCGCCGGTCTGGTGCCTGCGGCGGATGCGGGCGGCACGTTGATGGGCTTGGTGTGGGCGATCTCGAATTCGCGCCCCGCGGCGTTGACCGCGAGAACTTTGTAGATCCATATACCGGCCAACGGCGGGTCCTGCTGAACGCCCAAGCCGGGGCCGGTGACGAGAATCTCGCCGAGAAGAAAAGGGGTCAGGTTCATTTTCTGCGAAGCACCCTGCGGGCCGTTCCGGGAAAATGAACCTGACCCCTTTTCTTCTCCCGCCAGGGAGAATCGCCGAACGCGATAGCGGATAACGTGCGGCGACTTCACATCCGGCCATCGCAGAACGACGGCCGTGCGGCTTGTGCGCACGTTCAGTTCCACCGTCTCATCGATCGGATGATCGGGGACCGTGCATTGCACCGGCTCGGATGCGGCAATCACACGGTTGTCACGCCAGGCTTCCACCTTGTATGTGGCTGCCGGTTGAAGCGGAGCGTCAGGGAAGAAGGCGACGGAGGTATCCGAGATCGGCTGGTCATCGCGATACACCCGGAAGTAGTCGGCCGTGGCTATATCCGACCATCGCAGGGTCACGGGGGCGGTTTCGTGTTCCTCGATGGCCAGAGCGATGGGGTCAGCGGAGGTGGCCTGGCGAATCGGCGCCGGCGTGGTGTTCACTATGAGCTTGGGCATCACCGTGACCGCCACGGGGCCGAAGGCCATTGAATGCTCGGGCGTCCGGCTGAACGAGAATCCGTATTCCAGACCCGGTTGGGTAACCGCGGCGGCGGGTATGACCGCTCGCTGCACCCAGCCGCGAACGGTCTCCATCGGCTGGCTGGTCCATTGTTGGTCGCCCAGCCTGCGGTAGTGCAGCCATGCCGGCTGGCCGCCGAACACAATCGGCATCAATTCCATCTCTTCACGCTCGCTCACGCTGGCCAGGAGCCGGGGCAGGGAGATTTGCGGCGGTGTTGTCCAAGCCACCTGTGGTTCGGGCGTATCCGCGTGGCCCAGGGTCTTGCGACACTCCTGCCGCAAGTTGCGCCAGGCGACGACGGCCTTGGTGTTGATAGTGGCGAGCACGCCGTATTCGCCGCGGGTGGAAACACGGGTGGCGTAGGTGCGCAACGCCTGTGCCATCCTCGCGCCGTCCAGGAGAGCGAGCGCCTCGCCGGCCAGTTGCCCGGCTTGATCGGGCCCGGCCGCTTTGGCCTTGCCGAGGAGGTCTCTGGCGTTGACCGCCGCTACCTCGGCCTCTTGGAATTGCAGCACCCAATCCATGTTGTTGATCAGCCAGGAAAGGCGGGCCGTGCCCGCCCTACTGGGTTTACTTCGATCGACTTTTTCGGACAAGGCTGCGGCTCGGTCACGCAGCGCCTTGAGTTCGACGACCTTGGCCGGCTCACCCGGTCCCCAGGCAAAGGGGCCGCATTCGACCTGCCCGGCGCCACCCAGCCAGCGGTAGCCCAGCTTGTCCAGCGCGCTGTGGATGCCGGCCATCTCGGCCGCGATCGACGGGTCATAGCACCGTCGGCATAGATCCTTGAAGAACCCTTCTGCTGTCAAAGTGGGATCCCACGCGTATGCCACCAGGTAGCCGAAGTTTTCTTCGACATCGCGGGTTCGCCAGTGGATGCCCAGCACCCCCTGGCTCCCGCCCTGCGACACGTCGCGGACCATCTTTTCGTAAGTGTGCACGAAAGGTTGCGGATGCCACTGGTCGCCGTCGTATTCCAGCCAGGGGATAGGCCAGCGCAGGTGGTGAGCGGGCAACTTGTGGTAGATGGCATCGACGCGCGTGCGGGGGATGATGTGGTCGAGTGAGGCGAAGATCGCTTCGTCGGGCAGGAGCTTGTCCAGCCCGTCGTAGTACTCGGCGGACAGCAGCCGCTCGTCGCCGCCCCAGCCGCAGATGATGAGCCTGGGTGAGCCGGTTCGTTTAGCCAGCGCCCGGTAGGCCAGTTGGGCGTATTGCTCCAGCCTCGCCCCTTCCATCGCTCGCGCATGCTTGCCTTGCTCGGTTTTGTCCAAGAAGGCGCGTTCGCCCCGGTCTCGCTCAACGATTCGGCGGAAGACCTGCCGGCGAACGGCGGCGTAGGCGTTCAATGGACTTTCGGGCTGTGGCCTGTCTGGAAGGATATGCTGGTTGTAATCGGCGCGGTAGCCTTGCACGCCCTGAGTCTCCATCTGCCAAAGCCACACGTAATCGAGCGATGGGTACTGGTCGAGGACGTGATTCAGCCGCTTGAGAAACACGTCATGGTCGGCCGGGTTGGTCGGATCGCCGCCCAGTTCAAAACCCAGGCAGGTCTTGAGGCCGCGCTGGTGAGCGTAGTCCAAGGCATCGCGCATGATCTCCTGCTCGCGGCGAATGGCGGCGTTGTCGTCGCCAACCAGCTTCGTGGAGGCGGCCCCGAAGAAGTCGTCGGCGAACAGCTTGTCAATGCCGAAGGCGAAGTCGCGCGTGGCCAGCGGATTCGTGCCCCAGGTGGGCGAGCCGGTGTTGATCAGCCGCTGGCCCCATTTCATCCGGCCCCCCTCCTCGTAAGCGGCGAACGGCTCGTGGTCGTAGGTGTGGAAGCCGACGAAGTTGGCCCCCATGCGGATGAGTTGATCGACGAAGGCCCGATGGTCCACCGGATCCCAGGTGGTCGGGCTGTTGAAAAAGTTGTACCAAGGCAACACGCCGCGAGTGGCCAATGCAGGCTTGCGGATGATTGGCTTTGCGAGCACGCCCTCAGGTAGCGAGGCGGGTACGGCTTCGCTGCCCAAGTAGAAGCCGTAGCCCAACTCGCGCAGCAAACCGTACATGGCGTTGACCGCGCCGATCGGCGTGTGACCGAGAGCGACGATCTGCTCGACGCCCCCAACCTTGTGTCGCGCCAGGTAGTAGCCCTGCTCGCCCAGGGCCTCCGATTCTGCCCGCAGACTCCTGAGCAGCACGTTGGTCTCCGGTGTGCCTACGGCTACCGCCGTGCATGGTTTGCTCTTCCACTGTTCGGCATCGATCACCGCCGGCACAACGCCGGTGACTTGGGCCAGATAGCGTTGCAGGTCCACGGTTGCCAGCCGCTCGGGCTCGGATTGCTGGCCTGCGACGATCGCGCTCCAGGGCGAGTCGTTGTTGCCCGGTTGGTCGGCCACGACCTTGCACGTCGGATTCACGGCTGACAGGCTCAGTGCGAACGCAACCATCTGCCATCGTTTGAGATGATGCCCGATCATGCTGCAAGCCTCCCGTTCATGCGGTTTTGTTGATGCTGCATGTTAAACCTTTATTCCGTGCGTGGCCTTGTTCAGTCTGAATGGGCGGGCGGATCAGAGACGACAGAGGCTCACTCAGCCGGAATGATCTCGATATTACCAGTGGACAGGACCGCCCATTTGGGAGTCATACGGCCAGTGATTGAACGGAGTGTTTGGGGACGTCATCCATTCTCGTTCATATAACGGATAGAGCTTTCCTTTCGGCTGAATGCCGATGACCGCATCGCCCTTCCATCGCACATGATACGCTTGGCCGCTCACCTCCTCAGAGCTATCTCTTAAGGAAAGAGGATACTCAATTTGTATGGATGCACCTTTTTGGAGCCCGGTGAATTCGATAGAGCGGTTCCCACCAATAACCGCCTCAACGGGCTGCTCATTGACGAAGACCCGCAGGTCTTTTTTGCTCACCCATTCCGGTGTGCGGACCAGGAGTTTGGGAGCGTCATGTATGCGAATATCTATTTTACCCGCGTAGGGTCGATGGCTGATCACTTCGACCCAGGGTGAGTTCCGGCTGAATGCCATATTGACCATGACTTTTCCCGCGTCCCTGGTTATCGCCTGTTCCCAGACCAGGTAACACCCGCGAATCCCAGCTCCCAGACAACATCCCTCGATTCCCATCAGGCCGTTATCCAGGCAGTTGGGTAAGGAGTAGGACGCCCAACTTCCATGCACCGCCCTGACGATGTGTTTGCGCAGGGGATCATCACCCTGGGGAACCATCCGGTCGGTTTTGATGAACTGGTTCTCCATGAGTTGATTGCGGGCATAGCGCTCAATAATACCGTAGTACGAAGGGTCTACATGTCGGGCGATGAGCAGCCCCAGATGGATGGCATCGACCAGCGCACAGGTTTCGCACGAAGCCCCATCTCGCCCCAGGTCATCGGGCACCCATCCCCAGGAACTTGAATACTTACAACACCAATCGAAAGTGTTCTTCATCTTTTGGATTGTCCGGGCATCTTGTTGCCGAAGGGCCCAGCGGAGGACGCCTACGGCCGCGGTCAGAATCCCCCCGGAGTGGGTATGGCCCTTGAACCTGCCCATCTCGTCAAAGGTGCCGCTGACATCCAGAATGAATTTGGAGAGGCGCTTCAGAAGATCCTCGCTCTCAGGGGAATCCACGCTTTCAACAAAACGCGAAAGAGCCAGCACAACACCGCCCAAGGGATAAGTCGGATAGGGAGTGAAGTGCCCGAAGATCGGTTTCTCCATCGAGGTCCAGCCCTCAGGGGCCTTGAAATGGAAGGCATAATCATTTTCGAAAGTCAGTTTGTTTTTAATCAGGGGGATGAGTTTATGAATACGAGCCAGGTTTTCCGCGTCTGGCCCCTGGAGGTATTCGTCGACCAAGGTAATCAGCATTCGTCCGGCCATGAATGGATTGGCAAAGGGATCGCAGCCTGTATGAAGAAGTCCGCGCAGGGCCTGTTCTTCTTGACGATAGTCGCCGCAGCCGGTGACCTGCCTGCCGAGTATGAAGGCATCGACATAGCGTGAGCACATATCCCCCAGGTCCCAGATTTGATGCTCCAACTGCGGCTTTGGCTGTAAGCGAACATAGAAGAAGGGACGACAGGCTTGCTCCCGATCCAGTCTGGCCTCAATGGCAGAAAACCCCCGAAGGATTGCTTCCTGCAGAAAGGCGGTTTGGGGCTTCAGGCCCGGTCTTGGCCCCGCCTGGTTCTGGGCGCCGAGGGCGGAACCTGGCCCAATCATCGGCGTGGCGGCCATCGCGGCAGCGCCTTTGACGAAATCGCGACGTGTGATATGCAAAGCATTTTTCATCATTCGACCCGGAAAACCCGGAAAAGGTGTCAGGATGATTTTCAGCGCCGCATAACTCTTCCTGACACCTTTTATTTACTCATTCGTGACTGTCCCTCGTTTTCCCTCGTTTTCCAAATTGGTTGGTAGCGACTGGTAGTGCAGCTATAAATCCTCCCGGCTTCCATCTGGACGGAGATGATGGCGAAAGGGACGCCGATGCTGAGGCGGGCCGGACGGTTTGGTTGTCGTTGAAGGCAGGCTGCACAGTCTGCTAGAATACCCTCAGGTCAGTCGAGGCAAAAGTCCTTCCCGGCATGACGCCAGCTTCAATGGCCTCCCCCTATCTGCGCATTTGGCTGAAAGGGCCGCATCTGAGCGACGTCACTACCATCCTCAGCGCCATCGAGGCGGGCGACCGTGATGCAGCGGACCGCCTGCTGCCGCTGGTCTACAACGAGCTGCGCAAGCTCGCGGCCCAGCGATTATCGCAGGAGAAGCCGGGACAGACGCTCGATGCGACGGCGCTCGTACATGAAGCGTACTTGCGGCTGGTTGATGCGGAGCGGGCGAAGCGCTGGGATAGCCGTGGGCACTTCTTCGCCGCCGCCGCGGAGGCGATGCGGCGCCTGCTGATCGATAACGCCCGCCGAAAAAGCGCGGAAAAGCATGGCGGGGGCTGGCACCGGCTGGAGGTTGTGGATCTCGAACTCGGTGTTGACTCCGCAGGGGACGATCTGCTGGCCGTCAACGAGGCGCTCTCAAAGCTGACCCAGCAGGCGCCGGTGATCGCGAAACTCGTCGAGCTGCGCTTTTTTGCCGGGCTCACCCTGCCGCAGGCGGCGGAAGTACTGAACATCTCACTTCGCACGGCCAATCGGCACTGGACCTACGCCCGGGCCTGGCTGCGGCGGGAGCTGGACCGCGGCGCCGAATGAAATTCTGGCACGCGCCGCGGCGGGATTCCGCATTGTATTGTATTGTGACGGGCCTGGACGAGCTGCAAATGGCTGACCAATTGATATCGGAGCAATCCCTGTTTCTGGCGGCGGTGGAGAAGCCGACCGGAGCGGAGCGGGCGGCATACCTCGACGCAACATGCGCGGGCCGGCCCGCGTTGCGAGCCGGCGTCGAGGCGCTGCTTGCAGCGCACGAGCGGTTGCCGGCCGGCGGTGCAACCACAGAAGACCAAGTCCCGCCAGACGCGTCACTGGCGTTCACGGCCCCAGGCACCGTCATCGGTCGATACAAGATTCTCGAGCACATCGGCGAAGGCGGCTTTGGTGTGGTCTACATGGCCGAGCAGATTCGGCCGGTCCAGCGCCGCGTCGCTCTGAAGATCATCAAGCCCGGGATGGACACCAAGCAGGTCATCGCCCGCTTCGAGGCCGAGCGACAGGCCCTGGCGCTGATGGACCACCCAAACATCGCGAAAGTTTTTGATGCGGGCGTCTCCGACGCCGGCCGGCCCTACTTCGTGATGGAGCTGGTCAAGGGGCTGCCGATCACGAAGTATTGCGATGAACATCGCATGCCGCCGCGGCAGCGGCTCGAGCTGTTCATCCAGGTCTGCGAGGCGGTACAGCACGCGCACCAGAAAGCGATCATCCATCGCGATCTGAAGCCCAGGAATGTGCTGATCGCGCTTTACGATGGCAAGCCCGTGCCGAAGGTGATCGACTTTGGCGTGGCAAAAGCGATCGGACAGCGGTTGACCGAGGCAACGATATTCACCGGCTTTGGTGATGTCGTCGGCACGCCCCAGTACATGTCTCCGGAGCAGGCGGAGTTGAATCAGCTCGACGTGGACACCCGCAGCGACATCTACTCACTGGGCGTACTGCTGTACGAGCTGCTCACCGGCACGACCCCACTCGAAGCCAGGCGCGTCAAAGAAGCAGCGCTGCTTGAAGTGCTGCGCGTGATCCGCGAGGAGGAGCCGCCGCGCCCGAGCACGCGGCTGACGACGACGGCGGAGCTGCCGGCCATCGCCGCCCAGCGCGGCCTGGAGCCCAAGGCCCTGAGCGGCATCGTTAAAGGTGAGTTGGATTGGATTGTGATGAAGGCGCTGGAGAAGGACCGACGGCGACGCTA
>CAYLLT010000163.1:0-8721 GCA_964384465.1 uncultured Planctomycetales bacterium | reverse complement strand
ATTTAGGCAGGGAACCGACGGAACAAGAACTCAAAGAGCTTCTTGAGTTCTGTCGGTGACCGCGCCAGGAGGTGTTTTACGAAGGTGAACGGGCTTTCGTCGGGTTGTGCCCCCAAACAACAATCCGACACCTTTACAAGGACGGGAAGAGATGTATCGGCACGAGGCGGTTTCCATTCAGGGGTTCGTTCAACAACTCGCGGTTGCATACGTGACGCACGGTTACTGGTTCTACGTCACCGGCCGTATCCCGGCAGAGAAGGATCCGACAATCCTGGACCGAAAGCTGATCGCTCAGTATGGCCTGAGCCTGTCGCGCCCCGCCCGCTGGCGGCGAAAGCAAAGGGGATTGGGTAATTCCCATTACCTTCGGCACGGCTCATTCTTCGTGCTTATCGCTACTGAAGGCCAACATCTCTTCAAGCTGCGCGAGGCGGACGCCATCCAGGATATCCGCCGTGAGCCCATCCAATTCGCCGGCTACAGCATCGGCTACAAGCGCGGCGTGGACCGCAAATGGCACGCCTCGGTCCGCATCGCACCCGAACAATACCGGGATCTCAAGGCGACATTCTTCGCCCTGGCCTGCCACCGCTCGGTGGAGAAGCTATTCAGCGAGTTCCAGCGGATTCGGTTTGAGCCCTACGCTCCGGTCCGCCGCCAGCTCCTCAACATCCTCCGGGCGGTCAACCGGGCACGCCAGACGGCGGGTTTCGAGCTGGTTCCGGTCTCGGCGCTACGCCTCCGGCGGCGAATCGTGAGGCCCTTCGGCGAGGAGCCCCTTTCCCAGGCAGCATGAGCAGGTGGCCCTCCAACTGACGGCTTGGCTTGGAGAGCGGGCGTGCGCTATAGATTACGGTAGATTCTGATAGATGTATTTACTTGTCTTCGGTCACGATGCGGCTACAATTGAGAAGAGCACAAGGCAAGAGCGATTGTCGTCGCTGCTTTGAATGGGTTGGAAAAGAGAATCGCCTGTTGGAGACCTGGTGAAGGAGGTCTCCAATCAAAGCTTTGGCCTGATGGTCGCCTATGTGCTTCCTGGGTTCCTGGCGCTCTGGGGCATGAGCTGTTTCTCGGAGACGGTGAAGTCATGGCTGGTTGTTCCCGCCCATGTACAGCCGACTGTCGGCGGATTCCTGTACCTGACGCTGGGGTCTCTCTATGCCGGCATGACGGTCAGCGCGATTCGGTGGGCCGTCATCGACAACCTCCATCATGCGACCGGTATCCCTCGGCCCAACTGGAAGTTCTCAAGCCTGCAAAGTGCTCTCCCCGCATTCAGCTTTCTCGTCGAAAATCACTACCGCTACTATCAGTTCTATGCAAATTGCCTGGTCTCGATGGTATTCGTCGGCCTGACGGTCGTGTTAACAGGCGGACCCTGGACTGGCCAGCCCTGTCTTCTCGGCACTGGATTTGTGTTCATCGGAGTGGTGTTCTTTGCGGCGTCGCGGGACACGCTTCGAAAGTATTACGAGCGAGCATCGCAACTGCTCGAATCCTGCCCAAGGGCAGAGAAGGGAGAATCTCATGGTGAACGGTTCCCATTCCATCGAGGGCGAGGAGGGACAGGAGAGGAAACCCCGTCCTAGCACACGAAAGCGGCCAACCAAAAAGGCGGGTAAGACCCGCCTGACCGCCCGAAAGGAGGCGCGTCCGCGAATATAGCCGGACGAACGCTTTATCGGGGTAAGTCTTTGAGGGCGTTGTCTCCATGCTGTCGGCGGAGGCAGCGCTCTCTTCTATTGTTCGATTAGCGGCGACCAGACCCAATCACTTCGGCTGTTGCTCTTCAAATGGAAAGAACCTAGCGTCTCTGCGTTGTATATTCCTGAACATGGTAGGTTTTTGGGGCGATAGTCTCTTGCCTATTTTCTTTGCTTTTTCTTCGGCAAGCTCTTTTGCACGTTCGTCATAGATTGCGACGACCGCGATACCAGCCACGCCATGCCATATTATGGCATGTACATTTTCAAAAAAACCTGTCATTGCATTCTCTTTTAGTTCAAAAGTGGAGCGGTCTGCGCTCTCCTCACATTGGGCTCTTATGTCGGCAGACCACCCCAATGGTATGATAACCAATCACCACCATACCGCCCACGCCAAGGCGGTCAAGAACGCGATGAACCCTGTGTGCAACACAGCGAGAGAGAGCGTGCATAACAAGGAATGATGGCGCGTCAGTCTCAACTCCAATTCTCGTGGTCAGCGGTATCTCCTGCGTCTGAGGCTCCGGAAGCTCTCACGTCGCATCCATTTGAGAACCAGAATCTGCCTCCGGTCTCTCTTGCGGATGCAGCCGGTGTGCCGCACTTGAAAGGACTGGTTGTTCCCGAACCCCTTCCTGAAGCCGTCGAGTGCGGCGTCTTTGGAATGGAAGAGAGCGGCCCTGTGATTCCCGACGCGGAACAAATCGCCTTGCTGGTGCGCGAACATGCTGAGGAACTACTCAATACCATCATGGATATTGATGCGCTCCAGGACGGGATACGGCGGGGGATCGATCCCCGTACCGGGCGAGCGCCCAAGACGGAAGCGCAGCGCATCAAGCTCGATGAGTTTCTGAAGCGAGCGGAACTGCGACTCCAGAGGACACGTGACGATGCACTAGCCGTCTACGCAGACGCGTTCGGCGACGAGAATGCGCGGGTGCTCGAAGAGCATTTGTGTTTATGGGTGCTTGGTCACGTGGAGCGTGAGCCGCAATACGATCCCGGACACCCCTGGTTCTACCTACCGCAGGGCGATGAGCGTCTGCCCATTCCGTTGAACGAAATCCAAGCCAACCCAACCCTCATGGCCACGTTCAACGAGAAGCTGCCGCGCGATGCGAAGAAACGCGAGCAGAAACTTCGCGAATCGCTCGAAGCCGAACGGACCGGTCTTGAGTCGGACAAACTGCGTTACCAGGAAATTGTCGAGCGTGGCGCCGAAGCGCTCAGCGAGTACGACCGGACGATCGCCTACGAGAACGACGAGATAGCGCGGGCCGGTTCACTGGCCCTCACATACAATCACCTCTGTCACCGCTTGAGCCGGATTCGTTGGCTGGAGATGCAGTTGAACTAACCCGCTGCGCAGCGGTCAAATCGTCCGATCTTACCTCAAAATATCATTTGTCGATCAGACCAGACGAGCTTTCGCGGCGTCAAAGAAACCCCTTGCGCTGCGTTCGATAATCCGGTTTATTCCTCGCATGGGAGGGGACTCAAATCATCGACATCGCAATAGACTTCCGACGGTCGCGAACAGGCCGACGCGTCCTCTATCGCTGCGGTTGCTTCAGTCGGTGCCCGAAGAAGATGTGTGGCTGGCCGGCCAGCTTTCAGCGCACACGAGACGAGCGTACAAGCGCGACGTGGCACATTTTGTCCGTGCAATGAGCATCCGGTCGGCTGAAGAATTGCGGCTGGTGAACCGGGCTGCCGTCGTGGCCTGGCAGAACCTCATGAAGGAACAAGGCGCGAAGCCCCGGACCATCCGACGGCGGCTGTCAGCGCTCTCGTCGCTGTTTGCCCACCTGGTCGCACATCGGATGGCGGATAGCAATCCGGTCCGCGACATCAAACGCCCTCGCGTCAACCGCCGGCAAGGAACAACGCGGGCATTTTCGTCCAAGGAAGCGAGAAAGATTCTCGACGCGCCCAACCCGGCAACACTTCTGGGGCTGCGCGATCGGGCCATCCTGTCGGTCGGGCTGCAAGTCGGGCCACGCCGGTCCGAAATCACGGCACTCCTGGTCAAGGACTTTCACACCAACGCCGGGTACAAGTCGCTGCACTTCATTCGCAAGGGTGGCGAGGATCTGTCTTTGGCGATCAATCCGCAGACGGTGCAACGCATCGAGGATTATTTAACTGCCGCCGGCCACGGCGGCGATCTCGACGGTCCCCTGTTCCGTCCCCTTCGCGGCAATCAATGCCGCAGCGAAGAGCGCCGCCATTTACACCCCGTCATGATCGACCGGATTCTGCGGAAGTACGCGCGGGCGGTGGGCCTCGGCCGCGGTTATAGCGCCCACTCGATGCGTGCCACGTTTATCACCACCGCGCTCAACAACGGCGCGAGCCTCGAAGACGTGCAGCGTGATGTCGGCCACGCCGACCCCAGCACGACCAAGCTTTACGACCGCCGGGGACACAACCCGGAGAAGTCCGCTTCCTTCTTCGCGACGTACTGACTTCGTTTGCTTCCATGCGCAACGGTTTCGTGAGTGACTTCGCTCGATCATCCGCTCGACTTGACGTACCACCGGAGAATCCATGCGACGATCTGCGCAGAGTATTCGCTCCGCGCTTTGATACGGATGAGCGGCACAGACGCAGCCTTGAATGCATCGTTCAGCAGTATGTCTCTCGCGATGCGATCTGGGCGCGCGTGCGTTTTATCATCCAATTCCAGAGCGGCCACAATCCGGGTGGTCCATCGCTCGCAGATCACGAAATCTACGTGCTTCTGCGAAATCCGGTTCAGGTCTGATCGGGCCGAAACGGTATTGTGATAGCGAAGCACATCGCGGACTCTGACTTTCGCGAACACGATCCACGCATCCGACAGGCTTTGGATCAGGACACGATAGAAGGCCAGCTCGCCATGCGTGAGAAGATACTCCTGTCTCGTGCAGCGGATTGGCCGTCTGAGCGGCCGCGTCTTGAATGGTTTCTTTCTCATACTCCTCAATAATGGAGAGCGGATCGGTGGTGCTTAAAAACAAGGCGTGTGGGGGTGGCAAGAGTGCCGGTCCCCCACACGAAAGAACCTTCCTATGTCGCGAGCGCGAGGAGTTTCGCCGCTCGCTGGTCTGCCTCCATTCGATCACCCGCGTTCTCCGTCGTCTGCGTCATTTTCGTGAGCGCATCGACGAGGGCAAAGACGGTGAATCGGCCTTGCTCGCGGGCGATCTCAGTCGCCTTCTGCGCGAGCGTCTGCGTGATCCCGCTGCGGGTCAACACTTTCTCGACCTCGTCAGCATCTTGGCCGAGTGAGGTCTGCATGGCCCGACGGATCACTTGGACGAACCCATCGCGGCGCTGGTCGCGTTTCTCGACGAGCGTCTCGATGATCCTGCGAATCTCGGAAAGCGAGTCGCTCACGCGAGCGGTGTGCTTGCGCGTGAACTCGACCACCTCCGTTGCGTCCCAGACGATATGATTCGCACAGATCTGCTGCCACCAAAAAGTGGACACACCCACTGAGCGGCGGCCGACCTCGCTGTTCCAGACGAAGAATCCTGGCGCGAACGACTCGCCTTCGATCTCCGCCCAGCCCGTCGGGTCGATGAGAAAACAGAACATGTCCTGCTCGCCGGCGTAGAGGCCGGTCCCACCGTTCATGCCTGGCTGCGGGGGTTTGAAGTCCGTCGCGAACTCGCGCACCATCGTGAGCAAATCCACGTCCCAGAGCCGCGTGTAAGCCACGCCGTGGATGGATCGCACCATCGTCTGCGTCGCGAGCACCTGCATCGGCTTCTCGAAGTTCGGCACCGTCTCCTGCAATGCCCGGCTGGCCGTTTCCGGCGAGAGCCGGTTGATCGTGTCTTTGCTCACGCTGGCCAGACGGCAAAGCTGCGAGAAGGACCAATCATTCAAAAACACCTCGCGCTCGGCATCGACGCCGAGAACGACCGTCCCCGGATACGACCGGGGCTGCAGCGTCTGCGATCGCTGCCACAACTCGCGCGATTCCTCCTTGCGCTGGTGGCAGTGCTCCCAGAGTGCGACGAGCGATGAAAACCGCTCATCCGGCGAACGACGGAACAGTTCCTCACTGGCTTGAGTGAGATGTGCCATAAGGCACCTCCTTGAAAAAGGGGTTTAAGAAACGAACACGGAACCGAGGGCATGACCCACGCGGGTCATCCAGTCGGCCCCTGTGCCCTGCCCTTCTCGGGAGGCGAAAACACCATAAAAAACCTTGGCACCACCGATCGCTCAGAGACGCGCACGGCGGTGCGAGCGACTGAGCCTCGGCGGATGACTTCTACCGGTGCCTGAAATGAAAAGAACGAGTGTCATCCCTGTTATGGGGTGGGAACCGAAATGTGTTGCATACTGGAGATAGTGAACTGCGGCCGCATCAACCTCACCTGCCGGTCAGGTCCAGAGCCGGAGGCTCCTTCTCTTTCAAGTGCAGCGCGGCCAATGCCCTGGTTGGGCGAAACGACAAGAACGTAAGAATTAATATCTCGCGGGTCGCTCACGGCCGTCACTGCCCGCTGATCGAGTTGGATGACCCTCGGCAGTACACGCTGCCCCGTATCTGTTGGGTGTTCAGGAAACAAGCACCTTCGTGCGTTTGGAGGGAGGGGAAAAAGGGGATGAGGGAGGTTTGGAACTGGCGGCGTGCGAGTCTCAAAGACAGGCCGGCGGGCAAGTGAGCCTGCGAACGGCCGCCGGGATCACAGTTCCTTCCTGTTGAGCGAGCACCGTCGGTGGTCCCCGCGGGGCGAGCGAGCCGAATGCCCAAGGACGGGTACGAAAGAACGTTCATGCAATTGCGGGAACAGGGAGCCGGTGAGAATCGCGTCCCGAATCGCCTCCCCCAATTTCTGGGTGCGCCGATTCTTAAATGGTCTCCATGAACCATGCGGCAAACATCTTTGCTACGATGGGAAATGGAGGAGACCAATGTCTCATTCGATGGACCTCCCCTTTGACTTCGAGGCGCATCACGCGTGATTGCTTGGCAGCCCTAAACAACTGCATTTGCTCCTCGTGGCGGAAAAGTTTAGTATCGTCTGAGCCGCCGGCGAGAAGCACAGGTTGGCGAAGATTTCCGATATGGTCGACCGGATCGAATACCTCGAAGTCTCGAACGAAATCCTCGAATGACTTATTCTTGTCCGTTTTCTCCCACGATTCCCGAACGAAGGTCGCAAGTCTGCCTTCCGGCTCGGTCTTTGTGACAGAGTAACGGGGTAGCGTTCCCCAAAGAATCAACGAGCGAATACCATCGTCGTGCTCAGCCACGAGTACAGCGGCCATGCCGCCCACACTCTGGCCGACCAGACCGATTCTACTTCCATCTACTACATCGCAACTGCATCGCAACTCTGCTAAAGCCTGCTGGAGATCCTCAATTGCAAGATCGTGTCCGGTGCGAACGCCCTCAGAGTGACCCTGACCGCGACCATCGTAACAGAACGCCGCGAAACCTGCTTCTGCAATAGATTTTGCCAGTTCAAGCAGTCCGAATCCACAGTCACCGTCTTTCGCATGACTGTGCATTCCTTTCCCACCCGGTACGATCACGATGGTCGGCAACTTTAGTGGACGTGTCCAGTTGCGTGGGACATAGAGTAGTCCCTCGCAGCGACATCCATTACTGGCGAAATGAAGCTCAAATTCCGGCATAGATACTTGCGCCATCATTCGGATTTCAGCTGTGATGATCCGCTTCAATCATTCCATTGTGTCTGGAGAATGCCATTATCGGGCCATCCTGAGAAATCGCTAGCACCAAACGAACATCTGCCCGGCACGCTGCGAGTGCGCCACTCCACTTGCGTGACCCCTCTCCCTCCAACTTCTCTTTCGCACTTTCACTTAACCGTCGGTCAATACCCTCTCCGCTAACCCTTGCCAAGCGCCGAAACGTCAGTCTGGTTTTGCCCTCCAAGTCCCGGAACACACAGGTGGCGCCGTCCATAGCCATCAACGAAATCATCTCACTAACTGATGCCTTTCTGAGTTCACCAACATCCTCAACATCCCAGAGCTTGCCCATACTCCGAAATGGAAAGTGCGCGTATTTTGGATCGCGATACCTGTTTTTCAACACGATGACCATTGCTCCCATGTGAGGGTCTTCAGAAACCGCAAGACATGCTTTCAGGAGTCGCTTTGCTTTATCGTCATGGTTTCGGATGCCGGCACCGATTAGTTTCTTCTGAAGCCAACCTTCTTTTTCCGAGTAGCCGCGCGTCCACGCGCCTGTCTTGCGGAATGACAGAATTGGTTTCCCACGAAGAATGACACCGCCAGAACCATCAGCTCTGACATAACCCACTAACCCTGCTATTGTGTGCGTAGTTGGTGGATTAGCATGACGGCATCGAGTAACGAACACGTCCCAAGAACTGTCAACAAGACGTACTAAGTATCTTGGCTCACTTTGCGGGAACGTTGCGTCCCACAACAAAGCATACCTTCCCTCCTGAAACCATGAATAATTGTTCTTTGTGATTTGTTGCTTGATCCTGTCCAGGATTTTCGGCACTGCTGATTCATTACTCGCTGATCCGTCGCTCCCCCATGGGCTCACGAGCGACAATCCGGTAATAGGTACTATCTCAAATGAACTCGAATCTCTGATTTGGCTTAGGTCGGCCAGCACAAAGCAGAAGTTCAGCGGTATACCCTCGTGAATCGAGCCTCGCAGCCATTCGACAATGAGTGATAGCCACATTGCTGCGCGCTTGGGCCATTGTGGAAATACATGTGCCGCAAACACAGTGTCGAGTTTCACATGATCTTCCACTAACTCCCTTGGCCAATTCCGGCAGGAATCGTCCCCAATCTTCACCACCTCTGGGAACTCTCTCGCTTTTGCAATCTTCTTTGCATACGCCGCAAGACCGCCGCTCTTGGCGTACAAGACATCGAGGATCTGGTCCCGAACAGCCCCCACGCGACCTTTGTCCGTCAGCACTGCTGAAACTAGGCCTAGCAGCCCGTGGTGAAAGTCTCCTTGACAGGTTGAGATTGATAGAGTATATTA
>CAYLLT010000162.1:0-8836 GCA_964384465.1 uncultured Planctomycetales bacterium | reverse complement strand
GCAGCAGCGACTCGCCGATGTGGTAGCGCGGGAACTTCTCCTTCTCCAGCAGCACGACGCGGCGTCCCTTGTCGGCCAGCAGGGCGGCGGTGGTCGATCCCGCGGGGCCGCCGCCGATGACGATCGCCTCATAGTCCTGACTCTTGTTCATGCTTCACCCTTTCCCGGATCCGAATCACCGATGGGCGGGAGGATCTCGATCACCTCCGCCAGCGACTGCGCCGTCGCGTCGTACAGCGTGGTATACCGGCCAAAGAGCTCATGTTCGCCCGTGAGCCCCAGCAGCGGATTCACGATCGCATCGGAACGGAAGCGGATGAACCCTCCGGGGCGGCTGATGTATTCGATACCGTGCTCCTTCAGAATTCCTCCCAGAGGGCGGCGGCCTTCGAGAATCATCTGCTGGGCTTCCGGCCCAAAGCGGCCGAGGTGGATGCGGATGGCGCCGAACTCAACCGGTTTTCCGCTCGCAGCCAGCACGAGCACCACCTGGCGCGTGAGCTGGCCATTCTCTATGCTGACGCGCAGCAGGCGAAGCTCGATCATTCCGCTATGATAGCGCTCCAGGACGGAGGTCATGTCTTCTCGATGGATGAGCAAATCGTAATAGGGTTGCGGAATGTCCCGGCTATCGATCACGGTTATCGAGGGCAAAGGGACGCCGGCGGACACGTAGTACGCCCGCAGCGGTTTCAGCCATTCGGCCTGTTGTAATGGCACGTCAATAATGATTCGTTCTCAATTTCCCGCGCCGCGATGCTGCGGGAGAAAAAACTCGTGTAAAAGATCGTCCACCTGGAGCAGGGCCTCGCGGGTCAGGCGGATCGCCTGATCGTCGATCGCCAGATAGCCGGCGTTCTGCAGGCGTGCCAGCGGCTCCGCGAACCGTTCGCGGACATCCACGCCGAACTTATCCTCCAACGGCCGCAACGGCACGCATCCGAGCTTGAGTTGCAGGACCAACTGGCGGATCAAACGTTCCTCATCGGTCATCGTCAGGGCGCGATGGATCGGCAGCTCACCCGCCTCGACCCTGGCCATGTACGGCCCCATGTCCTTTTCGTTCTGAAAATGCGTGCCGGCCAGATGCGAGAAGGATGCGACGCCGATGCTGATCAGGTCGGCGCCGCTCCACAGAGCGTCTCGATAAATGAACTTCGTTCTGGCCGGAGATTTCACCGCGGTATAGGCGCTGCTGACCGTGTACCCCCGCTGCTCCAGTTCCGAGAAGGCGTATCGCACCCAGTCGCGCTTGGTCTCCCAGTCGGCCACCGGGGCGACCAGCGTCCCCTGGGCCTTCATCTCGTGAAAGATGGTCGTGTTGTAGGGGATCTCCATCTGGTAAATGGTGATGCTGTCGGGTTGCATCTCGAGCGCCCGGTCTACACACGCCTGCCACTTCGCGGTTGTCTCGCCCAGCATCCCGGCGATCAGGTCGATGTTGATCTGCGGGAATCCGACGGAGCGGGCGAAATCATAGGCCCGTGCGATCTCGCTGGAGCCGTGGGCACGATTGTTGGCTTTCAGGATTTCGTCGTCGAAGTGTTCCACGCCGAGGCTGAGTCGGGTGATACCCAGTTCTCTGAGGGCCTTGAGCTTGGATTCGTTGAGCGTGCCCGGCTCGCATTCGAAAGTGACCTCCTCGGCCTCATCCCAGGGTAACACCCTTTTCATGGCGTCGGTGAGTGACTGAAGCTGTTCCACGGAAAGGTACGAGGGCGTGCCGCCGCCAAAATAGATGAAACGGGGTTTTTTACGCCCGCCGACGCACGGCCGGCGGGCGTACATCTCCAACTCCCGATTCATCGCGCTCAGGTAGGCGCGAATCTCTGAGGAGTTTTTGTCGGTGTAGACCTTGAAGTAGCAGAAATGGCATCGCTTTCTACAGAATGGGATGTGCACATAGATGCCCAGCGGCGTATCCCGGTCCGGCTGACGTTCCAGGGCCGCGTGCGCCTGCGGCACGAACTCGGGTTTCCAGAATGAGAACGGCGGGTAATTCGCGACGAAGTAATTACCACCCGTGGTCTGATGCCCCGCAGGCGCGTCCAGAGATGGCGAGGTCTGTGTCGTCATATTCAATTGCCCCGCAAGTCAGCGCTGGCCCCAAAGGCATACACGCGACCATCTTCGCAGCCCACCACGACCATGCCTCCCGCCACCGCGGGCGAGCCGGTTACCGCTTCACCGATCTCGTAGGACCACAGCTCCTTCCCATCCGCGAGGCTGACGACATAGAGCCGCCCGTCATCCGAGCCGACCACAACTTTCCGGCCGCAGATCACCGGTGAGCTGTCGATTCTGCCGCGGGCTTGGAACGTCCAGAGCGGTTTGCCGTCATCGCGTGCCACGCAGTGCAGCCGTTTGTCCCGGCCGCCGAACACCACATGGAGGTCATCGACGGCGGGAGAGGAGAAAAACGGGAAACGATGCTCGCCATATTCCCAGACCACCTTGCCCTGAGCGATATCCACGCAGACGAATCCACCCTCATAATGTCCGACGTAAGCCCGCGTTCCGGCCAGCGCCGCGGTTCCGGCAATATAGGAACCGACTTCGACGCCGCCCAGTTTATGGCCATCCTGAACCGACACGACGTGAAGCACGCCATCGCAGCCGCCGAAGATCACTTGGCCCTGTGAGATCGCGGGTGATCCGTTGATGTAGTTGTCGGTCTCGTAGGTCCAGAGCATCTTTCCATCAGCGGCATTCACGCAATGCAGGTTGTTGTCATAGCTGCCGGCGAGGACCAGCGTCCGATCGCCCGAACGCACGACGCTCGCCGCCCCGAGGATTTTGTCTTGAGTCTGGTACTTCCATTTCATCGCGCCGGTGTCAGCGACGATCGCATACAGATGGGTATCCGCCGAGCCGACGTAGACCATCCCGCCGGCCACCGTGGGCGGAGCCTCGATGGCTTCCCCGGCCTTGAAGGACCAGATCTTCTGGCCGTCAGCGAGGGAGATCGCGTAGAGCATCCCGTCATCGGAACCAATGAAGACGCGCCCGTTCTCGATGACCGCTGAGGAGTTGATCGGGCCCTCGGTCTTGAAGGTCCATTTCAGCGACAGCTTCCCGGGCAGCTCGACGCGAGCGATTCCAGCCATGGTCGGCCCGCCGCGGAACATCGGCCAGGAGTCGGGGGAGGGCATGGCCGGCGCTTCCTGCGCTTGAGTGGCCGCGGGCCGGGAGAGCGCGCGGGTCGTAGAGATGCGCTCGGCGAAGAGGGAAGGACCACCCGCCAGATCCATACCGGCGCAAAGCAGTAAAATTATCTCAGTGCTCGTTTCCATTGAGAGTCAGGTCGCAATCGGTTCCGGCCCTGCCCGATAGTACCTATACGTACCATATCGCAATCGAGCCGGAAAAGCCAGCGATTCGGATACCGATCCGAGCCGATCGTTTCACGCAAACGTGCGTTCATAGAGTTCCACGAAGTCGGCGGCCGTGACCGGTCGGGGGTTGAAGCGAGCCGTCCACTGTCCGGCAGCTTCCTCGGCGAGCCGTGGTATCTCGTTGCTTGGAACACCCAGCGCGTTCAATCCGCGGAGCATGCATCGCTGGTGCGAGAAGGGATTCTCGCACCAGCGAAAACGTGAATTCACCCCGCCCCAAGTGTCGCGGATCCGCGAGTCAATTCCATTGTTGCAAACGGGGTACAGATAATGGTAGTCTGAGCAGGAATGGCAGGAGGTTTTCGATATGAGCATTGCTGAAAAAATCGCTCAGGACTTGACGGGGTTGCCGGAATCGGCACAGGCTGAGGTGTTGGGTTTTGTCGAATTCCTCAAAAGCAAGGCTGCGGCTGCAGAGGAGGGCGACTGGTCAGATTTCTCGCTAACGCAGGCTCTTCACGGCATGGAAAACGAACCCAATCTGTATTCTGAGCACGACTTGAAAGAAGTCTTCGCATGATCAGCGAAGCCCAGATTGTCCTATTTCGATTTCCTCAGACGGACCAAGCCGCTGCCAAGCTACGCCCCGCATTGGTCTTGCGGCGGCTGCCTGGACAATTCGACGACTGGCTGGTGTGCATGATTTCGACACAGCTTGGGCAACAGATTCCAGGATTTGATGAACTGATCATGCCCAGCGACGATGATTTCTCCGGTTCAGGGCTGAAAGTTGCCAGCGTGATTCGGATTGCACGATTGGCCATTGTCGAGCGATCAGTCTTGCGCGGTGCAATCGGTCAACTTGCTCCAGAAAGGCTCACGCGCATCCGTTCGAAGTTGGTACAATGGATCGTCGACGGATACAAGTAATATCTGGAGCAATCCGTCTGGCACGTAGTTTGTTCACGCGAACGTGCGTTCATAGAGTGCCACGAAGTCGGCGGCCGCGACAGGTCGGGGGTTGAAGCGTGCGGTCCACTGTCCGGCAGCCTCCTGGGCCAGCCGTGGAATCTCGCCGCGCGGAACGCCCAGCGCGTCCAATCCGCGAACCACGCCGGCCTGATCCAGCAATGTTTCCAGACGGGCCAGCAAAGCATCCAACCCATCGCGTCCGGAGGCATTTGCAGGTGTCAGCCCGGCCTGCGTCGCCAGCTCCGCGTAGGCGTGCATGGATGCGGCGTCCGCGCCGTTGAACCGCACAACGGCCGGCAGCATCGTGCCGACCGCCTGCCCGTGCACGATCCCAAAGTGGGCGGTCAGCGGATTGGCGGCCGCATGGGCCGCACCCAGCATGCTGTTCTCGATGGCGATGCCGGCATAGGCGGCGGCCAACTGCATCTCGCCACGGGCGTGAAGGTCGTCGCCACGGTCGAGTACGCGAGGCAGGTTTCGCTCCGCCAGTCGAAAAGCCTCGCGCGCGTAGAGCAGGGAGATCGGCGTGCGTGTTGTGGTGACGGCCGTCTCCACAGCATGAGCGATGGTGTCGATGCCGGTGCGCGCGGCCACGTGGCGAGGCTGGGTCAATGTGAGCGTCGGGTCGAGGAGGGCGATGCGCGCCGCCGCCTTGGGATCGCCGCAGGCCATCTTCTGATGCGTGGTGGGATCCGCGATCAGGGCAAACGATTGACACTCGCTGCCGGTGCCGGCGGTCGTGGGTATGGCGATCAGCGGCAGCATCGGCTTGGCGGCCCGGCCCACGCCCCAATAATCCTGAATGGAGCCGCCGTTCGTCAGGATGAAGTTGCAACCTTTCGCGGTATCGATGCTGCTGCCGCCGCCCAGACCGACGATGGTGTCAACTCCTGCGGATCGGGCCATCGCGCAGCAGGCGTCTACTTCGCGGGCAGTCGGATTCTCTACGACGCCGTCGAAGAGGGTCACATGCAGGCCCGCTGAAGTCAGCGAGCGGCGGAGCCGTTCGACGTGCCCCGCGCGAGCGATTCCGGGGTCAGTGACCAGCAGCACGCGCTGAGCGGACAACTCGCGGGCCAGTTCACCGGTGCGATCCGCGCTGCCGGGCCCGAATACGATGCGTGTTCTTGGATGATAGTCGAAGGCGGCAATCCCCGATTCAATCGTCACAGTCTTCTCACCCCGTTGTTAAGAGCTGTCAGCCGTCAGCTATCAGCTTTCAGCTACTCAGGGTCAGCCTGCCCTTCTGGCTGACGGCTGATAGCTGAGAGCTGAAAGCTACTCACGTTGGATGGCCCGCCGACGATAGAGGAACTCAAACAGGTTGCCCTCGTGTGGCTGGTCCCACTGCACATGCGATGTGGGAATGGGGCCCACGTTCAGCCGTTCGATCAGCGGGCATTGTATCAGTCCATCAACGAATGTCGCGTCCCGTGTGATGGCCGTCACCACCAGCGAAGGGCCGATCCGCTCCAGCATCCGCGCCTGCGGCACCTCGACCACGCTGGCATAAGGAAACAGAAATTCACGGTTGGCCAGTGGGTGCTCGAACGATGAGCACCATACCAGAGTCGGCAGCAGGTAGGTGCTGTTCTCAAAAGTAACCTTGCGCGGCCCGGAACGGTGTCTGGCGGTGATCTCTTCTGCGCCTGCGACGCTCAGCCCCGCCTCGATACCCGCGTCGATGGCATCCGCAAAATTGGGATTGGCGAAACCCGCCAGAGCGGCTTGCGGATGATCGGCCGATCGCGGCTGTATCGCGGCGAGCCGCTGCGCCAGCGCCTCCGCAATCTGCCGGCCGTGCGCCGGGACGACAACGCTCGAAGCATTGATGCAGCTTCGCCCGCCATTGGCCGCGATCGAGTCCACCAGCACGTCGATGAACTCAGGCCACCGATCGATCTCGTCCTCACCGATGAGCACCTTGCTGAATCCCGGGCCGTGGATCTGAATCGCCGGGTTGTTGGCATAAGGCGCGGTGGTCTGGCTGTCGCCGAAGAGCAGCGCGCGACCGCAGGCCTTCAGCACCGCGGCCGCGCCGTCGTGATCCGTGGGATAATAACTGAACGCCTCGGCCGGGCAGCCGGCGGCCATGAGCGCCTGCATGATGCGATAGGGCGTCCACGGTTCTTCGCGGCCGGGCTTGATGACCACCGGGATCTTCAGGGCGATCGCGGGCAGCCATAGTGAGTTGACTCCCGGCGAATTACTGGGCAGCACCACGCCCAGGGCCTGAGTCACCGGGTAGTAACTCAAAGCCACGCCCGCCTGCTCTCCGACCCCTTCGTCCATCACCTTCTGATCCAAACCGCGCGTGAGGCCGCGGAGAATCGCCGGCATCTCGTTAAATACCTGGTGGATTTTGTTCATGTTTCGCCGGATCAGCGCGTGCGGCAGTCCGCTGGTGGCGCAGAGCGATTCGACGTACTGCTGCGGCGATTGGGTCGTTGCCGTCGACGGCATCGACGACCCTTGCTTGCCATCGCCCAGCGGGAGGTCAGCGGTCATGAACTTATCGCCGGCGTCTTTGAAGATGTTCAACAGGGTTTGCGTGGGAAGTCGCCGCAGAGCCTCGCGCCCCGCGCCGATCCGCTGCAAATCTCGGCGAATGATCCCCGCATTGGCCTGACTGACCCGCGCGATGGGAAGGCCGCTGCGAAGGTCCGCCAGCTCGATCGAATCGAGGCTCTCGTATTGCTCTCCGCGGCGCAGGATGGGAATGTGCGGTAAGACCATCTCAAATCTCAGATTTCAAATTCCAGATTTCAAATTTGAAATCCATCCCCCGGATCAGTACACGCCCTCGACCGTCTTGTTCTGAAGCATCCCGAAGGGCCGGACCTCGCCCACACCGTCCCACGCAAATCGCGCACAGGGCTTACGGCGCATGGCTTCATCGCGCTCCAGGAATCGCGGCATGAAGAACTCGCGCGTCATGGTGGTCAATTCCACGCGCCCCCACTGATCGTAATCGACGAGCTTGCTGGTGTCCGCGGAATCGACCACGCGCAGCACCGCCCGCGGCTCCGGGGCGTAATAGGTGATGCTGTAGCGGTCCTCGGCGGTGAGCGGCTTGCTGCACGCCAGGCCCATGAGCGTGTTCCCATACGTGGGAACGAACTGGGCACGATGCTCGAGCACTTCCTCGACCAGGAACCGCACCATCTGCGGTGTCATCGACGTGCCCCCACAGAACACGCCACGAATGCCGGCGTCGGGCACGTTGATCCGTTCGCCGAGGGCTTCCAGGAGTTTCGGCGTGGTGAACAGGCAGTTCACCCGGCGGTTTTTCAGAATAGTGACGCCCTGGTCGATCACATGCTCTTTGTACCGGTTGGCTAGGTCAATCTCGCGGTTGTCCACTAGCCGTTTGACCCAGCGGGGGTCGAGGTCCACGTGATAGCAGCAGCCGCCGCGCACGTTGGCCAGGTGTTCGATGGCCAGGCGAAGCCGCCGCGGGCCGGTCGGGCCGAGCATCAGCCAGTTGCTGCCGCGCGGGAACGCCGCGTCATCCAAGGTTTCGGAGAACTCTGTATAGTCGATGTTGTGATCTTCCCAACTGATGCGCTGCTTGGGCATCCCGGTGGTGCCGCCGGTCTCGAAGATCATGAACGGTTTGCCCTGGTATGGCCGCGGAATCCACCGTTCATGCGGCTCCAAGCGCAACCATTCATCCTCGAAATGCGGGAAGCGCAGGAGGTCCGAGGAACTCTTCACTTCGGCCGCGGGATCCCAGCCGGCCTGCTTCGCCCAGTCGAGCCAGAACGGCGTCCCGGTCTCCGGTGAGAAATGCCAGCGCGTCATCTCGCGAACATGTTCGTCCAATCGGGCGGCCGCTCGCTGCACGGCTTCGTTGGTGGGTTGATCCATACTCATGATGCCGGCATCCTTGACTCCAGGGGGGTCACTGTGGTTGTTGGGAAGTATTTTTCGATCGTCGCCGCCGATGGTGATCTGGTGAGCCAGGAGACCAACACCATCAAGAGCGCGGAACCGATAAACATGGGTGCGACCAGCAACAGCCGCAACTGGCTGAAGGTGATGCTGGTGGCCTCGCGCATGAAGACGGTGAAGGGACCGATCGACCAGATGGGATTGGCCGATCCGGGTGCTGCCGGGGCCAGGTGCTGCGTCCGTGCCTGGAGGATCGCCGAGCCGATCATGAATGCCGCGATCCAGAGTGAACTGGCCAACACACCCCACTTCGTGGCCCGTTTCCAGAACAGGCAGGCCAGCATGATCGGGGCCAGGCTCGCGTATCCGCTGAAGGCATACGTGATGGCGATGTTGAAGATACTCGCCGACCCATGTACGGCCAATGCGATCGCGTAAGCGACGATCGTGCAGAGGACCACGAAGGCCCGCGCCGCCCAGACCTGGGCCTGTTCACCAAGCCGCCTCTTGCCGCCGTAATAGGCGAACACGTCTTCGGAGAACATCGTCGACAGGGCGAGGATTTGACTGTCGGAGGCCATCACGCAGGCCATGATCGCCGCGCCCAGCAAGCCGGCCAGCGCCGCCGGCGCGAA
>CAYLLT010000161.1:0-8845 GCA_964384465.1 uncultured Planctomycetales bacterium | reverse complement strand
AGAGGATGTCATGGCGGCGTTGAAGCGGACGAGGTTGGAGGAGAATTGAGAACCGCCCCACGGAGATCAGAACCGATGAGCACTTTTTCCGAACTCGCACAGACAGTTACGGGACGGTGCAGACGAAGTTGCAAGGCTCATCTGTCGGGCAGATCGGGCAGAGAGCCGTCCGGCGCGTAGTGACCATAGCGTCGCGCACAATCCATGACGATTTGCATCGTCTCGATCGGCACGTCGGGAGGGAGCGCGCAGCCGGGGCCGAGAATGAAATCGCCGCCGGGCGCCATCACCCTCATGATGTCGATCGTATGGCGGCGCACCTCCGGGGGCTTGCCCCGCCAGAGGATATGGGCCGCGTCGAGCATGCCGAGTACGCACATGCGCCCGTGGATTGCCTTCTTGCAAGTGGGAGGATCGGTCAGGGGGTCGAGCTCGAGGCTGTCAGCGCCGGTGGCGATCAGGTTGTCGAGCAGATGGGTTTCGTTTCCGCAGGAGTGGACGAAGCTGCGGCAGCCGACCTCGCGCATGGCCGTACAGAATCGTTTGTCCCCGTCGTATTGGAGATCGTCGTACATCTGAGGCGAGATGAGGCTGGTGCCGACCGAGCCGATGGACGAGCCGTGGGCGCCCGCGCGGCGCTGAGCCTTCCCGTAAACGATGTTCATCCGGGTGCAGATATCAAGGAGCTTCAGAATCTGCGGCCGGTATTCCTCCTCCAGGGTCCAGACCAGGAACCTCTCCGGTCCGCACAAGGCCAGCGCCAGCGCCATCGCCCCCTGGTCGGCTCGTCCCATCACGAACACTTTCCCCTGCGTCTCGCGCACCAGAATGCGCGTCGCTTTGAGCATTTCGTTGAGCGGAAAGGTCGTCTCGGGGTCGGGAATCGTCAGCTTGTCGATATCCTCGATGGTCTCCACCATGCGCGTTTCGACGTGTGGCGGAATGTCGGGTTGATAGTACACCCCACAGCCCATCGCCTCGGCTTCAGCACACACGCCGTTCTCGTGCATGATCGCGTCGTGCCCGAACTCGCGCCAGGCGTAAAGCTGCGCCTCGGCCAGGGCCTCACCGTCCTTGAGGATTTCCCGCAGGTCCGCCTTCACCATGTGGCAGGCCATCAGGAAGTTGTGCAGCCCCACCGGCAGCCGATCGGGCACCTTGTGATCCAGGACGGTCTGAACCCGTTCGAGCGATGTCATGGTTTCAGATGTGGTCTGCATTCTGTTCCGGCTCCGCCGCGGATTCGACAGCCGCCCCATCCTGCCTGATGATAATCGCGCTTCGCGGACCTTTCCGACACGATTTCGCTCTCGTGTCCGCATCGTGTTGCACTCTTGTGAGAGCGATCGTTTCGCGGGTCGTCTGGAGATCATAATGTGCTCCCTTGTTTTTGTCCTGCTCCCCAGTGTGCTCGTCGGGGCCACGCCTGCGACGCAGCATTACACTCCTCCAGGACCTCTCGAGCCCAAGCCGATCGTGTACTTGGATGCGTCATATCAGGCACAAAAACTGGCGACAAGGGGAGGGTCATATGGCGACCAGAACCGCGAGCCAGACAAGACGCTCTTCACAAATCTTGCCGCTGCTCTCAACCCTGCAACTCGGCCCCGCCACTTAGCGTTGGCGGTTCTTCACGGTTTCCGTTTCGACGAGTCGTCCGGTTGGGTGGGAGGCGGCTCGCCGAGCGATCCGTATGCACTACGATTTAACGCCGGCAGCAGCTACGTCGAAGGCAACACGCAGATCGAACTACCCGAGGTCACGCTCGAGGCGTGGGCGTACGTCGAGGGTGCGGGAAATGCGCCGGAAAGGGGCACGAACGCACGCGGGGCGACGCTGATCGGCAACGACTTCGGCGAGGGCGGGGTATCACTCCTGATCGCGCAGAACGGCTCGCCGCTGATTCTGAGCGGCACGAGCTTCACGCCCGTGCCCGCCGAGACACCGCTCCATCGGTGGCAACAGGTGGTCGCGACCTTTACGGCCGACAAAGCCCGCGTCTATGTGAACGGCGAACTCACGGCCACACTGCCGATGAAGCGCGTCGCGCAGAAGAACCATGTCGCGAAATACATGCTCGGTGCGGCCCGTCATGAGACCAACGACTTCGTCGAGGCCGACGGCTTGCGCGGCCTGATCGCGATCGCGCGGGTTTACGACCGCGCGCTCTCCGCCGCCCAGGTGCTGCGTAACTTCGAGGCCGATCGCGGGCGATTCAACATCCCCAGCGTTGCGGCGGCCGAGCCGGTGCGTTCAACGCCCGTCCCGCAGGTCCCCGGCCTTCCCAGCTCGCCGCTCCGCAACCGTAAATGGGATTACTACAACAATCCGCCGTTCATCAGCGGCACGGGTCCGGCCGGCTGGCCGTCCAACGCGCGACAGGCATTCGATGGCTACCCCAGCCGCGTCGATCAGCCTTACCTGCGCAATTGCTGGCGCTGCGAGGTGAAACCCGGCGCGCCGGCCGAAGTGACGATCAACTATCACCGGCCTGTCGCCGTCACGCGCTACGTGCATTGGTTCTGCGAACCGGCCGCATGGAAATCCGCGGAGATCCTGACCAGCCTCGATGGTGAGAACTGGCAGCCACTCCAGAAGTTCGACGACCTGCCGCCTGACTACCCGCAATACCTCCCGATCGACAAACCGATCCTTGTCCGGCAATACAAGATCATCGTGCACGCCCTCGCTCCCGCTGCCGGCACGAACCTGGTCACGCATGAAGTCGAAACGAACTACGGGGCGACGATCGGGACCGCCAGTTCGTCAAGACCGATCTTCCAAAGCGAACCCACGACGCTGACAGTTCACGTTCTGAGTCCGGATGCAGCGATCGAGGGCGCGCGGCTGCGCTGCAGTCTGCCGAAGTTGGTTGTCAATGGCTCTCTGGAACAGGCCGTTCCAAGTATCCCGAAGGGAGATGTTGGAGCCCTGGAATTCCATTTCACGGCGCAAAAGGCGGGCGTGTTTCCTGGAAGCATTGAAATGCTCCTCGGGGACGAAATCGTTGACCAGCGATCTTTCTCGCTTCGCGTCGCACCGAAGCTCGTCTTCACAAATGTGATCCCCGATGGGCCGACCATCGTCGATTACCGTTCACCAGAGGCATCGGGTATCACGTTGAAAGGTGTCGTGACAAACATCGGAACGCTGCGCGCCACCGGCGTGAAGGTGAGTTGGCGGATTGCCAACGGCTCGGAAGCCAATCCGCTCGCTCCTGTCGGGCTGGGTGATCTCGGACCGGGTCAGTCTGCGCCGTTTGAGCTGGCGCCGGTGAAGCCGTCGCATCATTCTCTGTTCGCCGAGGCTGACGGCGGCGTACGGACTGAGCTGCTGCGCCCCGTCATCAGCGTCATGAAGCACTGGGGGGGCACCGCCACAACGTCTGCGGCGCATTTCAGGTGGGAAACCGGCGAAGGTCCGCTGCAAATGGATTTCCGGCCTCTGCAAGAAACCGGCACCGTCTTCACATCATTACAGGTACTGGGGGGCGGCCGTTCCTCTCTGATCGCTAATGGCGGCCCGACCAACCAACCCTTTATGAGCGCCATTCCTGGCGGCGTGTTCAGCGCGTGGCTTCAGGGAAACAAAACAGGAGATATCTGCTTCCATTGTGGCGTGACGGCTATACAAGATGATCCGCTGAAGCCGTCGAGCTGCGACCTGGAGCTCCGCCTCGCAGTGCAGAAGCCAAGGATCCTGTTCAGGCCACATATCGATTGGTACACGGTTGAGCATGGGCCCAACTTCCCGCACCTCGCCAGCGCCCATAACAGCGCGACACGGATGCTCTGCATCCAGACGGCCGATGACGTAACGCTATCGATCGTACCTGACACTGACAATCTGACGTGGGGATTCACCAAAGACAATGAAATCAGCCTCAAGTTCCATGTCCCGAGTTCAAGAGCCAAGGACTGGCCGACGACCCAGCCGGCACAAGCTGAAGCCTGGCGGCCGATCTCCGACAGCCCTGCAGGGTTTAAGCTGACATTCGCAGTTCGCAAAGGCGACTGGTGGGACGCCTATCGCCACGTTGTACAGGACATCTTCAAATTCGAGCAGCCGCGGCAGTGGGCGATGCCGATCACGCAGATGCAGATGTTGACGGCGCGTTTCCCGCTGCGGCCGGAAGTGTGGAGCGAGAAATGGCAGGTCGTTCGCTCACATCCGGGTTTCGACTTCTTCTACAACTTCTATGGCCTCACGTACAACATCCCGGCGCTTTACAGTTGGTACCTGGTCAGCGACGACAAGAGCGCCCTGGACCGTGCTCAGAAGGATGTTGAGTTTCTGCTGAAAATGCAGGAGAAGGAAGGATCCGCCGCGGGGGCGTGGTTCAGCATGTACTGCGTGGAGGGCTCCCCGCCGCAGCTTGTCGGACGCGACCAGGCGTTCAACCGCTGGTTGATGCCGCATGCGACGGGCACCACCGCCAAGACGCTGCTCTGGTACTGGGAGGCGAGCGGCAAGAAGGATGGCCGGGTGTTTGCGGCGGCGAAGCGCGGTTGCGACTGGCTGCTCAAGACGCAGAGAGCCGACGGCGCGTGGACGTACGCGTTCGATCTGCAGGGCAAGCCGGTCTCGGAGCTGAGCGGCGCGGGGCAGATCTGGTGCACGTGGGCGCTCTGGAAGATGTACCAGTACACGGGCGATGAAAAGTATGCCCTCACCGCTCGCCGTTCGCGTGACGCATTCAAGAAGACATTCATGGACGTTCATCGATACGAAGGCTACTGGGAAGATGTGTCGGGTGCAGGCGGCAAGGTCACGCGGAGCTGGGAGGGGTATGAACCGGCGATCGCGTGCCTGGTGTTCGCCGACATGGGCGACAAGGAGCTGGCTATCGAGGCCGGCAAGGACGCCGCGACTTGGAGCTGGACGCGCGTCACGAGCACGCGCCAGTATGAGACCGCCTACGGCGAAACAACCGAGCAATCTCTGTGCGGTCCTTCACAGGCCCAGAGCCCGATGATCGCCGTCGGCCTGCACCAGATCTACGAGCTCACCGGCGACAAGCTCTGGAGCGATTTTTCCGGCGCGATCAAAGCGATCAACTTTGCGGCCGATCCCGACCAGGCGTACGGCATGGTGGCGACGGGCGGCTGGGACGACCCGCTCACCGGGGTGATCGGCCCGCCGTACGACGGAACGCGCCCGATGGTCACGCCCAACAACAGCCGCAGCGACGAATACGGCCGGCAGATCTGGAACAACTGGTGCACGGATCAGTTCGCGTGGCTGGCTCTTGAGTGGCTGGTCCGTGAGGCGAATGTCCGCGCGCCCGAGTACGTCAAGATCGATCCGAACACGTATCGCGGCACCGTGCTCGGTGCGCCCGGCCGCGTTAAGATGCCCGAAGAGAAGTGCGACGTGCAGGGAATCGATCACATCGACATCAACTGGGTTGGTTATCAGAACGACGACCGCTATATGCTGCTCATCATGAACCACCACGAGAAGACAACGGTGATGGTACGGCCGCACGAAGCGCACCTCGGCGTATACACGCGGCCGCCGCAGGTCCTGGTGGGTCGCGGAGAAGAAAAGGGGTCAGGTTCATTTCCCCGGAACGGCCCGGAGGGTGCTTCGCAGAAAATGAACCTGACCCCTTTTCTTCCCGCGAAAGTAACGCGCCGCGGCGTTCAGTATGAGTTCGAGATTCCCGATCAGGCCACGGCACTGCTGGTCTGGGACGCAATGAAATGACTCCTGTGGGAGTGAGACTGCATGCCGGGTGCAAGCCTGTCGTTAACGCCGCTGGACTGGATCATCTGCGTCGGATTGCTCGCCTTCAGCATCGCGGTGGGGCTGTACTTCTCCGCGAAAATGCACGCGTCGGAGAGTAGTTCCAATTTTTTTCTGGCCGGCCGGAAGCTCACCTGGCCGATCGTGGGCGCCTCGCTGTTTGCGACCAACATCGGAGCCGAGCATCTTGTCGGGTTGTCGGGCGACAGCTATCGATACGGGCTCTGTGCGGCCACGGTCGAACTTGTCACTTTCGTCACGCTCGGTGTCACCTGCGCGGTGCTCCTGCCCCATTACATGAAGACCAAGGTGTTCACCATCCCCGAATTCCTCGAACTGCGCTACAACCGCGCGGCGCGCACCTTCTTCTCCGGCCTGATGCTGGTGATCTCGGTGATGACGAAGATGGCGTTTTGCCTCTTCGCGGGGGCGTTGGTACTCAATAGCCTGGTGGGCTGGGACGTGATGAAGGTCGTCTGGCTCTTGGGGCTCGTTTCCGCGATCGTCACGATCATCGGCGGGTTTGCGGCCGTCGCCTATACCGACTCCATCCAGACGGCGATCATGGTCGTCGGCTCCGGACTGGGCCTGATCATCGGTCTCGACAAGGTCGGCGGCTGGTCGGGCTTGGAGGCGAAGCTCGCGGCGCAGTCGCTCACCCACGCGTTGTCGATTCATCGGCCATACACCGACCCCAACTACCCGTTCTGGGGCATCATGATGGGTGTGCTCTACGGCGGGATTTTCTACTGGGGCATGGACCAGGTGAACGTTCAGCGTCTGCTCGGCGCGCCGAATCTCCATCAGGCCCGGTGGGGCGCCATGTTCGCCACGCTGCTCAAACTGACGCCGGTTTTCATCTTCGCCATGCCGGGCCTGATCTGCTTGGCTCTGTTTCCCAATCGCGATCCCAGAACCACCTTCGTCAGTTTCCTGAACGATATCCTGCCTTCCGGGCTGCGCGGGATGGTGCTCGCGTCTCTGCTCGCCGCCCTCATCTCCTCGCTACTGTCGGTGATGAACTCGTTCTCGACACTGGCCGTTCGTGATTTCATCTTGCGATGGTCACCCGGCATGACCGAATCGGTCCAGGTCTTCGTCGGCCGCGTGATGGTTCTTGTCGGAGCGGTATTCGGGATCGGCGCCGCGTACCTGGTCTACCGGAACCAGGAGGGCCTCTACAAGTACCTCCAGAGTATTTCTATCTATCTGACCATGCCGTTGACGCCGGCTATCTTCTTTGGCGTGGCCAGCCGGCGTGTGACCGTCCAGGGCGCCATGGCTTCCTTTGCCGTAGGGTTTTTGATCGCCGGGCTGTATGTGACCGACCAGTTCGTGAGTATCGTACAAGGCCAGGAGGCCGCCGAGCGCCTTCTGCCGTTTCTGCATCACACGCTCACCGCCAACTACACGTACCGCGGGTTGTGGGGCACGATCCTGATTATCTTCACGCTGCTGGGCGTATCCGCCGTCACACCGCGGACCCCCGCGGCCAAGCTGGTCAACACCACGATGAATTGGTCAACGCGCTGGGAATCGTTTGAAGGCTGGAAAGACTGGCGCCTTCAGTGGCTGATCCTCACGATTGTTACCGTGGTCATTTACGCCTGGCTGTGGTAAGCTGATCTTCCCCACAACGCCAAGCGTGACGAGACAGGAGCAACCTGAGAGTCCGCACCCAGGAGGAACACCATCGTGCAGAAATCAGACCGGATCAGTCGACGAAGTCTTCTCAAGAAGGCGGCCGGCACGGTCGGGGCCGCGGTCGCGTTTCCCTGCATTGTGCCATCGTCCGCATTGGGTCGGGACGGAACCGTCGCTCCGAGCAACCGCATCAACGTCGGCTGCGTCGGCGTAGGCGGGATGGGAACGAACAACATCAACCGGATGTTTGGAGTGTCGGACGCTCAGATCGTGGCCGTCTGCGATCCCAAGAAGGACAAGCGCGATGCCGCCAAGTTGGTAGTGGACACCCTCTACAAGACGACCGGCTGCGCGGCCTACAACGACTTTCGCGAGCTGGTCGCCCGTAAGGACATCGATGTCGTGCAGATCGCGACCGTCGATCATTGGCACGTCCCATGCGCACTGGCGGCGGTGCGAAGTGGCAAGGACGTGTACGTCGAAAAGCCACTGGGCATGAGCATCCAGGAGATCAAAACCCTCCGCGACGCCTGCCACCGGCATGGCCGGATCTTTCAGTTCGGCACGCAGCAACGCTCCATGCCGCAGTTCCACCAGGCGTGTGAACTGGTGATCAATGGACGGATCGGCAAGTTGCAGACGATCAAGGTCTCCGCGCCGGTCGGGCCCGATCAACGGACCGGCGATGTGACGTACGCCTCTGCCAGCCCGCCGCCGGGCTTCGACTACGAGCTGTGGCTTGGCCCGGCGCCCTGGGCCCCCTACACGCCCAAGCGGACCGAGAGTCCCTACTGGTTCCAGATCAGCGACTACTCGCTCGGGTACATCGCCGGGTGGGGCATCCATCATGTAGACATCGCGCAGTGGGGCAACGGGACCGAGCTGACCGGCCCGGTCGAGATCGAAGGCTCGGGCGTGTCTCCCTACAACGACGGCCTCTGCGACAACCTGCTCAACTGGGACTGCACGCTCAAGTACGCCAACGGCGTGGTCATGCACTACACGAGCGACGGGGGTCCCAATCGACACGGCATTCGCTTTGAAGGCCCTCAAGGCTGGATTCACGTGGATCGCGAGCGGATCACCGCGGAACCCCGGTCCGTGCTGGCCGAGAAGATCGGCCCGGACGAGATCCACCTGCCCGTCAGTCTGCACCAGCAGCGGGACCTCATCGAGGCGGTCAAGACCCGCGGTCGGACGGTCAGCAACATCGATGTGGCCGTCCGGTCGGACACCGTGTGCCACTTGAGCCACATCGCGGTGTACCTGGGCCGCAAACTCAAATGGAATCCCGAGAAGGAAGAATTCGTGAATGATGCGGAAGCCAATGCGCGGATGACCCGCACCATGCGCAGCCCATGGCATCTGTAGAAGCAGATGCAATTCTGAACCAGCGGTGAAAAAAGGGGTCAGGTACCTTTTCCCGGAACGGCCCGGAGGGTGCTTCGCAGAA
>CAYLLT010000160.1:0-8945 GCA_964384465.1 uncultured Planctomycetales bacterium | reverse complement strand
AATTGTTACACGGGCCCGACCATCCCGTGGACCCCAGTGCCCGAATGCAACAACAACCCCTGATCAAGGGGGAGGGATCTCCAGAGGGGGAGACGAGGAGACTGGGAGACGAGGAGAGGGGGAGATCGCGCGCGTTTCTCCCCCTCTCCGAGTCTCCCCCTCTGCTTCTCGGAGCATCGGTGCCGGCAGATCGCCCCAATGGGCGGGGCCGGTCCCGATGTCCATCGGGATCGCTTCTTTCTTGGCGATAACCTAAGGCCTGTCGAGATGTTGCGGTGATTCTTCCGGACCGCTCCAGCTCCCAAAAATCTCATCACATTGTGCCAAAAACCTTTGCAAAGGCTCCGCCCTTCCGGTAAACTTGGAAGGTGGAGCAGGTGTCGAGTCGCGCGAACGAATCACGTCCATAACTTTGGAGCGGAGGATTGGGGATGAGAACTATGGTGACACGTGAAAGTACTCGTATTCTTGCACTGATTCTGATCGTGGCATCGCAGGCTGAGCGCGCGAAAGCGGCGATCAACACGTTCGAGATGACGTCTCATCCCATGCCGAGGCGGTGCCGATGACGAAGTCCATGCTCGGCCGTATTTGGAACCGGCCTGTCCATACTAGGGGGAGCAAAATGAGTACCGGAACATGCCACCGTTTTTCTTCTGTGAGGAGGATTTCGATGATTCGCCGAATTGAACTGGTTCTGGTCCCGATGTACATCGGGATGCCCGTCTGCCTGTTGGCATTGGCGCTGTCGGCTTCATCGGCCCGCGCCACGGTGCGTAGCTGGGAATTTGGCGTCGATCCGGACGCGGAACCGGCCCCGATGACCGAATATATTGGCCTTACTACTGACCCCACCCGTTATACGGCCTCTGGCGGCTACGGCTCGGGCGCGGGTCTGCTGGGCAACGGGACGGCCGAGTTCGCGGACCAGTCCGGCACCGTTGGTTCTTCCGGCCAATTCCTCGGCGGCAACTACGGGTTCGTCAGCGCCGTCAACGGCAGCGGCAACCCCGGCACGCCGATCTGGACTTCCACGGACTACACCCTGGATATACATGTGAAGGTCCTGCAGAGTGTCGGAGAGTCCGGCGGCAAGTCCATGGCCATCAGGCAGTCCAACGGCAATACCCGCGGCATCAAACTGAACACGGGCACCGTTGCCATCGTCAGTAGCGTCGATATCGCTACCGGGACGGTAGATCTCACTTCTTACAAGATCCTCCGCTTCTCCGTACAAGGCGGCGCCACCAATACGATCACGATCTACTTATGGGACGGCGTCTCGGCGTGGACCTTGCTGTGCAGCGCCACCATGGGCGGCACCGGCGCTTCGGGTGAGGTCCCATCACCGGGCATCGCGCTCGGCAGCATGGCGGGCAGCAGCACGCAGAGCGGCAAGTTCCGCATTGACTATGTTCGCGTTGACGATGCCAGCGCGCTGGGCAACACCGTCGGCCCTCTCGCCAGCTCCACCACGCCGACGGGCTGCACAGAGGTGATCCCTGAAGCCACCCAAACCAGAAGCGCTTTCCAAGATCAACCATTGGGGGGCGCGGCGACCCTGGTGCTGCATTCGAAGGGTACAGGGAGCGGCGGAGGAAACCAGTACTGGTACCCCGATTTCTACCACTCCAGCTATACGATCGCTTCCGGCGACCATTTCGTCTACGATATTTACACCAAGAACGGCAGCGGCACACATAGCGGCGCCGTCGATCTCGAGGGGGGACTCGGGAATCTCCGGGATTCGGGCATCGCGGATCAGAACGGGCGCAACGCCCACCCGAATACCGACCTTTCCGACGTGGCCTTGAACCAGTGGTATCACCGTGACTTCGATCTATCCTCCAAGGCCGGACAGACTATCACCGACTTCGAGATGGGCCACGAGATCGACAATGGCGTGTCAGAGTTCTATGCCCGCAACGTCAAGATTGTAAACGGCGTGAACACCATGCTGGTCGCCTTCGACCCGAATACCTGGGTCCCAGTGGGCGACACGATCGGACCGGGCAACAATGGTTACAGTTCGACCCTGGGCCCGCAAAAGGATCCCGACCCGGCAGGCTCGCCCAGTTACACAATGGAGAATTTCAGTTCGGCCTCGGTTAACTACACGGTGACTAAAACCGACGCCACTGGGACCGGCAGTTGCGGCTGTGACTGGCTGAGTGTCGTCAATCCAGGTCCCGCACCGATCGCCGCCGGAAACAGCGTCACCATCACTACAAGCATCGACACCACCGGACTGCTGCCCGGCACCTACACCGGTTATTTGCGATTCGATGATGGTTGCGCCACCGCAGAACCATACAAACTTCGCCGGATCGATCTGATCATCATCGGCTGCGCGTCCGCCCTGACACCATCGGCCGGTATCCAGACGGTCAGCGGTCTGGTCGGCGGCTACCCGGTTGCCCTCGCGAGCGTTGACTTAGGCTCGCCGGACGTTCCCGACGGCCTCAGCGTTATTGGAAACAACCCCACCTTCGATGGGAACACCGTGCCGGCGGAAATCGGCGGCCGCTCCTGCCGGCGGAACCTCGATACGGCCAAAGATGGGTATATCTTCTTCGCCATCGACAACGCGCGGGCCCACGCCGGCAACCAGCCGAATGTGGACATCGTCATCGAGTATTACGATACCGGCACCGGCTCGCTGGCTTTACAGTACGATGCCGGAACCGGGAATGAATACGCAGACGGCGGCAGCGTGGCCATGCTCAATGACAACCAGTGGAAGACGCACACCTTCACCATCACCGGCGCCAGGTTCAGCGAGGGCCAAGCCTGGGGCGGAGACTTCCGCTTCGGCACGGACTTCCAGATCCGGTATCTGGATAAGGTCTCTGTGCGCGTCACGGGCAACCACGGCCCCACGCTCGATTACACGCTGTCCAACACGGGCGGCACCACCCTCAACTGGGATGTGATTGAGTCCAACGCGGACGGTACCGCTCACGATTATTCTTGGCTCAGCTTGACCACAACTCCGGCGACGTCGGTAGACCTCGCCACTGGCGCCAGCGCGTCGGTCAAGGCCACCATCAATACCACGTCGATGCCGGAGATGACGGCGTATCTGAAGTTTACAGACGGCTGCAACCCCCCCTACATCCGAAGGATCGACGTGACCCTGACCGGCTGTAGCTACACCGTGGGGCCGGACCCCGTGGCCGTGTTGGCGACCGGCGGCTGCACCACTCCCAGCACGCGCACGTTTGCCGTCATCAACAACGGTGCGACGACCATCACCAGCTTTAATGTCGATACGGTCCAGACCAGTAATCCCTTCGGGCATCAAGACTACCCGTGGTTGCCGGGGACATGGCCCCGCACGATTTCCACAACCCTCGCGCCCGGTGAGTCCGAGGAATTGCCGGTCACCATCGACTGGACCCAACTGAGCGCCGGTTCCCAGCAGGACGCGATGTTGAAGTTCAACATCTCAGACTGCCCCGACGCGCTCGGCGAAACCAAGGTTAAGCTGACGGCCGACAAGATCGATGTCCCCTCGGCGTACCAGTTCATCGCCTTCGACGGCACCTCACTGCCCTGGGAGGACGATTCGGGTGGGTTGGGCAATAAGTTTGATGCCTTTGACACCACCGGCTCACCACCCATTGAAAGCCTGACGTCACGGTGCACCCTGGTCACCAATGACGCTGAAGCGGTGGATCAGAAAGCCCTCCACCTCGACGATTCTTCCCTCGACCAGACGAAGTTTTACAGCATCCCCGCGGCGAACATCGTCGCCACGACCGGCGCTACCGTGGTCGGGCGGCTCAAGACATTGGGTTTCTCCAATGCCGGTACTCCCCGGCGCACCGGCAACCTCTGGATCTGGGGCCCCAGCATCTCAGCCCAAATCTTTTGGGGTGGGGACGATGGCTGGATCAGGGAAGGTCTTCGCGGCGGGTCCAGGCAACTGAACCTTGGCAGCGACCCCGGAGGGCCCAAGTATCACACCGTCCGGGTCACCAGCCGGGACATGGGTGGTTCGCTGGGCATCGTCATCGACGTGTACTTTGACGAGAACCAGAACCCGACACCGGTGCTGCACCTCACCAATCAGAGTGCGCAGGACAGCCCGCCTGGGGCCAGCGGCTTCGGTTTCGGCGTCATCAGCGGTAGTGACGTACAGCCCATCGACTTCGACTGCTTCGCCGGCACTGACGCCGGCGCCTTCGCGCCCGGTGAGGAGGTGGCTTGCGGTATTCCGAGCCTGGTATGCCCGGTTCCCACCAACCCGTGCATTCACCCGTGGGGAGCGTGGGCGGACACGGACCACGACGGGGACGTGGATCTGAATGACTTCGCGGTATTCCAGCTTTGCTACACCGGCTCGGATCTCGGGCCGATTCCCGCCACGCCGGAGTACTGTGCGTGCATGGACCGTGGTGACAACAATCCCTTCGACGATCAGCCCGACTTCGACGGCGACATCGATGCGGCGGATCTCACCGCGTTCACGAATTGTTACACGGGCCCGGACATCCCGTGGATCCCAGGGCCCCCCTGCAACAACAGCCCCTGATCAAGGAGTAGGGATCTCGCAATCCCGATGTACATCGGGAGAGCATCGGTGCCGGCAGATCGCCCCAACGGGCGGGGCGGGCGCCGGGCAACTCATTCGACGAGGTTTTTGCAAATGATTCGTCCGAGCAAATCAGTCTCACCGTTCATTGGCTCGGTTCTGGCATGGGCATGTGCCGGTTCAATCGCCGCTGGTGTTGGCGGTTGTGCGCACGAGGGCCTCACCGCACGAGCGGTGGCGACAGCCCAGACCGATGAAGAACCGCTGTATCACTGCCCCGCCTGGGCCAGGGAAACCTTTCCCGAATGGACCAAGCCGTTTATGGGCCGGTTCGGCTTGCCCGAGCCATACCCCCATCAGAAAGCACTCATCGGGGATGTCACCGCGGGGATCGATCTCTGGCAGGCCAACCACTTCATCGCCTACCGCAAGGAGACCGCGAAGTACCTCTACGAGAGCTACACGCCTACCGAGGTCCGCTACAAACCAGGCACGTTGCCGAGTTACGAGAAAATCGTGGCCCAGTACACCGCTGGCCTGACGAATCCTCGTGATAAGGCCGTGGCCCTGCTGACCCATGCCATGCTCGACAAGGTCCAGCACCCCAGCATCCCGCCGATGTGCGTGGATCCCGGCAAGGACCGGGGGGTCGATGACGAGGCGCTCCTGGCCAGCGGCCGGGCATGGTGCAACGAACAGGCGCGCGTGTTCGCGCGGCTGTGTCAGGTGGCGGGCATCCCGGCCCGAATGATCTTCCTGTTCCGCACGCCGGTGGGCGGTCACGTCATCACCGAGTTCTACGCGGACGGGCACTGGTGCATGGCCGACAACAGTTGGTTCTGCGTGTTTCCCGACGCGAATGGCCGGCTCATGAGCGCCGCCGAATGCCACGGCTCGGGCAAGGCGCAGGCGGGATTGGCGTATTACAAGCGTTACCAGGAGATCGCCACCTACGACGACGAGCGGATGGTGGGCGACAAATTTCTGCCGAAGTCCGATACCGAGCAGCGCAGAAGAGAAGTAGCGGCGTCTGCGGCAAGAACGCGGGCGGAGTACAAAGCGCACACCGCCAAGGATCTGGGCGAAGGGCTCGAGGTATTCGGCGTGCTGAACTATCCGCTGCCGATGTGAACGGGAAATGACATTGCGAATTGCGAATTGCGAATTGCGGATTGTAGGTTCCGCCTGCCGGGCGGGACCTCGCTATCCCAAGTCCCGCCCGGCAGGCGGGATCTACAGCGGGGACTACATCCGAAATCCACAATGGGTTCTTGCGCTGGCCGTCGCCTGGCTGGCGAGCGCCCATAGCGCTCAGGCCGTCTCCGTTGATGCGTCGCACCGCTACTATCAGGACGGCAACGGCAAGCCCGTTTTTCTCATCGGCTACTACGACTGGGCGGCCGTCCCGGACGGTTACTTCATCGACCATCCCTCGCGCTACTCGGTCATGATCCAGCAAGGTGCGCCTTACAAGATCAACTACATCCGCATCAGCCTCGGCGTCAACCGGATGACCTCGACAACCAACCCGCCGAGCTGGAACAACCAGCCCACGCCGGTGCCGTTCGCGTACACCGGGAACCCCGCCAAGGCCGATCTCAATACATGGGACAGCACCTTCTGGAACGGCCTGAAAGCCCAGTGCACGCTGGCTCAGAATAACGGCGTGATCGTCACCGTGGCCTTTTTCGACGGCGTGGAGCTACGCGGTCAGGGCGGCGCGTCCTACGGATACAACAACTCGTTCTGGAACCCGAGCAATCAGACCTCGGCGTTTTACCCCGCGGGCGACTACTCGGACACGCCCGGCGGTTTCTACAGGCTGAGCGACTTCAACAACAATACCGGGATCGGCAAATACCAGCGGATGCTGATCGCCAAGGCCGCCTCCGAACTGGCCGGCTACAGCAACGTCATGTTCGAGATCGGCAACGAGCTGCTCGGCTCGGATGTGAATTGGAATACCGCGGTGTTCAACTACAGCAAGACGCAGAGCCCCAAGCCGGTGACGCAGGTCGGCGGCGGAGTGGTCCCCAATATCGACGGCTGGGACGACCACGTGGGCGACACATCGTTGCAGGTCAAGAGCTACGTGGCGTCATTCGTCGGCCACGGTTATCCCGCGTGGATCGACCCGGACGGTCCGGGATTGAGCGACGAGAATGTCTCCTCCGACGAGCTTCGCCGCGCCGCGTGGTATTGCTTCGCCGGCGGCGCCGCCATGTGGGGCGGGTTCACCGTCGATTACTGGTCCTTTGGCCACGGCTTCAACAGCACCACCACCACGTATTACAAAAACATCGAGTCCTTCATCGCCGACAGCGGCGTGGAGTTCTGGAATATGACCCCGCAGCACAATCTGGTCAGCAACGGCAGCAACAACAATTCTTGCCTGGCCCGCACCGGCGAATACGTCGTCTATGTGCGCAGCGACGCGAGCGTCACCGTGGACCTTACCGGGCTTTCGGGATCCAAGAGCTACCGCCTCTACGACCCCCGCACCAACACCTGGGACAACCCGCAAGTCGTCACCGGCGGCGCGGTGCGCACCTTCAACAAACCCGCCGGCGCGGACGATTGGGTCATTTACATCGGCGACGGCGGTCCGGCCCCTGGCTGTCCCGGCCAAAACCAGGGATCCCAGGGCTCGCAAGTCTCCCTGGGCAACGGCATGATGCCCTCTGTCGCCACCGACGCGCAAGGCAATGTCCATGCCATCTACCTGTCCGGCGGCAATGTGCAGTACAAAAAGTACGATGCTTCGTTGAACCCGCTTCTGACCGAAACCATCAACGCTCCGTCCGGCGCCTATTGGCCGAACATCATGTGCGACGCCAACAACGTGCCGCACGTGATCTTCACCGAATCAGTTGACCCCGGCCTGCCTTACGGAAATAATTGCTTCTATACGAACCGCATCGGCGGAACCTGGCGGCCGCTCTTTACGGCCATCAACGGCGGCGGCACGTATTCCGTCTACTATCCGCGGCTGGCTCTTTGGAACAATTTCGCCTTCATCAGCTCCGAGGGCGGCCAGACGGTTAGAATCACCAATCTGGGCACCAGCCCTTCCGTTGACCATTCGACCGTCACCGCGACGCGGTCGAGCATCGCCGTCAATGGCCTCGGGCAGGTTTTTTGTGCGGGCCGCAACGGCGCCGCCGGTCACTATTGCCAACAGTATGATTCGAATCTGAACCCGGTGGGCGCACTCCAGAAGATAGACAACGGCACGGCCGGCAAGAGCGGCGGCGCCACCGCCGAATGGGCCGACCAGAACAATGTCGTGCACATCATGGCCTGGGCCATCGAGGCCAACGCAGCCTTCCCTTGTAATGATCGCTGCGGAATGACTTACAACAATACCGGCCGGCGGAACGGTGATGGCAGCTATCCCAATTGTATTCAGGGGCTGCTCACCGGCGCCGCGGGCACCGGGCCGGACGGCAACGAGCCTTCCGGATGGTGGAACGACGATGTCCAAGGCGCCATCACCGTGGACGCCACCGGCGTCGTCTACGTCGCCTGGCGAGCCTGGACTCCCGCAGGCGAAGGCCGGATCACCACGGTCGATAACACGCAATTCACCCAGGTCTGCACGCCGGAAGCGACCTGTAACAGTAACGTCTGCACCGGCACCCAGTTCACCCCGTCCATCACCCGACGCAGATGGTGGAACTGCGAAATGGCCCCCGCTTTGAGCGGCGGTATCTATGTCGCCTGGGATTACGCCGGCACCGCTTATTTTAAGGCGGTCGGCGTCCCCTCTTCGTCCGAGGCATCCATCGACATGGGTTGCCCCGACGCGACCAACGGCCTGACCAACGTCCAGGTCGGCGATGGCAATACCACCTGCGTGACCATCGGCGGGCGCGACTGCCGGCAGAATACAACACCCGGCGGAGTCGATCATTACTTCTATTTCAATGTCAACGATTTCTTCGCGCTGAACGGCAACAAGCCTGAACTGTACATCTACCTCGATTACTACGATACGGGCACCGGTACGATTTCCCTCGATTACGACTCCATCGGTCCGGCCGATATTCCGCACGAATATGCCAGCGGCGGGGCCGTGACGCTCACCAACACCAACACCTGGAAATCAACATCCTTCCATCTGACCGATGCGTACTTCGGCAACCGCGAGAACGGCGGCGCCGACTTCCGCTTTGCCCGGTTCAACGCCCAGACCCCGGTGTTCTATCTGGACAAGGTGACGGTCACGCAGCAGGCGCCGACGCCACCGGTCATCGCTTCACCGGCCTCGCCGCAGTTCACGTTTCCGGGCGTTCCCTATACGTTCCAACCGACGCTGGTGCAGGGCTACCCCGCGCCCACCTGGACGCTGTGCCAGGGCCCGCCGGGAGCGATTGTCGGCGCCACCTGCGGCCTGGTCAGCGGCTGG
>CAYLLT010000159.1:0-9387 GCA_964384465.1 uncultured Planctomycetales bacterium | reverse complement strand
CCAACGGCGACACGCACCTGGGCGGCGACGATTACGATGAGGAGCTGATCAAGTTTGTCGCCGAGGAGTTCCGCAAGAAAGAGGGCATCGACCTGCGCAAGGATCCGATGGCCCTTCAGCGGCTTAAGGAAGCCTGCGAAAAGGCCAAGTGCGAGCTTTCCGGCACGCTGGAGACGGCCATCAACCTGCCGTTCATCACCGCTGACCAGAGCGGGCCCAAGCATTTGCAGCAGACCATCACGCGGGCAAAATTCGAACAGCTCAGCAGCGCGCTGACCGAGCGCACGCGGCAGCCGGTGATGAAAGCGTTGGAAGACGCCAAGCTCAAGCCCGCCGACATCGACGAGGTCGTGCTCGTCGGCGGGTCCACGCGCACACCCGCCGTCCAGAAGCTGGTCAAGGAGATCTTCGGCAAGGAGCCGAATAGGAGCATCAACCCCGACGAGGTGGTGGCCGTGGGCGCCGCCGTTCAGGGCGCCGTGCTGTCCGGCGACAAGGAAGACATCGTGCTGCTGGATGTGACGCCGCTTTCGCTGGGCGTCGAGACGCTCGGCGGCGTGATGACCAAGCTCATCGAACGCAACACGACCATCCCCACCAGCAAGAAGGAGGTCTTCAGCACCGCCGCCGACAACCAGACCGAAGTCACCATCCACGTGCTCCAGGGCGAGCGCGAGATGGCCGGCGGCAACCGCACGCTCGGCCGGTTCAACCTCGCCGGTATCGCGCCGGCGCCGCGGGGCATGCCGCAGGTCGAGGTCACGTTCGATATCGACGCCAACGGCATCCTCAACGTGTCGGCCAAGGACCTGGGCACCGGCAAGGCCCAGTCCGTCCGCATCGAGGGCAGCAGCGGCCTCTCGAAGGAGGAAGTCGAGCGGATGCGCAAGGAGGCCGAGCTGAACGCCGCCGAGGACCACGCCCGCCGCGAGCTGGTGGACATCAAGAACCAGGGCGACAACCTGCTCTACCAGTCGGAAAAGTCGCTCAAGGAATACGGCGAAAAAGTGCCCGCGGATCTGCGCAGCAACGTCGAGTCCGCGATGAACCAGCTAAGAGAGGCATTGAAAGGCGACGATAAGACCGCCATCCAGCGTTCGATGGAGCAGCTCGCGAGCGCCAGCCAGCAGATCGGCAAACTCATCTACGAGGAAACCGCCAAGCAGCAAGCCGCCGGAGCCGGCGCATCCCGCGCCGGTCAACCCGGCCAGGAACAACCCGCCGGCGCCACCGCCGGCGGCCCCGGCGAAGACGTCATCGACGCGGAGTTTGAGGAGAAGACTTGATTCTCGATTGACGCAGGAGGCGTGCATGTCCACAATCGCTCCCCGGGAGCAAGAGCAAGAGCCAATGCTGTGCTTTCGTAAACGGACACAAGACGGCAACCGATTGTATGGGCTGCTGCGATTTGGTTGGTCGTTCCAATCTGCCCGCGGATCCGCACTTCCCAACCTTAAGTGAGTGTCACATTGATTGCTTGAAGTATCCTCCCCACTAATGAATATCGATGAATCCAAGAACACAGCGCCGACTTCGAGTGATTGAGACCCTCTGTTGGTTATGCTGGGGTGTCTCCTTGGTCTATCTTGTATTATGTCTCTTTAGCCAATCTCAGATCCTCCTCGGCCGATTTGCCGTGGCCGCAGACCGCGGGAATGTTTCCCTAGGTTTTTACTATCAACCGTTCCCGTCGCGTGCAACAATGAGCTTCTCCCTCCGACCCGACTTCATAGAGTGGCATTGGCTTCCTCGATATGGCAGTAGCCAGTGGGGTAAGGTACTATTCATCCCACTGTGGATGCCAATCCTGCTCTTTTTAGTTCCACCCATCTTACTTCGGAAGCGACGTCACCGCGCTACTAAACCCTCCAGCGCAGGATTCCCTCTCGGTCGCACGGAATAGGGTCGAAGGTGGTAAACAAAAAACATTTTACCGAGCCGAGGCCGATTGAAAGCAGATTAGAAAAGGTGTCAGGAAGAATTGTTTGAAGCGGCTTAGGCAGCGGCGGCATATTCCAGGGCGGGTCGGATGGCCGCTCGTTTGAGGCGTGGATAGGAACGCCGCTCGCTGCGTTCCATTCCCGAGACGTGGCTGCTGCTAGTAGACCTCGTCGTGGGTGCCGATCGATAAGAGCAGAATCGCTTCTGCGTTCTCGTGTCGCACGAACTCGAACACGATCCGCAGATCATAGCCGGCACTGCAAGACCATGAACCGGCCAACTCGCCCTTGAGCTTGTGGGTGCGCAGGCGCGCGTCAAATGCATCACGCTCAAGCACAGTGAGCGTCTCCCGAATGGATTCAGCCATCTCCGGCTGCTTTTTGACGAGGCGTTTCGCGGCTCGAATAAAGGCCGTTGAACGGATCAGGCGGCGTTTCATGATTCGATTTCACGCAACAAAGCATCAACATCGGCCATGCGTCCTCGTCCGCCTGCGTACTCCTCGCGGGCTTCTCGAACGTCGGCAATGATGCGCTGCCGGCCCTGTTCAACCAGTCGGCGGCGAACCACCTTCACCAGTTCAGCCTGCTCGTCTGCGGGGAGCTGCTCGACGGCGTCAAGCGCCGCATCGAATGTCGTGCGTTGACTCATACGCTCACCTCCTTTCACCGCGTGCGATGCTCCCATCTACCGGCTGCATCGAACTGCGCCATCATGTCGGACGCTGCTCGCTAGACATCCTGCTCTTAATCTTTCTCTTGCTCTTTATCCTGTTCTCACTCTTAATCTTAATCATACTCTGTCGAGCAAACAACGCAAACAACGGGGACGCAACTCGTTTTGATTACCGGCGGCTGCTGCTTCGGTGAAGAGAATCCCTCTGCACAACCGCCGGTTCGAGGACGGCCTCGTCAGCCGCACGTCGCGCGGCCCGCACGACTGCCAGCACATCGTGGCCTGCTGCTTGCAGCGTCCGCACGATGGCGAAGTCGCAGCTCTCATCCGCCAGGAACCGCATCCATCACGATCCTATCCGCCGCGGACCGGTCTCCAGTAGCACGTCTTCATACGCCAGCGCATCGGCGGCATATTCGAGGGCGGCTCGGATGTCCGCTCGCTTGAGGCGCGGATAGGCATCCAGCAGATCCGCTTCGGTGGCGCCCTCGCCCAGCTTGCGCAGGATGAGTTCCACAGGAAGCCGCGTCCCCCGGATGACAGGCTTGCCCAGCATCACTTTGGGGTTGACCTCGATTCGTCTTGCGCGTGACATGGCTCATGGCTCCTTCGGACAAAATCAGGCTGCCCATCCATTATACAGCGCCGGCCTCGGCTTTCCCTGGTTAGAAAGCCCGCCTCGACACAATCGCGCACCCATCATATCCTGCCAGCCATGCCCTCCCATCTCCGCCGCTACGATGAGCCGAGGCAGCCTGAGCTTAGTTGCTGAACGACTGGAACGCTTATGGCGCTGCAATTTGAATGGGACCTTCAAAAGGCTGCGGCCAACCACCGCAAGCACGACCTCACGTTCGAGGAGGCGGCAACAGCCGGTGTGGCACAGGCGTCTCGCCGGTGTCAGAGCCCGCAGCGCAGGTCGAAGATCCGCCATGGCGGGCAAGCGTTACGGTGATTGTCCACGGCCGGGGGTAGCATCCCGCGGCCGTGTTTTTTGGACGTAAAGATGCCCACAATTGCAATTGTCGGCCCATACCGCATACACTTTGTAAGTCACGATCGGGGCGAGCCGCCACACGTTCACGTTGAGCGAGACGCTTGCTCGGCAAAGTTCTGGCTCAATCCGGTCTCCTTGGCCAGAAACATTGGTTTTGGTGCGAAGGAACTCCGGACAATCGAGAGAATCGTGATTGATCGCGAGGAGGAACTCCTGGGAGCTTGGCATGAATACTTCGGAGCTTAAACCGGGCCAGCGGGTGAAGGACGTGCGCTGCGATGAGGATTCCTTGATCGTCGATCTGGCCGACGGTCGCACGATCTCTGTGCCTCTCGCGTGGTATCCTCGCCTTCTCCATGCTACGCCTGAGCAACGAGCAAACTGGCGGATCAGCGGTGGCGGCTACGGTATCCACTGGCCAGCGATCGATGAGGACCTGGATACCGATGGCCTGCTCCACGGAGCGCCTGCACCCCGCCAGTCAGTCGGCATCTGAACACACTGGTGCGACCGCCGCTTGTGATACACTGTTGACGACGGACGATGTGTTTCTGCGGAAGGCCGCCCGGCTTCAACCGAAGCCGCATGTTCGTGTCGTGAATCCGGCTACGTGGATCGCGGAGGTACTCGAGAAATGAACAGGACCATGTCCATACCCGAACTCCGCAAGGCCGGTATCGAAGCCTTACTTGAGCGTCTCGGCCCCGATGGCACGCTCCGCTTTCTCCAGCAATACAATCCCGGCCAAGGCGATTACACGACTGAGCGTCATGAATGGCTCGACAAGCTGACGCTCGAAGAAATAGAGAGAAGCATTTGTGATCGCCGCGGCAACTCGTGAGGCTGAGAGCATGAACACTTCGGAGCTTAATGCCGGTCAGCTCGTCAAAGAGGTCCGTTGCGATGATTATGAAGAAAAACCTCTCAAATAGGAAACCAAAGCGCGGCACGGACGAGTTGCGGCGCGAGTACCGGTTCGATTACCGCCAGGCGCGTCCGAACCGTTTTGCGGCGAGCTACAAGGCGGGCAGCCGCATCGTTGTGCTCGATCCGGACGTCGCCCAGGTGTTCACCACGCCGGAATCAGTCAACGGCGTGCTCCGCGCTCTGCTCAAGGCGATGCCTCGCAAAACCGCGGTGCGGTGAAGTTCCCGCGGGAACAGCCGCGCTCCGAGTCCCATCATTCACACCCTCATTCGATCCAGAAAAGGAAGAATCGCGTACCCCACCGCTTCGCGATGGGCCATCCTGGTGCTCACCGCGCCGGCCTTCTCCAGACGGTAAAGGATCGGGTAGAGCGTCCCCGCCGCAAGCCGCACGCGGCTCCCGCCGGCTTCGCGCACCCGCTTCTGGCTCCAGGCTTGACCTGGCGCACACCAAACGAACCCTGCGCTGGAGGTCAGTTTCATCGCCGATGGCTGCGATTGCAATTGCCCATCTGCTTACCTAACCTAACATCGAGGTGTTTGAGGAGCTGGCCGTATGAATCGACCTTCAACGCTGGGGGAACTCAAAAAGAGCGGCTATCGCTCGCGATCCGTTCGCGAGGAGATGCGCGACAACCTGATCCGCAAGCTCCCCGCCGGCGAAACGCTTTTTCCCGGCATCGTGGGTTACGAGGAAACTGTTATTCCGCAGATCGTCAACGCCATCCTCAGTAAGCATGACATGCTCTTTCTGGGCCTGCGCGGCCAGGCCAAGACGCGCATCCTGCGAGCCCTGCCGTCGCTGCTCGATGAATATGCACCGACCATCGCTGGCACGGAGCTGTTCGACGATCCGCTCGAACCGAAGTTCAGCCGCTCGAAAACGATTGTCGCCGAAAAAGGCGACAACACCGAGTTGCACTGGGTCCACCGCGACGAGCGCTATCACGAGAAGCTGGCCACACCCGATGTGACCATCGCCGATCTGCTCGGCGAGATCGACCTGGTCAAGCATGCCGAAGGCCGCTATCTCGCTGATGAATCCGTGATGCACTTCGGCCTCATCCCCCGCACCAATCGCGGCATCTTCGCCATCAACGAGCTGCCCGACCTCGCCCCGCGCATTCAGGTCGGCCTGTTCAACGTCCTTGAAGAGCGCGACGTGCAGATCCGCGGCTTCCCCATTCGCCTGCCGCTGGACATTTGCATGGTCTTCAGCGCCAACCCGGAGGATTACACTAATCGCGGCCGCATCGTCACGCCGCTCAAGGACCGCATCGGCTCGGTCATCCGCACGCATTACCCGCGCAATAACGAAGAGTCGCTCCAGATCACGCGCGAGAACGCCTGGCTGAAGCGTAACGGCCAGGTCGAGGTCGTCGTGCCGAAGTTCATGGGCGAGATCATCGAGGAGTTCGTCCGCCTCGCCCGCACCAGCCCGCACGTCAATCAGCAATCCGGCGTATCCGTGCGGGCGTCGATCACCTGCATGGAGACGATGGTATCCAACGCCGAGCGCCGCGGCATCATGCTCAGCGAAAATCGCGTGCTCCCGCGCGTCAGCGACCTCGCCAACGTCAGCGCGAGCTGCCGCGGCAAGATCGAGCTGATGCTCGCCGAAGACGAGCAGGCCGAGGACAAGCTGATCGCCGCCCTCATGGGCGAAGCGGTCAAGAATGTGGCCGCGAGTTACTTCGAGCTGGACAGCCTCGACCCGATCGTCGAGCAGTTTCACGGGGGCAAGCTCAACGTCGAGATCGGCGACGACATCCGCGCCGACGCCCTCGTACAGTCCGCGTCATCGCTCAAGGGCCTGATGAAATCCGCCGCCGCCGTCTGCAAGGCCGCGCAACTCACGCCCGAAGACCCCGCCGCACTGGCCAGCGCCGTCGAGTTCATCCTCGAAGCCGCCTACGTCAACAACCGCCTCAGCAAATACGCCTACCGCGGCAGCACCTTCTACAAACGGTAGGGCAGGTCAACGACCTGCCGTTACCATTCCGGCGCGTGATGGTTGAAGCAGGTCGTTGACCTGTCCTACCTAACTCGGAGATGTGCCCAGCCCGGCCGTCATCGACACCGGCGCCCCATCGAGCGTGCTACCGCCGTTGATCTGCTACAATCGATCGCAAGGAGTTCAAGGCGCATGAAAGTCATTAAACTTGAGGAGGCCAAGGCGAACCTGGAGCAGTACGCCACCGAGTGCCAGTCATCACCGGTGGTCGTGACCGTCGACGGAAAGCCCTCCTTTGAGATGCTCCCGATCCGATCCGATGACCCCGATTTCATCGATCGGCTGGCCGAGCAGAGTCAGGCGTTTCGGGAGCTGCTGGAGTCGCGGCATCAGGAGGCCGCCGCTGGCAAAGTCTCTTCGCTGGAGGCCGTCCGGGAACGGCTGAAGAATTCGAGTCAATAACTCCTGGCACCTCATCTAGTCTTTTTTTCGCCGAGGGTTATTCTTCGCCCTTTAACTCGGCCATGAGCGCGTCCGGCGTGAGAATGTGGAGTTGAGGGGTGTCGTAAACGACACGGTTCATAGGCGATCAGCCTGGCGAGCGGAGCGGACTTTCTCAATGAGGTCGCGCCCGAAGGCGTCGATCTCATCCGGGGTCATTCCGCTTCTGGCAAAGTCCTGGCGGACGGGTTCCAGGAGCTCGTCGAACGTGGGTGCGGTGACGCCCTGCCGGATCAGGTCGGCAGCGTACTGGGCGACATCCCGCCCGAAGGCCTGGGCGCGCTCACGGAGCTTGGCCTCGATATCGGGACTGATGGCTACGGTCAGCGTCATAAAGAGCTCCTCTCATTCATGATAGCGGGAGTCGGATCAGAGAGTCAATCCATTGAGAACGGACTCTTGAAACGGGGATCATCCCCATTGTTCCCTGTCCCGTTTTCTTCGTCTTTTCCAATACGACTTCCTGGAACACCTCCGTCGCGAGGCAATCGACCAGCCCGAACTGCCCTGGGAGCCCTGAACCGGAACTGAGCTTTTCAATTTCGGCCTTGAACAGGCCGGGGTCAGGGGGTACACTGCGCACATGCTGCCCGTGGACGGTCCACGGACTCCCGGCGTGCCGGGATGACTCCGCGAAATGGGCCAAAAGCGTCTGACCGCCGGTGGGAATGGGCACTCTGGAGGACCGGCATGTGTCGCCAAGCGACCCCCGCCCCCCAAACCCCCCACCCCCGGGGCCACGCCGCCGCCCCTCGCGGAATCAAATTTCCTATCAGGACAGGGTGGGGGGGGTCCCCATCCCCAAGACAGGAGTTCAACACGTGCTTGCCCGACCAATCGCCCGGAGATGTCTGCTGCCCGCCGCCCTCGCCCTCATCCTCGCCGCGTTCTGCATCGCCCCGGCGGCGTTCGCAGGTTTTTCCCAGAACACCATCAACCCCACCGCCACGCTGAGCGGCAACGGGCATCGAATCCTCGTCTCCGGCCCCATCTCGAACACGCGGAGCGAGTGGGTGGACCTGCGCGTGACCGTGACGCAGCGCTCCACCGGCGCCATCGCCGAGGGCCACCTCCGCTTCGCCGGCACCACCGCCCTCCAGCAGTGGGAGGTGGAGGCGGAGCGGGTGGGGAGCAATGCCTTCGAAGAGGGCCCCGCCACCGCCGTCGCCCTCGCCGTCACCAACCACCGCGGCGACACCGACGACGCCCACCAGTGGCTCGTCAACGTCACGCTGGTAAGGGAGTAGCACGGCCTTCCAGGCCGTGTCGGGACACGCCGGGGTCGGGGCGCTCCCCGCACGGCGTAGAATGGGGCATGAGCGCCCCTGCCTCGGACACGCCCGCCCTGCTCGCGAAGGCCGCGGCCATTCTCCGGGAGGAGGGCGCCCGCGAGGTCTATGTGTTCGGCTCGATGGCGCGGGGCGATGCTCGCGCCGGGTCCGACCTCGACATCGCCGTCTCGGGCCTTTCGTCCGATCGGATCATCCGCGCCCTCATGCGGCTGCATTCGGAGACCGGACGCATGGCCGACCTGGTCCAGATCGAGCGGGAGGCCGCCTTCGTGGACTACCTTCGCAGCAAGGGGGAGTTGCGGCGTGTCGCCTGAACTTCGCCGCCTGCCGGGCGAACACGCGCTGGTGAAGAAGTAGAGCGTCGGCTCACCGGTCACCGGTCACTCCTCCCCCTCACACGCTCCGCAACTTGTTCAGCCCGTTGTACGCCGCGACCTTGTAGCACTCCGCCAGCGTCGGGTAGTTGAACACCGTGTTGACGAAGTACTCGGCCGCACGGCCGCACTGAAAAGGGGACGCGACTCGTTTTCCGTGCTAGGGTGAAAAGCTGCGTCGCAGTTTTTTGCCCTCAGCGGATCTGGAGCGGATGGCCTTCGCTGACCCAGGCGTTCATGCCGCCGCGGCTCGTCTTCACGTTCTCGTAGCCCATCCCCTTCAGCAGTTGGCAGGCGGCCAGCGACCGCTTGCCCATCGCGCAGATGGTGACGATCGCCGCCTTCTTGTCCGCGGGCAGCCCGTCGGCCGCCCCGGCCTGGATGGCCTGGAGCGGGAGATTGAGCGCCTCGGCGATGTGCCCGGCGATGTATTCGTCGGGCGTGCGGACGTCGACCAGGACCGCGCCCTGGCGCACCCGATTCACGGCGTCGACCGGCTCGACGATATCCGCGGGCGACGGGGTCGGCGCGGCGGGGGCCTGGCCGGCCTCCGCGGGGAAAAGCTCCGGCAGGTGCTTCTTGAAGGAGGCGGTGTACTTGAAGGCGTTGTCGGGGAACATGACCACGCAGATCGCGCCCGGCTCGTCGGGGACGAGCTTGAATGCGCCGGCGAGCGCCATCCCGGAGCTCGGTCCGGCGATGATGCTCTCCTCCTGGTTGAGCCGCT
>CAYLLT010000158.1:0-9537 GCA_964384465.1 uncultured Planctomycetales bacterium | reverse complement strand
TTGGCTGGTTTTGACCCGCCCATCACTGGCTGGATTTAACCCGCCCGGCGACACGCCGGGCGCGTCGATCGTCTAGATGAACCCGGCCTGCGGCCCGTAAAGCAAGCAGCCGGGTTCATCTACGTTAAGGGGTCCGCCGACGACGATCCCGGATGGCGGTCCCCGACTGTTGTTTTCATACCGGATTCCTTTCCGTTGAGGCATGTCCGTAATTCAATGTATTACAACAAGTCAATTCTCACCGATGGCCCCCTCAGCAACCAAGACATCGTTTCTGAGGACCACCCAGCCCCTGTCGCGCCGCTCAAAGGTGCTGGGGTTTCCGTCAATCAGTCTCGTCACGATTTTCTGCGTCTCACCGATGGCGGACGCGATTTCGGCCACACGCCTGGCCTTGCGATCTCTCAGGTGCTCAATCGCCTTTTGGAGCACGGCGGAGTTACCAGCGGCCCTTGTGACCGACTGGGTGGAAGCCGAGCAATTCGGCTCATTCCCCGCGTGCTTGTTGAGTATTCCAAAGGTTATTTCCAACTCGTCAGCCATCTCGCTGAGTTTGACCGACTGTTGACGAAGCCAGCCTACAATCTGTAGTGGACTTAAGCCGTTATTCATGATACGCTCCACCATAAGAGGACTGCCCACGAAGCAGTCGATTAAATCTCAATCTACCCCAAGCGTGCCATACTGTCAAACAGCTTGGTTCAAGCTTGCCAGTGATATCGAGTTATGAGCAAGAATGTGAGTAAGAAAATGATCGGCAAGGCAACCCCCGGACCAGAGCCGGAGCACCTCAAGATCGACGGCGACTGGCGGGCTGCGGTCGGCAAGGCGCTGGAGAAGAAGCGCCCGCCAGAGGGCTGGCCGAAACCCAAGGCTAAGGGCAAGCGGAAGAAGCGACAATGATTTTTCGCGCCCCCGGAAAGATTGTCTGGATTGTGGCGGGGCTGTTTGTCGTCGCCTTTGCGTTGTGTGTGTGGCCGACACCCTACAGATACGAACATGCCGGGGCGAACCTTGTCCGAATTCACCGGATCACCCAGAAGGCAGAATATCTGACGAATTGGGGATGGAACACCGATCCCAAAGGGCGACCGTGGCCTGCTGGGCACCAATAAGGCCCATTGCGTTAAGTCTACACTCCCCCTTTTTTTGCGCAAACCTTTGCGGCACAACGAGTCAGCAACCTGGTCCGCCCTCCCTACGCAGGGCCGTGGGGGGAGGGGCGGGCAAACGAGTGCTCAGACTGGCAGCCAGCTCCCGAAAACACTGTAGCAGCTCGGTCACGGTCGGTTCGGCACCGGGCTTGGGCACCACGATCCAGTCACTCCCACCGGGTAACTCACTTCGGACCCGCCGGAAGGCTTCGCGAATCAGACGTTTGATGCGATTCCGTTGAACGGCATTGCCAAATCGCCGGCCGACGGCCAACCCCAGCCGAGCCAGGTTCTCCTCATTCGTGCCGGCGTACAGTACGATCCAGCGGTTCTCGGATCGAATCCGCTGTTTGAAGATGCGTTCGAAGGTTTTGGGCGAGCGAATGCGCGCGGACCGCGGGAACCGCTCATCAGAGGGCTGTTCGGGCATGGTCGAATTATACCGTGTACTTGCGGGCGATTGCCCCGGCGGGAGCAGGCGGATATCGTACGAAAAGTCGAAAGTTGAAAGTCGAAACGTCGAAACAAGAGCACGAGTCGTGGATCTTCGGGATTTCCAGCAACTGATTGATAAGATGTACTCGCATAAGGACCGCCAGCGCGGGTCGGCGGGGACGTTTCTTTGGATGATGGAGGAGATTGGCGAGCTGGCTGCCGCCATCGGAGATGGCCGGGATGAGGCCAACAAGCGTGAGGAATTCGCCGACGTGATGGCGTGGCTGGCCACGCTGGCCAATGTGGAAGGGGTGGACTTGAGCGACGCTCTGCGGGATAAATACGGGGAGGGCTGCCCCGGTTGCGGCAAATTGGTGTGTACGTGCGACGCCAAGCCGTAGGTTGTCTTGTTATTGTCGAGGAACCGCCGATGCACGCCGATGAACACAAATTTTCCTGTCGTCGGTGGAAGCGGTCATTCATACTGTTGATGCTGGGCGGCTGGATGTGGCAGGCCGGCTGCATCCGCGCTTATCAGCGCGAGATCGAGGTCCTGCTGGCGCCGGCGGCCAGCCCGCTGCTGATACGGGACAGCTTTCTGGTGGATCTCTTCGGCCCGGCCATCCTGACGCTGTTCTGAGCCGTATGTGACGTTCATTTCTGTTGCGCCTCTGTTGCTCAGTCGTCTGAGCTAAAATGAGCAGGAGGTAAACCATGAGTTCCCGACCTGAAGCCGAGCCGGTATCGAGCTGCTCGGTGTGCGGCGCCAGCATTTACCCGGAACACATCGATCGCGGCATCGCCGGGCGTATCGCAGGCCAGCTTCTCTGTCATCATTGTCTCGAAGAGCGGCACAACCGGGAGTCGCCGCCGGTCCCGGCCGGCGATGAGCTGACGCTCTCGCTGGCGGAAACGCCGGACGGAACGGACAAATCCGGCCGATCATCCATCCACGGCTTCTCCGGACACAGCCCGGCCGAGGGGATGGCCCGCGAATCGGAAACATTTCAGCGCCCGCTCAACCCGGCCGGGCGAGGCGCCACGCGCGCCCGTACATTCCACTGCCGACTCTCCGAGGGAGCGATGCATCATCTGGATCAACAGGTCAACGCCTGGCTGGATCACAATACGGACGTTGAGGTCAAGTTCGCCACCACCACGGTCGGAGTGTGGGAAGGCAAACATGCCGAGCCGAACCTGATCCTCACGGTGTTTTACTGATATGTTTTCCCCGGTCACGTCCTCCATCCGGCGGGGCGATGCTCCACATTGACCTCCGCCATCGGGGAGGATACGCTTGAATGAGATGCGGGACTGTGAATTGTCCCCGGACTCACCGACCGTGACCACACGAACACCCACCCGAGGAGCATCCGAAGACGTGATTTCCCGGACGCCAGCAACGCCGATCGAGCCGGCTTTGCACGACCGATTGGTCGGATCGAGCGAGCCGGCCGGTGACGCGCGCGGCGGGCACCGGCTGGGGCCGCTCGTGAACATCGTGTGGCTGGAACATGCAATCTACGGGCGTGCGTATGCGGTGGGTTTCTTCCTGGCCGCTGCGACGATCGTGTTCACGGCGGCGCGCCTGCGGCCGGATACGCGGCACATCGGCACACACCAGCAACTGGGTCTGCCGCCGTGTGGGTTCCTCACCGTGACCGGTTTGCCGTGCCCGACATGCGGCATGACCACGGCGTTCGTCTACACCGTGCATGGGCACATTTTTGAAGGCATTCGTTCGCAGGTGGCGGGCTTCGTACTTGCGATCGGCACCGTGGCGGTCGGATTGATCGGGGCCGTCGCGGCGGTGACCGGCCGGCGCGTGTCGATCAACTGGTATCGCGTGAACCCGCTGCACTGCCTGTGGTGGGGGGCGGCATTCATCGTGGCGGCGTGGGGGATCAAGATGGCAGTCGGTCTGGCGGATGGGACGCTGCCCGGTCGATATTAGAGATTGGGCTTGGGACGAAAGGTGGAACTCACCCATGTCGAACGATTCGATGCGGCGAACATGCGGCTGGAAGCTTTGTCTTCTGCTGTCGGCGATGCCCGTTTGGGGCGGGCTGTGGGGCTGTAACGCGATCAAGGCCCTGATGCTGCAAGCGGCGCCGACGACAGAGAAAGTTCCGGCGGAGTTCAATCGGCTGGCGGCCAAGAAGGTGCTGGTGTTTGTGTGGGCGCCGCCGGAAGTGCTGTGGGATTATCCGAAGGTTCGGCTGGACCTCGCGGCATACGTGGGCGCTTATCTGGAGAAGAACGTCAAAGGCGCCTCCATGGTCGATCCTCTGCTGGTGGAATCATACCTCGAGCAGGGCAACAGCTTTGAGGCCGATCCACTCGATGTGGGGCGGCATTTCCTGGCGGATATGGTCCTGCATCTGTCGGTGTTCCAGTTTTCCATGCGCGATCCGGGGATGGCCCATTTTTATCGCGGGCGGATCAACGCGTCGGTGGTGGTGCACGATCTGAGCCGCACGGGCGAACCGCCGGAGGACATACGGCTGAAAGACGTGATGGTGGCGGTGCCGCCGGATGATGCCGTGGGATATCCGAACGTCCGGCCGGACCAGATACGCCAGGCGACGTATGACGCCTTCGCCATCGAGGTGGGCAAGAAATTCCACGATCACGATCGGCCGATCGGGTGATGGATGTTTTTGTCAACGGGTTTATTGATGAGAAAAGAATCGCACCAGACTGATGATCACGCGCTCGCCTGCGGCAACAAGTTGGGTCGTTGCCGTCGACGGCATCGACGACCCTTGCCGCGGTCCTTTGGATTCTGCTGTCTGGTTCTGTTGTCGGCGAGCGGGTGCGGGCCCAGCTTCGGGGCGTGGCTTTATACGCTGGGGATGGTGCCCAAGCAGGACAGCAAGGCGGAATTCAAACTGCCTCAGGGGCCGCTGATGGTGCTGGTGGACGACGATCAGGACCTGATGCAGGCGCCGCTGGCCCGGCAGGCGCTGGTGGACGCGCTGGCCAAGCAGCTCCGGGAGCATCAGATTGCCGACCGGATCACCACCAGCGATGAGCTCTCCAAGCTGCGGCAATCGGAGCCGAAGTTCGATCAGCGCGGGGCCCGCGAGGTGGGGCGGTTGGCGGGGGCCGACACGGTGTTGTGGCTGAGCATCAAGCAGTTCACGATGGAGAACGATCTGGACATCGCGGTGTCGCCGGCGACGTTCGCCGCCTCGCTGAAAGTGATCAACGCGAAGGCCGAGCGGCGTGAGGACGTGCGGCTGTGGCCGCTGGATCGTGAGGGGCGCCTGATCGTGGTGACGATCAGCCCGCAGGACATCCGAGCCTGTAAGTCGAAGCCGCAGGTCCACGAGAAGATGGCCAGCACGATGGCGGATAAGGTCGCCAAGCTGTTCTACGATTATCAGATTGAGCAGTAGTTTATCGGAGCCGCGACCGTGAGGGAGCGGTTGGAGCGGACTCCATCCGTTCCGCTCCCTCACGGTCGCGGCTCCGTTTGCTTCCGGGAGGGCATGGTTGCGTGACGCCGGTGGATTGCATGCGCGTGCTGGGACTGGGGGAAAGCAGCTCGGTCGGCGAGATCAAGCGGGCTTACCGGCGGCTCGCGCAGGAGCTGCATCCCGACAAACACGGCGGGGATGAAGCCAGCCGCCGGCAGTTCATGGAAGTCGCCAATGCGTACCGCATGTTGATGCGGAAGGTGCGGTCTGCCGAGCTGGGTCAGGAAGTCGGCACGTGCCCGTCGTGCCTCACGTTCGACGAGATGCTCAAGGGACTGGACGGCCAGCGGCGCTGCCGGCGCTGCACGCTTCAAGGCCCGCGGCGGTTGCTGCCGGCGCCGGTACTGGTCGTGGTGAAGTGCATCGGCTCAACCGGACTCATTATTACCGCGGCTTATCTGCTGGTGCTGGCGTTTTCCACGGGGAAGATGCGCTATGCGGCCGGCGCGTTCGGCGTCGGGCTTCTGGCCATCGGCACACTCGCTCACACCTGCCTGACCGTTCTTTATTGCTCACGCCGGCGCCGTGGAGAAACCAGGAAATCAAACTGACCGTTAAACCGCTATAGCACGCGGCGGCGGAGGTCAGCGGTGAGGGCGTTGATCTTTTCCACGGCGGCGGCTTTGGCGCGGTCCAGATCGTCGGCTGGCTCCCGCGTCAAGAGGTAGAACTTGATCTTCGGTTCGGTGCCGCTGGGGCGGGCAATGACTTTGCTGCCGTCCGACAGCGTGAGCAGGATCACGTCCGCGGCGGGCAGATCGTAGCGGCCGGCGAGCTGGCCCGTGCTCAGGTCGCGGATCTCACCGCTCAGACAATCGCCCATTCGCACGACGGGGATGCCGGCCATCTCCCGCGGCGGATCCGACCGCAGGCCGGCCATCATGGCTTTGATCTTGTCCGCGCCCTCACGGCCGGGGAGCGTGACGTTGAGCGTGTGCTCCTGGTAGTAGCCAAACTGCCGGTAGAGGTCGTCCAGCAGCGCGTACAGGTTTTTGCCTCTTGATGCCGCGACCGCCGCCAAGTCGGCGATAAAGCACGCGCTGGTGACGGCGTCCTTGTCCCGCGTGAAGGTGCAGGGCATGTAGCCGTAGCTTTCCTCGGCGCCGAAGAGGTACATCTTGCTCGGGCCGGCGATACCCCCCGTCTCCTCGAACTGCGTCACCTTCTCGCCGATCCATTTGAAGCCGGTGAGCGTCTCGATCACTTCCGCGCCGAAGTTGCGGGCGATGTCCTTCATCATGTCGCCGGAGACGATGGTGGTGATGAGTGCGCTGTTCGGCGGGAAGGTGCCGGCCCGTTGGTGATGATCGCAGATGTACCAGGTCAGCAGGGCGGCGGTCTGGTTGCCGGAGAGCAGGACGAACGCTCCGCCCGGCCCGCGGACGGCGATGCCGACGCGATCGGCGTCCGGGTCGGTGCCGATGACCAGGTCGGCGCCCTCGCGCTTGGCCAGCGCGATGGCCATGTCGAGAGCCGGCCCCTCCTCCGGGTTGGGCGAGGCGACGGTGGGGAATTCGCCGTTCGGCTCGGCTTGCTGAGGGACTTGGATGACATTTGCGAAACCGCGATCAGTGAGCGCTTGGGGCACGAGAGTACCGCCGGTGCCGTGCAGAGCGGTGTAAACGATCTTCAGCGAGCGGCCCTGTGCGCGAACGATATCGAGCTCCAGACAGGAGTTTTGCACCGCCTGGAGAAACGCCGCGTCCAGCTCATCGCCGATCAGCTTGATCGCACCGTTCGAGACGGCTTGTTCGACCGGCGTCCGTTTGATGTCCGAGAAGCTGCGGATCGCACGGACCTGCCGGATGATGTTTTCATCGTGCGGCGGGACGACGCCCCCGCCGTCGGACCAGTAGGCTTTGAATCCGTTGTAAGCGGGCGGATTGTGGCTGGCGGTGATGACCACGCCGGCGGTGCATTTCAGATGCCGGACGGCGAACGAAAGTTGCGGGGTCGGTCGTAGTTCTTTGAAGAGGTAAGAGGTCACGCCGTTGGCCGCGAGCACCGCCGCGGTCGTCTGGGCGAAGAGCCGGCTGTTGCGCCGGCAGTCGTAAGCGATGGCCACACCGGCCGCTTTGGCCTGCTCGCCGAAGGTTGCAATGTAATTCGCCAATCCCTGTGCGGCGGCGCCGACGGTGTAGACGTTCATGCGGTTGATGCCGGCGCCCATGAGGCCGCGCATGCCGCCGGTGCCGAATTCGAGCTGCCGATAGAAGCGGTCGGCGAGATCTTTCTCATCACCTTGGGTCAGAAGTTGGCGGATCTCGTGCTTATGCGGCTCATCAATTGCCGGATCGCTCAACCACGCATCCCATGCGGTTTTGGGATCTCTGTCCATTGCTAACTCCTAAAGACCAGCCTCAGGTGCGCTTTCAACTTGTTCGCCACGCAGGTTATAATAGAAGGATGCTCAAAACCGAAGCCATTTACCGCAATGGCGTGCTCAATCCCACGACGCAGCTCGACTTGCCCGACGAGCAACGCGTCCGGATTACCATCGAGCTGATCGTACAGCGTCACCCTGAGGAGAGAAGGGCTGACCTGGAACAACTGCTGGAGCGCATGCGCAACTCCGGCTTTCGCTCAAACGGCTCTCTTCCAACGCGCGACGAGCTGAATGAACGCCGTTGATACGAATGTTCTGATATACCAGCAACGGTTCATCTTCCCTGCCCGACGCGCGTGACGGTGCCGTCCATCGCGGCCACATAGGCATTGCCGGCCGCGTCGGCGGCGACGGACGCCATCACATGCAGTTGCGGCGTCACCTGGTATTGCCAGAGGAATTTTCCATCGGCAGCGTCGTGCGCGGTGAGCAGACCGCGGTTGGAGCAGACGTAAACCTTGCCCGCCATCTCGGTCGGTGGAATCGGGAAGCGGCCGAGCGGGACGGGATTGGACCACATCGGTTTACCGGCGGCGTCATAGCGCGTGAGGCCGGCCTCGAAGCCGCGTGCGTAGAAGCTCTTGCCATCGCGGGACAGGCCGATGCCGGACACGTTGGCGGCGATCTGACCGATGTATTTACCGTCCAGCGAGTAGGAGCCCACGTGATACGAACGGTCGCAGACGATCAAATGATCGCCGACGATCAGCGGCGAGCAGTCGGCCGCCGCGTAATACCGGGATGTGTACTTGGCCTCCGACTGGCCGCCCGGCGAGCGCTCTTTCCACTTCACTGATCCATCGCGGGCGTTGACGGCGTACACCTGTCCGTCCCAGGCCCCAAAATAGAGCACCCCCTCCTCCGAGCCGCGAGCGCGAGCGAGCGGTCCTTCATCCAACAGCAGCGACTGCTCGATGCTGTATGGTGCGATGCGCTGCGACCACTTGATCTTTCCGTTGCGGCGATCGATCGCGTGGACGAAGCCTTCCATGTCGCCGACGTAGACGGCATCAGGACCGACGGCGGGCGTGCCGTACACGCCGGCGGCGAGCGGGCACTTCCAGTTCAGCTTGCCAGCCACGCTGATCGAATAGACGTTCATATCGCCCGAGCTGAAGTAGAGCGTGTTCTCGAACAGCGCCGGCCCGTGCAGGATTTCCCCGCCGCTCGTAAAGAGTGTGTCTGTTTTCGCCGTCGCCCAGGAAAACGACACGCGGATGACCTGACCGGCGGTGGTGCCGACGATCAGGTTGTTGCCCATCAGCAGCGGTTCGGCCTTCACCCCGGCATCGAGCGCGGCCCGCTTCTCACGAACTGCCGCATCCGGCGGCGAATAAATAAACGAGGTCGCACGATCGAGCTTGTTGCTGCCGCTGTGGACGGTGATCCGGAGATAGTGCGCGCCGGCAAGCAACCCCTGCATGGACAACGACCCGAAGTACAGGTCTTTCTCTCTCTTAAGGGAGACCGAGTGCTCCTTCAGCCCATCGATATCGGCGACGGGCGCTCCTGATATATCGCCCTTTATCACCAGCGAGATCGGCATCTCCGGTTCGGAGACGACGAATGGCGAGGGCATCACGATATCGGCGCACTCCGGCATCGCGATCGGCTTCTCCGGCATCGCGATCGGCTTCTCCAGCAGCGTCTTCATTGGCTTACCCGCCTCGCGAAACCGGTACACGACGCGCAGCGTCCCGCCGATCACCGAGATGATGCTGTAGCCGGTATGCGGGCCGAACGTCGAGCCGCCCATGACACTGTCGAGTGTGCCCCATTTCTCGTGAACAGGCTGGTGTCCGTGCCCCATCAGCAGCAGGACCACGTTGCGCCCGCGGATCGTCTCCAGGAAACGCAATTGCTCGTACGGATCGGCGTACTCGTGCGTCGAAAGCGGATGGTGGCAATAGAGAAAGATTGGTGCGCCGGCCGGCACATTGCGCAGATCCTCGCGCAGCCACGTGAGCGTCCGCTGCTCGAGACTCGGTGTCGGCTCCTGCGGCGTCGCGGAGTCGATGGCAGCGAAATGGCAGCCGAACTTGTCGAACGAATAATGGTCGCCGCCGTACTTTCGCCGCAT
>CAYLLT010000157.1:0-9562 GCA_964384465.1 uncultured Planctomycetales bacterium | reverse complement strand
GAGCGGACCCGCGAAGGCAACGATTTGTGGCTGGAAATGCAGGAGGCCAAGATCAAGGACGCCGAGGGCAACATCAAGTCGGTGATGGATCACACGGCGATGGTGTTCGGGCAGATGAACGAGCCGCCGGGCGCGCGATTGCGAGCGGCATTGAGCGCGCTGACCATCGCCGAGTGGTTCCGCGATGAATCCGGCGCGGACACGATGCTGTTCATCGACAATATTTTCCGGTTCTCGCAGGCGGGGTCGGAAGTGTCGGCGCTGCTCGGCCGCATGCCGTCGGCGGTGGGTTACCAGCCGACGCTGGGTACGGAAATGGGCGAGTTGCAGGAACGGATTACCTCCACCAAGCACGGGGCCATCACTTCGGTGCAGGCGGTGTACGTTCCTGCGGACGATCTGACGGACCCCGCGCCGGCGACGACGTTCACGCACCTCGATGCGTTCATCGTGCTCTCCCGCGGGATCAGCGAGAAGGGCATCTACCCGGCGATCGATCCGCTGGGTTCGTCCAGCCGCATTCTCGACGCACAGTACATCGGCGAGCGGCATTACAAGGTCGCGCAGACGGTGCAGAAGATCCTTCAGAGGTATAAGGATCTACAGGACATTATCGCCATCCTTGGCGTGGACGAGCTTTCAGAAGAGGACAAGCTGACCGTCAGCCGGGCCCGCAAGATCGAGCGATTTTTCTCGCAGCCGTTCTTTGTGGCCGAGCCGTTCACGGGATTGCCGGGCAACTACACGCGGAAGGATGATACGATCCGCAGTTTCGAGGAGATCGTGGACGGCAAGTGGGACCATCTGCCGGAGCAAGCGTTCATGTACGTGGGCAACATCGAGGAAGCCGCGGCGAAGGCGGAGCGGTTGGCGAAAGGTTGATCGCTCACCACGGAGGCACGGAGACACGGAGAAGATTGCGGATTGCGGAATGCTGACAATTCGAGAACCGAGAACTCAGAACTGATCTTTATGGCTAAATCTTTCCATTGCAGTGTGATCACGCCCGATGGCAGCGTCTTTGACGGGCCGGCGGAGTTTGTCGTCATTCCGGCGATTGATGGTGAGTTGGGCATTTTGTACAACCGCGCGCCGCTGCTGTCCAAACTGGGCGCCGGCCGATTGCGCGTGGACAGCGGCGGCAAGCAGCAGGTCTGGTTCGTGGACGGCGGTTTCGCTCAGGTGCTCGACAATCATGCCATCATCCTGACGCAGCAGGCGATTCCTCCCGAGCGGATCAACACGGATCGTGCCCGCGCGAAGCTCGAAGAGGCCCGCCACATGCGGCCTACCGACGAGAATGCAGCCAAGCGCAAAGCCAACGCCGAAGCCAGCGCGCGGGCCCAGCTCCGCATGGCTGAGGCAAAGTGATACAAGCACGCATGTTTCCCGAACTCTCGCAGTTTAAGAGTCTACGCAGGGCGTTCCGGGCACTCAACACTGCTTTCGCTCATGTTCCCGTCCTTGCCCCACTCGTGTTGCTCATTATGCTCGCCTCATCTGTCATTGCCTTTCTTATCTATGTGCGGTTTGTTCAAGCATTGCGGCTTTCCGGCGAACTCGATTTCCTGTTCTTCTTTCTCTTTATCGGGCTGGGCACCATATTGCCCGTCTTTTTCTTGCTGGGGGGATTTATCCGGCGCGATCTGCGAGCCCAACTCACTCGCGAAGGGCGTAACATCTGTCTAGAGTGTGGGTACGATCTGCGCGGACTTCCTTCGTCAATTTGCCCCGAATGTGGATCGGATTCGTCCCGTAGCCGTGTACGCTACCCTTTATTCTCGCATGTGTTGATCTGGACTGGCCTGCTCATTTCCGTTTTATTGGTTCCGGGACTGCTCATCGGCCTGCGAAACAGGTCGCTTGGTGTGGACCAGATACCACCCCTGGTGTTCTGGACAGGCATAGGCATCTCCTGTGGACACTGGATTTACGAACAGCGCGCTAACAAAACAGGACAGACATGAATGCGTCAGTGCAAGTACTTATTCTGCCAAGCGTAAGGCAGCCGATTTCGATGTCGTGTGAGATCGGGTATAGTGAAATGGTATGGATTTAGAAAAGTCCCACATCCAGACACTCACGCAGGAATTGCACAAATCTGAGGACGAGTTGCGCAGCTTGGCGGTAGATGTCGGGTTGCGGCTGTTGTGGCGTGAGCGCGTTCTCGCACTGAGACTCCGCGGGAAAATTCTGCGCGAACAGGCGATTGGCGAGATTGGTCTCGATCGGGTCAGCTTGGCTGAGCAGCAGCACCAGGCCATGCAAGAGGATCTCGCATGGGCGATGCAGCAAGTCCCACTCCGTTAGCAGGTACTGGACCGTTTATCCACCTCGCCGAAATCGAGGGTCTTGCCTTCTGCCAGGTGTTTGCTGCGGTTCAAATGGGCGATGTCGCCTAAGAAGAGACGGTTGACACTGGACGCTGCAAACGCGATTGCAATTCTACATCTATGAAAGGACAACATTATCTCTGACTCTCAAAACATTTCTGAACGCATCCTCAGCCACATCAGCCGGAAGGAGTACCACCCGCAGCACGAGCGGCATCTGGCCCGGTCGATGGGTATCGAGGATGAGGAATACAACGACTTCCGGTCGGCGGTGAAAGCGCTCATGCGTGCGGGCCGCGTAGTTTACGGCGGCGGCAATGCCGTCATGCTGCCGGAGGCGGCGAAGCTCATCATCGGCGGTTTTCGCGGGCACGTCCGCGGATTCGGTTTCGTGGTGCCGGACTCGCCGACGGATCACGGCGACCTGTTCATTCCGCCCGGTAAGACGCTCAACGCCATCACCGGCGACACCGTGGCCGCCCGCATCACCCGCCGCGGCAAAGGCGACGAATCCGAACGCGTCGAAGGTGAAATCGTCGAGATCATCGGTCGTGGCCAGAGCCGGTTCGTGGGCGAGCTGGTCCGCGAGGGTTCGCAGTGGCTGATGATTCCCGACGGGCACGCTCTGCACGCCCCCGTGCTGCTGGGCGATGTCAGCTCGACGCGGGCGCGGGCCGGCGATCAGATCGTCGTGGAGCTGACCGAGTTCCCGTCACCCAATCACCCGACGCGCGGCGTCATCGTCGAGGTGCTCGGCCGGCGCGGCGACCCCGGCATTGATACGCTGAGCATCATCCGACAGTACCACTTCCGCCAGGAGTTTCCGGAAGAAGTGATCGAAGATACGCTTCAGGTCATCCGCGAATATGACCTCGATGCGGAACTGGCCCGACGCGATGACCTGCGCGGCGAGCTGATCGTCACCATCGATCCGGTCGATGCGAAGGATTTCGACGACGCCATCTCGCTGCGGCGCAATTCGCGCGGCTTCGAGCTGGGCGTGCACATCGCTGATGTCTCCACGCTGGTGCGAGCGGGCCGGCCGCTGGATACCGAGGCGGCGCTGCGCTGCAACAGCGTTTACTTCCCCCGTCACGTGATCCCGATGCTGCCGGAGCAGCTCAGTAACGGGCTGTGCAGTTTGCAGGAGGACGAGCCGCGGCTGACGAAATCGGCGTTCATCCAATACGACGCGAAAGGCAATCGCAAAGGCGCGCGATTTGCCAACGCGGTGATCCAGTCCCGCAAGCGGTTGACATATGCTCAGGCGACGGCCGTTCTGGAGGGGACCAGCGCCGGAATCGAGCCGGCTGTCGTCTCGTTGATCAAGGAAATGGGGGCGCTGGCCCGCACGATCCGCAAGCGCCGCCTGGCGGCCGGCATGATCGTGCTCGATCTGCCCGAAGTCGATCTGGTTCTGGATGACGACAACGAGATGATCGCCGTCAAGCCGGCGGATACCGGGTTTTCGCACACGCTCATTGAGATGTTCATGGTGGAGGCCAATGAGGTGGTGGCCGAGTTGATGACGGAGCTGGGCGTGCCGCACCTTCGCCGCATCCACCCCGAGCCGCCCGAGGACGCGCAGACCAAGTTGATGTCGTTTCTTCGCGTTCTCGGCAAGCCGATCCCGAAGAAGCTCGAACGGTTCGATCTGATCCGGCTGCTGGACAGCGTTCGCGGCAAGCCCGAGGCGTTTGCCGTGCATCTGTCGGTGCTCCGATCGATGTCGCAGGCGGAGTATTCGCCGAAAGCGATCGGGCATTACGCACTCGCCAGCACGCACTATTCGCATTTCACGTCGCCGATCCGCCGATACCCGGACCTGGTCATCCATCGCCTGCTGCAAATGTATCTGGAAGGGAAGCTCAGATCGCGCAAAGACAAGACGGCGGCTCCTTCCGCGCAGACGCTGACGGAAACCGGCAAACGGTGCAGTTACACCGAGCGGCGTGCGGAGGCCGCCGAACGCGAGCTGAAGCAGGTGAAGGTCCTGCGATTTTTGGAAAAGCACATCGGGGACTTCGAAGACGGCGTGGTCACCGGCGTGACGAACGTCGGCGTGTTTGTGCAGTTGCGGCAGTATCTGATCGACGGGTTGATCCGTTTCGCCGATCTGCCGGACGACTGGTGGGAGATCAGTGTGCGCGGCGGCTGCATCATCGGCCAGCGGAGCGGCAAGCGAATCGCCATCGGCGATCAGGTCCGCGTGCAGATCGCGGGCGTCAATCTGCCGGCGCGGGAGCTGGATCTCGTGCTGGCGGATGCCGATGCTTTGAAAGCCGGGCGATCGCGTGAACCGGCGGCCCAGTCAACATCCCGCAACCGGCAGCGGCCGGAGCGTTCGGCCCCGAAACGACCCCATACTTCTACCCGGAGGGGCAGCGCGGGCCGCACAAGTTCGCGTCGGCGGAGAAGATGAACCGGGATGCCAAAGTCATCGGCGAGACGCCGGTGTCGCACAGGCATCAGTTGCCGGAGTTCTGATTTCCGATGCCGGGGATAAAGCCGCCGGTCAGGAGATCGCCGACCAAGTTGTTGAGTGCGCCGCCGGAAAACAAGGTGTTGCCGACATTGCCGCTGACAAACGTGAAGACGCCGTCACGAACGGATCGGCGAAGAACGTCGCTGCACCCCGCCGACATGACGCTGCCGCCGATGAACGCCGTCATCACCGCACGCAACCAACGCGACCTTTTCATCGATGGCACTCCCCGTTTTTCGACCGCGGCGCTCAAGGAAAAACGCGGCGGGCGGGCGATCCTCGCGGCGTGGTTCATATTATACGCGGAGCGGGAGCGGCAACAAGTTCCGGTTTAGTCGTGAGCCATCCGAGCCGCGACCGTGAGGGAGCGGTCCTCTGCACCCCGCTTCCTTACGGGCGCGGCTCTGAAAGGTTTTCTCACACACCTTGTCAGAGTCCGCCGCCGATCGAGCGGACGCCGAGTTTGAGGATGTAGTCGCTCCATTTGGTGAGGAATGTCTGGTCGAGCCGCCCGAAATGCTTTTCAAAGACGGCCAGTTCCTGCTTCGGCGTCGGGTCATCGCCGCGCTCCCGCGTGCCGACCTCCTTCAGGTAGGCTGAGAGTTGCTCGGTCCTGGTCCGCTGGAGGTAGTGCGTGAGCGCCCACGCTGCGGCATAGTTGCCGGCGCCGCGAGTGCCGCGTTCGTCGAAAACATTGGGATCGCCAATGAGCACTTCAGGCGCGACGATGCGGCCGGCGGCGACGGCGTCGAGAAAGTCCGCCGGGGTCAGGCGGCGTTTCTGCGAATTTCCGGCGACGGCCGCACGAAAATCCTGGAGGCGGAGCTGATTGATGGTGGCGATGCCGGCGCCTTCCGCTTCCGGCGGCGTCTCGAACATGCACGCGAGCCCCTCGACGAGCCACTTCGGATTGCTCGCCCCGCGGACGTGTACGCCGGCGTTGAACAGGATTTGATGCGCGACCTCGTGCTGGATGACGGTGCGGTTGATGCGATCGGAGTAGGAATTTCGTTGCGCGTCCAGCGTCTTCAGCTCGCGGCGGGCGGATTCGATCTCCTTCTCCGCTTGCGGTTTGGTCAGTGTGGCCGTTCGGCCGTCGCGGTATTGAATCTGAATGCGGGTGCGGGCATCGCGGATGTTTTTCACCGATTGGATGAGACCGTCGAGGCTGGCCTGGGCGGCGACGATGTCGGCGTGGAGCTGGACCATCTGCGGGTCGTTGATGATGTTGAAAAACGCGGAGCGGTTGGTCGGCTCATAATAGACGCCGTAAGTGCCCGCTGAGGGGAACGAGAAACCAGCGGAGTAGGTGTCGTAGGCGCGGCGGTCGTTGAAGAAGATGACTTCCAGCCGGTGGTCGGGGCGGCGGGATTCGATCTTGTTGATGTCGCAGAAGCGATAGACGGATTTGTACGTCTCTTCGATGCGGGCGGCGAACGCTTCGAGCAACTGGCGATCGGCACGGTGGGCGATGAGGAAGTGGGGCGTGCGGCGGATCTGATAGGCATTTCCGGCCGCTTTGAGCAGTGCGGTTTCCTGAGCGGTGTCGATCGGGAGGTCGGCCGGGAGCGTCGCCGGAGCGGCTGGCGCGAGACCGGCCAGACCGAGCCACAGAAGGGGAGTGCAGAGTTTGACCAGTCCGGCACGCATACCCATGATTATACCCTGCTCTCGCCGGATAGCGGCCGCTGAAAGCTGACTTGTCGGACGGCCGTTTGACCCCGGCATCGCTGAGGATTACGATCCGCCGCGCGTCATTTTCAGGGAGATGACAGGGATGGGCAACTCCAATCAGAAGAGCTGGCAGGCCCGGTTATCGCAGCCGGCACATGCCCTGACCGAAAGTTTTGTGGAGAGCCTCTCGTTCGACCGGCGGCTGTGGAAGTATGACATCGTGGGCAGCATCGCTCATGCGGAGATGCTCGCCGAGGTGGGGCTGATCACCAGGGCCGACGCTACGGCCATCAAACGTGGGCTGAAGGAGATCGAGGAGGAGATCGTCGCGGGCAAGTTCGTGTGGGATGCGGCCTGCGAGGACATCCACATGGCGCTGGAGGCGGCGCTGACGGCGCGGATCGGCGAGCCGGGCAAACGCCTGCACACGGCGCGGTCGCGCAACGATCAGGTGGCGCTCGATCTGCGGTTGTATACGCGGGATGCGATCGATCTGGATGTCCTGCCGCGGCTGCTGGATTTGCAGCGGGCGCTGGTGGCGTCCGCGGAGGAGTACGTTGACGCGGTCATGCCCGCCTACACGCATCTTCAGCGAGCGCAGCCGGTGAGCGCGGGGGCATATCTGCTGGCGTTCGTGGAGCAATTTCAACGCGACCGCGAGCGGTTTGGCGATGCACGGCGGCGTGTGGATGTCTGCCCGCTGGGGTCGGGCGCGGTGGCCGGCTCCACGTTGCCGATCGACCGGCGGGCCGTTGCCGGGCGGCTCGGGTTTGCGGACATCACGCGCAACAGCATCGATGCCACCGGCGATCGCGACTTTATCACCGAGTTTGTGGCCGCGGCGGCGTTGTGCGGCGTGCACCTGTCACGGCTGGCCGAGGATTGGATTCTGTACGCCTCCCAAGAGTTTCAGTTCATTACCATCGCCGACGCCTTCTGCACCGGCTCGTCGATGATGCCGCAGAAGAAGAACCCGGACGTGCTCGAACTCATTCGAGGCAAAACGGCGCGCATCTACGCCGCGCTGACCGGAATGCTCGCGCTGACCAAGGGCTTGCCGATGGCGTACAACCGCGATTTGCAGGAGGACAAGATTCACCTGTTCAGCGCGCACGATACGCTGTCGGCGTCGCTGGAGATCGCCGCGGCGGTAGTGGCGAATACGACGTTCAACGCGGACCGGCTGCTGGCCGCCACGCAGCGCGGTTTCATGGATGCGACCATCCTGGCCGAGTATCTGGTCGGCAAGGGCGTGCCGTTTCGGGAGGCCCATCAGCACGTCGGCAAGCTGGTCGCCGAATGCGATCGGCGCAAACGGGAACTGGCCAGTGTTCCGCTGCCGGAGCTAAAGGTTGTGTGCGACCGCATCGAGTCGGACGTTTTCGATTATCTCGGCGCGGAGAATGTCGTTCGCCGGTATCGCAGCGAAGGGAACGCGGGCCCGGAGTCCACGCGCGAGCAGATTGCGTTCTGGAAGCGGGAATTGAGTTGAATCCGCAGATGCACGCGGATGTCCGCAGATCGTATTTGCATCGCGGGTCCCAAGCCGGTCGGATCGACATGTCCAGGGGCGAAAACGAATTGGTCCGTTGGTTGGAGGGGCGGTTGCGATGCGATACCGCGCGCGTGCCGATCGGAATTGGCGATGACATGGCCGTGGTCAAGCTGGACCACCCGCTGGTGGCGATTACGACGGACATGCTGCTGGATGGGGTACACTTCGACAGCCGGCGGCATTCCTACGATCAAATCGGTCGGAAGGCGATTGCGTGTTCGCTGAGCGATTGTGCGGCCATGGGCTGTGAGCCGCGGGCGGCGACGGTCAGTAACGCGCTGTCGGAGACGATGTCGCTCGACGATGTGAAGAGCCTGTACGAAGGGATGGCGCGGATTGCGGGCGAGTTCGGTTGCGCGATCGTCGGCGGCGACACCACGAGTTGGACCGGCGGACTGGCGATTGATGTGGCCATGCTGGCCGAGCCGATGTCGCCGCGCGGGCCGGTGCGACGGAGCGATGCTCGTGCTGGGGACACGATCTACGTCAGCGGTCCGCTGGGTGGAAGCTTACTCGGCAGACACATGACGTTTACGCCTCGGATCGAACTGGCCCGGCGACTCGTACAGGTGCCGGAGCTTCATGCCATGATGGATATCTCCGACGGGCTGGCGATGGATTTGCATCGATTGTGCTTGGCATCGGGTTGCGATGCCGAGCTGAACGCGGAACAACTGAGCAAGGTGATTAGTGATGATGCCCGCGTTTGCTCGCAGCAGGATGGGCGCCCGGCTCTGGAGCACGCGCTCACCGACGGTGAGGATTTCGAGCTGCTGGTGGTGGGTGTGGGGGGCTTGATGATCCCGGCCTGGGGATAATCCCGATCGGGCGAATCGCACCGCGGGCCGCGAAAGATCGCTCACTGCTGTTCATGATCCACGGCGATGGGCGGCGCGAAGAGATCGAGCCGCGCGGATATGAACACTTCAAATAAACGCGGAACAGGGAACGCGGAACGCGGAACAATGACAACGCGGACGATCGAGAGTCACAGCGTGGGCGCGACGCAGGAGATCGGCCGGCGGCTCGGGGCGGCTCTTGCGGTGGGTGACGTGGTGGCGCTGGTCGGGCCACTCGGATCGGGCAAGACCACGCTGGTCAAGGGAATCGCGGTGGGAGCGGGTGTGCGGGATGCGCGACAGGTGAGCAGTCCCACCTTCGTGATCGTGAATGAATACGAGGGTGGGGCGGGTGCGGGTTTTCTGCATATTTATCATGTCGATGCCTACCGTCTCGGCGGCAGCAACGAGCTGGCTGCCCTCGGCCTGGACGAAATGATCGCGCAGGGGGCGGTGATTATCGAGTGGGCGGATCGGGTGGCCGACCTGCTCCCGCCGGAGCGGTTGACCATCACGCTCGAAGCTGTGGCTGAATCGGATCGGCGGTTACATTTCGCGGCGGCGTCAGCTACTGCTGAACGGCTGATCGACGCAGCGCACGACGGGTCCATGACAGATTAAGCGGGCGTCCCGCGCAGCCCTGTTCACAGGGCTTTCCCGCGCAGCGGGCTGTAGG
>CAYLLT010000156.1:0-9891 GCA_964384465.1 uncultured Planctomycetales bacterium | reverse complement strand
ATGATTTACGGACCAGTGTTCCAATTGAGATAGTTTCCCAGCCTCTGAGCGGACCCTACGCCTTGCCACTACGCCTTTCGCCTCTGAAAGCGTGACCCGTCGCTGGCGCTCCGGGCTCTGAAAGCTTTCGCCGCGGCTCGGCCCCGAGCGGACGGCGACCATCTCGGTCGCGCTGTATGCGCTGCACAACGTCCTTTATGCCGGGTGGTCGTATCTGGGCGGGTGGCTGGCGGACATGGTGAGTAAGAGGCTTTTGCTGGTATCGGGGTACACCTGCGCCGCCTCCGCCGCCGCGGGCATGATTCTCGGATGGGAACGGGAACTGAGTTTGGCCCTCATCTTCGCTCTGGCCGGGACGGGCGTGGGCCTGTACGAGGCGGTGGAGCATGCGGTCGCGGCAGAACTACTGCCCGCGCACAGCCGAGGGAGCGGGTTTTTTAGCATGGATGGCCGTCCTTACCGGACTGGGGGACATGCTGAGCAGCGTCGGTGTGGGCTGGTTATGGGCGGCAATGGGCCCCCGGATCACATTCGGAACCGCCCTCGTCCCGATGCTCGCCGGGATCTTGTTAATGCTGTATTTGGCCCGAAAAATAGCCAGCCGCAACCCTAACAGCCCGTGGCAGAAGTCCAGAAAACCGCGTTTTTGACCCCGCCAGAAGGGGTGAAATCGACTTTTGCCACAGGCTGCTAACCCCTGAACCCTGACCCCTTACTCAGCCTTCTGCTCGAACGCAACGCTTGGCGGGCAGTAACCGCCCTACACTTTCTCCGACACTTATTCCCGTGGACATTGCGTCTGATCGGGTATAATGACTTTTCGGCAATTCTCCCTTTGCCCAAGCGGGCGGATGGCGCGACGCACAGCCGTCAAGACAGCGTGTTGTCGTTCGCGCGGGAGGCATCCAGTGATGCATCAACCACGGATGTTGGCCAGACGATTTACCGCGTGATCGACGCGGTGTTTCTGCGCCCGGCCGGAGCGGTGGAATGATCGCGCAAGGTAATAGGATCGGTATGGTGGTTCTGGCCTGTGCGGCCGGTCTCGGCGCCGGACGGAAATCGTCGGCCGTGACCGTCGATGCATCCTTCGAGATACGCAAGGGCGCGGGTGAGGCCGATGCAACTCTGAATGTGGGCGAGAACCTCACGCTCGAAGTCTGGATGACGCTGACCAGCAGCGAGACGATCCCCGCGGTCACTGCTGCCCACATTTTTGCGAGTCTCGACGCGGCCGCCGAAAACAACATCATTTCCTATAACACCGGCAGTTGGACCCAAGCGCCTGCTTTTGATATGGCGCTGATCAACGGCACGCCCAATACGCCCGTCGTCGGTGACATCGGAGCGGTGGTCTTTTCGACCAGCGGCGTCACTTTCGCGCATGGCGTCGCCGGGCTGGTGGGCACGTTTACGATCCGGGCGTTGAATCCGGGAACCGTCGATTACGTGTTTGCACATGCGCCGCCGCAGCGGCCGCGGAACGTGAACCTGGCGGGGCCCGGAGAGATCATCAACTACTCGCAGGTCTCGCCGCCGTTGCGGATTACGGTGACGCCGCGGATCATCGCCGGGCGCCACGTATTTTATAACAATTCATTCTTCGATTCGGCCTCATCGACGTGCAACACTCTGGTAGGCCAGACTTGCAACGACGACACCGCCATCGCCACGGACAAGGTGGCGCTAGCCCCCGGTCAGACGGCGGGTATCGCCAATTACATCAGCTACAACAGGAGCATCAATGGTCTGATGATCGACGTGGCGCCGGGTGCGAATGGCAGCCCACTGCCGGCCGGGCCGCTGGCGGCGTCGAACTTCGATTTCAAGATTGCCAACAGTGCCAATCTGGGCTCGTATGTGGCCGCAGCGGCCCCGCTCAGTATCAATGTGACGCCAGGCGGCGGTGTGGGCGGTTCGGACCGGATCGTGATCATCTGGGCGGACAACGCGATTCCCAACACCGAGTGGTTGCGGGTGGTGGTCAAATCGAACGTCAGCGGCGGCCAGTTGGACCTGGCGACCGACGACATCTTCTACTTCGGCGTGGCCATCGGCGAGAGCCTGACGCCATCCGCCATGCGGGCCATCGTCAGCTCGACCGATGAGATCGACGTCCGGAACCATCCGCATAACAGCCTGCCCGCCAACCGCGTTCCCGTGGCCATGAACTCCACTTACCAGGTGGGCAATGCTCCGGACGCGAGATACGACTATGACAAGAGCAGTACGGTCAGTACGACAGACGAGATTATCGCCCGGTATAATCCAACAAACACTGCGACCGCGCTTCTGTTACTGAATCCGGCACCATAAACTCGGCGATGTGCTGTTCACGCGGACGAGACTCGACCAACCCGCCGATGCCAATCCGCAGCACGCTGTGAATCCGTCCGGCCTGCAACATCGACGCCGACGACGCCCTCGACATCAAGGGCGCATCGTCAGCCCGGCCAGGGTGGTGTTTTGCCCGAGCCGGCGCATAAAAAAAGCCCGCAGACTCACGTCGCGGGCGTCGAACGGCAAAAAAGTGTCGGCAATCACCTACTCTCGCCCGTTGGGACTACCATCGGCCGCCTGGGCTTCACTACCGTGTTCGAAATGGGAACGGGTGTTTCCCCAAGCGCATGGTCACCGACAACCCGATTATAATACGCTTGTCCCCGCTGTCAAATCACCGCAGTACATCAGCGCGGGGTTATTTGCTTGTTGTCGATTGTATTCCGACCTCAACATCTGCCGAATGTAAAATGTTGTTGACGTGTTAGGATCAGCGATTTAGGATAAAATAAGGCCCGAGCGCGGGCGTTGCCGAACCGGGAGCTCTCCTGTGCCCACATTACAGCAAGCTCAGCTTCTCCATCAATTTGCGGAAGAAGTCTTCGAGATGTCCAAGGACGTCTGGGCGGCCCAGACCCGAACAAAGGGCCGTGACCAGGCCGAAATCACCGAGACTGAATACTTGGCGCTCGACATCCTGGCCAAATCATCCTCGCCCCTTTCCGTCGGCGATATTCAGCGGCAGATCGGCGTCCTGCCGGCCCAGATGTCCCGCATCATCCGGTCGCTGGAGAGCAAGCCCGAGCAGCCGCTGATCGTGTGCGGGATCAACCCGTTAGATAAGCGGAAAATCGATGTCGAATTGACCGAGGCGGGGCGAAAGGTCCATCAGGGGTACCGCCAAATGAAGCTCGGCAGTATCGAAAAAATGCTCCTCTCGCTGCCGGAGCAGGACCGCGAGGAGTTCATGCGTATCCTGCGGCTGATCCGTCAATCCATGCCTAAGTCTATGGAATCAAATAATTTATGAACATTCGGACTGGTTTTCGGCAGAATTATTACCTCCGTGCCAACTTTTTCACCTGACGCACTGTCTATCCGTTTGAGGGGTCTTAAAATCGCGCAAAGGGGGAGGGGCTGCCGAGAACAGTATCGAGCGGGAGACGACCAGTCAGGATAGCGAAAAAGGAGTGTGAATCATGACCGCGAAGAAAACCTCCATCACCGTTGGGACTTTGTTGCTGGCCGGGTTGGCTTTTGGCATGACGACCGACATCGCGAGTGCCGGCCGCTGCGGCGGCGGGTATTACTATGGCGGTCCCGCGTATTACGCACCGCCGGTCTACTACGCGCCCCCGGCGTATTACGCACCGCCGGTGTACTACTATCCGGGACCGACCTACTACGTGCCGCAGTACAGCTATGGATCATACGGCGGTTATTACGCGCCGTATCGGCACCGTTCGTTCAGCTTCGGGTTCGGGTACTACCGCTGAGAGCGCAGAACACGGTCCGAGGTGAGGGGAGTTCAACGATCTTTTTGACGTAGGCGGTGGAGTCTACGCGGCATCAGGCCGGGTGCGGCGCCCGGCCTGATTTCTTATGCGCGCTCGGGCGTCAGACTTCAATCCACTTCGCATTCCACGAGCAGCTTCTTGTAGACCTCGCTGGCGTGGTCGTATGCCGCCTTGCAGGCGGGCCGCTCTTCTTCGCGAAGGCGGTTCTTGGAGGTGGACTTGGACGCCCAGCACTGCTCGACGCCTTTGATGCACCACTCGACGCTCTTGCGCGAGGCCCGGATCGGCTTATCGCCTACCAGCACATAGATCGGATTGGTGTGCGCGCTGGCGAAGACCCGCGCGGCGACCCAACTGCTGCGCTCGATCGGGATCTCGAATTCCAGGTCGTTCACTTTCCCGTTGGCTTCGATTTCCTTCCGCTCGACGCTCTTGCCGTTGACGATAATCTCGACCGGCACGCGGCGGGAGTGAGCCACGCGGGCCCGTTCGATATCCCAGAAAGGTTTCTCATCAATGGCCCGCCGGCGAAGTTCGTCATTGGGTTTCTCATTCAGAAGGGCCGCCGCCTTAAACGTGACCTTGACGCTCTGCGGCCCGCTCAGCTTCAGCTCGCTGCCCTCGGTGCCAATGGACCGCTCGTTGACGGTAAAATCCAGCAGGTGAGCCTTGCCGTCGGAGACGTAAGATCGGCCCGCCTTCATCGCCGCCAGCCAGGGGTCAAACTTCAGCGGGCCGTCCACCTTGGCGTAGATGCGCCCCAGCCCGACGCGGTCGCCGTAGATGCACGGGAAGTCGGTTTCACCACTGAGTCTGGCCCGGAAGCCGGCGTTGTTGGTGTGGTACCAGATGTTCAGCTCGTAGGGCCACGGCGTATCCACCGATGAGATGAAATCGACGACGTCATGCGTGACATCCACGATGTACTCGTTGGCCCCGATACCGTCATACGGTGGAATCTCGAAGTTGGGCAGTTCTTTCTCTTGGGTGGCCAGACCCCAGCCGGAATGGCTGAAGCCGACGACCGCGCCCTGCGACTTGCCCCATTGCAATATGGGCAGGTCCCACGTCGGCCACTGGCCGATACGACTGGTCTTGGTGCCGGTGAAACGGCCGCGATCGTCGCCGTAGTGATAGTTAAAGGAGAGTTCTTTGGGATAGGTAAAATCGTCCTCCTTAAGGCCGAGGAGGCAGAGGTGTCCGCAGTAGTCGGATGGGAAGCCCGATACCTCCACGTCGTAACGCATGATGTAGTTGGGTTTGGATAGCGGGCTGACTTTGCCCTCGAAGAACGTTTTCTGAAAATACCAGCAGGGGCCCCAGCTCAGGACGCAGCCGACGTTGAGGTCCTCCCCGACAATGTGCCGCATCATGTCTTCCGGCTTCACGCCCTGCTGTGGGTCGGTGTAATGCGCGCAGCCGGCGGCGTGTACGTGATGGTCGCCCGAGAACCAGCCCATCTTGGCCGGGTGAATCCAGCGCTTCAGGCTGAATTCAGCGGTTGGATTGGCATCGTCCGGGGATACGACGAGCTTCTGGACTTCGGTGTGATATTCCGGGCCGCGGGTAAATTCCACGTTGTATGTGCCGTCGGGCAGCGTGATGGTTTCGCCGTCGGCGCGGTAAACCTGGGCGTGAAAGAAGAAATCCGGGGCCAGGCGCTTGGCCTGCGAGGGATACACGCGGCCTTTTTCATCGCGGAAGATGAAGCTGGCCGTCGTGGGTTTGCCTTCCTCGTCGAGCACGTGAAGCTTGATCTTCTTGCTCGGAGCGGCGGTGAAGAGGATGGCCACGTCGTTGCGGAATCCGGTGTCCTGCGTGCCCTGTCCGACGTGGAAGCTGACCGTCGCCTCGCGCTGGCCGGCATCGCGGCTGAACAATTGGATGATCCGGTATTCGAGATGCAGGCCCGAAAGCTGTTTCGCGAGTGGCCGATCGTTGAACACATTGAGTTCCGTCCAGCGATTGCGCACGTCGGCTTCGGTGAGCTTGACCTCCGGCTCGGGTCTGTCGCCGCGTTTCTCATAGACCGGCTTGGCATTGGGGCTTTCGGCCTTGAGCACCGCGGTCACGCCGGCCTCGTTGTGCACCTTGATCAGAAATGTCCGCCAGCCCTGCTCGACGAGCATCGGCACCGCCGGCCCCTGGGCGACCTTGACGCGGCTCTCCGGATTGATGTTGACGCCGAACAGGCAGTACGCATCGAGAATCTGCTGAATGACCGGCAGACCGGCGGCATCATCGGTCGCGCACGCCTGGAGCAGCTTCTTCCGCTCGCCCGGCGCGAGCAGCGGCTCGCCGATGAAATCGAGCGCTTCCAGCAGACGCTTGACCTGCGCCGCCAGCGGCTGGATATCGACGCCCTCGATCACGGGCAGTGCCGGGCCGGGACTGACGGGAGCCTTGGCCCGGCCGGCTCCGGATTCGGCCGGTGCGGCGGATGCGAGAGCAGGTGATAGAGCGGCGATCGCCGCCAGGGCGGTCGCGAGATTGAGCACGGTGCGAATAACGCTACGATTGGACATGATACAGGCTCCTTTTCCATCTGTAGGGCGGTTTGTATGGGCCAGATTCGGGGCCGCCGGATAACGGGTATGCTACGGCACACGGGCGGCGGTCAACAAGGGCAGCTCCGACCTTTTTGGGGCATACATGTTTCCCTTGGCAAGGCTGAAGTTTCTGGCTACAGTAGTTCGATTAAAGGAGCGGGAGAGCCATTTTGGCCGGCCAGGATGGCCCGGCAGGCTGCCGCACACGGAGGTGTCCACACGCATGTTTCTTAAACGTCTCACCGCACAAGGTTTTAAGAGCTTCGCCGATAAGACCGACTTCGACTTCCAGCCGGGGGTGACGGGCATCGTCGGCCCCAACGGCTGCGGCAAGAGCAACGTGGTGGACTCGATCAAGTGGGTGCTCGGCGATCAATCCGCGCGCAGCCTCCGCGGCAAGCAGATGCAGGACGTGATCTTCAACGGGTCGGGGACGCGGCGCAGCTCGGGGCTGGCCCAGGTGGACCTGGTGTTCGACAACGCCGACCGGCGGCTGGGCCGCGACACCGACGAGGTTACGATCGCACGGCGGCTGTACCGTTCGGGCGAGAGCGAGTACCTCATCAACGGCGAGCAGGTGCGGCTGCGCGATGTCAAAGAGCTGTTCATGGACACCGGCATCGGCGTGGGGGCGTACTCGATCATCGAGCAGGGCAAGGTGGACGTGCTGCTCCAGGCCAACCCGCTGGAGCGGCGGATCATCTTCGAAGAAGCGGCGGGCATCAGCCGTTATAAGGCGCGTAAGCGCGAGGCGGAACGCAAGCTCGAACGCGTCGAGCAGAATCTGCTCCGCATCGAGGACATCGTTGCGGAACTCGAAAAACGGCTGCGCAGCATCAAATACCAGGCGGGCAAGGCGCGGAATTTCCAGGAGTACGACCGTCAGCTTCGCGAAAAGCGGGCGACATATTCGCTGGCCGAATACCACAAGCTGACCGAGCGGCAGAAGGCGCTTCAGGCCGACGCGACGCAGCTCGGCGATCAGGCGACCGGGCTGCGGACGGCGATCGATTCGGCCGACGCGCGGGCCGCCCTGCTGGATCGCGATCTGATCGCGCTCGAAACCGATTTGCATCAGCTCGAACAGCAGATACTGACGAATGCTTCCGACATCACCGCGCATCGCGAGCGGATCGACCAGACGCGGCAGCGGATCGAGGAGTTAATGTCGGTGCGGTCGCGGGCCCAGCAGCGGCTGGCGGCGGAGCGGCAGCGGGCCGCGAAATTGCAGCAGCAGATCGAATCCGAAGAACACGCCGTCGGCTCGATCGAAGCGGAGCTTCTGGCCAGTCATGCTTCCGTGGATGCGCTCGTGGCGGAAGACCGCGAGTTGTCGCGCGAGCTGACCACGCTCCAGGCCCGCCGCGAGGACGACAAGGCCGGCATCATCGACCTGCTGCGGCGGACGTCGCAACTGAATAACGAGATTCAATCTCTGGATCAGCGGCGACAGCAGCTCGAAGGCGAAAAAGGCCGGCTGAACTCCCGCAACGAGCAGGTGCAGAATGAGCTGGGCGAACTGCTGTCGGTGAAGGGGCGGCTGGATGCACGGGCGTCGGAGATTTCCGAGTTGCTGCGGGCGCAGAACGAGCAACTGGAGCTGAAGAAACAGGAGGCGGCGCGGCTGGATGCCAGTCGGGCCGATCTGAACCAGCAGCTCGCGGCAGCCAAGGAATTCCGCAGCGGGCTGCTCAGTCGCCAACAGTTGCTGTCCGATCTTGAGCAGCAATTGGAGGGCGTCGATGCCGGCGTGCGCGAGCTGCTGCACCGCAAGGAGCAGGACACCGGCGGGCAACGCTTTGCCTATGTGCGCGGCATGGTGGCCGATCTGATCGCGACCGATGTGGCCAACGCGGTGCTGATCGAGGCCGCGCTGGGCGAATTTGACCAGTATCTCGTGGTGGAGGATTGCCAGGCATTCTTTGATGATGCGGAAGTGCTGGCCGATTTTCCCGGCCGCGTGCAGGCGATCTGCCTCGACCGGCTGCCGCCGTTCATGGATGGCCGGGATTTTTCGCAGCAGGAAGGTTTCGTCGCCTACGCGATGGACCTCGTGCGGTATCCGGAAGACGCGGACCGGCTGGTGCGGCACCTGCTGGGTAAGACGGTGATCGTGCGGACGTTCGAGGACGCGCTGCGGATGATCGAGCAGAATCCGCCGACGTACCGCTATCTGACGCAGTCCGGGCAACTGCTCGATCCGCATCACGGGATTTATCAGCTCGGCCCGGCGGGCATGCAGACGGGTCTCATTTCGCGTAAAAGCGAGCTTCGCGACATCGATCAGCAGATTCAGCAGGTGGATGAGCGGATAGCCGTGATGGCGGACCGGCTGGAGCGGACCTCGGCGGAGGTCGATCACGTCGAGCGCGTGCAGCAGGAGCTGCGAAACGCCGTCTATGAAGCGAGGACAGCGGAGGTTGAGAACAATGCCGGACGGACGGCCAACGAAACCGCGATCAATCGGCTGACCCGCGAGCAGCCGCTCATCGCCAGCGAGGTCGCATCCGTCGAGATGCAGATGCGCGAGGCGGCCGAGCGTGCATCGCGGAGCAGCCAGTCGTTGACGCAGCTCGAACAGGAGAATGCTGACCGCGAACATCGCGTCAAACAACTCGAAGAGCAGATCGATACCGTCGTGCACCGGCGGTCCCAGGCGGCGGAACGCCTGACCGAGGCAAAAGTGGCGGTCGGGCAACTCGCCCAGCGGCGCAGCATGTTGGCGGAAAGCCTGCGCAGTCTGCGCGAGACCGGGCAGGCGTCGCAGGAGGCCGTCAACGCGTCGGCCCGCGAGGCCGAGGACGCCGAGCATCGCATCACGCAGGCTGAGCGGACGGTGCTCGCCGCCGAGAGCCGGCTGGCGGAACTTTATGCGAGCAAGGAGCAGTTCGACCGCGACCTGCTCGGCCGGCAGCACAACCGCGAGCAGATTCGCGTTGAGTTGGAGCAATTGGCCGCCCGCATTAAAACGCATCGCACAGCCCTCACCGAAGCCGAGGAAAAAATGCACGCCCTCCAATTAGAGTTGCAGGAGACGCGCATCCGCATCGAGGAGCTGACCGGCCGCGTGCGCGAGGATTTGAAGATCGACCTCGCGGAAGCCTATGCGAGTTATCAGCACGCCGATCTGGACTGGGCCGCGCTGGAACGTGAGATTGAGGAGCTTCGCGCGAAGATCCAGCGGCTCGGCAACGTGAACCTGGATGCCATCGCCGAACAGGAGGAGCTTGAAAAGCGGTCCGAGTTCCTCACCGATCAGCGGGACGACCTGCGCCGCTCGCGCAAGCAATTGGAGGAGCTGATCGAGCAGCTCAACCAGGAGTGCCGCGAGCGCTTCACGCAGACGTTCGAGGCCGTCCGCGTGCATTTCCAGGAGCTGTTCCGCAAGCTGTTCGGCGGCGGCAAGGCCGACATCCTCTTCGAGGATGACAGCGACGTCCTGGAAAGCGGCATCGAGATCATCGCCCGGCCGCCCGGCAAGGAGCTGCGCAGCATCTCGCTGATGAGCGGCGGCGAGAAGACGCTGACGGCGGTCGCTCTGCTCC
>CAYLLT010000155.1:0-10696 GCA_964384465.1 uncultured Planctomycetales bacterium | reverse complement strand
CGCCGATGTTCCAGATGCCGATGTCGTCGCCCATGATGACGACGATGTTGGGTTTTTTATCCGCCCCGATGGCCGGAGCGGTCATACAGACCACTGCCACCACGAGCGACAACGCCCGTGTAACGCTTCGTTCCATAGTTGTTTCTCCATTCACGAGAGACTGGTCTTCCATCATGAGGTTCACACGAACTTCGTGAGGATTTCCTTGTTTTCAACAGAGCGACGACTCGCGTCGCACTCAATATGAGATTCCTGATGGGCGCGTCTGCGCTCCGGACGGTTTTGCTCCGTGTATAGCGATGACTCCCACGGCGAGTTTGCCGTCCGTACGCCACGGGTCGCCACCGCCATTCTTTCCCTCCAATTCCTTGTGAAAGTGCTCGATCCAGTGCGTACTCGAGAGCACTCCCGCCTTTTCCAAGTCTCCGATCATGAGATCGCGGTCGTTATCCACCGCCGCGGAGATGTGGTGCGTGATCTGCCCGGTGTCGTGGCTCAAGCCCACATGGGTATCGAACGTGGCGGCGCCCAGCCACAACGGCTTTCCATCGCGGTCGAGCTTTTTCGATCGCCAGAATCGAACGTGGTGCCGCTCGCGCGGGTTGTCGCCGACCGGCTTCTCGAAGGCGAGATCTTCCTTTCGTCCATACAGATACAGCGGGCTGACCGGGGCTTCGTCGAAAGGCCGGCGAAATACGACATCCGTGGCGATCCGCAAGGCACTCCCAAGCGTCGTTGGATCGGCGGGATACCAGTGAGCGGCCAGCATCGCCCGGTGGATGTCTTCATCCGTTCCCACCAGCCCGACGTTCAATGGATCGCCGGGGATGCCGTCGGCCGTGTGCGTCAACGTGGGGGCATCCGCCAGCGCCGGGTGCCGCTCCTCGTACCGGTGCCAGAAGTAGGGCAGGACGACATAGGCGGCGACGAGATAAAGGATCACGCCGACCAGAACGAGGCGCAGCACATTCCTGCGCCGCGGTGGCCCGGTCGATGGAGTCGGTGGCTGCGTTGAGATGGTCGATTCGTCCGACATTGGAAATCCTCACTGCCTCTCACACGAGTCTCAAGTCCTGCCATCACCGGCCGAGCTGCGACAGCGCCCTGCGCAGGGGAGCGCTCGAGATCTGAATCAACCCTTCGAACGGCTGGTCCAGCTCCAGGATCAGCAGGATCGCGCCCGAAATCGACAGGGCACAAATCAGCAGGGCCGCGACCACCGTCGCGTTCGGGGGCGTAAACAGGCTGAAGCTGGTAAAGATCAGAGTCAGCCAGGTAACCAGAATCACCAGGAACGGCAGGGGTATCGAGCTGCCGCTCTGCTCGAACAGCAGCCATCGCGTTTGTCTCAGATCGGTGCTCATCTTGAGCGCCTCGGCCTTGAGCAAACGCCCCGCTTCGTCCTTCGGCGAAAGTTTCTGAAGTTTGTCATAGAAGCCCTCGGACGCGGACGTCGGCGCGAGCTGCGCGGACTGGGAACCGGTCGCGGGCCACATCCGATCGATTGCGCCGGCAACGATGCGGCGGAACAGTTCACGCGCTTCCCCGGCCTCCGGGCCGTAATGGGCCAGGAGGCTGTCGAGCAGGACGACGTTGGCGGACATCTGCGTCAGTTCGTTTCTCTGCACGTCGTACGAACCCTTGGCCGAGGAAATGAGCAGGCTGAGCACCAGCGCGGACATCGTTGCGATCACGCCCATCCCCAGCTTCACGAGATCCTTTGAATCCGCGCTCAGATGATGCTGGGGTAGAAGGGTGCGAAGCAACATGCCGAGCAGCGCACCCCCGAAGATGCACGCGAACACAATGAGACTGACGGCCACGGAACTCATACTTCATTTCCCTTCATCACGCAAAACGCAAAGGGGTCAGGTTCATTTTGTGCAAAGCACCCTGAAGGGCCGTTCCGGCAAAATGAACCTGACCCCTTCCACGGCCGGCATTCACCGGTGATATGTCCCGGAATGATGGCTGGCATTCCCCGTGTAAGAGTTGTACGTGCTTCCGCTGTGATGGGCGGTGTTGGTGTAGGGGTTGTAAGAGGTACTCCCGGTATGCGTCGTTCCGGTTTCCGGGTTGTGATAAGCCGACGCCGTGCCGGAGGTCCCCGTGTAAGGGTTGTGGTAAGCGCCCGCCGCCGCGGTGGTTCCCGTGTAGGGGTTGTGATAGGCGCCCCCCGCGGCGGAAGCTCCCGTGTACGGATTGTGGTAGGCGGCCCCGGCCGCCGTAGCGCCGGTATAGGAACTGTGATAGGCACCCGCCGCGGCGGAGGTTCCCGTGTACGGATTGTGGTAGACGGCCCCGGCCGCCGCAGCGCTGGCATAGGAACTGTGATAGGCGCCCCCCGCGACCACAGCGCCCGTGTAGGAATTGTGGTACGCGGTTGCCGCGACCGCCCCGGTATAGACGTTCGTTTGAACGGCCGCCACCGGGACATACGCCGCGGCCGGAGCCTCGCCGACTCCTACAGCGACAACATTGCCCGTGTACGGATTGTGATAGACGGCCCCGGCGGCAGTCGTTCCCGTGTACGGGTTATGGTACACGCGGGTGATGTATTGTGCGTCCGCCCGTGGCGAGAACGGCAGCGATATCGCGCATGCCAGCACGGCCGCCGGTGTGATCCGGTAAATCATCGGTGCTCTCCTTTATTCAAAGCGGTCAGCGTGGGTGGGCGCCCGGACCCTTGATCCGGGCGCCCTTCGCTCTTGATCCGGTTACTCGGCCAACTTGTGCGTCGTCGGCTTGATCTCCGGCTTGCCCACCTGGTTCAGATCGACCGAGCCGCGAAGCCTCAGCTCGGAGCCGATCTCCTTGTCCTTGTCGATCGTGTAGAAGTAGAGCGTGTTGGAACTGTTGTCGGTCACGATCAGATTGTGTCCCTCCGTGGCCACGACGGTGTACCTGCGCGGATTCGCCCCCCCCTCTCTTTGTGCGTGCGCAGGCTGAAGGAGCACGACTGTCAACACGGCAGCGATGGCTACCGACAACGTGAGCACCCAGGGCGCTCGATTCTTCAGATGTGAGCTCATACCTGTCCTTTCCGGTCATTGCGACCGTTAAACGAGTTCCCGCGTCAATATCCGGCGACCGCCGGTACTGGTTCATATTTCTTTCCGGCCCGTTCGGCACAACGGCTTCCTCAAAGCGTCGGGCCTCGACCTCTACACGCTGGCCCGGTTGTTCCGCCGGCCCTCCCGCAGAGATGCCACTCGTCTTCGAGCGTAACCCGCCCTCCCGGCATACAGGGATCCTCTGTACTCAGAGACTCACCTGCATTCTCAGCCCATAGACGAGAGCGACATCCTTGTCTCCTCCGCCCGGATGCATGATGATCTGAAAGTCCGGCGTGATGTGCAGCCAGGGCGTCACCTCGATGTTGTAGAACAGTTCGACCCCCTGCTCGGCATTGAGGCCCATGAGCGCGGGAATCTCGTTCGACAGATTGATGTAGTAGTAGCCGATGCCGTAACGGTCTCGTGGCCGCTCGTGAATGACGCCTCTGCCGCCGAGGCCGATGGTGTAGAACTCGCTTATCGGGTTCAGCTTGCCCGGCGACCAGCCGAAGCTTCCAAACATGCCGAACCCCTGCGTGGGGTCATCCGAACGCTGGTAGAAGTACTGGTCAAAGTCATACCAGAGCGCCCAGTTCTGGCTGTTCGTGGGTTCCGGTTCGATCGCCCGGCTCACGGCGGCCTGAATCAGACGGGGAAGCCGCCACGCGCGGCCGTTGACCGTCGCGTACCGCGGAAAATTCAGGCGATTGTATTGGGGGGCCGCGACGCCGGCGAGGAACAGCCGATCGAGGTCATCCAGGGCAATGCCTTGGCGTGTCGAGTAGGCGGCGTTGAAACGCTGATGTCCATCCAACCCGAAGGGTTTGATGTTCAAGGTCAGGTTCTGGAGGAAGGTCGTTCCGTTCGGCGCGTGGAATCCCGTCTTGAAGCCGCTGTAATTCGCCGTGCCGTACGAGTCGACCACCAGGGTTGCCCCGCTGAGCCATTTGGTCGGCATGTACAGCGCGCCGGCAGTCATGGCTGAGTACGGAACCAGCGTGAGGCCTGTCAGGTTCTGCCAAAGGGCCGTGTTCATGAACTGACTGTACGGGTCGGAGAAGAACACATTCTGGCCGGGAAGGCGCGACAGGTCCACCTGTCCGGCGATCACGCCGAACTTCTCGCTCAGAAACTGCATGATGTAGTATTCGGTGAGCGTCGTAACGCCGTTCGGCTCCAGCGCCGGAAGGAGGGCATCGAAGTTCGGCGGTGCAATCGCTCCGACCTGCTGAGTGATGCCCTGGCCCCACCGGGTCTCGCCGCGGACCTTGATGTAGCCGCCCGGCCAGAGGCCCATCCTCCACGTGTCCAACTGCAGGATGTAATCCGAGGAGCCCCCGTAGCGGAACGCGTCATTCGTGGACGCGCCGCCGCGGGCGTTGCCCTGGACGTAGTTCAATGTCTCGACATTGAACGAGATGCCCTTCTCGGCCAGCTTCGTCCGCTCGCCGCCCCAGTCGCCGGTGAGGCCCGGGCTGTGCCAGAAATCGCCGCTGTAATCGAGGCGGAAGAAGGGCGGCTGGGTCGTCGGCTCTTTTTTCTCCTGGGCCGCCGGTTGCGTTTGCGCGGAGGGCGCGTCGTCATCCGCGACCGCGGTCGCAGTGCAAACGAACGGGACCAGCAGGAATCCGAGGTTCAGGCGCTGCATGTCGGTCTCCTCACAATAATTCGTCCGCCAACAATCACGATCGCGACCGGCGTCGGCGACGATCGCTGTCGGCCGACCACCCGTCTGGCACCGTGCCAAGCGGAGGGCCACCGCTACAGTTCACTGCCGGCCACGTTACTCGCTCGCCCGGCTGTTCCGCCGGCTTTCCTCCATGAGACGCTTCTCATCCTCGGGCGTCAGCTTCCGGGCCGCACCTCAGCCCACCGACACCAACCGGGGCAACTGCTCCCGTTCGCCTCCATCCAATCGCACCACGTACCGCTGCTTGGCTCTGTCCCTCGCGATCCTCCATGATCGGGGTCGTGTCATCCTGACCATGAAGCATCGGCGATCTTACCCCTCAAACCCGACAACAGAGCAGTGACGAAGCACTAGCCCTTAACCAAGCGTACCCGAACGGGTTTTCGCGGGCCGCAGAAAAAAAGCTCGAAATGCCTCTTATTTCATGTATAAAGAGCATGTGGCCAGGAAACCCAGGCTCTTTTGCACGCAGGCATTTCGAGTGAGCACTAGCGGACACCGAAACCGCGGGCGCCGGCGCCGACGCCGTGGAAGCCGGCCCCAACGCCGCCGCCGGCCCCGATCCAATCGATGAACAGCGAGGTCGCGCCGCCGGCAGCGGGAAGTTTACCCTCAATGACCTTGTAGCTGTAGATGAGATCGGAACCGTCGATTTTCGGATGGGTGATCTCGACTACAGCAAGCGTATTGTCGGGTTGTCCCGGCTCATAGACGGATAGCGTGGCATTCGGTGGGTCTTTGGCGAAATTGTCCTTGCCGGCTTTTGCCGTCCATTCCTTGAGATAGTCGGCCATTTTGAGATGCCCGCCGATTCGCACGGGCCGGTCTGAAAAGTACACCGTCTGCTGGTTTACGTTCACGAGGCGGAGCGTCTTCGCCGCATCGTCCACTTTCACATCTTCGGCAGTCTGCACGAACATGAGCTGGGGCGCTTTCGAAGAAGTAGTTGAATTCGTCGCACACCCCGCCATTGACATCACTGCCGCCAGGAGAAACACCGAGTGGAAGTACTGCCCCCATTTGCTGAAATCTCCGATTTTCATGGTTTGGCTCCTTATTATTTGCCACCGCTACGTTTATATGCCCGGTGCCGCGTGTGGCTTGGCGGCATCCGATGCTCCAGGTTATTTCTGTGCAGCGTCCTGCTCACTGACCTTGGCCCCTTGCCTTGCCCAAGCCGGCGGGACCGGCAGAACTTCTTGCGCCGCGGTCGGCAGCACGAAGACCGCGCTGAGCGTCAGGGTAAGAGCCGTTAATAAGTTGCCTTGTTTCATGGATTATCTGTCCGATCGATTCTCTTTCCGCGTCTGAACCACGCCCGGACAAGCAGTATCGTTAACACCGCGTGGGCCAGAACCGCCGGCCACAGCAGTTTTCCCGTCCACTCACCGTCCAGACCCAGGTAAAGAAGATACAGCGAGACCAGCGTGCTGTAAGTCACCATGCCGCGCAGCGCACGGCTTGCCCCGTCACCCGGCCAGCACGCGACGCCCAGCCCGATCAAGCTGATGCCGGCGATGCGGCTCATCACAATTCCGGCGCCTGCAATCTCGGCGCCGAACAGGAGCCGGATCACGATCGGCGGGTACACCAGCAGAACCAGGCCGGTGACCGCTTCACCCACCGCTGCAAAAGGTAGTACCCGCTCACTCGACATGCTTGAGCGACCGTCCCGTTCCTATTCAGAAGGCAGCGATGCGCTGTATACACCAGAACGCCGCCACGCTCCCGATCGCGTACGGCGGAACGCGCCACGCCCAGGCCGGCCGCGGCAGCGCGAAGCGGCTCGAAACATGCCATGCGGCGATCAGAACCATGAAAACACCGGCGACGAAGAGGACCTGCCCGCACTCGACGCCAAGGTTGAAAAACAGCAGTGCAACCGGGATGGCGCTGGGCGGCAGGCCGACCTCGCTGAGCGCGCCGGCGAAGCCGAACCCGTGCATCAATCCGAACGTGAACGATATGACCCAGGGCCAGGTCTGCGTCAGCCCGGCACGGCCCTGCCGGGCTCGCACGATTTCGCTCGCCACGAACAGAATGCTCAAGGCGATGCACGCCTCGACCGGCCGTTGCGGCACGTGAACCCAGCCGAGCGCAGCGGCCGTCAGGGTCAGGCTGTGCGTCGCCGTAAACGCAGTCATCGTCGCCAGGATGCGCTTCCATCCCTTGACGAGCAGCAACATCGCGAGGATGTACAACAGGTGGTCGATCCCGGTCAGGATGTGCTCGATGCCGAGGCGAAGGTATGTCGCTGCCACCTGCGTTGCTCTGGGTGTGACTTCGACAGCGAACGAGGGCTGGTTCGGCAGAAGGCGCGCGGTTTGCGTCGAGCCATCGGCATGTTCAACGCGGACCAGCACATCGGTGCCGCTGGCCGCAAGGCCGTCAATGCTGATGGTCTGACCGGCAAGTCCGCCTTGGCGCCGCACACGCCAGCGATCGAGATACGCGCCACCCGCGGAGATGCCGCGCGGTTCGGCGAGTTGTTCGGCATCGGGTGGCAAGCGTACATAAATGGCAAGACGTTCGTCACCGCCGCGCGCGGGGACTTTCCACAGGATGTCGTACGTGTCCGGAGCAGTTTCGCGCAGCTCGAGATACGCCGGACGTACTTCGTGAGCGCTCGCGATCAAGGCGGACGAGCTGCACACGGCAAAGATGATCAAGGTGCGTTTCACGGCGTTTTCGCGACCCTCCTATCCGCACTGACAAGGGCAGCCTTCGGCCACTCGACCTTCACTTTGTACTTCGCGAGCAGGCCGTCCAGAAACCGCCGGTTGGCTTCGAGGCGGCGTTCGTTCATCATCTCTCGCTTGACCAACTCCCGGACCTCTGGGAGCGGGGGCAGGCGGCTTTCGGTCCGCGCGGTGAGCAGGACAAGGTGCACGCCGTAGCCCGAACGGATCGGGCCGGTCCACTCGCCCGCTTTCAACCTGTCGAACTGCCCCGCAAAATCCGGCCCGAACTGCGCAGCGACCGCGCTTTGCGACTCGCCGGCATACTCGTGTGGAAGCAGGAAGCTGTCGCCCAGCGCGCCTGCGTCGGCCTTCGTGCCGGCCTGCTTCAGATCGGCGAGAAGCTTCGACACGTCGGCATCGAAGCGGTCGCCGTGCTTGTCAGGGTTGAGATAGACGTGACGGAAGCTGAATCGCGGCTGCTGGCGGAAGTTGTCGGGATGCTTCGCCAGCCAGGCGGCGAGCTCGGACTCGCTCGGCTCGTCGGCGGTGGCCAGGTCGGTGGCGACGAACTCCATCTTCTGCTGGAGCCGGCGGCGAATGACGGAATCATCCTGATCCAACCCCAGCTTCACCGCTTCGCGGCTTAAGATCTCCTCGCGGACGTATTGATCGATCAATCCCTTCAATTCCTCCGCCGTGGGCGGGCGCTGCCGGAACCGGGTGAATGTTCCGGTCAGACGTTCGATCTGCCCGGCACTGACGACAACCTCGGTCGGCTGTGTTTTGGGGTTACGGTTTAGGAAGCTGTAACCCCCAAACAGCGCAGCGCCCAACAATAGGAAGTGCAACAGTGGCTCCTTCAGCAGGGATCGCATGAGTGCAACTCCTCACTTGCTGGCAACCGCCGGGGTGTACCAGATCGGCGACGTATAGCCGCGTTCCTGTAGGGTCATCGGGACTTCTTTCGGCATCTTCACGCCGAAACGCTTGGCGTCATAACACGTCCAGCGCGGCGTGGGGATTTCAATCACGCGGGCGTAATAAAACGCGCGCTGCTTGGGATCGAAATCCGGGTCTTTCCAGTCCGCAATCAGTTCGGGATCGCCAATGGTGTTCGTCCAGAGTGCCTCCTCCACGTTCACGGTGTTCCCGACCGGCGGCAGTTTGCCATCGGCGCCGGGTTTGCGCGTGTCTGCATCGCCCCAGACGACGTCATACACCTTTTCCTGAGTCTTCCCCTGGTCATCAACCCAACCCTTGATGATCTGAACGCGATCGAGGTTGGCGCCGAAGGGATCCTTCATCGCCGCGACGAGGAAGGTGGCCGACTTGCCGGCGGGCGCATCGCGCAGATCGCCGCCCATCGCGACTCCTTTGCTATAGCCGGCGATCGCCGGGTAGCGCGTCTCGGCGTCGGCTTTCTCGAAATCCCAGCCGCCGAAAAAGCGTATGATCATGCGGGTGCCGGTGGTGGCATAGGTTTCTTTGCGCTTCATCGCGTCCCAGAGGGCATCGCGCGTATTCTCGGAGGCCCAGATGGCTGCGTAACCGGAGGCGCATTCCTCCCAGCTCATGATTTTCACATCACCCATCTTGGTGAAAACCTCCTGCCACCGCTGGGGTTTGGGCTCGTCCAGCGGTGACATGCCAAAGTAGTTTTCCTCCTCGATGGCCGTGATGCCGATGTGCTGATCCGTGCCGGCGACGAGGCCGAATTTGAAGGGGTTGGTGCCGAGTTCCTGTTCGAGTTTGAGCCCGTTCTTGAGCGCTTCGCGCGCATACTCGCCTTGGAAATATGAGTCCTTATGCAGTTTGAGCCCGCCGAGATTCATCTTGTCCCACAGTTCGAAGTCGGCAAACTCGTCATTGGGGGAGAGGAACGGAGCCGACTCGCTCTGGCCCTTGGTCTGGCAGACCTCAAGCAGCATTTCCCAGCGGGCGCGCTGCTCGGCGTACTGTGCTGAGAACGGTTTGCCGAAAGAATCCTCCAGCGCAAACATGCGGCCGCCGCTGAGATTTGAGTTATGCGGAATTGCCAGCGCATGGCCGCCGGTTTTCTCCTCGTAAGCTGCCAGCACTTTCCAGAGGTCTTCAGGCTTATCGCTGTCGAGCGCCGAATAGGGCAGCGTCTGAAGGACCCTGTCGGCGTTATCGCGGAAGACGACGTTGCGGTGCAGGTTGTCGCCGCCCGGCATCGAGGTCCACTCATAGCCGTGGAACGCGGTGAACCGGCCCGGCTCGTTGTACTTTTCAGTCATCTTGACGTGGTGTTCCCACGCGGCGCCGATGACGGCCTTATTCCTCCACGGGGCGGGGATTTTGTTTTCGGCGTTGGCATGGATGATCTCCCAGGCGGCGGTGAAGGCCTCCTTGCCGCCCGCTTTGATCATGTCGTGCCAGCGCCGCAGCGTCGGATCGGCAAGCAGCATCGGGTTGCCCGCCATGAGCAGGACGATGCCGCCGTAGGCTTCCGCATGATCGCTGATAACCACCCAATCCATCGGCCGCGATAGCTTGATCCGCTGGCCTGTGGAGGTGGTAATCTCCTCGCCACGGGAAAAGCGGTAACCTGCTTCGTCATCCAGTCTGCATCCGATCGCACCGGCGTCCACTGAGAGTGCGGTGTGAATATGTTGATTGCCCCAATACACCTGCGTCGGGAAGTTGCGCCCGGCATACGGCGAATACCCCGGCTCCTTGAAGAGCTTTTCCGTAGTCTCTTTGTCGACCTCCTTCCGCTGTCCTGCGTCCTGCGCGAAGACGGGCAGCGCGCCCGAGATGACAGTGACAATCCATGTGTTCAAAACCGCGTGTTTCATCGCTATTGCTCCTTTTTGTGCATCGTGCCCTATGTCGTGAATTCGCAGGCCCTCTTTGCGAATCGGCCCGCACGTTTCACGGCCGAAACGATGGTTACTCGCTGGCCTTGTTGTTCCGCTGGCCCTCTTGCTCGAGCTTCTTGATGTCCTCGGGAGTCAACTGCGGACGGTCCAGCTTCACCGTCAGCTTGTCCAGCTTGCCGGTGAAGGTGAACGGGACTTGATAGTCCTTATCGTCGACCGGCGTGCCGGTGTCCGAGCCGATGTCGAAGGTCTCGTCCCACTGGAGGATGATCGGGATGGTGTGCTCCATCTTCTGGTTGGCGACTTCCTTGCCATCCACCTTGAGGACGCCGGTACCGCCCTGGCCGAGGCCGCTCATGCTGTTAAACGCCACCGTGCCAAAGCCGAGGCCGTCGTACTTGAAGTCGAACTCCAGCGTGTGCTTGC
>CAYLLT010000154.1:0-11236 GCA_964384465.1 uncultured Planctomycetales bacterium | reverse complement strand
GCGGTTGACGAGGAATGCTTTCTTGGCCGCCGCTGCCGCTGCGGGACGATGATAGTAGAAACCGATCAACAGGTAGCTGCACAGGCCCACCGCTTCCCAGCCCAGGTAGAGCAGCAGAAAATTGCCCGCCAGCACCAGCGTGCACATGCTGAACACGAAGAGACTGATGAACGCGAAATAGCGCTCGTAGCCGCGCTCCGGGAAATCATCGGCGCGCATGTAGTCGCGCGAATACACCGCGATCAGCAGCGAGATCGTGCACACCATGAGCAGCATCAGGGCGGTGAGCGGATCGATGCGGAAGCTGACGTCAAACGAGGCGCCGGAGGCAGGCGCGATCCACGAGTAAAGCTTATAGGTGTGCGCGAACCGCTCGGCCGGCAGATGGCGGACGGCGTTGAAGACCAGCGCGCTGCAAATCACGGAGCCGATCAGCCCGAGGATAACAGGCCAGTGGCTCGCGCCCTTCAGGAGGCGCGTGCCGAGTGCTCCGACGAGCGCTGTTGCCGCGAGCGGGAGCAGGGGGACCAGCGGAGCCGGCCATAATGAACCGAATTCAGCGAAGTTGATGATCACGCTTTCTTCCAGACCTGCACGGGCGAGACGCCCGTGCCACATACACCGGCGAGACGCCGGTGCCACAACGGCTCTATCCGCGCAGCATCCGCCACGCATCAGCGTCCAGCGTGCCCTTGCGGCGATACAGCAGCACGACCAGTCCCAATGCCAACCCGGCTTCGACCGCCGCAATCACCAGCAGAAACGCCGCGAAGGCCTGCCCGGTCAGCTCGCCGTGCTTGAGGCCGAAACCGATCAGGTTCAGGATCACGCCCTGGAACATCACCTCGGTGGAGAGGAATATGACGATCAGGTTTCGCCGCGCCAGAAATCCGACGACGCCGATGGCGAACAGCATCGCGCCAACCAAGATATATGCGTTCGTTATATCCATCTGAGATATTCTCTATCTGTATTCATCGGCGTTCATCGGCGGTTTCAAATCAAAACGGCAGCGCTTCCCGCCCGATACGATGCGGGTCTTCATCCTCTCGCCGCATTCGGCGTTCTTCCGGCGTCAGCGATTCAGGCTCGATACGTTTCTGTGCGATGGCGATCGCGCCGACCATCGCAACCAACAACAGCACGCCCGCGACTTCCAATGCGACCGCATATCGGGTCAATAGGACTCGCCCGACGCCGCGAACGTTGCCGTCCGCGGGGTTGATCGCGCGAGGAGTCTCTGAAACCGCCCGCTCCTGCGCGCCGTCGTCGGGTTGCTGCGTCAAACGATATATATATGGATTCCTCGGCGTCGCGGCGTGAACGGCAATCGGATCGGTCGCGACCATCGCGTGTGTCGCCGCCGCGATCACGGCAAATCCCATCGCCACGGCCGCGAGCGGTTCGCGCGCGGTACGGTCGTAGATGGGGACGCCGCCCTGCTGTGCGAGCATGATCACGAACACATACGTGACCAGGATCGCGCCGGCGTAAACGATCACCAGGGCGACGCCCAGAAACTCCGCCGCCGCAAGGATGCACAACACCGCCACCGCCAGCACCACCAGCACGAAGTAGAGGGCGCTGTATACCGGCCGCGGATGCGTCACGACGCGCAGCGAACCGGCGACCGCCACCACGGCAAAGATGATGAACAGCGGACGGCCGGTGAAGCCTCGTCCGATCCATCGTGTGAGATACACGGCAATCGCCGCCAGCGCCGCCGCCGCCAAGACGCCTCCGGCGACGCGCCAGCGACGGCCGGCCGCGGTGGGCGACGGCAGACTGAGATACAGTCCGGCCGCGCCGACCGCCAGCGCCGCATACAAACCGTATAGCGCTTGGAGATTCACTCCGACGCCTCCGGTTCGAGTTGCGGTACATCAGTCTGATCGTCGGACGGCGGTATCGGCCCGCCCACCGGATAGCCGGTGATGGGCGGGTTCTTGCGCGGCTTGATCCGGCGCGTGCGGTCGAATACCTCCAGGAGCTTCTCCTTGTCGAAGATCATCTCGTCGCGGGTGAAGCCGACCAGCGAGTATTCGGGCGTCAGCTCGATGGCATCGACCGGGCACGCCTCCTCGCACATGCCGCAATAGATGCAACGCAGCTCGTCGATATCGAATTTGACCGGATACTTTTCGCGGTCGGGCCAGGGGGCCTCGGCGCCCTCGATGTGGATGCAGTGGGCCGGGCACGCGGTCTCGCACATGAAGCAGGCCACGCACGCAACGCGGCCGTCCTCGTCCCGGTTGAGGCGATGCACACCGCGGTAAATCGCCGTGCGCATGGGGCGCCGCTCTTCCGGGTATTGCACCGTGATCTTCTTCTTGAACAGGTGGCGGAAGGTCGTTTTCAACCCCATGACCACCTGCGGGAGGTACAGCTTATCGCCCGCGGTCAGCCGGGGTTCATCGATGATGATGATGTCCTGATCTTTAATCATGATCTTTGCGCCAGAGCACCGTTGACCGGCGGCATATTCTCCTGCCGTCCGCTCAATACGGGATTTCGCACCGCGATCGACACCAGCGCCACAATGAGCAGCACGATCTCGCCGATCGGCGCCCAGATTGAGGCCGGCCGCCCGATGTATACCAGCAGGCCCGTCCATGCCACGAGACACATGCCCAGCGGCACCATGCCGCGCCACGCCAGCCGCATCAATTGATCGAAACGAAACCGCGGCAGCGTCCAGCGAATCCACATGAAGAACACGATGAAGGCGAATACTTTCCCGCCCATCACGCCGCAGCGGGCCAGCACCGCCGGCCACGTCTCCGCGTGATTGAGCCAGCGCATCCAGCCCCAGCCGAAACGGTCGCTGAACGGCAGCACTTCCCAGCCACCGAGAAACAGCACGGCCATAAACGCGGCGGCGGTGATCATGTGGGCGTATTCGCCGAGATAGAAGAGGGCGAGCTTCATCGAGCTGTATTCGGTTTGATAGCCGCCGATCAGCTCCTGCTCTGCCTCGGCGAGATCGAACGGCGTGCGGTTCGACTCGGCAAACGCGGTGATCAACAGGATGATGAACGCCAGCGGATGGAGCAGCAGGTTCCACGCGGAAGCGATCTGGTCGGCGACGATATGCTCCAGCCGAAGCTGCCCGGTGGTCATCACCACGATGAGGATGGTCAGCCCCATGGGAATCTCGTAGCTGAGCATCTGCGCGGTGGCCCGCATGCCGCCGTAGAAGGAGAACTTGTTGTTGCTGGCCCAGCCGCCCAGCACCACGCCGTAAACGCTCATCGAGCCGACCGCCAGCACATACAGCAGCCCGATGTCCACGCTGGCCACCTGCACCAGCACGATGCGGCCGTCGGCGAAGCGCAGCGTCCCGCCCCAGGGAATGACGGCGAAGCCGATCATGGATATCAGGAACGCGATGGCCGGGGCGAGGATGAACAGCGGCCGATCGACGTGCGGAGAAACGAAGTCCTCCTTGAGTAGGAACTTGACGCCGTCGGCGATCGGCTGGAGCAGCCCGGCCGGCCCGACGCGGTTCGGCCCGATGCGGTCCTGCACCCACGCCGCGATCTTGCGTTCGAGCAGAATGCAGTACGCCACCGCGGTCATGATGATGCCGATGAGCACGAGCATGAGGAGGAGGCTGAAACCGAACTGACTTTTGAGGAAATCGAACATAAACAGTCAATCCAACACTTCACACTCAGTGCGCATGCACCGGCTTCGGCGGCGGCACATGCAGGTCGGCAAATACCGGCATGGTCACCTGCATCAATTCGCGGACGCGGTCGCCGGTGTACAGGCCGGTATGGCCCGCTAACTCAAAGAGATACTGCCCGTCGCGGACGGCACCTTCCGGCGGCTCGATCGCCCGCTCGAATGCCTGCAACTTGCCGGCGTGATTCATGAAGCTGCCTTCGCGCTCCACCCATGCGCAGAACGGCAGCACGATCTCCGCCTGCTCGGTCAGCGGGCCGGGGAATATGTCCTGCACCACGAGTAGCTCGACCTGCCCAGCCGCCTTGAGCAGCTCGGCGCTGGCCCAACCTGTTTGAGGATATCCGCCGGCGATCCACAGCGCCTTGATCTCGCCCTTGCCGATGCGGGCATAGACATCCAGCCGCGAAGCGACGTTGCCGCCCATGCCCTGTAGGACCGTTTCGATGCCGCGGCGGTTCGGGTTTTTCTCCGCACGGATCACGAATTTTTCCCTGCCCGCTTCGCAGCCGTACGGGAACCGCTCGTCCTCGCCCACCACCTGCACATCACCGAGCGTCAGCGTCGCCTGTGGCGCCACTTGCCGGGCGAAGCTGGCCAGCAGCCACGCCTCTTCGCACGCCATCTCCGGCGACAGTTGCACCGCCACCGATGCCGACCCGTGCCGCTCCACGAGCTGCTCGAACCGCAGTCGAATAATATCGGGGAGGTTCTCCCAATTCGGCGTCTCGACGCGCGTGCCTCGACGAAGCTGCGGAGCGGCGATGCGGTTCTCGTCCAGTACGAACTTCCACCCGAATCGCCCGTCGTCGCACATCCACCAGTCGTTCACGCCGGGGTTGAACCGCGGCCGCAGCCGCCACGGGCGACCCGTGTTGGAATCGACGTGGATGGTGCAGCCGGTGCTGCACGCGCGGCACACCGAATCCGTGCTCTTGAGAAACCATACCCGCTGCTCGAACAGAAAATCCTTGTCCAGCAGCGCGCCGACCGGGCAGATGTCCACGACATTGCCCTGCAACTTGTTCTCCAGTGGCACGCCGGGGAAAACGTCGATCTCGCAGCGGTTCGCGCGGTTGACGATGGTCAGCTCGCCGCTGCCTGCAACCTCCTGCCCGAACCGCACGCACCGCGAGCACATCACGCAGCGGTCCTGATAGAGCAGCGTGCGCGGGCCGATGTCTTTCTTCGGGTTCTTGATCTTGGCATCCACCGCGCGCGAGGCCGGGTTGCCGAACTCGTAGCTGTAATCCTGAAGCCAGCACTCGCCGGCCTTGTCGCACACGGGGCAGTCGAGCGGGTGGTTGACCAGGTAATACTCCATCGTGTGCTGGTGGTTGGAGCGGACGGCCGGCGAATCGAACCGCACCTCCATGCCTTCGCGCACCGGCGTCTGGCAACTGGGGAACAGCTTCGGCGCCCAGACCATCTCTTTCGTCTGCGGGTGCGGTGTCTTCATTTCCATCAGGCACAACCGGCACGAGGCCACGATGCTCAGCCCCGGATGGTAGCAGTAATGGGGAACGTCGAAGCCCGTTTCCAGCGCGGCCTGGAGCACGGGGATCCTGTCCCGACATTGGTATTCCTGTCCGTCGATGATGATCTTGGGCATTTGTACTGCTCGATTACCTGAACGGGACGGCGCCCATCAACGGCATGGTCATGGGGCGCAGCTCGCGTTTGAATGGATCCAAGACCAGTTCCAACGCTTCCAGGGTTGTGGCTCCCAATAGATTGCTATCTCCCTTCTTTCCGAAGATGACCGGCGCCGCTCCGCCCACCCCCCGATATTCAAAATAAGCGTCGCCAATTTCTCTTTCGACTTCTGTCCCGTCTGCCAGATAGAACACTTTGCGCCGATAAGGCTTGCTCCCCAGAGCACGCAGAATCTTGTGATCCACAAGGGAGTATACTGCTCCTGAATCAACCAGGAATTTGACCTTTCGGAAAGCTCGAGAATCGTGCGTTTTTTTGACGATGACATCGACCTGCGTCATACCCATATCGAGACTCCTGGACAGCAGCTACATTCTAAGCAGGCACCATTTGTTGCCCGCGAATCGGCAGCGGATACACTGACGGATTCAAACGCTTGATAACCGCTTCCGCAAATCCCGGTTCCTGCCGGCGGATGTGCCGCTCGAATTCGCCGCGGTATTTCTCCACGATGGTGCGGAGCGGATACGCCGCCCCGTCCGGCAACCCGCAGATGCTCAGCCCCGGCATCATCCCCATGTTTTTGGTCAGCTCGACGATCAGATCGAGATCGACGATCCGGCCCGCGCCGGCGGCGATGCGGGCGGCGATCTTGTAAATCCAGCCGGTGCCCTCGCGGCACTGCGTGCACTGCCCGCACGACTCCACGGCGTAAAACCGCGCGGTGTTCGCCAGAACCTGCCGGATGTCCGCATCCTCGTTGATAACGATCGCGCCGGCGGTGCCCAGGCCGAGCAGGCCGTATTTGCGGACGTCGTCGAAATCGAGTTTGCAGTCCAGCTCGTCCTCCGTGAGGATGCCCATGGACAGTCCGCCGGGAATCACGCCCTTGACCTTCTTGTCGCCGGCCATGCCCTGCGCGAAATCGTCGCCGAAGATCAGCTCGCGCACCGTCAACCCCAGCGGCGCTTCATAGCAGCCCGGCCGCTTCACCGGCCCAGAGATGGTATACAGTTTCGGCCCCGCGCTGCCCGGCGTGCCGATCGACAGAAACCAGTCCGCCCCGTGTTCGAGAATGTGGGGCAGGCACGCCAGCGTCTCGACATTGTTCACCACCGTCGGTTTGTGAAACGCGCCTTCGATGGCCGGGAACGGCGGCTTGATCCGCGGCCAGCCGCGCTTGCCCTCCAGCGATTCGATCAGGCCGGTCTCTTCGCCGCACACATAGGCCCCGGCCCCACGGTGAATGTAGCAATTGAGCGAATAATCGCTGCCGAAAATCCGCGGGCCGAAAATTCCGGCGACGTACGCTTCATCCAGTGCCTTCTGGAGAATGTGAAACGCCTCATGGAACTCGACGCGAATATAGATGTAGGCGGTTGTGGATCGGGTGGCGTATCCGGCGATGAGGATGCCTTCGAGCAACTGGTGCGGGTCGTTCTCCACGAGGTAGCGGTTGTTGAACGTGCCGGGCTCGGATTCATCGAAGTTCACGCACAAATAAGTGACATCGCGCTCCTTGGGCAGGAACGTCCACTTCACACCCGCGGGGAACCCGGCACCGCCCCTGCCGCGGAGGTTTGATTTTTTGACCTCCTCGGTCACCTGCTCGGCGGTCATGGAGGTCAGCGCCTTGCGCGCGGCGGCATATCCGCCGCGCGACTGGTAGACCTTCAGCGTGCGCGAGCCTTCGACGCCGACGTTCTTCAACAAAACTGGTTCAAACTTTGCCATCGATCAACCAAAACGAGCCTGGGCCTGCTACGTGCCGGAGGCACGTCGTGACAATAGCCCAGCGTTTCAACGCTGGGAAACCGAAACCAGGAGTGAACCCTAGTCCCGGAGGGACGGCTGAGATCATTCTTTCAACCGTCCCTCCGGGACTTAATACTGACGCATACCTTATCTCCCAGCCTTGAAAGGCTGGGCTATTGTCAATCGTCCCTCCGGGACGCGAAACCAGACGCTGAATCCATACGTCATGCCTCAGGTTTCAATCTGCATTCTTCATCTCGTCCACATCGGAAGTGGTGCCGATCAACGCCTCCTCTGGACTTTCCGTTGGTTCTTCCGGCGGCGCCTCCGGCGGGGCGTCATAGAGATCGCTCCGCGGGATATCGAGCTTGTCGTTGTTGGGATCGGACAACAGCTTCGGTACGTCCGACACCTTCACGCATTTATGCAGCTTCTCGTTGATCAACAGGCACGGTGCGAATTCGCACGCCCCGATGCACTCCTCGGTGACAAAACTGTACGCGCCGTCGCGCGTGGTCCCGTGTTCGCCGACGCCCAGCTTCTGGGCGATCGCCTCGTTGACCTCCCTGGCCCCCATCAGCTCGCACGAGAGGCTGCGGCACGCGAGGATGACCTTCGTGCCCTTGTGGTGCTGCCAGAAATGCGTATAGAACGTGATCGTGCTGAGCACCTGCGCGGGCGTGATTTCCAGCAGCTCGGCGATGTCGCGCATCGCCCGGTGGCTGACGTAGCCGTACTTGTCCTGCACGATATGCAGCGCCGGCAGCAGTACCGCCAGCTTGGTCGGATAACGCGGGAAGAATTGGCGGATCTTCTCCTTTACTGCCTCATCAAGTAGAGGTTGGTCCGCGTCATCCGGTGCGGGATTTATTCTATTGATCGGCGGCCATGCCATATGCAACGAATACCATTTCACCCCCCCGGCTTGCCGGGGGCTAAATGCCTAACGATCCAACTCCGCGGCGATGATGTTGAGACTGCCGAGGATCGCGACCACGTCGCTGATCTGGTGCCCGACCACCAACTGCTCGAAACACTGATAATTGATAAAGCTCGGCGGCCGGCATCGCGCGCGATAGGGGAATTTTTTGCCGTCGCTGGCGATGTAAAATCCCAGCTCGCCGTTGGCGGTTTCGTTCGCGCCATAGACTTCGCCGACCGGCGGCTCGAAGCCGCGGTTGGTCATCAGCATCTCGAAGTGGTGGATCAAACCCTCAATGCTGAAATACACTTCGCGCTTGTCGGGTAGCGTCATTTTGCCATCCGGCAGCACGTCCACCGGACCCGCGGGGATGTTGTCCGCCAGTTGTTCGATGATGGCGATGGATTGGCGCATCTCTTCGAGACGAATCTGATAACGTGCCAGCACATCGCCGCCGCGGGCGATGGGCACCTTGAACTGCACGCACGAGGAACCTTTGCCGTCCCAGTTGTCCGCGTAGCAAAGATAGGGTTCGTCCTTGCGGAGATCGCGGCGAACGCCGGACGCTCGCGCGAGCGGACCCGTCCAGCCCCAGGCGATCGCATCCTCGGCACTGAGATAACCGATGCCTTTGGTTCGCTCGATGAAAATCCGGTTGCGGTTCAGCAGCGACTGGATGTCTTCAAATGCTCTCGGAATTTTGCAGCAGAACTCTTTAACGTGCCCCGGCCACTCCGGCGGGATGTCGTACATCAGCCCGCCCACGCGCGTGTAACTGTTGTGGAACCGTGAACCGGAAATCTCCTCTAGAAGATCGTTTATCCATTCGCGCTCGTTGAATCCGTAGAGGAACGCGGTGAACGCGCCCAGGTCCAGCGCGGCAGCGCCCACCGCCAGCAGATGATCCTGCATCCGCGCCAGCTCCGCGCAGATCGTGCGGATCGCCTTGCAGCGCGGCGTCAGCTCGATGCCGAACATGAGTTCGCATGCGTGGTGCCACGCGATCGTGTTGGCGATCGGGCTGACGTAGTTCATCCGCTCGGCCACGGTGATGTACTGGTTGTAATCGAGGTGCTCGCCAAGTTTTTCAAAGCCGCTGTGCAGATAGCCGATGTGCGGCGTGCAGGCCACGACCGTCTCGCCGTCGAGTTCGAGAATGAGCCTCAGCGTGGTGTGCGTGGCCGGGTGCTGGGGCCCGAAATTGAGCGTCCAGCGGTCTCCGCGAGGAGCGCCATCCGCGGATTGCTCCCGCACCAGAGTTGAAGTCCTTGGCTGGGGTGAAGTTACGGGCATAGCTCACCACTGCTTGGGGAGGCGGCGGTTTAACCTGTATTTGCGACTGAAACGGCCCTGAATCGGCCGACTAAGCGGCGGCCGAGTTCGTTACATATTTCACAAACATTCTAGGACTATACCCGGAACGTGACAAGATACAAGAGGCATGCAACAATGGTTGTATCTGTGGCTTGGTCCGCCCTTTAGGTCAGTCCCGGTTGGCCGGAGGGCCTGTCGAAATCGAGGTCCGATGGATACACCGAAGCCATCCGGCTCATCCGATGCCTCTTCAGAGCAGGAAGCTCCGCCTCCCGTCGAGAACACCGACCCCGAGCAGGAGCGGACCCAGACGATAGAACCCGTCCCGGCCCCGCCTCGTCCGGCCGCACCGGCCGCTCCGGTCAATGATACGGTCGATTTCCGCATCGCGCCGGCGAATGCCAAAGCCACCATGGAGCAACTGCTGCGCATGATGGGCGCCACCGAGCAGGGCGAGCAGCGCACCGGTGCGCACAGTCGCGCGACTGACCTGCACATCAACGTCGGCCGGCCTCCGGACTACCGCATCGAACGCATCATCCGCAGCGTCAAGAGCAACAAGCTCACCGAGCAGGATGTCGTGCTCCTCGCGAGCGCGATGATGAACGATCATCAACGCGCCCGCTTCGAGAAGAACCACTGCATCGATTTTTCCTACCACGTCGAAAAGATCCGGTTCCGCGTCAATATCGTGCAGTCGTTCGGCGGGCGGAGCATCTCCATCCGGCGTTTCGAGCAGATCAAGGACTTCGACGCTTATCATCTGCCGAAGAATTACCTGACCATCGCCGAGCAGCATCGCGGCTTCGTGGTCATGTCCGGCTCGACCGGCAGCGGCAAAACCACCTCGATCGCCGCCATGCTCGAGTACGTGAACCGGAACTTCCACCGCAAGATCGTCACCATCGAGGACCCGATCGAGTACGTGTATACGCCGCAGAAGTCGATCATCGTGCAGATCGAGATCGGCGAGGACGGCGTGCCGAATGAGGAAGTGGCCCTGCGGAATCTGGTGCGGATGGACCCCGATGTGGGCTTGGCCGGCGAGATGCGCGATCGCGCTTCACTCGAAGCGGCGCTCAAGACGGCGCAGGCCGGACATCTCATCTTCGGCACGCTGCATTGCGAGGGCGTGGGACAGGCGTTCGACCGCATCCTCGCTTATTACGACACGTCCGAGCAGCAGCGCATCCTGGGCACGCTCGCCGACAATCTCGGTGCGATGATCAATCAGCGGTTGCTGCCGTGCCGCCAGCCGGGCATCGACGTGGTGCCGGCGTTCGAGATATTTGTCCCCAACAATCTCACCCGCCGCTACATTCGCGAGCGGCGCTATCAGGACGCCGTGGCGGAGATGGAAAAGCCGTCCATGAAGGAGCTCGGCTGCGTCACCTATGTGGATTCCCTCCATAAGCTGGTGACGGAGGAGTGGGTGGACTACCACCTGGCCCTCGAGCACGCCGGTGACCGCGCCGAAAAGCTCAAAGCCCGCCTGATCGGGATTGAACTCAAATAGGGTGGTCTGTGTGTACCCTGTCCCAGATGGACAAGTGAGAATAGCCCAGCCTTTCAAGGCTGGGAATCTGAAGTGTACCGAGGTTGAGTCCCGGAGGGACGATTGAACACCTCGATTCAATCGTCCCTCCGGGACTGGTTCATTGCCATATCAACCGGACCCAGCACTGAAGTGCTGGGCTACTATCAGCTTGTGCCTCCGGCACGATAGAACTCTGCATCTCGCTCAATAGGAGGTCCTTTACGCTCCCAGCAGATGCTCGATCACCAGCCGTTCGAGACCTTCGTAGTTGCAGTCTTTGATGAACTCGGCCTCGGCTTGGCGGTCTAACGTGCGGACCTTCTCTACCATGATTTCGAAGAAGCGCTTGCTGTTGGCCAGGTGTG
>CAYLLT010000153.1:0-11534 GCA_964384465.1 uncultured Planctomycetales bacterium | reverse complement strand
ATGATTTACGGACCAGTGTTCCAATTGAGATAGTTTCCCAGCCTCTGAGCGGACCTTCATCCTCGTCCGAGGGTGCGCGGGAGGGATCGTACTCGATATTGTCGCAAGAAAGCCGAGGATGCGCATGAAAGCCCTGCCTTTCGCCCCCCAAATTTCGACGGTGACCGCAGCCGCCGGCAGAAGAAATGACCTGCCGGGTGTGAGGCCCGCCAGCATACCGCCTCAGAAAGCTTTCCGCAACAAAAAAATGCTGAGAAATTGAATTTGTCGCTCAAAACCCCGCTCGTGAGAGCTGGAATTGGCTTGGCACTGGCGTGCCGGGTTCGGACGGCGCTGACACGCAAATCGTGTCAGGAGGGTTTTCTGTCAGATTGGGTGCATGGCAGCAAAGGCCCAGCACCACAGGCATTACAGGCCCATCCCCTCTCTTTTGCGTCAGATGCGGGAGCGGGCGGGGCTGACACAGCGGCAGCTCGGTACCCGGCTGCGCAGGCCGCAGTCCTGGATCTATAACTGTGAGACGGGCAATCGCCGCGTGGATCTGGCCGAATTCGTCACCTGGTGCGAGGCCTGCGGCGTCCGGCCGCAAACCGGCCTGCGGCGGTTCCTCCAGGCCTGATCCGACTTCGCGATACCCAAAGAACCGCGAATACGCCGACGAGCGAAGAACCTGGAACTGTGGCTCAGGGCCGTCGCAGGCGAATCTTGTGGTCGGTGGCCGTCACGAAGCATCGGGTCCAGGAAACGACATCCTCTGTCCTGAACAGTTGAAGGACTCTTTGGGCCAGACGCGTTCTGCTCGGATTGTGCAACCGGAGGAGAATAATCCCGTGATGGGCGCCTGGTTTGAACCGGCGGATATCCGAGAAGTCCAGGTCCTGCGTGATCAGAAAACGTCCTGCATCCTGGCTGGCTTCCCAGACAACCGGATCAGGCTTTCCAGCCAAACCCTCGCTCAGAGCGCTATCCACGTCGTGCCCGAGTTGCTGGAGCGCGGAAACCAGGGATAACGGAAGGTTCTCGTCGAGCTTGAGTTTCATTCCAGAACCGGAACGCCCGGGATCGGTAGATCGTCCTGAGCTGCGGCTGCGGCAAAGGCGATGATCGCCTCGACGGCTTCACGGGTGAGCGTCGGGAAATCGCGGAGAATGTCCTCGATGCGGTCGCCCTCCGCGAGGCTGGCAAGGATGGTACGCAGCGGGATCCGAGTATCTCTGACTACCGGCTGCCCACCGCAGATAGTGGGATCACGGACGATAAGGTCATCGATTCGCATGCCAACCAGCAGTGTACCAGATGATGTGTTCCATGGGAAAGCCTGGTAGATGGGGATGAAAGGCCGATTCCCCAAGACCTGGCCTTCACCGTTCATCACGCACACCTGGATCGACTTCTGGTGGTAGTCCAAACCCACGTAAACCGGTATTCTCATATCCATGCCCGTTGCTCCTTGAATGATTCAAAATCCCAGGTGGTCGTTATACCACCCGGAGCAACGGGCTTTCATCCCCATCTACAGACTCTCCGTGTCTGCGTGGCGAGAGTCCTATGTCGGGAACAAGGCGATCCGGATGGATTGATACGCGGGATCGGGGGCGGCTCGATCGGAGGCGCGTTTCTTCATGGCGCCATACTTGCGCACCGCCTCGTCATAGAGCTTCTCGCAGATCAGCAGCGCGGTGGGATGTTCGAGGTTGAGGGCCCGGGCCAGCCGCCACAGGCGCCAGCGGGCTTTCAGCGGCAGATCGAGCCGGCGCAGAATACGCCTGTACAGGTTCAGCGGGTGCGAGGTGGCCTGCCGTTTGCCGGCCCGCTGCAAGCGCGTGAACAGCCACATCAGCACCACCGCGAACACCAGCAGCAGCAGCACGATCGCGATGTTCCGCGACGAAACGTAGGGGTCGTTGCGCGCGAACTGCTCCTGGATGCGCTTGAAGTGTTCCGCGCGCGGCGACAAGGCCTGGGCCAGGATCAAGCTTTCGATGGCTTCACCTCCGCGGACGATTGTGCCGTCGACGGCACCGAATTTCGGATTTCGGATTGCGGATGGTGGCGCGACGCGGGCGCGATCGGAAATTCGCAATCCGCAATTCGCAATTCGCAATTCTTCTGTGTTTCATCCAGCAGCCGGCTCGCCAGCAGTTTGGCCCGCGCGCGTACCTGCGCATCTTCATCCCCGCTGGCTAGCGTCACCACGCGCTGGGCCAGCGTGAACAGCCCCATCTGATCGATCAGCCAGAGCGCGCTGATTCGCTGGGCGCGATTCTCGTCCGCAAGCATCTTCAGCAGCGATTCCGCCGCCTCGCGCACGCCCATCTTGAGCAGCGCCTTGACGGCGTTCGCCCGGACGCGATTATCCGGCGAATCCAGCTTCGGCATCAGCTTCCTGGAATCGAAGCTGCCCTCCAGGCGGTCGATCGCTTCCACCGCGTTGGCCTGCACGCGGCTGTCGGGGTCGAGCAGCGCGTTGTGCAGGATCAGCCGGCTGGTCGAATTATCGAGCCCGCCCAGCGCGAGCACGGCGGCACTGCGCACGGACGGCTGCGGATCGTGGCTCAATGCGTACAACGGGTCGGCGAAAGTTTCGAGCAGGCCGAGCGTGCTGATGATGCGCAGCGCCCGCATGCGGCCGCTGGGGTCCTGATCCTCGAGCAGCCGCTTCAATGCCGCGCCCGCCGACGGCGCGTGGGCCAGCATCTCTTTGCCGAGCTTCAGGCGGTCCGGCTCGTTCATATCGTCGAATGCTCCCCAGTAGTCATCGAAAGTCATGTCCGCTGGATCAGTAGGTCCCGCCTGCCGGGCGGGATCGGTAGGTAGAGTCCCGCCCGGCAGGCGGGACCTACTGGGCGCCAGCAGGTCCTTGGGCGGATACCGCTCGGGTCGGCGTTGAGCCAGCTCGTACAGCGCGACGCGCGAACCATCCGTATTGTCGCCGGCGATCACCTGGAGCAGGCTGGTCACTTGTTCATCGCGCAAGCTGAGCAGGTTCCACAGCGCCGACGGCCGGGCGAGCGGATCGCCCCGCCGGTAAAGCTCTTTCATCAGGAAGATTTTCGTCTCCGTGGTCGCGCTCGTGGCGGTTAACCAGCGGCCGATGTGCCGCTGCGCATCGACGGGAAACTGCATCAGCCCGGCGCCGCGGTCGTGAGCAATTCCCAAATCCTTCAGCATCATCATGCTCTTGGCCGTCTTCGGTTCGGACATTCGCCAGCACTGGCGGAACCACTCGGCCATAAAGTCGGGGTCATGGCACGACGCCAGCATTTTGACCACGTGCGGGCGGAAGTCTGTATGGTTCATGGCGGTTATGGCGAAGGGGATCAAACGCGGATCTTTTGAGCCGTCGAAGACGGTGATCGCCACGCGCAGCGCTTTGCCGCCCGCAGCGGACAAGGCCGTCCACAATTTGCGGCCCAGATCGTCCACCAGCCACATGGCGGCTTCGACGACGCGCGGCTGATGGTGCATGTTGAAGCCGGTGAGGCCGGACGCGATGGAGGCGACCAGTTGCCGGCGGTCCTCGGCCCGGCCGTCGAGCTCGATCATCCGCTGCTGAATCTGCTCCGGCGTCAGGTCGTCGGCTTCGGGCGATTCCGATTCGGCCAGCATGGCCTCCGCCAGGAAGTAGATGGTTTCCGCGGCGGTCTGCCGAATCAGCGAAGCCGCATCATGCAGCGCCGCATCCAGCAGGTAAGATGCCCGATACAGCCTGCCGCGGCGGATCACGTCGATCACGTTCAGCCGGACCTGCTCGTGCTTGGACTGCAACGCCTCGCGCAGCGCGCGGAAGATGTGGTCGGTCGAGGCGAGTATCCGCTGGCGGACCGGCTCATCCAGCTCATGAAAGATTGCGATGAGCCCGTGAATGCCCGTGGTGGTGTGCCGTTCGAGCAGTGTGTCGATCACGGCGTCGGCCGTGGGCGCGTCTGTCCCTTTGAGGGCGGCCAGCAGCGCATCGTCGGTGGCCGGGTTATCAGACTCGCGCAGCAGCTTGAAAATGGGCCGGGCACCGATCATGAGCGCAGTTCTCCCAGTGCCTTATCGGTTGGGCGACGCGGCCGGATTATCTGGAGAACTCAGAAAAGGCGCGGATACGGCCGACGGCTTTCACGGGTTCGATTGTCCCGGCTGGCCCGCGGCGTCCCTGCGGAAAGATGGCGAAAGGAGCGGCAGAAACAGCAATTGTGCGCGTCAGGCCGGCATGACGAAATGGGTTTGAATTGGTTATTTTCTTTGTGCGTCTGTACGCACCTCCTCGTAGGGTGGGTTACAACCCACCACGGACGTGCGAAAAAAAAGGTGGGTCAAGACCCACCCTACCCAACTCCCGCCAACCCGGCCGTCAAATCGAATAGCGTCCTGTTTTCTGACCTCATCCCACGCGGACAGCGTAGTTATCGGGCGTTGATGGCGACCGCTTCAAGCTGCTGAACTCGCATCGCCGATGACACTTGCTGCTTCCCAACCATGCCGTCCGTTGGGGGAAGTCTGTTTCATCCAAGCAGGGATGCCAATGCCCGTTAATCTTGAGCTTGTCGTGTGCAAGCCAGCGCCGATCCTGCCTGATCGCTTCAACAGGGCGGTAGTGCTTCCGTACGGCCTGACGATGCACCACATCCGCAAAGCGATGGAGGGGTTCGCCGACTTCCTGGGTTTTGTCAACCAGCAGTTGCACACCAAGCAGCTTCCGCGCTCGAATCGATGCTGATGCCAGCAAATTTCAGTAGCGTCGTTGGCGAGTTCATGGGCGCCAACATCCCCAAGTATTGCCCAACACTTGCAAAGAACGTCTATCACAATGGACATCCCGACCTTCTACCCAAAGGCAAGTTTCCCAACGACTCCATGCAGCACTGCAACGAAGGTATCGAGATCAAGGGTTCACGGTACCTGCGGGGTTGGCAAGGACATAACGCCGAAGACTGCTGGCTCATGGTCTTCGTCTTCGACAGCAACCGTCCGGTCGATGTCTCCAAGGGCATTGGGCCCAAGCCCTTCCGTTTCGTGATGGTGGCCGGGGCGCAACTCGCAAAAGCGGACTGGAAGTTCGCCGGGCGCTCCGCGACCAGCCGACGCACGATCACGGCAAGTGTCAGCACTTCCGGCTACGAGAAGATGATGAATAACTGGATTTACAAGGATGAGGTCGCTTTACAAGGACTCGATGGGAAAGAGTGACGGGGCAGGATCGTCCTTCGCCTGGATCGGATTCACTTCTGACACAGCCAGCTTCAGCGCCGCCAGCTTCGGTATTACCTTCTTCGCCAGATCGTAGTATTCCTTATGACGTTCGACCCCGATGGCCTGGACGCCAACCGCTTCCGCAGCGGCAATGGTCGAGCCTGATCCCATGAACGGGTCGGCAATGATGCCGACGCCCATCGGCAGCGCCGCGTGGACGATCTGACGCAAGAACGACTGAGGCTTCAGGCTGGGATGGTTCGCGGTGTGGCGCTCCCGCCGAGGTGTCCTTTCGCTGGGGACGACATCCGCGAATGGAAGATCGTCAGGCCGGCGACGCAGCCCGCCAGTCTGATATTCGCGCAAGCAATCGCTGACCTTCATGCCGGCGGGCATGGGCTTGCGGAACAATCCCCACGGTTCGTAGCAACCGCGCGGCATGGATGAGACTCCGGGAAATTCGTCTTCCGCGTTCTTGGGCCGGTCGCCACCACGGAGGGTCTGGACCAGGCGGATAATCTCGCCCCGGAATTCCAAGCCGCCTTGGACAAGTGATGCGAACACCATCTGGGACACGAAGGCGTTGCTGGCGATGAAAATGTGCCCCCCGGGGCGCAGTGCATGCACGGCCAGCTTCGCCCATCGGTGGAAGAAGTCCTTGAGCGCTTCCCGCTCTTTGCCATTGAGGGCCGTGAAGCGGGGCAGAGGCGAGCGCATGTGGCCGTCAAAGGATGGCGGAATCCGCCAGATGCCGCCCTTGCCGTTGGCTCGCTTCTCGATCTGCTCTGCCTCGTACTCCTTTACGCCATACGGCGGGTCTGTCACGATGGCGTGAAGGCTGTTCTTCGGGAGTTCAGCCATCCACTTGAAACAGTCGGCGTTGACGATGACGCAATCGCCGATCCGTTCAGATGGGTGGCCGCAGATAAGATGAACAAGCTGGTCCAATGACGTACCTCCTGCCCGTCATCATACCAGGGCATCGAGCCGGCGAACAGAAAACGGGACGCGATTTTGATTCTCAGCGGTTCTCATGCCCCGGTCATTGCATGGACATTCTTTGTGGCCGTCCTGACTTCCGCAATGACCCGGGAGCGGGCGCGACCCCCGCTTGGGCGCGCAATCGTTCCTGCCCCCGTTGGAACTCCTCGCTGCGCTGACGCCAGTATTCGATCTCTTGTTCTGTGCCGTTCTGGACAGGCAGCTATCTCATCGGCTTCCGTTTCCCCTCGAGGAACAAGGGACACAATTCGTTCAGTCTGAATCGTTCCCTATCGTATGCCCATCACCAGATCAGCGCAGCTACAGTGCGGCAACGAAAGCCGGTGAAGGATCAACGAAGGGTGCGCTGTACAATGGCCGCACGCGGTCCGATGGCATAGTCGGGCCAGGCTATCCGGGAAATCTCGGTTCATGATGCAATGCACGTTGATTCGCGCTGTCCGCGAAAGCTGGTTATCCGGTCTGATGATGTTGGGCACGGTTGCGGCGCAGGCGGCCGCGGCGCCCAAACCCAACGTCGTGATCCTGCTCACCGACGATCAGGGCTATGGCGATCTGTCGTGCCACGGGAATCCGGTCCTCAAAACGCCGGAACTCGACCGGCTCCACCGCGAAAGCGTCCGATTCACCGACTTTCACGTCGCGCCGATGTGCACCCCGACGCGGTCGCAGCTCATGAGCGGCCGCGACGCGCTGGACAACGGCGCGATGAACGTCAGCAGCGGACGCTCCATGCTGCGCCGCGGCATACCCACGATGGCCGATATCTTCGCCGGCGCGGACTACCGCACCGCGATCTTCGGCAAGTGGCACCTGGGCGACGTGTATCCCTATCGGCCGCAGGACCGCGGCTTCCAGAAGGCGATCTGGTTTCCCTCGTCGCACATTCCGTCGGCGCCGGATTACTGGAACAACGACTACTTCGACCCGCACTTCCGAATCGAGGACGGCACCGTCCGGCAGTTCAAAGGGTACTGCACGGATGTCCTCTTCAGGGAAGCAATGACCTGGATGCGGGAGCGGGCCGGGGCGCGCGAACCCTTCTTGGTTTACCTCCCGCTGAATGCCGCGCATGGTCCGCTCTGGGTCCCCGATCAATACCGCGAGCCGTACCGCGCTCTGGGGCACGACCTCGCCGGCTTCTACGGCATGATCGCCAACATCGACGAGAACGTCGGGCGGCTGGAGGCGATGCTCCGCGAAACGGGACTCCGCGACAACACGATCCTCATTTTCATGACCGACAACGGCGGGACGCATGGGGTGCGTACCTTCAACGCGGGGATGAAGGGCGAAAAGGTCACGCTCTGGGAAGGCGGCCACCGCGTGCCGTGCTTTTTCCGCTGGCCGGCGGGGAATCTCGGCGGCCCGCGCGACATCAATGAACTCACGCAGGTGCAGGACGTGCTTCCGACGCTCATCAATCTGTGTGGCATCAAGGAACCCCCCAACGCACAGTTCGACGGCATCAACCTGGCCGGATTGCTCCGCGACCCGTCCGGCGGTCTGCCCGATCGGATGCTCGTCGTGCAGTTCAGCCGCATGGATCACCCGCCGCCGGTCAAGGGCGACGCCGCGGTGCTGTGGAAGAAATGGCGCCTGGTGAACAACGCGGAACTTTATGACGTGGCGGCCGACCTCGCCCAGGCTCACAACATCGCCGACCAGCACCCCGACGTCGTTCGCAGGATGCGGGAACACTACGACCGCTGGTGGTCCGACCTCTCGCCGCGGGTCAACGAACTCAGCGATCTGACCATCGGCTCGGCCCGGGAACCGATCACGTTGCTCTCGGCCGCGGACTGGCAGGACGTCTTCCTCGATCAGCAGCGGCAGGTACGCCAAGGGCTGGAGCGCAGCGGGCCGTGGGGCCTGGACGTCGCCCACGACGGCGACTACGTCTTTGAACTTCGCCGATGGCCGCGCGAAGCCGATCTGGCGCTCTCCGCCGAAACCGACCGGTTCAGGAACGTCGATGGATTCATGCCGCCCGGCAAGGCGCTGCCCATCGCCAAGGCCCGGCTGCGCATCGGCGAGATCGAAAAGACCCAGGACGTGAAACCAGAGGACAAGTTCGTTCGTTTCGTTCTTCCGCTCCAGCGCGGCCGGATCAAGGCCCAGTCCTGGTTCTACGACAAAACCGGCGCGGAGCTATGCGGCGCGTACTATATCTACGTTCAGCGGCAATGAGACGCGTTACGGCTCGATCATGCCAAGTGGGCCCGGCAGGATTCGAACCTGCGACCAAGCGATTATGAGTCGCCTGCTCTGACCGCTGAGCTACGGGCCCGCCGCCGCCTGGCCGCCGCGGCCATGTTCTGCGGCGGCTCGCGTGTTGACTCGGGGACAAAAGCGGCTAGACTAGCGGTATTCTAGACCGCTGGTCCCAACCCCCGCTATCATTCCCCGATAGCTCAATGGTAGAGCGAGCGGCTGTTAACCGCTAGGTTCCAGGTTCGAGTCCTGGTCGGGGAGTCGAGATTTCGCAACATATGCACAACCCAGACGGCAAACCCGCCGGGGTTTTCTCATGCGCCGTGCCCGTCAGGTCAGTCTCGATGATGATCTCACGGGCCTGGGCGTCCGCCACGATCCGCTTGCAGAAGCCGAAGAGAGCCTTCCGCTGCTCCTCGACATCCTGACTCTCCAGGTAGCCTGTCAGGTCCTTCACCCGTTCGATTAACTGGACGGCTATCACGTCGGGGTTCAACTGTCCGCCCGCCAGCTTCTCGATCTCCCGTTTCTGCGTGTTCAGTTTTAGCAACTCGCCTTGGATCTCTTGAAGCTTAGCCGCGACCTGCGGGTCAGTCCGATCCAGAAGGCCCTCGGCGATTCCGTCGATCATCCGGCCCTTCTTCTTCTCGACCTCCAGGATCTGCCGGTCGAGATCCCGGGTATCGAGGACGGTGCCTCGCAGGAGTTGCCCAAGTCGGCCAACCAGATAACCGATTACGCTCGACTGGCCTCGGCGCTGGCGCGACACAGAGACCTCTGAGGTCCAAGCACGGCTCCGCGAGTTGATGCCTGGCTATGCTCATTCGGTTTATTACGCGAATGCGATCGCTTTCGCAGAATGGTCCGAACGGCACCACGATTGGCACAAGCGACCCGATGAAGGCAATCCGTTCAAGTACCTTCGGATGCGCCCGGAGTCGGAAGTCCTATCTAGAGGACTGAGGCTGTCGCACGTCACAATGGGTGCTCCTCTAATGGCGTTTGGGTGACGTAAGGTTGGATGTTAGGCTAGTGCTCCGACGCAGCTCAATTGATGGATGAGTTTCGAGTTCTGCGATCCCGCAGGGGCCAGATTCCTCGATTCCCGGTATCCATCAAATCACATGCGTCGGAGCACTAGAACTGAGAAGCAATGCTTGACTCCCGGTCCTGGCCCGCTTTGATGGAATCGTCGGGGACCTGAGCTCAGTGATTGCGCTGGCTGGACGAAAAGACCTACGCTAGAGCCGAAGGAGGCCACCGTGCAGTATGAACTACGAGAGTCTCTGGCCAATGAGTTCGCTACGATCATCCGCGAGATCCGTGAGCACAAATGGCAACCCTTCTGTGAAGCGGCTGAGAGCACCAGTCTGGACCCCTACATCGCACTGACACGGGTACTTGTTCGAGAACTGGAGCGAGCAATCGGTGATTCTGACCCGACTCCTTATGGACGATACGAGCCATGCAGACGAGAATGTTGAAAACGACGCGACTATTTCTTCCGGCAAACCGGCAGGGCGTTGCGATTGACGCTTTGATGATTTTGCTCAATCTTTTTCTTTTTCCCGGTTTGACCGCGCGAATCGGAAGCTTGTTTGACGAATCTTTCCGCGACAATGCCGCCGCTTTTAAAACGCTCGCCGCGCTGATGCTTTTCGTTCTCGCCGGTCGACTTTTCGGGCTTTATTTGAAAAGATTTTCGCTTCAAACGCGGCTCGAAAGCGCCGGACAAACCGCTTTTCCGCTTTACTTTATTATTCTCAACATTCCGCTTTTTATTCTGACCGCCGCTTTCGTCGCCGTTCTGTTTTCGGCTCTGGCGGCGGATTTGGGCATCGTCGAAAGCGGCTACGGCGGGCGACCGAAACACTCGCCAGCCGTCGCGCTCGTCGGAACTTTTGCGATTTTCGTTTTGATGTGTCTGGAAGTTTATTTTCTCTATCGCCTGACCAAGCCTTTGAGCGAAAACGAGAAACAAATGCGCGGGCAAGGCGACTGGAAATTTAATTTGAAGGGCGAGCTTTTAGCCGATTTCGGACTTTTCGCATATATGATTGTCTGGCAAGTTTTCTACAATCAAACGGCGGCGATGCTGCTCACATTTCCCGAAAACGTGAAGGAAACTTTTGATTTGAAAATCTTCAGCGTTTGTTTTACGTTCGTTTGTTTTCTGCTTTTTTATCTCTCGCCGCGCGCCGTTTTTCTCGTCGAAGACAGAAAATATTTGGGCACGTGGCTGTTTATTTTTATCGTTTTTCTTTCTTCGATTGTTTCCTACTGGTAAAATGTACCGTCCTATGGCGAATGGCGATTGCGGTAGTGATCGCGACGGTCTGCGGATTTCTACTGTTTACGGTTGTCCGCGAGGCAGGACCACGAGTTCTCTGAAGATCTGCAGGTTGCCCTCTTCTCCTTGCAGAATCCGGCACCGGTTGCACCTCACGCCAATCGATTGCGCTCAAGCGACTCGACCAGCTCCAGCGCTGTGCCTTCCATCTCCGCAAGGGTCCCCGCGGCGCGGAGATACGCCGCCAGCTCCGCGTTCGAGCCGGACAGTAGCCACTGAGCCGAATTGCTGATCCCGCTGGGTGTGTAGACGCGGAGCTCGAGGTAGCGCTTCTCCTGCGGCCGGGTCGGCGAGTGCGCGAAGCGGAGCTCCGCCTTTCGGCCGCCGGGGCCGGCGATGGGGATCTCGATCGGCTCGAACGGTCCCTTTGCCGGGGTGCGATCGATCACCTCCGCCAGTTCGCGCGCCGCTTCGGCCGCCGTCGCCGGTCGCTGGCCGGTCGCCCGATAGAAGCGCTGGAGTGCCTCGGCGTCCTCTCGCTCCTTGCGGGCCCGCTCAGCGAGGCGCTGCGGGCTGGCGGGGTTGTCCAGCTCGTCGAGCAGATCCTTCGCGAGCTGTCTGGCCCCTGCGGCCATGCCATCGGCGGGATCGGAGGGAGGGGGGTCGGTCATGGTTTCATTCTACCATTTCCCAGGTGCTCGCGCTCGCCGGGCCGGATGGGCAATTCGCCCGAGGGTGCGTGACACTTACGGCGGGTTGTGACCAGCGCCGTTCACGGCGCTTTCCCGCCGTAGGCGGGCTTCAGGCCGGCCCTTGTAGGGCTGGTTCACCGGATCATGCTCATTCC
>CAYLLT010000152.1:0-11638 GCA_964384465.1 uncultured Planctomycetales bacterium | reverse complement strand
GGTCCGCGGAGCGGACCCTACTGAATATGCCCGAGTTTTCCGCGCAAGATGCGATCAAACCACGGTGGGATCCGAGCCTCAAAGGCCGAGCGGTCAAGCTGTTCATCGGCTTGGCGGCGACATTCGCGGTGCTGGCCGGCGTCGGCTGGCTGAATCTCCTTTGGTTCCGGCTGAATAAAGACCCGCTGCTGATGCTGTTGGCCGTGTGGGGTCCACTGTTGACCGGCGGATTGATGCTCGCCGCCGGTGCGGCCGTTCTGATGAACCGCGCGCTCGCGTGGGTGCTTCGCGAATTTTCACTGGTCGTGTTCCTCAGCGGCGTGGCGGGCGCCGTGCTCCTCGTGTGGGTACACGGATTACTTTTCCAGTACGTCGATCGCATCATCGCCCAGCAGAGCCCTGAGGCGGCGCACGTCCGCACCACTTTCGGCGGGGAGCTGAGGCTCACCGAGCTTCAGGCCGCGCTGCTGACCGCGATGGAACGTGCCGACAACGAGGAAGCCGTCTATTTCAAGCGCACGCCGCCGGTCCCGCCGCATCGTGGCAAGTACGCCTCACTCGCTTATCCGCTCTGGCCGCTCCAGTTCAAACTCGTTCGCGATCTTCTGGGGCTGGTCGGCGTGATCGCCTTCATCTCGGTCGTCGCCATGTTCGGCATCTGGTGGGAGCGAAAAGTCGCCGCCCGCATTCAGAGCCGCCTCGGCCCCATGCGCGTGGGCGGCTGGCACGGCTGGGCCCAGTCGCTCGCCGACGGCATCAAGCTGCTCCAGAAGGAAGACATTGTGTTGGACGGCGCTGACCGTCCGCTCTTCCGCCTCGCGCCGTACCTGGCGTTCGTGCCTGCGGTCAGCGTGTTCATCGCGCTGCCGTTCAGCGCCGCGTGGGTGTTCCGGGATCTCGACGTGGGCTTGATCTTCATTCTCGCGATGATCGGCATCGGCGTGGTCGGCGTGCTGCTGGCCGGCTGGGCGTCGAACAACAAGTGGAGCGTCTACGGCGCGATGCGCGAAGCCTGCCAGATGGTCTCGTACGAGATTCCGATGGGCATGTCGCTGCTCGTGGCGGTGATGACCGTCGGTACGCTTCGGCTGACGAAAATCGGCGAAATGCAGAGCGAAGGATTCAATCACTGGCTCGCATTCGCGAACCCCTTCACGTTCGCAGCCGCACTGAGCTATTTCATCGCATCGCTGGCCAGTTGCAAGCGGGCCCCGTTCGATCTGCCCGAAGCCGAGAGCGAGCTGGTCTCCGGCTATCACACCGAGTACAGCGGCTTCCGTTTCTCGCTGTTCTTCTTCGCCGAATATGCGGAGATGTTCGCGGTCAGCGCCTTGGCGACGATCCTGTTCTTCGGTGCGTGGCATTCGCCGCTCCCCGCCCACTGGGGTGAGCCGTGGCGGAACGGCGCGTGGTGGCAGCAGGGACTCTACGGCATCCTCTTCAGCGGGCCGATCTGGTTCATCGTCAAGTCGTTCTTCTTCATCTATGTGCAGATCTGGATACGCTGGACGCTCCCGCGGATTCGCCTCGACCAGGTGATGTACGCGTGCGTTCAGGTGCTCCTGCCGCTGACGATGATGGTGCTGCTGGGCAGCACGTTCTGGGGCCTGCTGATCGAGCCGCACAGCCCCCTCGCGAAAGCGGTGAATATGCTGCTCACCGCGATCGGTGCGGCATTCGTGCTTGGATTTGTGGCGATCATGTTATACGGCTTCGTGCACCGCCGGCGTCTGGTGGGTACGCTGGCCATCGACCATCTTCCGGGAGCTTGAGTGCATGAAGCGGTATCTGTGGATTGCATTGATAGCCATCGTGAGTACGCGGGTACTCGCCGCCGACTCCGCGCCTTCTACCGAAGATGCAGCTACCGACGCGGATGCAACAACTCAACCCGCCGTTGTGACGGGGGGAGATCAGGGCGCCAATCCGCCGCTCGTCGAAGCCGGCTCGCCTATGGAGTCTATCCTCTTTTTCCTGGTGGGCGGTGTCGCAGCGGCATCGGCACTCGGCTGCGTGTTGTCGGTCAATATCGTGCGGATGGCGGTGTGCCTTTTCGGGACACTCGGCTCGGTGGCGATTTTGTATTTCCTGATGGCGGCGAACTTCCTCGGCGCGATCCAGTTGATCGTCTACGCCGGCGGTACGCTCATCGTGATCATCTTCGGCGTGATGTTGACCAGCAAATCGCCGTGGGTCAAATACGTGCCCAACCCCGCTGAGATCGTGGCCGGCGCCATCGTATGCCTGACGCTGTTCGCCGGGTTGAGCTTCGTGTTGACACACACGGACTGGGAAACGGCCAAGAGCAACGCGGCCGGCTATTCGGTCGCAGAGATCGGCCGCGAGCTGCTGACCACGTACCTGGTGCCGTTCGAGCTGGCCAGTGTGCTCTTGCTCGCGGTGATGATCGGGGCGGCGTATCTGGCCCGCCCGGAGAAGCGTGCGTGAGATTGCGGCAATAAATTGCCGCGGTCCTCGCGATTGCTTCTTTCGCGAGGATTCGTGTAATTGGAAGGACCGCGGCAACTTGTTGCCGCAAATATGAGTAGCAAATGACCATCTCGTTGACACACTATCTATTGCTCGCGGCATTCATGTTCTGCTGCGGCATCTACGTGATGACCATCAAGCGGAATGCGGTCGGCATCCTGATCGGAGTCGAGTTGATCCTCAACGCCGCCAACATCAACCTGATCGCCTTCTCGCGCTATCAGGTGGGCAAGGTGGACGGGCAGATCGGCGCGCTGTTCGTGATTGTGCTGGCGGCGGCTGAAGCAGCCATCGCCATCGCGATCTTCGTGAACTATTACAACAACCTGGCCACGATCGATGTGGACCGTGGGGATACGTTGCAGGGATGAGGCAAGCATTTCAGATTTGACATTTGAAATTTCAAATTTCAGATTTGAGATCCATAATTCAGAGGCGAGCCTAAGCTTTTAGGAGACATGAGCCATGAAATACGAACGATTTGAAGATCTCCCCGTCTGGAAGGCGGCCATCGAGTTAGCGGAACGCGTGTTTCTCCTTGTGGAAGATCGAAGCTTTGACCGGAAAGGTGATCTGCGATCTCAACTCCAGAGCGCGTCGCTATCCGTGAGTAACAATGTGGCTGAGGGATTCGAGCGGGGCACCACTCAGGAGTTGTTAACATTTATCTACATTGCTCGCGGCTCAGCCGGCGAGAGCCGATCGATGCTGACCTTCTGCGAGCGTCAACCGTATTTCGCCCATCTCAAATCTGAAATTTCAAATTTGAGATTACTTGCGGAGAATATCGGCCGGCAGCTTCGCGGCTGGGCGGATTCGCTTCAGAACTCGACGGTCAAAGGACAACGTTACCTGACCGATCGCTCCCGCAGCGTAGATGAGCACAGCCGGTGTGCATCAGAGTTCTGGGAGCGGCTCGAGCGCGAGCATCTGCAGCGACTTGAAGCTTCACATGCAGGGTGTGAGTCAGAAGAGTAGTTTATGTCGAATCTTGAACTGATGCTCGTCGCCGGTGTCGCCATCCCTCTGGCGAGCTTTGTCCTGCTCGCGTTTCTCGGCGCGCGCATCGGCAAGCCGCTGGCCGGCTGGGTGGCGACGGCGGCTATCGCCGCGAGCTGCGTGCTGGCCACCATCGTTCTGATCCAGTGGCGGGGTATGGACGAGGCGGCCCGCACGGACGCCGCCATCACGCTGCATCACCCGCTGCTATGGGCTAACCTCGGCACCGTCCCGCTCTGGGTCGGCGTCAACCTAGACAGTCTCACCGTCATCATGTTCTTCATGGTGACGTTCATCTCCGCCTGGATCCACGTTTTCAGCATCGGCTACATGGCCGGTCATAGCGACGAGGTGGACGGCCAGAGCAAATATCACCGCTTCTTCGCGTACCTCTCGCTGTTCTGTTTCAGCATGCTCGGCCTGGTCATCGCCAACAGTCTGCTCTTCCTCTTTATCTTTTGGGAGCTGGTCGGCCTCTGTTCGTACCTGCTGATCGGTTACTACTTCCACAAGAAGAGCGCCAGCAACGCGGCCATGAAGGCGTTCATCACCAACCGCGTCGGCGACCTCGGTTTCATCATCGGCCTGGGCATGGTGTTCCTGTACCTGGGCGATTTCACGCTCAGCGGTGCGGCCAAGGCGCTGCGGGCCGAACATGCCGCCGCCGGCCCACTCTTCACGCAGACGCTGCTCGGCATGAGCCTGGCCACCTGGATGGGCATGTTGCTGTTCTGCGGCGCGATCGGCAAAAGCGCCCAGTTCCCGCTGCACGTGTGGCTGCCCGACGCCATGGAGGGCCCCACGCCGGTCAGCGCGCTGATCCACGCCGCGACGATGGTGGCCGCGGGTGTGTACCTGGTCGCCCGGATTTTCGTGTTACTCACGCCGGCGTCACAGTTGTTCGTTGCCGTCATCGGCTGCATCACGCTCACGCTCGCGGCGCTCATCGCCATCGTCCAGACCGACATCAAAAAAGTGCTCGCCTACTCCACAATCTCGCAGCTCGGCTACATGATCCTCGGCATGGGCGTGGGCGCGTGGATCGGGGCGCTGTTCCACCTGCTGACGCATGCGTTCTTCAAGGCCCTGATGTTCCTCGGCTCCGGCCAGGTGATCGAAGGCTGCCATCATGAGCAGGACATTCGCAAGATGGGCGGCCTCTGGCGCAAGATGCCCGTCACCGCCGTAACCTTCCTGGTTGGCGTGCTCGCCATCGCCGGCGCCGGCATCCCCCGCACGAACATCGGCCTCGGCGGATTCTTCAGCAAGGATGAGATCCTGGCCGTCGCCTGGCATCGCGGTTTCAGCAGGGGACATGTCGAAAAGAGCGGGGAACACGGCTCACTGGGCACGCTGGCCGGTCCCTGGGCGCAAGCCACGGAGCACGGTGAGCACGACACCGCGACCGATGTTCCCGCCTCCGGCGGCGCAGTGCATCCGTCCGAATACGAAGAAGGCGGTGCCCATGCGGCCCCCGGCCCGGCCGAGCGCGACTGGCCCCATCAACTCCTGTTCATCGTGCCGCTGATCGTCGCTTACATCACGCCTTTCTACATGATGCGGGCGTGGTGGCTGACGTTCATGGGTAAGCCGCGGGATCACCACGTATACGAACATGCCCACGAAAGCCCGCTGATGTACGTACCGTTGGTCGTGCTCATGGTGGGCACGTTTTACTCCAGCTACTTTCTCTTCCGATCGATGGTGGCCGATGCAAGCCCGCCGCTGTATGTCCAGGATGTTCTCGTCGCCGCGTACGATGGGAGTCATGAGGCCCGCGACGGCGTGGCCATCGACCACGCCGCCCACAAGAACCTGTCGTGGATGGTCGGCGGCGCGTTCGCAGTCGGGTTCGTGCTGGCAATCGCGATATACGGCAAGGGCCTGGGAGCGGCCGAGAAGCTGGCCCGCGCGTTCGCCCCCGTGCACCGGCTGCTCGAACGCAAGTTCTATTTCGACGAGCTGTACGGCGTCGTGCTCGTCGGCGGCACGCTGGTGCTGAAAACCGTTTTGTATCTCTTCGACAAGCTCGTCGTGGACGGCCTGGTCAACGCATCCGCGGCGATCACGCGCGGGCTGTCGTGGCTCAGCGGGAACGTTCTCGATGCCCGCGGCGTCGATGGGGCGGTGAACGGGGTCGGCCGCGCCACCTGGGAGCTCGGCGGGGCACTGCGAACACCGCAGGACGGCCGCATTCGTAATTACATTCTGTACGTGGCGTGCGGCGCGACCGTGGTCGTGCTGCTGGTGGTTTATCCGTGGGGATAACGTCTCTCAACAAACGGGAACCGTGACGTGGAATACGGAAATCTGCTCAACTGGATCATCTTTGTGCCGGCGATCGGCGCGCTGCTCTGCTTCATCATGCCCAGCAACCGCGCGGTCAAAATACTCGCCGTGGCCACCACCGGCGTGACGCTCCTGCTGTCGCTGCTGCTGTTCAAACACTTCGCCTGGTGGCGCGGGAACGATCTCTTCGGCGCCGGCTACGGCCAGAAGATTTTTGAAGTCACCCAGCTCACCTGGATCTCGCTCGGCAGCGGCAAGATCGAATACTTCGTCGGCGTGGACGGCCTCAGCTTCCCGCTGGTCATCCTCACCACGCTGGTCACGTTCCTCGCGTGCCTGGCGAGCTGGAATTTCGAGCACTGGAACATCAACAAAGGCATCCGCGGGTATTTCGCCCTGTTCCTGCTGCTCGAAACCGGTATGCTCGGCGTGTTCCTCGCCCTCGATTTCTTCCTGTTCTACATCTTCTGGGAAGTCATGCTGCTGCCCATGTACTTTCTCATCGGCGTATGGGGCGGGCCGCGAAAGGAATACGCCGCCATCAAGTTTTTCATCTACACCCTGGCCGGCTCCGTGCTGATGCTCGTCGTGCTGCTGGCGATGTATTTCACCAGCGCGGAGGCGCTGGGCGGCACAGGCACCTTCAACCTGATTGAATACGCGACCACCCCGGCCATCAGGGACGTGTTCAACTCCTGGGACACGCGGTTCCTCTGGTGGTCCTTCCCGGGAGCCATGTTCGTCTTCCTGTTCATCGGCTTTGCCATCAAGGTGCCGGTGTTCCCGTTCCACACCTGGTTGCCCGACGCCCACGTCGAGGCTCCGACGCCGATCAGCATGATCCTCGCCGGCATCCTGCTGAAGATGGGCGCCTACGGCCTGTTCCGCATCAGCTATCCGATCCTGCCCGTCGCCGCACAGCACTTTGCCTTCTGGCTGGCCGTGCTCGCGGTGATCAACATTATTTACGGCGCGCTTTGCGCGATGGCCCAGACCGACTTCAAGCGTCTCGTCGCCTACAGCTCGATCAGCCACATGGGCTACGTGCTGCTCGGCCTGGCCATCATGACCGACCGCGGCTTCCAAGGCGCGATGTTTCAGGTCATCGCCCATGGCATCTCCAGCCCCATGTGCTTCTTTTTGGTCGGCGTGATCTACGAACGCGCCCACCACCGCGAGATCAATCGCTTCGGCGGCCTGTGGCTGAACATGCCGATCTACGGCTCGATGGCGACGCTGGGCTTTTTCGCCTCGCTGGGCCTGCCCGGCCTGTGCGGGTTCATCGGCGAGTTCTGGGTGCTCATCGCCACGTTCTCTGCCCCGTTCCCCTGGGCGAAAGGGATGGCCGTCCTGGCGGCCTTCGGCGTCGTGCTCACCGCCGGCTACATTTTGTGGATGATCCAGCGCGTCTATCTGGGCAAACAGCGCGAGGAGTACGCCCACTTCCCCGAAGCGACGGGGTTGGAGCTTTTCATCCTCGCGCCGTTCGCCGTGCTCGCGATCGCGCTGGGCGTGTTGCCGCAGCAGACGCTGTTTAACTTCATGAACGGTACGCTGGATCAGATCACGCAGTTGTTCGGGCAGCACGCTGATGTGGTGCAGGGCATGGTGAGAGCTGCGTCCGGCGGCTAGCTCTGGATGAACTTGATGTTGAGTCAAATCTGGATACCGCTGCTGAGCGATCTGCGGCTTTTCACCCCGGAGCTTGCCCTGATCGGCACCATCATCGCCGTGCTGATCGTGCCGCTGATCGGCGGGCGCCGCGCCCAGATCGTCGCCGGCGTCGCCCTGCTCGGCACGCTGTGTACGGCCCTGCTGACGCTCTGGACCGGCAGGATCGTGGCCACCGTCGGTCCGCACGCCGGAATGTCCCCGCCGAGTGCGACGGCGATGCTGCTGGTCGATAACTTCGGAATCTTCTTCAAATTCTTCCTCATGATATTCCTCATGCTGGTGATCTGGCTGTGGATCATGGGGCTGTCGGCCCGCCGATCTACGCATGCACAAGAGGAGAGCGGGCCGGAGTTCTTCGTTCTGCTGCTCACCAGTGCGTTCGGGATGGCCCTCATGGTCAGCACGTTGAATCTGCTGGTCATCGTGATCGCGATCGAGACCGCATCCCTGCCCTCGTATGCCATCGTCGGCAGCAACAAGCGTTCGCGCGTCGGGGCCGAGGCGTCGCTCAAGTACGTGCTGTTCGGCGCCGCCACGTCCGCCATCATGGTCTATGGCGTCTCGCTGCTGTATGGATACTTCGGGACGCTGGATGTCCCCACGCTGGTCGCACAGTTGACCCTCAACCGCGTGGATATACCGGTGGTCGTGATGCTGGGGTTATTTGCCCTCTTCGTCGGCATCGCGTTCAAGATCTCGGCCGTGCCGTTTCACTTCTGGTGCCCCGACGTATTCGAGGGCGCGCCGATCGAAGTGACCACCTGGCTCAGCGTCGCCAGCAAGGCTGCCGGGCTGGGGCTGCTGCTGCGTCTGGTCCACGCACTGAGCACGGCCGCACCGGCCACCGGTTGGCTGACGACGCCGATCGCGTGGGCCATCGGCATCATCGCCTCGCTCACCTGCACGGTCGGGAATCTCGCCGCCCTCCGCCAGGAGAGCGTCAAGCGGATTCTCGCCTATTCGTCCATCGCCCACGCCGGGTACATGATGATGGCCGCGGCCATCTTCGTGCAGCCCGCCGGCTCGGAATACTTCAATCTCGGACTGGCGGCGGTCATCGCGTATCTCTTCGTTTACATGCTGATGAACCTGGGGGCCTTCGGCGTCACCGCGATGGTCGTGTGGCAGACCGGCAGCGACAAACTCCCGGCGTTCACCGCTCTCGGCCGGCGGGCGCCCTGGCTGGCATTGCCCATGGCCGTCTGCCTCTTTTCACTGGTGGGGCTGCCGCCGCTCGGCGGTTTCATCGCCAAGTTCTTCCTCATCTGGTATCTCGGCCAGGCCGCCGCCCTCCAGCCGTGGCTGTGGGCACTCGTCCTCGTCGCCGTCATCAACACCGCCATCAGCCTCTACTTCTACGTCGGCATCATCCGCCAGATGTACCTGACCGACGACCCGAACCTCCCGCCCATCCACGCACCCATCGGCGGCCTGGTCATGGTCAACGGCTGTGCGGTCATGCTCCTGCTGCTCGGCACCATCTTCATCCAGCCGCTCGGCGAAAGGGCCAAAACGTACGCGTCAAATCTCTTCGGTATGCCTGTCATTTACACCAAAGCGACATCCGATCCAACCAAGCGCACGGCGACCCCTGCCCTGACCGCTGGGACTCTCGATCAAACTGCACTTCCCTCGCCACAACATGACTGATGAACAGCAGAATACGGCGGAAATTCTGAACCTCCTCCACGAGGCGGAGATGAGCAGCCTCCTCGCGCGCCTCCCCGAATTGAACCTGTCCGTCTCCTGGTCATCGGCCGAACAGTTTGAAGTCGTCAAACGTCTCGTCGCCGACGCCCGCGAGCATCGCCAGTGGCTCATTGATGCCATTGAGGCCGCCGGCAGCGGCGTCTGGCCGGTCACGCTCGACCCCCGCACGGCCAACCTGCATTACCTCTCGCTGGAAAGCATCATGCCCCGGTTGATTCTGGACCTCCGGCGGCTTGGCCAGGCGTACAGCGACGCAATGAAACAGAAGCCTCTGACTTCAGAGGGGGCGGAGCTGATCGCCCGCATCGGCCCCCGCTATCAGACGTACCTCCAGCAGTTGCAGAAAATGAACCACTCCACTTTGCCTGCAACTGTCTGATCTTCGGATGCTTGAATGCAAGTCGGTGGTTCCGTGGCTGGTCATGCACACTTCTCAGAACTGCGTCGGATGTCCCCGCATTGAACTTTTCAGCGCGGATTCCACCTTGCGGTCCGCTTGGCGGCGGGTATACTTTCTACGGACCGGATGGGGCGGCGTTAGCGGTATGTCGCCCGTTTGAGCGTGCTGCATCACACTTTCGCGGCAGCACAGTTACGACCAGTTTAAGGCTGACTCCCGTCCCCGGACGGGAAATCGTCGTTGAGATGTGTCTCCGAATGAGGGCCTGCGCCCACGGACCCTCATACAGTGAATGGGCATTGGAGCTCTGACATGCAATTCCACACCCCGGTATCAAGAGTCGCAGCGGGATGTCATCCCTTTCGCAGGATCAACCCTCGCAGCGCCGCGCTCGCGGGCCTGATCGGTGTCCTGGCATTGACCTTCGGCCAGGGCTGCCCGCCCGGCGGTGGCGGTCAGAATCAGTGCAACGCCAACGCCGACTGCGATGACGGGCAGTTCTGCAACGGCGCGGAAACGTGCGTGAACGGCAACTGTCAGGCCGGATCCAACCCCTGCGTCGCCGGTCAGACCTGTAATGAGAACACGAATCAATGCGAGGGCGGCACGCTGACGACGCCCAGCAGATCCACCTCGATCGCGCTCACGTCTGACGACCGCTTCGCCATCGTGGCCAATCGCGAGACCAACAGCGTCTCGGTCATCGAGGTCCGCACCGAAGCGGGTCAGGATGTGGGCAACCAGCTCGCCGAAATCCCCGTCGGCCGTGAGCCGCGGTTTGTCGCCATCAGCCCCGACGATCTCGAGGCCTACGTGACCAACTCGGCCAGCGGCACCGTCTCGGTCATTTCCCTGGCTGGCGACGACCTCTTCGGCGTCATCGCCGAAATACCTGTGGGCACCGAACCGCGCGGCTGCGCCGTCACGCCCAACGGCACGCGGCTTTTCGTCGCCAATCATACCGAAGGCACCGTCTCCATCATTAACGTTGACTCCCTGTCGGTGATCGGCACGGCGAACGTCGGCGGCAATCCGACCGCCATCGCCATCACCAACGACCAGGATACGGACGATCAGGACGAGACCGTGTTCGTCACCGATTTCTACGCGAAACTGATTCCCAACGGACCGGGCGAAGTATTCGACGAAGGCAAGCAGGGTTTCATCCAATCCTTTACGGTGGCGAACCCCAATGCCGTTGTCGACATTACCATCTCCCCGCTCGCCAATGTCGGATTCACCGCCGACCGCAGCCTCTTCTGCGATCAGTTCAACGCCAGCGCGAATTTCCACAACGACATCTTCTGCCCGGACGTCAACCAGAACGATCCGGCCAGCCCGACCATTATCGCCGACCCCCAGGGCGCCTACCCGAATCAGCTCTGGTCGGCCCTGATCCGCGGCAATCGCCTGTTCCTGCCGAACGTCGGCGCGGGCCCGGAGCCGCCGGTCAAATTCAATGTGAACATTCAAGCGCTGGTGAACGTGGTGGATACGGCACAGAAAGCCGAACGGGCCGCTGAAACCGTCAACCTCAACGCGCAGATCAAGACGGAGATTCAGCCCGCCAATCCGAACCAGAGCCTCGACCGTCTCTTCGGCAACGATATTGTGGCCATCGATGCCGATACCGCCGGGGCGGCGTTCCTCATCGTCAGCCGCGGCGGCAATTACGTGATCCGCGCCTCGCTCGATGCGCAGGGCAAGCTCAACATCGGCGCGCCGGGCAACGTCGTCCGGTTCCAGACCGGCAACCTGCCCAACGGCATCGTCGTCAGCTCGGACGGCCGACGGGCATACGTCAACAACGAGGTCAACGTCTCGGTCACCACCATCAATCTTCAGAACAATACCGTCATTGCGCGGGACATTCCGTCGGGTGAGCCGCCGGTGCCGGGCACGTTCGAGCACAGCGTCCTCCTTGGAAAGCTCGCCTTCTTCACCGCGCTCGGCCTCCCCGGCGACGACGTATCGAATATCTTCGACACGCCGATTCGCGACATTAACCCGCTGGCCGATCGCGGCAAGGCGTCGGACAACGGCTGGAGCGGATGCGGATCGTGCCACCCGGACGGC
>CAYLLT010000151.1:0-12032 GCA_964384465.1 uncultured Planctomycetales bacterium | reverse complement strand
ACCTTCTTCGAGATGCTCGGCAACTGGTCGTTCGGCGACTACTTCAAGAAGGAAGCCATCGGCTGGGCCTGGGAGCTGCTCACGAAGGTCTGGAGCATCGACAAGCACCGCCTGCACGCGACGTATTTCCAGGGCGACGAGCACGAAGGGCTCGCCCCCGACACCGAGGCCCACGACCTGTGGTTGTCGGTCACCGACATCGACCCCGCGAACATTCACCCCGGCAACAAGAAGGACAACTTCTGGGAGATGGGCGACACCGGCCCCTGCGGGCCATGCAGCGAGATTCACATCGACTTGACGCCGGATATGTCCGGTGCTTCGCTGGTCAACCAGGGTGATCCCCGCGTGATGGAGATCTGGAACCTGGTCTTCATCCAGTTCAACCGCGGCCAGGACGGCAAGCTAACCCCCCTGCCCGCCCGCCACGTGGACACCGGCATGGGCTTCGAACGCATCACCGCGGTGTTGCAAGGCATGCAGTCCGGCCGCCTCGGCCAGTTCAGCAACTACGACACCGACATCTTTTCCCCCATCTTCAACGGCATCGAGCGCGTCACCGGCGCCTCGCCGTATACCGGTCTCCTCGAATCGGATCTGAATCAACCGCTTCCTCACGGTCGCGGCTCGGATCCCAGCTCCAATCCGAGCCCCGACAGCTCCAATCCGAGCCCCGACCGTAAGGGAGGGGTTCCGGGACCGCTCGCGTACTTAATAACCTTTCACACTTATGGGAGCTGGCTCCATGGCACCGAACGAGGCTCCGTGGATCGTGAACACAACGCGCCCGGAGAACCGTTCCTCGATCCCGATGCACAGCGCGAACGAAACGAGTTTATTCGCCTTAAACACGAAGTAGTGGTCCTGGATGAACGTCGCCGAGAGGTGGTCGCCCGAACCATCCGTGAAGTGTGCGCGTACCGGGGATGGGAACTGCACGAGTTGAACGTTCGGACCAACCACGTCCATCTGGTCGTAAGTGCCGACGATCCGCCCGAGAAGGTCATGAACGACCTGAAATCGTATGCTACGCGCCGAATGGTGGAGGCACGGGCATTCCCTTCTGAAACCAAGGCCTGGACGCGACATGGCAGCACGCGGTATCTCTGGAAGCCAGAAGCAGTGGCATCAGCGTGTACGTATGTCCGCGAAGGCCAGGGGGCGGATTTATTGCCGTCGGCGAGTACGAGCTCCGATCAACCGCTCCCTCACGGTCGCGGCTCGGATCAGGTCCGCATCTCCTCAAATCCGAGCCGCGATAATATTCCGAGCCGCGACCGTAAGGGAGCGGTGGGAGCGGACCGCGCTGCGGTCATGAAGGACATCGCCTACCGCGTGATCGCCGATCACATCCGCTGTCTGACCTTCGCGATCACCGACGGCGCCGTCCCCAGCAACGAAGGCCGCGGCTACGTCCTACGCCGCATCCTCCGCCGCGCCGTCCGCTATGGCCGCCAATATCTCAACGTACATGAACCGTTCCTGTGCAAGCTGGTCCCCGTGGTCGTCGAAGCAATGGGCAACGCCTTCCCTGAGTTGAAAGCGAAACCAGATCGCGTCTCCGATCTGATCCGCGACGAAGAAGAATCATTTATCAAAACGCTCGACCGCGGCATCGCGCTCTTCGAAGAGGCCGCCGAACGTGGAAAACAGAGTGGCCGCTCCGTCATCAGCGGCGAAGACGCATTCAAACTTCACGATACGTACGGTTTTCCGATCGATCTCACGGAAGTCATGGCCCGCGAACGCGGCATGAGGGTTGATATCAGTGAATATGAACGATTGATGGAAGATGCTCGCAAACGGGCACGTGCTTCAGATCGCCTTGACCGTCGTACAGCGCACTTCGATTTTGATGTACACCGGGATGAGGAGAAGATTCTAGAGGAAGCGACGGATGACTCTCACAAATACATCGTGTCCGAGCTTCATGGATCCATTCGAGCCTTCATAAGATTCGATGAGAATCAGTACCCATACGCGATTAGAAATACTGTTCTAAACAAAGGTGAAGAAGGTGGAGTGATTCTCGATAAGACATGCTTTTATGCGGAACAAGGCGGCCAGGTTGGTGACACGGGGCTTGTAAAGGGCAATCTTGCAACTCTTGAAGTGCAACAAACAGCCCGTTGGGACAAAGTGGTCATCCACTGGGGAATGGTTACTGAAGGAGCTTTTCATCACGGCGACGTAGTAACAGGACGTGTAGCACCAAATCGAGTATTCACAGTGAAGAACCATACCGCCACGCACGTCCTCAACTGGGCGCTGCGCGAGGTGTTGGAGATCGGCGGTGGCGGGAAGGTCGATCAAAAGGGTTCGCTCGTCGATCCGGACAAGACGCGTTTCGATTTCTCACACAACAAGCCGCTGACGGCGGAGGAAACCGAGCGGATCGAAGCGCTGTGCACGCAGCAACTTCAGGCTGACTATCTGGTCTACACGAAGGAAGTGCCGCAGGCGGAGGCGCGGAAGATCAATACATTGCGGGCGGTGTTCGGCGAAAAATATCCGGAGACGGTGCGCGTGGTTTCGATCGGGGCGGACATCGACGCCATGCTGCGCGACCCGCAGAACCCCGAGTGGATGAAATACTCCGTCGAGTTCTGCGGTGGCACGCACGTGAAGCGCACCGGCGAGATCGGTCCGTTCGTGCTGACGGCGGAAGAGTCGGTGGCCAAGGGCATCCGCCGCGTGGTCGGCATCAGCGGCGAGAAGGCGCAGCAGGCGATCGAAGCCGGGCGGCACCTGCGCAAGTGGGCGGCATCGATCCGGTCAGGATCCGAAGATCATGTCTCCGGCGGTATCGCCGAGTTACAGAAGAAGATGGCCGACGCGGAAATCCCCATCCGCGACCGCATCGCGCTGCGCGAACTGATCGCCGAATTGCAGCAGATCGTCAAAAAGCAGAGCAAACAGCAGGCGGTCCAGACCGCCGGCGCGGCCAACACCGCCCGGCAGCAACTGCTCGAACGGGCCGAGCGCGTCAACGGCAGCGCCATCATCATCGGCGAGATGCCGGAAGTGCCGGTCGAGCAGATCCGCGAAGCCGCCGACTGGCTGCGCACGCAAGCCGGCTCGGCCGCGGTGCTCCTCGGCGCCCGCACGGACGGCAAGCCGCTGCTGATCGCCGCCATGACCGACGACCTCATCGCCAAGGGCCTCAAGGCCGGCGACCTCATCAAGCACGTCGTCCCCGCCATCGACGGCCGCGGCGGCGGCAAACCCAACCTCGCCCAGGCCGGCGGCAACAACCCCGACGGCATCCCCGCCGCGCTCGAAGCCGCCAAAGCGTGGATCCGCAGCAAGCTGGGCTGACTGCGATCTCTGGAGCCCAATGGGCCTGACCGGCAGAAGAAGGTGAAAGTTCGGTATGGCAAAGAGAAAGCATCAGCGATCGGGCCGACGCCAATCGTCACGTTACCAGGTGTTCGTGAGTCATGCGACAGCGGACAAATGGATCGCCACCGTCATATGTGACATGATCGGAAAAACTGGTGCAACCACTTTCCGCGATGATCGGGATATCAATGGTGGTGATGACATCCCGGAGACGATCCGGAAAGAGATCAAACGATCCAGGGAACTAGTCGTTTTGCTTACACCGCAGTCCGTGAACCGGCCCTGGGTCTTGCTGGAGGTTGGAGCGGCGTGGGGCTGGAGCAAGCACCTTCGGATAACAGCAATCCTTTATCACGTTCAGATTGATGCGATCCCGGCTATGATTCAATCGAAGAAAGCGTATAATCTAAATGACTTTGAGCAGTGTTTACGCGAGATAGCAACCCGCCTAAAGACTGCTGCGAGGGAGCGAAATGCCTAAACGTTCGAATAGCTATGACGTTTTTCTTTCCTACGCCCGTCAAGACATGGCCGTCGCGGATGTGGTGCGCCAGAAGCTTGAGGAGCAGGGATTATCAGTGTTTGGCTACCACGCTGTGCCCTCCACCGGCCGCGTCGTCGAAGAGCTCCGAGAAGCGCTTGCAGGCAGTTCAGTCATGGTAATGATTCTTACGTCCTCAAGTTCTCGTTCTCCAAATCTAGCCGTGGAAATCGGTGCGGCTATGGCGTGGCGGAAATCAGTGTTCGTTTTGCTCCAGAACGCTACCGCGGGCGATCTTCCCGCCTTTCTCCAGGATTTCGTTGCGTTCCCCATCTCCCGAGTAGATGATGTCGTAAAGATGGTTGTTGAATCAATTCGTCCACTCACGAAAGACAAAGTAGACGTTCTTAAGAAGGTCTATCGCAAAGTGGGTATTCCGACGGATCTATTACCTATCGAACCGGTGGAACTCGATAAGTTTACACGGGAGTTCAACCGACTTTCTGGCATGCGCTTGTCACCGGAGCGCATTCTTCAAGAGCTTATGAGGCTTCGGAAAAGTGGAACATTGGGGCGCCTCCGTCCAGTGCGTCGCCTTCGTCGGAAGTCACGGATCTCCGCCTGAAAACACTCATCATCAATCCGGGTGTCCTCGGGGGGGGATCCTACTTCGACAAATGCTTCTTCACTTCCTCGGCCAGCCCTTCGCCACGAAGCCCTCGCGCGATGAGCTTGCCGTCGGGACCGATGAGGCAGGTGTAGGGGATCCCGAAGCCGCCGAGCGTCTCAAAAACCTTCTCCGCGCCGGAGTCCGGTCCGGTGACGTGCACCCAGTTCATCTCATTTTTTTTCACGGTCCGATCGAAGGCCGCCCGGTCGCGGTCCAGGTTGACGCCGATCATCACGAAATCGTTGCGGGTCCTCAGCGCGTGGTGCAGGGCCTTCACGTTGGGCACCTCGCCCATGCACGGCCCGCACCAGCTCGCCCAGCAGTCGATGAACACGTACTTGCCCTTGAGCGCCGACAGCTTGTACTCCCTGCCGTCGGTGGCCTTCATGGTGAGCTCGGGGACTTTGTCGCCGATTTTGAGATTGCCGCCCCGCGCGGCGGCGGGCGCCGGCCCCCCCCGCTGCGGCCGTCCGGGCGACGGAGCGGCCTTTTTCATCTCCAGCCGGTAATCCGATTTGCCGGTCGCCAATGTAAACGAGACCGGCTGCCCGTAGCCGGGCTTGGCGAAGCTCACCGCGATCTGGCCGGGCGGCGCATGGGCGAAAGAGAATCGACCCTTCTCATCGGTGACCGTCCGCATGCCGAGCGTGCTGTAGCCCTTCCAGCTTTCAGCCGTCACCCAGACGCCCTCGATCTGCTGACCTTTATCATCCACGACCTGGCCGCCGAGCGTTTCGCCCGATTCGAGCGCCGCATCGAGCGTCGCCGTTTTGCCGGCGGTGAGATCCACTTCGCTGATGAGCGTGGCGTGGTCATCGTGTTGGAACGAGATGACGTTCTTGCCGGGCGGAAGGCCCGCGAGTTCATACGTGCCGTCCGAAGACGTCCAGATCATCGGGGCGCTGCCGTACTGCTCGCGGCCGGCAATGACGCGAACGCCGAGCACGGGCTTCCCGCTCACCCTGTCCACCACCGTGCCCTGAATCATCGCCGACCGCGTGACCGTCAGGGCATGTTTGATTGGCGGCCGCTTGTTGTCCTGCTCTTTCGTCGCCACCCGCGGCTTGGGCAGCTCGAACGGCTCGCCAAACTCCGGCATATGCACATACTTCTCGCCGTTCAGCCGGAAGCTGACCTTCTCCGAATCGGCCGCGATGCCGTGCAGCGCCGCCTTGCCCTTGTCATCCGTCGTCGCATACAGCAGAAGCTGCTGAGGCTCGGTAAGAACTTCCACCGCAACCCCCGCACCCGGATCCCCCTGGTCAGTGGTCACAGTTAAGTCAATGAGCCGCTCCGGCCGCACCTCGAAGAACAGCCGCACCTGCTCGGAGCCGATGTCCACCTGTTTCCGCTCGATGCCGCAGCCCTCGGCCATAGCGGTAACGATCGCCGGACCGGTGCTCAGATTCTCGATCGTATATCGCCCCTTCTCATCGGTGAGCGTCCGCATCTGACGCCCGGCGCTCTCGCATTCGATACTTACCTTGGGCACGGGGGCATTGGTATCGAACGCGCGGACCTCGCCGCTGATTGTGCTGGTCCCTTCGAGCGTGACATCGATGAAGGGCAGGTCGGCATCCGGCTCGATCTCGACCTCGCTGACGAACTCGGCGTATCCGGATTTCTGAACGCGCACGCGCAGCCGGTCGATCCCCGCCAGCTTCGGCATGGCCAGCTCGAAGTCGCCCGTCCGGTTGGTGGTCCCTTCCGCGAGCGGAGCGGCGCCCGGATCGGCCTTGGGCGATTCGATCCGCACCTTCGCGTCCAGCACGCCGCCGCCGATCAGATTCAACACGATGCCCTGGAGCGTGCCGCCGGCCGGTTGCGTGGTGGCGGGAGCGGTGGTTGGGTCATCGGCAACCGCCGCGGAGGTGATCAGCAGAAACGCGAGGACAGCCGAGGTGAGCGTGGGCCGGTCCATGCATTCATATTAAACCGCCAAGACCCAAGACGCCAAGAAAAAGTCGAAAGCCGACAGTCGAAAGTCGAAACCGCCGATTTCAACTTTCGATTTTCGATTTTCGACTGTCGGCTTTCGACTTTATTGCCGCAGGTTTTCGAGCAGGTACAGCCCGCCTTTGCCGGGGCAGACGATATCCACGTCGCCGTCGCCGTCGATATCCACCACCTCAGTCATGGTGCCCGTGCCGGCGGGGCCGCCATCATGGATGGTGTGCCGCCGCCAGTGGCGATGGGCACGGTCGAACTTGTAGTAGTACATGCACTTGGGGTCTTCCGCGCCGGGGTCGGTCTTGTGCGCGTGGTAGCGCTTGCCCGTGACGATCTCCATTTGACCGTCGCCGTCCACGTCGCCGAGCAGCACGACGTGGGCCTGCGACCAGCTCTTGTCGATCTCGTGCTGCGTCCAGATCCGCTGGCCGGTCGCGCTGGTCTCCTGCTCCTGCCAATAGAGCCCGTAATCGTGGCCCACGCCCCAGACCAGGTCCTGATCGCCGTCGCCATCGACATCCCAGACGACGATCGGGATGCTCGCCTGACCCAGCTTGAACTCCGAGTGCATGGTCCACTTGCCGTCCGGGATCTGCTCGGCCCAGCCCTCGCGTCCGACCACATCGCAGCGGCCGTCGCCATTGATGTCCCCCGCGCCCATGCCGTGGCCGGCCAGCTCTTTCGGTAAATCGTGCTTGATCCATTTGACGCCGCGCGGCGCCGACGCATCGTGCGTCAACTCGTACCAGGCGGCGTTGCCCATGATGTTGGGCAGCACGTCGGGCTTTCCGTCGCCGTTGATGTCCGCCAGCATGGCCGTCTCCATGTTGCCGGGTTTGTCGATGACGATTTCCTCGAACGGCTGGCTGGCCGGGCCGGGATTGCGAATCCACGAAAGCTGGTGGTTGTGCCACGCGGAGCAAATCGTGTCCGTCCAGCCGTCGCCATCCACGTCCACCGGCAATGCCGAGAAATCGAGAAAGTAATCGTCGGCGGCGGCAATGTCGCGGACGAAATGCTTCGTCCAGTTCGGGGCTTCATACCAGAATCCGCCGCAGAAAATATCGAGTTTGCCGTCGCGATTCACGTCCAACACGCCCGCACCTTCAAAACGCGACTCCTGATTGATCGTGTGCATCCTGAACGCGACCTCGCCAGGTGGCGCGCAACCCGCCAGAATCGGCACGAAGAGCAACGACAGGCGAACCTTTGCATTCATGTCTATCCTCCTTACCGCTGATCGAGCGCGTATCAGACCGGAGGCCGACGGCAAAGTCAATTTTGAGGCCTCACGGTCCGTCCCTCACAGTCCTCCAGTTTGGTAGTCGCTCACGCAGCCGACTGATAGGACATTCAAAATCTTTGGATGGGCCGGTTGTCAACATTCCAGATGATGGTATCATGTCATAGGCCCATGTGGAGCAATGAGATGCCGTCTGTCGCCCATGAACATATTGAGAAACTAGCTGGACAGCCAGCGCGTTTATCGCGACTGCCGCGCATTCGGGTGGTGCAAATCGTCATGGACTATCTGGCCCATGGCTGGTCGCCCGACGAGATGTGCCGGCATTATCCTCATCTTACGCTCGCCGAAACTCACGCTGCGATGACGTACTACTACGATCATCAGGCGGAAATTGACGCGGAGCTACAGGCGGAACTAGCAGAAGTTCGCGCGGCACAAGCCAGCACCCCGTCGACGCCTTTTGAGCTGCGGATGCAGGCACAGGGTATTTTGTAGGAACGCGCTGCGATGGGCGTCACGCTGTACATGGACGTGCACGTGCCGGGACCGATCACTCGTCAGCTTCGGCGGCGTGACGTTGACGTATTGACCGCGCAAGAAGATGGGCATGACGCGCTTCCGGATGAACAGGTTTTGGCACGAGCCACCGGTTTGGGGCGAATTCTGTTCACGCACGACGTACGGTTCCGCGTGCGAGCGGAGGACTGGCAGCGGCAAGGGCGCGAATTTGCCGGCCTGCTGTTCGGCCCTCAACTCGGCGGCACGATCGGCCAATATGTCGAGGATTTGGAGTTGATCGCGAAAGCATCTGAGCCAGAAGAGTGGCGAAACGTTGTTCAGTTTTTGCCGTTCAAGCGGCGTTAGGAACCACGGCGGCGGCGATGATCCAAAGAAGCGACCCTATCCGTGATTCCGTTCGGGCCGACCCGGCGGGCCGGTGTCTTCAGCCCGCCCGCGGCACCCTCTCCATTGTATCCGATGGACGCCGATATCCTACCCGTGGAACAGGCTCAGCCCCGGCTCCGCCGACGCGGCCTTGCGCCGGCGTCCCCTGTCCCGGCAGTGGCGGACTTCGCCTCTGCCCTCACGGATAGACACGCATGACTCAGGGCCGGTGTGGCTCGCTACGCCTTCACCGTATGGCTCTTGCATCCACAACACCTCACCGGCTTTGCCGGCGCACACCTGTCCCGTTTTCCGCGCCCTATCGGTCAACGAGTCTCGTAGGGTGGGTCTTGACCCACCAGCAATGGTTGATTTGTCGAAGTTGCGGTCGAGACCCACCCTACACGACTACGCGACTGAAGATCCGGTTGCGCTGCGCGGCAAGCGTCGGGCGCCGATTCCACCGCCGGAGATTGGGGGTTATGATGTGGCCCCGCTTGGTCTGGAAAAGGAGCGCAGCGTGAATCGAAAACTCAATGGACCAGTCATCGCGATGATTGGATGCGCGTCATCATGGCTGGTGACCGGCTGTACGCCGGAACAGACGGCGAAGCTGCAATCGCTGAGCATCATCAAGACCGAGAGACCGCCGCCGGCGCCCGATCCGCGTACCGTCTGGCCGCCGCGGGCGGTTTGGGTGGTGCGCGAGAAGTACTCTTCGCCGGCGGAAATCGCCGCGCTCATGGAAAATTGCAAGCAGGCCGGCCTGAACACGGTGCTGTTTCAGGTCCGCGGCAACGGTACGGCCTATTACCGCTCCTCGGTCGAGCCGTTCGCATACGAATACGGCGGCGACCCCGGCTTCGATCCGCTTGAAGTGGCCTGCAATGAGGCCCACCGCCGCGGGCTGGCGCTACAGGCATGGGTCAACGTGATGCCGGCGTGGCAAGGCCTCACTCCACCTTCGGACCCGCACCAACTCTACAACGCCCATCCGGAGTGGTTTTGGTACGACCAGAACGGGAAACGACAGCCGCTCTACAAGGCGGACCACCCAAGAGAGCCCTGGTACGTGAGCGTCAACCCGTGCCTGCCGGAAGTTCGCGCCTATCTCGTCAAAGTATTTGAGGAGATTGTCCGCCGTTATCCCGTGGACGGTTTGCATCTCGATTACATCCGCTTCCCGACCGACGAATCGCCGAAGAACAGCGACTATCCGTACGATTCCAAGACGTTGCTGCTCTACCGTCAGGCGAGCGGAAAAAAACCGCAGGACGACCGCGCCCGCTGGTCGGAATGGCGAACGCAACAGGTCACTCAGGTCATCCGCGAGATCCGCTCGATGATCACGCGCGTGCGGCCGGGCGTGCGGCTGACAGCGTCCTGCGGGTCTGAGTACGTCCTGTGGCGCAAGAACCATTTCCAGGATGGGCCGACCTGGCTGCGGTCGAACCTCGTGGACCTCGTTTTCGTCATGAACTACAACAAGAATACGTCGGTGTTCAAGCAACGGGAGACCGCGTGGATGCAGACCGCACCCGGCCGGCCGGTCGCGCCCGGCATCGGCATCGCCTACCACGAAGATGATGCCACCACGATCGAACAATTGCGGCTCGCGCAGCAATGGGGCTACGGCTTCAGCATGTTCTCTTCGCGTTCGCTGTTCTCGTCGTCGGAGCGCAGCCAGCGGCGACTGGCCGCCGTCCGGCCGGCACTGCTGGCCATGCAGACCCGCAACCCGATTTGAACGTTATATCCATTGAGTTTACCTATGATTGACCATTTGATGTTTCTGTCGATACCCGGTCTGCGACCGGGCGATGTGCATGACCCCCACGTCACACCGACCTTGAACCACATCGCCCATAATGGGGCATCATGTCATCTCACGCCGACATTTCCCTGCGTCACTTCGCCGGTGCAGGCATCCATGTTGACCGGGTGCTCGCCGGCCGAGCATGGCGTGATTGCGAATGGTTTCTACCATCCCGACCGGCGGCAGGTGGAATTCTGGGTCGGTCGGCACCAGGTCATCGAGCGGCCGACCTTCTTCACGCGGCTTGCCCAAGAGCGGCCCGGCATGACTTCTGCCGCCTGGCATGCCCAGAACATCAAGGACGCCGACGCGACCTTCATCATCACGCCGGAGCCGATTCACGAAGCCGACGGCAGCACGAAGTTGTGGTGCTATTCGAAACCGAACGGGCTTTACGAGGAACTGCTGACGCCGCTCGGGCATTTTCCGCTCCAGCACTACTGGGGGCCGCTGGCCAACATTCAATCGACACGCTGGATTCTGGAGGCCGCGCTGTGGCTGGCGGAGAAGCACGCGCCCAATTTTCAATTTATCTACATCCCGCATCTGGATTATGCCGCGCAGAAGTTCGGCCCGAATTCCCGTGAGGCCGCCGAAGCGTTGGCCGAGCTGGATGCCGCGTTGGCCGATTTCATGGAAGGATACAGCCGGTTGCCGTCGGCGAAAGATACGGCCTGGCTGCTCGCCGGCGAGTACGCGCTGACCGAGGTCAGCGGTGCAATCCATCCCAATCACGTGCTGCGTGAGGCCGGGCTGCTCAAGGTGCGCGAGGAGAATGGGCACGAGTATCTGGACCTCGCGGGCAGTGACGCGTTCGCGATGGTCGATCACCAGTTCGCGCACGTGTTCGTCAATCGCGGCGACCCGGAGCAGGTGGCGGAGCTGTTCGCCGGCTTCGACGAAATCCCGGACATTATCGTAGGCCGGGAGCGGGCAGCCATCGGCATGGACCATCCGCGTTCGGCGCCGGTCATCCTCATCAGCCGGCCGGACAAATGGTTCGCTTACTACTGGTGGTTGGACGATGCCGCCGCGCCGCCGTTCGCCCACACCGTCGATATCCACGCCAAGCCGGGATACGACCCCGTGGAGCTGTTCATCAATATGCCCGAGCGGCAAATCCCTCTCGATGCCTCTCTGGTCAAGGGCAGCCACGGTGCTCCCGCCCACGAGCCGGAGCAGCAGGCGCTCCTGTTGACCAGCCATCCGGAACTGCTCGACGGCCTGCCGGGTGCGCCGCGCGATCGCGATGTTTATTCCATGCTCTGCCGCGTTTTCCAGATCAACTGAGCCCGATCGGCGTAACCCATTGTGATCTCGCAACTCGATGATGTATAATCTTGCTATGAAAGTGTTTATCAGTCATGCATCACAGGACCGACCATTGGCCGAAAGACTGGCCGCAGCAATCAAAAAAGCCGGTTTCGAAGTGTGGACGGACCAGCAGATTTTGCCCGGCGACAATTACGGAGTACTGGTTGGGCAGGCGTTGAACGAAGCGGATGCGATGACCGGCGACAGCAGCCACGGGTTGCCGCAGCCGGCCGGGGGCGTCTGCGCGCCGCTATAGCACCGCTGGAAGACGCCGAAGTCGTCCAGGTCCACGTCGCCGTCGCCGTCGTAATCGGCGTCCCAGCACGAC
>CAYLLT010000150.1:0-12230 GCA_964384465.1 uncultured Planctomycetales bacterium | reverse complement strand
GCCGAGGCGAGCACAACCATCGCTACCATTCCCAGCTTTATGACTTTCTCCGCGATTCGCATAGTCCTTCGCTCCTGCTCGCTGAATGCTTGAGATTCCTGTTCCACCGCCCGTCGGCGCTCAGGCGCACCGAGTCTCCTTAACCCTCTGCTGTCGTTCCCTGATAATCGATCGAACTCACCGCGACACTGCGTTACCGGCGCGCCCAATTCCAAGCTTCCCCGCCATCCCCTCTGGCTTGGGCCATATAAAACAGCCTGCGGGCGTGATGCAGTCCGCCCGCACGGTTGTCAATCGCCACACGTGGCCGCAGCCACGCGTCAATCCATTATACGCCCGCGGATAAGCGTCGCGTCAACCAGTTGGGTCGTCGACGACCCTTGACGCGATCCTTTGCCGCCGACGCATCATCAGCAGCGAGCCCACACTCAGCAAGGCCAGCGTGGTCGGCTCGGGGACGCGCTCGAACAGCAGCGCGTCGAACCGCATGGATACAAAGGCGCTGTTCGGCGGGTCGGGCTGCTGATCGACGGTGATCGCGCCGGACGTGTAGTTGATCGTGCCCAGCAGCACCCACACGCTGCCGCGGCCGGCGAAGGGCGAGGCGCCGTCTATATCATCCTGGTTGATCGTCGACGAGAAGCTGTCGCCGCCCGTGCTCACATCGTACTTGACGTTGCCGGGGGCTAAGACATTCGCCGTGAACGGCCAAGTCGCGTAGATTCTGTACAGGTCCGCGACGCCGCCGACCGCACCGGTCCCGAGGTTGCCCTCGCCGAGCGCCTGCCCATTCGGCACCACCAGGTTGTCCGCCGTCGAATCCGGCGAATACATGGAGATGTACCGGTCGCCGGGCAAGCCGCTCCCGCCAAAGATGCTCACCGCTCCCCCGGTAGTGGGAGGGCGCCCGAACGCCGTGCTGATCGATGCACTGGTGCTGGGAGCGCCTGAGCCGTTGCCCATCGTCAAGTTCGGGTTTTGCTGAAGGCCGGCCGTGGTGGTGTCGGTATCCGCCAAAAATATATATCCCGCCTGTGCACCGGCGGCCCAGGCGAACACCATCGCGCCTGCCAGCACATGAAAAAGAATGCTTTTCCTCATCCGATTCTCCTCCTGTTCAACTTGGTGTCTTGTCTAACCTCTCATAAGGCCAAGGCGTAATGCCCTATTTTCCATCAACCACGGACTGCCCCCTCAGAGGAGCCGTCCGCCATTCGTATCAAACCGTCCGGCGGCGTCGCATCAGCAAGCCGCCCGTCACCAGGAGCAGCGCCGTCGCCGGCTCAGGCGTCCGCTCGACGTAGACATCGTCGAAATAGGCGACCTGCGTCGACGTCAGGTTCGATCCGACTTTGGCCGTGTCATAGCTGCGGTCCGTTAAAGCGCTGGTGTCAGCGGTCTTGGAAAGGACGTCGTCCACGTAGAACTTGACGTCGGTGTCGGAGATTCGCGCCTCAAGCTTGTGCCATCCCGTTGAACGGGTGGGAGCGCCTACATCGTCGAGCTTGAAAAACGAGCCGGATGTGCCGCCGGACGGCGTATAGCCAAGGACCCGTGCCATGTAATTGTTGCTGACCAGATTGTTGCTGAGGCCCAGCGCGATGAGCTGCATGCTCGCCGATGGAGCGGTACCATCATCGAGTTCGGCATACTGGCGATAAGCAGAGGCGCTGCCGGCCGAATCGTAGTACCGGATTCGGAAGATCACCAGATCCGGGCTGCCGGTCAGCGTGCCCATCTCACCGAAAGTCCGAAGATTCCGTGTCGTGGTGGTGAGGCCCTTGACGGACTGAGTCGGGCTGAAGGCCTGCTCGGTGCTGAGCGTCGCCGTGGTCGTGTTGGCCGTCCAAGCGGCCTGAAACGCCGTCTGATCGGCGTAGCCGTCAAAATTCTCGTTCAGAAAGACAGTCGCTCCAGCGCTGCCCGTCCAAGCCATACTCACAAACGACGCTGCTACGTACCAATTGCTTTTCCTCATCCTGTTTTCCTCCTACCTTGTTTTTGAAGCGTTTGCTTCTCACACCCGCGGCGCGCCCGATCGAACGCGCTGGGGTTGGCCTCCTACTGAAGTGCTCTTCAAGGCGAGACTTCCCGCCTCCTCAATCCGGCATTATATAAACTTGCCGGCACCCGATGCAAGACATTTTTCCGGCAAAATCGAAAATTTCCGCCTTTTCCCGTCCAACCCTCCGCCAAGCCCCCAAACCCCGTCTACCCCCTCGAAATGCCGCTACTAGAGCGCATCCCGGTCCCGGTTGAAAATGAACCGGTCGAAGCCTCGCTGAGAATCCACGTGCCAGTCGAAATACAGCGTATTGCACCGGCCCTGGTACTCCCATGTGGCGCCCTTGCGCTGATGCCCGCTGCCCAGATGAAACGGCGACTTGGGCAGCACATTTCCGCTGTTACCCGGTACGTCGTCAATCCGCGGCCAGCTCCCGCGCGGCAGATTGGTGTTCAGCGTCGCATCTTCCGATGCGTAAGGCCGGCGGAATGCTTCCGCGATCGCATATTCTTTGTACGGAAACTTGATGCGGGTCAGCTTCTTCGGACTCATTCTCACGATCGCGCTTATTCCGTTCTTATCGTAAGTAGATTGGCTGTACTGGACCTTCCAGGAAGCGTAATCCGTGATGCCCGCATGCGTGAAACCAAAATAGTAGTCAAGATCATTTGACGAATTGGGATCGGAACCATTGCATCCGGCACACGTGTTCGTCCAGGAATTGATGCAATAGTGGAACGGGTTCGGCCCCGCCGTCGGCCCCCAGACGGCCGAGAAAGCCTCATCTTTTACCGGGAAGCTCGGGCAGGTAGCGAGGGCGTCGGCCATCGAGCCCGACCCGCGGATGTTTTCGGCGAAGTACTTCCGCAGCAGCAGCGGCAGGTAAAAGGTCTTCTGCGCTGGAGTCGCGTATCGGGTGTTTTTCAACATCGCCGGGTGCAGCGGGCCGGGCAATGTGTCTTTCGCATCCATCATGTACATGTTCAGCGCGTTCCCAAACTGTTTCAGGTGCGCTTCGCACATGACCATTCGCGCCTGCTCGCGGGCCCTGGACAGCGACGGCAGCAGAATGGAAATGAGCAGCGCGATGATCGCCACCACCACGAGGACTTCGATCAGCGTGAATCCGCCGCGCCGGCGGCACTTCCACGTTGGGAGCGTATGCGGTTTGGGCATGGGCGTCTCTTTCCGTCCATCGGCCTAAGAAATCAGTCGATCCGCCAGTCCTAAAGAATGCCTGCGGTCCAGCTTGGCTGCGCCGATATTATCATTATATAAACTTCAATGCAAGCCCCAACTCCAGATTTCGATAACGAATTTCTTTATCGTGAGGATCATTATTTGCCATCGGCAGGTTTCAGTAAAACTGGACGGAAAAATCTCCGTCGTGAACCGTGCCTCCAGACACTAATAATCCATAAAACTCGTAATATACAAAACTTACAAGCAATAACCCTTTCATGGCCATTTTGTTCACTCCTCGGGATACTGTCTATCGACGAATCCAAAATGATGATATAATCATCGTCGCGGTTGCGGAGCCAAGATGGGTAACCGGGTCTCGGCAGGCCCTCAAATCCAGACCGAGGAGCGTATCGATGCAACAGGGCGGCAGCAGGAGAGGATACCGTGCGCTCGCCACCGTCGCCATGCTCATGGCCGGCGCACAGGCAACCCGTGCGGCCGAAGTGATTGTGGACAATACCGACAGCGGCTTCACCATCCTCAGCGGCGGCAGCGGTGGAACGAATGGTTGGCAAACCTCCTCCAGCACGCCCAACTATTACGGCACCAACTACCGTTTCAAGAACACGACCCTCGGCTCCGGCAGCACGTCCGGCGAGGTTCAGTGGCAGCCGAACCTTCCGGCGGCCGACCAGTATGAGGTCGCCGTCTGGTACAACACCGGCACCAACCGCTCCACTGCCGCGCCCTACACCGTGAACTACAACGGCGGCTCGCAGACCATCAACGTCAATCAGCAGATCAACGGGGGGCAATGGTGGGTCATTGGAACTTTTTCCTTCCTCGCGGGCACGACCGGCAACGTCCGGCTCACGAACCAGACCACCGGAACCGTCGTGATCGCCGACGCCGTGCGCTTTCGCACGGTCGTCCTCAATCCGCAGCTCACGATGGCCGTCAATCCCGCCGGAGCGGGGACGACCAGCCCCACCGGCACCTCGACGCGGACCACCAACGAAGTCGTCAGCATCTCCGCCACCGCAAACCCCGGCTACGCCTTCAGCCAGTGGAGCGTGTCCGCCGGGTCGGCCGTCGCCGGCCCCACCTCCGCCAACACCACCGTCACGATGGATCAGGACAAGACCGTCACCGCCAACTTCGCGTCCACCGCGCCCGAGTTCCGCTGCATGTGGGTCACCCGCTTCGAGTGGCCGAATTCCAATCAGACTACCTGCAAGGCGACCATCGACGCGATGATGACCCAGCTTCAGGCCGCCAACTTCAATGCCGTGATGTTCCAGATGCGCGGGCAGTGCGACACGCTCTATCCGTCGCCGTACGAGCCGTGGTCGCCGCTCATCGTCCCCGGCATGGCCGATCCGGGCACAAGCATCGGCTGGGACCCGATGGCGTATGCGATCAACGCGGCGCATCAGCACGGGCTCGAGTTCCACGCCTACATCAACACGCAGACGTGCTGGGCGATGGGCAGTAGCTGCGCGTACACCGAGCCGATTGCCAGCCACGTCTTCCACCAGCATTGCAAGTCGAGCGATGCGGCCCATCGCGACTGGCTGCTGCACGACAACAGCCAGCTCGACGCGAACGACAACCTGCCGAACAAACGGGTGGGCACGCCGGTGCAGTGCGCCGAGAGCAATTACGTCTGGATGTCGCCCACCGTGCCCGACGTGCACGCCTGGGTCCGCAAGCAGATCATGTACGTGGTGACGCAGTACGATGGGTCCGATCCGGTGAACCGCCCCGCGATCCAGGCTGTCCACTGGGACCGCATCCGCACGCCGTCGTCGTCGTCCACCACCCTCCAGTATTCGCATGACCCCATCTCGGTGGCGCGCTTCAACGGCGGTGAAGCCAACCCCGATGGCCTGGCCTGGTTCGCCTGGACGCGCGAGGCCATCAACCGCTTCACCCGCGACATCTACGCTCAGATCAACGAGGTCCGGCCGGAGGTCGTCGTCAGCAGCTCACCGCTGGGACTGTATTCGCCGGAGCGATACGTCGCCTATGGCTATCCCCAGAGCGATTGCGGGTATCAGTACGAATACACGTGCGTTCATCAGGACGGCCAGGACTGGCTGGCCAAGGGCTCGATGGACATTCTCAACCCGCAGATCTACTGGGCCGAGCTCGCCTGGCGGTCCACCAACCCGCATTACAGCCAGGTCGCGCCCGACTGGATCGCGAATCGGGCCGGGCGGCTCATGTGCCCGGGGCATATCGGGGCGGTCGGGACGCACCCCGTCGAGTCGATCGTCGTCGAGGTCAAACTGACGCGATCGCTGGGCGGGCAGGGTGACGTCATGTTCAGCTACACCATGTGGGACAACTCGAGCTTCAACGGGTGGGCGGGGTTCACCGATCCGGTCAACGGCGTCTATCAGCAACCCGCGGTCATCCCGGACATGCCGTGGAAGACCAGCCCGACCGTCGGCATCCTCATCGGCAACGTGACCGGCGTGGACGGCATCACGCCGGTGGTGGATGCCCAGATCACGCGGACCGGTTCGAGCTACTTGGCACTCTCGTCGGGGGACGGGCTGTACTCGATGCTGCTGGTTGCGCCGGGGACGCACACGCTGACCTGCAACAAGCTCGGTCTGGGCGTCCGGCAGGTGATCGGCGTGAACGTGACCGCGGGAGGCACCACGCGGGTGAACATTTCGTACCAGGTGTCGCCGCCGACGATCTCGCAGCAACCCGGCGACCAGTTGGTCTGCGCGGGCGCGACCGCAAGCTTTACCGTCGCGGCATCCGGGGCGGTCACCTATCGCTGGCAAAAGGATCTGTCGAATCTCGATGATGGCGGCGATATCTCCGGCGCGACGACGAACGCGCTGCAAATCGCAAATGTGGATGCCGGCGATGTCGGCTCGTACCGTTGTGTGGCCACCAATGCGGGCGGGAGCACGCCGTCGAACGCGGCCACGCTGGCTCTCAATACCCTCGACAGCGACGGCGACAGTACGCCGGACTGCACCGACGGCTGCCCGAATGATCCGAACAAGATCGCGCCGGGCGTCTGCGGCTGTGGTGTGTATGATACCGACAGCGACGGCGACGGGACGGCGAATTGCGTTGACAACTGCCCGAGCGCCCCCAATCCCGCGCAGCTCGACCTCGACGGCGACGGCGTCGGGGACGCGTGCGATAACTGCCCGCTGGTGGCGAATGCGGACCAGGCGGACGGCAACAGCAATGGAGTCGGCGATGCGTGCGAGCGGACGATCACGCAGTGGCGGAGCGTGCGCGCGCATGGCGGCGGCGCGGGCCCGCTCTCCATCGTGCTGAACGCGGCGGCGACGGGCGACGGGAGCTCCGGCCCGACCGTGGAAACACGCGGTACCGCCGCACTCGGCATCGGGGTTCAGGAAATCGATGTCGATTTCGATGGCCCGATCGTGCTGCTTGATGACAGCAAGGTGAGCGTGGTCGGCCACGCCACCACGCCGGGAGAGCCGCCGACGACAGGACTGAGACAGAGCTATATACCCGATGATGTCACCGCATCCGGCAATACGCTGAAGATCCTTTTTGATCCCGGTCATCTGCCGGACAACGGGTGCTTCACCATGACCATCGGGCCGGGGACTCTGGCTCAGATCATCGTCGGGGACAAAGATTGCAAGATCCGATCTCTGCACGGCGATACCACCATGAACGGGACGGTCAATCTCGGCGATGTGCTGTGGACGAAATCAATGAATGGTCAGGCGGCGTCCGCCCACCCGGCCCATGACGTGGACCTGTCGGGCGGCAACATCGATTCCGGTGACGCATCGATTATCAAGAGTCGTGTGGCCATGCCGCCCAACACGGCACTATGCCCGTGAGGCGCGGAACAACGCGACAGGCCGCGCGATCCCATTTTAAGCGGTGCTTGCATAGCGGCGGCAGCGGCGGTATTATATAATGTCTGAGGTCGCGGAAATTGGACTTCGTCTGCATCTCTTCAATGCCAAGGGTTCATTGATGCCGGCTGCCGGCCTTTCATCCAAACTTGTCCCGATCGTCATGATCGCGGCCGCCACTTGGCCCGGCACGGCCCTGGCGCAGCGGCCCCTGGGGGTCGACGTGTCTTACTGGCAGGGGACACCTACGCTGGAGAATTGGACCAGCGTCCACGACGCCGGCCGTACCTTCGCATTCGCCAGATGTACCCACTACAGTCAACCCCCCGAGTCGGATGCCCACGGCAATCCGGATCCCACTTTCCCCACGAACATGGGCCGCGCCCGGGCCGCCGGTTTGTTGATCGGCGCCTATCACTACGCCAGGCCCAGCATCCGTGATCCCCAGACGGAGGCCGACTTCTTCGTTTTTTACGCCACTCAGTATTGGACCCAGTACGCCCCCGACGGCCCCAACTTCATCAGTAGTGGATACCTTCGGCCCGTGCTCGATCTGGAGGACGGCTCCTCATCGGCTCATGTCGGAGCGGCGAGCCTGTCAGACTGGGCCGCCGCCTGGATGGATGCCGTCAAGCTACAGACCGGCATCGAGCCCATGATCTACTGTAGCGGCAACTACGCCAACCAGCTCAGTTCCAGCTTCGCCGCGCGCACGCTGTGGTTCGCCAACTGGACCTGCCCCTCCAACCCGAATACCGCCAATCCTTCCGCCTCCATGTACCCCTGGCCCAACCCCGGGGGTTGGACCTTCTGGCAATATTGCGGCGGTCCCGTGCCGGGCCTCCCCGGCAACGTGGATCTGGACGTGTTCAACGGCACGACGGCGACGTTGCAGAATTACGTCATCGTCACTCCGCCGTTGATCGTGCTCAACCCCACCACCCTCATCCGCACCGTAGCGCCCGGCAGCAACCTCGCCTCGGACACCTTCACCGTCGCGAACGACAACAGCGTCATCCGCGCGACGCTTAACTACACCATTTCGGAAAACGTCAGTTGGATCAGCAACGTCGCGCCCCCCTCGGGCGCCAGCAGCGGCGCCGCCAATACCCATACCATTACCTATGCCACCAGCTCCCTGGCCCGCGGACATTACAGCGGCGCCGTCACCGTGACCGATCCCAATGCGTTCAATAATCCACAGCAACTCACCGTCGACCTCACGGTTCTGAGCCCGGGCGATACCGATGATGACGGCGACGCGGATCCCACCGATTTCGGCTTCCTGCAAGCGTGCCTGGACAATCCCGCGGTCATCGCGCCGCCCGCCTGCGTACCGGCTGATTTCAATCGCGATACGCATGTCGATCAGAACGACGTGACGATCTTCATCAAATGCGTCTCCGGCGCCAACATTGCGGTGATCTCCGGTTGCGATGCTTGATGGCCACCCTCCAAGCATTCGGAGGCGCCGTATGAACTTCGTGGCTCTGAAACCGCACTTGCATCATCGGCGCCGCGCCGATATTATATAATGTCGCGGAGTAAGGGCGTGCCGGACATCTCCCCTCGGCAGGCACGGTTGCGCTGTTGCATCAGATGAGCCGTTCTCGGGAGTTCGCGAAGATGTTTTATTTCCCCGCAAGCGTGCTGCGGGCCGTCATCTATTCCGCTGCGCTCCCGGCTGGTCTTTTAGCCAAGCTTCTCGTGATCACATTCATTGCGGCAGCCACCTGGCCCGGCGCCGCCCTGGCGCAGCGACCCCTGGGGGTCGACGTGTCTTACTGGCAGGCGAGCTCCGGCATGTCGCAATCGACCTGGAACAGCTTCTTCGCCGCCGGCCGCACCTTCGCATACGTCCGGTGTACCCACTACAGTGAAACCGGAGAGTCGGATGCCCATGGCAATCCGGACCCCACTTGCGCCATAAACGCCTCCCGGGCGCGCACCGCCGGCCTGTTGGTCGGGCTTTATCACTTCGCCAGACCGACCATCCGCAGTCCGCAAACCGAGGCGGACGCCTTCGCCAATTTCGCCACCGTATACTTCGGCACCAACCTGGTCAGCTCCGGATACCTCCGGCCCGTGCTCGATCTGGAGGAGGGCGGCGGAACGACTCCCGTAGGAGCCACCAACATGTCCAACTGGGTGAACGCCTGGATCGACGCCGTCAGGCAGCAGACCGGTGCCGAGGCCATGATCTACTCCAACAGCAACTACGCCAACAACTACCTCAATTCGACGGTCGCCTCGCGCACGCTGTGGCTCGCCAATTGGAACACCTGCACGGAACCTCCCCCGACCAATCCCTCTCCGCCGCCCAGCGATCCGACCGGCGTCTGGTCCAACTGGACGTTTTGGCAGTACTGTTCGGGTTCGGGCGGCGGAAACGTGGCCGGCGTCCCGGTGGACGTGGACGTGTTCAACGGCACGGCGGCGCAGATGCAGAGTCACGTCCTCACCACCGACGGCCCGGCGATGATCGTGCTGAATCCGACCGCGTTGACCCGCACCGTCGCGCCCGGCAATAACCTTCCGCAGGAATCATTCACCGTCAAGAACGACACCAGCATCATCCGCGCGACGCTTAACTACACCATCTCGGATAACGCCGGCTGGCTGAGCGTCGCTCCGACCTCGGGCGCCAGCAGCGGCGCCGCCAACCCCCACACCATCACGTATTCCACCAGCTCCCTGGCCCGCGGACATTACACCGGCAACATCACCGTTACCGCTCCCTTCGCGATCAACAGCCCGGAGCAACTCACCATCGACCTCTATGTGCAGACCCCAGGCGACACCGACGGCGACGGCGACGCGGATCTCACCGATTTCGGTCTCCTGCAAGCGTGCCTTGCCGATCCCCAGGTCGTCGCGCCGCCAGCCTGCGAACCCGCCGATTTCGACCAGGATACGCACGTCGGTCAGGGCGACGTGACGATCTTCATTAAATGCCTCTCCGGCGCCAACATCGCGGTGATCTCGGGTTGCGACGCATCCTGAAGGATCCGGGCAGGTCTGTCCGGGGCGTTACAGCGCGTGCAAATCCTTGGGCATCACCGCCAGGATTTCAGGTGATTCGAATGGCCGCATCTGGATCCGCTCGAAGCGCGGATCGTCCACCGGCACATCGTCATACCACATGATCGGCACACCGCGGCGCACGAGCCGCCGCTGAAGTTCGAGCAGCCGCCGCGGATCGTCGCGCAGCTCGCGCGGCATGACGCCCAGTTCGAGACACATGGCCGCCGTCTCGCCCGCCGATTCGCCGATGTTCCATTCGATCGGATGGAGGCGATAGCAGCCGTTGGTCACGTGCGTGGTGCCGATGTTCTTGCAGCCGGCCAGCAGGTTGACGGCATCCTGCGGGATGAGCGCGCCGAGCGGGACCTGGAACGGCTGGGCGCGGTCGGTCACCTGGCGGCGGCTGCGTTTGCTTTCGTGAAGGTCGATGGAGTAAAGCCCGATGCCCACGCTGTCGCGAAAATGAGCGGCCCGCGGACCCTTCTGCACGCTCGCGGCGACCTCCTGCTCCAGGATCGTGCGCACTGCCACGATTCGCCGCGACTCGCGGATGTACGGAAACTTCGACAGGCCGTCCGCCGTGCCCATCACGTCCGGCCGGAGCTTGAACTCCGGATACCCTCTGTCGCTATCCGAACCCACCACGCCAGTGGTGGGTTGACCCCGCACTGGCGTGCGGGGTTCGGATCGCGCGACATCATGCTGAAGCCAGTAGAGCAAGCCGAGGCTCAACGCCTTTGCCGCTGACAGATGCGCGATCTGCTGCTGCGGGTCGTCAACCAGGATATTGCCGCCGCGGTAATCGTTGCCCGGCCAGTTGATCATGGCGATGTCGCGCGGATAGGCCGACGCGTCGAACTGGCTCGCGTCGATCAGCCGGCGATAGGTCCAGAACGAGCCGGGTGATCCCTCAACCTTCTTGAACATGCCGTAGGTGATGTTGCCGCGGCCCTTATATGGGATCACCAGCGTGTAAGGTTGCTCTTTGAGATTGCGAGCGTAATCGGGCGGCTGCGAGATGCGGTGGTCTTCGCCGGGGCAGCTCTCGATGGCGAACGTGTAGGTGAAGCTTTGCACGTCTTCGGCGTCGGCGACCTCGGCCGCTTGCGGCTCGGCGGTACGCATCCGCGATTCGGCGCCGGTGACGAAATCGGCCGCTCCCAGCGCGAGCAGATCGCCCAGCTCGCTGGCATCGATGAAGAAGTCGCCGGTCAGCCGATGCCGATCGCCGTTGTCGAGGTTCACGACATCCACGTACTGGATTCGCGTCGAGCCGCGGCCGACCGCGTATGCCTTGCATCGCTCCAGCACGCGCAGATGGCCGGATTCGACGAACGGCGCGATCCGCCGCTCAATTGCGGTCACGGCCGTCTTCGGCTCAAAGCACAGCCGGCTCACCCAGCCGTTGCCCGGATTGAACTTGCCGGCGTCAACCGGTTGCGATGCGGCCCGCCGCAGCGGCAGATACTGTTCGCGTATGGCATGTTTGAAGCCGTGGTAGCTGCGCGTCCCGCCGCTGGTGTCCACGTATTGATTCTCGTCGAGCGCACTGACACCCTGACTGGTGGCCTGGCCGCCGAGCCACTCGGTTTCTTCGATCAACGTCACGGTACGCCCCGCTTCGCCGGCGGCGATCGCCGCCGCCACGCCGCCCAACCCGCCGCCCACGATCACCACCTCCGCGTGCACGCGAGCCGGCGGCGGCAGAAGATCATTCACTTCCACCACCCTCAAACGCTCGACATCGACGATCGATTTCATTGGTACTCCGACTCTGCAACACGAGAGTGCGATTATACATGAACGGTGCTGGCAGAGGCGCAGCGCATCATCTACGATGCTGCCTTGATGAGAACCTTACTCGCGATCATTCTGGCGAGCGTGCCCGCGCAGGGGCTCGCGGGTGAAGTCCCCGACTTCTGCTTTCTCCAGGTCTCCGATACGCACATCGAGCCGCATCCGATCGGCGCGCCCGACGCATCACCCAAAGATCGGAGCGTCGAGACCATCGCCTGGTTCTGCGGGGAAGCGAAGCAGGCGCAAAGACTCGACCCATTCAACATCACCACGCCGGTTCCCGCGTTCGCCATCAATACCGGCGACCTGACCGAGTTCGGCGTGATCGGCAAGACCTTCGACGATTT
>CAYLLT010000149.1:0-12498 GCA_964384465.1 uncultured Planctomycetales bacterium | reverse complement strand
CTCGCATCTCGATTACTATATAGAATTGTTCAAGTTATTTTTGAGCGCGACCTTAGAATCAAAGAGCTGGGCATTGGCCGCAGCACCTAAAAGAATCTTGGTTCCATCTGGTGAATAGGCCACGCTCCGCACTGTCCCGAGCCCGAACACCTGCGTAGCGTCGGTCACGGTATCGGCCTTGGCTACGAGGGGAAGGGGCATGCTGGCGAGCAGCAGTAAATATCCCGTGTTGGCAAGCGTTTTGGGAAGCAATGGGCGGTTCCACTCAGATCATCAAGTATGAACCAGTTGCCGCAGTTGCATTATACACCGCACTCCAATCGGTTCCGAAAAATTCGGACAGGAAGAGGCTCATAGCATCACTCTTTCGCGAAGCCGGAGAAATGACACAACAAGCGATAGCGACGGACGTTATGGCGCGGCGGCGGGTTCCTGATGAGGTTCACGTCGAGTTTGGTTTGCGCGTGCGTTGCCGTTGGCCAGCGTCGTGCCGTCGGTTGCATCCCATCCGCCGCCGAGGGCTTTGTAGAGTGCGATCAGGTTCGTTGTCACGGCGGTCTCGCTCTGCACCATTTGATCCTGCGCGGCAAAGAGCGTGCGCTGCGATTCGAGCACGTTCAGGAACGGACCGAGGCCGCGCGTGTACAGATCGTTGCTCAGCTCGGTGGCCAGTTGGCTGGCCTGGACGGCGGCGGCGAGCGTCTTGCGGCGGATGCGCTCCTGGCCGTAAGCCACCAGCGCGTTCTCCACGTCCTGAAACGCGGCGAGCACGATGCTCTGATATTGGCCGAGGGCCTGCTGTTCGCGGGCCACTTCGGCGCGGATGTTGGCCTGAATGCGTCCGCCATCGAAGATCGGCCACTGCACGCCCGGACCCACCGACCAGAACATGCTTTTATTATCCATAAAATGCCTCATATCGGAACTCTGCGTCCCGAACGAGCCGGTCAGGGAAACGCGCGGAAACAGGTCGGCCGTGGCCACCCCGATGCGCGCCGTCGTCGCCGCCACCAGCCGCTCGGCCTGACGGATGTCCGGCCGGCGCCGCAACAGCTCGGACGGCAGGCCCGTCGGCACATCCACCGGCGCCTCCGGGATCGGCTCGACCGGCGCCAGCTCCGCGAGCAGCCCGGCCGGCGGCTGACCGAGCAGCACGCTGAGCTGATAGATCGACTGCCGGATGGCGCTCTCGAACACGGGGACCAGCGACCGCGTGATCTCCAACTGGGCGCGGGCCTGCGCGACGTCCAGCTCGTTGGTGAAACCCGCCTCGTACCGCGAGGTGGTCAGGTCCACGGTATCCTGCTGGGCGCGGATGTTCTCATTGGCGATCAACAGGCGCCGCTGCGAGCCGCGGAGCTGCGCGTAATTGAGCGCCACGTCCGACAGCAGCGTGACCAGCACGTTGCGCCGGGCCTCGTCGGCGGCGGCCAGGTCCGCCTCCGCCGCTTCGACCGACCGCCGGATGCGCCCGAAGAAGTCCATCTCCCAACTGGCGTCAAAACCCACCTGAAAGAGGTTCTGCGCCCGCGGCGGCCGCGGCGTCGAGTTGAGGAAGCGATTGGTGAGACTGCCCAGCGAGATCGAATTGCCCAGTCCGCCCGGCGAACCCGCGCTGATCGTCGGCGGGCCGAAGGCGTTCGTGACTGGATTGAACTGACCGGGTTGGATGCGGATGCCGTTCAGCACGTTGTTCAGGATCGTCTTACCGAAGCCGGGACCGCTCCGCACCCGCGGCGCCGCGTTCCGGCTCGAAGCGCGATAAGCGTACGATCCGCCGAACAGGATCTGCGGCCAGAAATCCGCGGCGGCCACGTCGCGCAGCGCCCGGGCTTCCCGGACCCGCGCCTCGGCGACGTGCAGATCAGGGTTCGCCTCAGCCGCGCGATCGATCAGCGCGTTCAGCATCGGATCGTTGAAGCTATCCCACCATGTAGTGAGACTCACGGGCCGCGTGGTGGGGCCGGCCGGCTGCGTCGTGGCGGCGTTGGCCGCGCCGATCCAGCCCGCCGGTACCGGCGCCTGCGGCGGCTCATATTTCGGCCCCACGGCACACCCCGCGGTCGCCGCGAGGAAGCAGGACATTATGCACAACTTCCGCACGATCATCATGACACCTCCAACTCATTGCGGATTGCGAATTGCGAATTGACGACGCGACCGCTGACCGGCTGTTCTTCAATTCGCGATTCGCAATCCGCAATTCGCAATCATTCGTATCGCAGCGCCTCGATGGGATCGAGCCGCGAGGCCTTCCACGCCGGGTAATAGCCGAAAATGACGCCGACCGATACCGACACGATGACCGCCGCCACGATCGCCCCGATGGACAGCTCCGTCGGCCACTCCAGGAACGTTCTCACCAGCCATGAACTGCCCCGCCCGATGAGGATGCCGGTGATCCCGCCCATGACGCACAGCAGGATGGATTCGACGAGGAACTGGCGAAGGATGTCGCGCCCGCGGGCGCCGATGGCCATCCGCAGTCCGATCTCGCGCGTGCGCTCGGTCACCGAGACCAGCATGATGTTCATGATGCCGACGCCGCCGACAACCAGCGAGATCAGGGCGACGGCCAAGAGCAGGCGGGTCATGTTCGCGGTGGTTGCGCTTAAGGTTTCTATCATCGGGGTCATGTCGCGGACGTTGAAATCGTCGGGCTCATCCGGGTGCAACCGATGCCGCTCGCGAAGCAGCTCGGTGATCTCGTTGATCGCCTGCGGAACATCCTGGGGCGACAGGGCGGCGACCATGATGCGATCGACATTGGGGAAGCGGATCGGCTGCGGGTTGTTGGCGACTTGTGCGGCGGATGGAAGCGGATAAAGCTGCGGCCGGCCGGGATAGAGATTGCTGAGCGTATTGATCTGCTGATCGGTGAGGCCGGCGGTCGAGCTTTGGTTCACGTTCGATACCGAGGAGCCGGATAAGCGGTGCTTGAGTGTGGTCCAGGGCGTGAGCACGATGTCGTCTTCGTCCATGCCCATCATGTTGGCGCCTTTGTGGCTCAGCACGCCGATGACCCTCAGCGAAATGCTCTGCACGCGGATCTCCTGCCCGATGGGCGACCGCCCCAGGAACAGTTCGCGAACCAGCGTCTGGCCGAGGATGCAGACTTTGCCGGAGTTGCGCACGTCCTGGTCGGAGAAGACGTCGCCTTCCGAGAGGTCCCAACTGCGCGCATCCAGGAAGGCGGGCGTGGAGCCGTAGATGAACATGGGCACCCAGTTGCGGTTGCCGTAAATCACCTGCATGCGGGAACGGATGAGTGGGGCGACGCTGCGGACGGACGGGCACTCGCGGATAATGGCATCGGTGTCCTGTAGCGTGAGATTCACGCCGCTGCCGCCGCCGAAAGTGACGCCGCCGCTGGCCGCCGTGCCGGCCTGGATCGTCAGGGTTTCCGCTCCCATCCGGGCGATCGAGTCCTCGATCGCCCGCTTGGAGCCGTTGCCGATCTCCATCATGGTGATGACGCTGGCGATGCCGATGATGATGCCCAGGGTGGTGAGAGCGGAACGCATGATGTTGCGGCGAAGCGCGCGCACCGCCGTGCGTATGGTGCGGCGGACGGATCTCGTCGAAACCAGTTTCATCGTCCCTGTCTCATGCGATTGGCTCACAAACCATTGCCATTCTCAATAATCCCGTCACGAATATGAATGATCCGCTGAGCGTGCCGGGCGACGTTGGGATCGTGCGTCACCAGGATGATCGTGATCCCTTCTTCCCGGTTGAGCTGCTGGAACATGGCCAGAATCTCCTCGCTGGTGTGCGAATCGAGATTGCCCGTCGGCTCGTCGGCGAACAACAGGGACGGACGGTTGACCAGTGCCCGGGCGATGGCGACGCGCTGCTGCTGGCCGCCGGAGAGCTGCGAAGGCTCGTGGTCGAGTCGATCGGCCAACCCGACGCGCTCCAGAATGGCCGTTGCCCGCCGCGTGACCTGCTCTTCGGACAGCGGCTCCGTGGAATACGTCAGCGGCATGACCACGTTCTGGAGCGCGCTGGTCCGCGCCAGCAGATTGAAGTTTTGAAACACGAAGCCGATCTTTCGGTTGCGCACCAGGGCCCGGGCGTCGGAAGAGAGCCGCGAGATCTCCTGACCATCCAGCACGTACTTTCCCGAGCTGGGCCGATCCAGGCAGCCCAGGATGTTCATGAGCGTGGTCTTGCCGGAGCCCGAAACCCCCATCAGCGCGACCAGTTCACCGCGATGGATCGACATCGACACGCCGCGCAGAACGGGCACGTCCACCTCCCCCAGGTGGTACGTCTTGTGAACGTCTTCAAGATCGATCAGTGGCATACCCGGCTCTCAGCCTAAAACTCAATGCTCACCACGGAGGCACGGAAAAGAATTGCGGATTTCGGATTGCGAATTGCGGATTGGGGACACGAGCACCGACCGCCTGTTCTTCAATCCGCAATCCGAAATTCGCAATTCGCAATCATTATGTCTTCTCCGTGTCTCCGTGCCTTCGTGGTGAGTCATCCGGTTTACGGTCCCCGCTTCGGACCGCCGAAGAACTGCGGCGCGAAGGGGTTCCTGGTCCCGTCGCCGTTGCTCATGGCGATCTCTGAAATCACTACTTCCGCACCTTCCTGCACTGCATCGCTCTCTATCTCCGAAACGCTGTCGTCATTCAAACCGACCTTCACGCGAGCCGGCCGTACGAAATCGCCTTCGCGCGCCCACAGAACACCGGTGTTGTCCTCTGTTTTAGCGCGGCTTCCGGCGCGCTTAGCCGTCCTGGCGGAGACGGCGCCGGCGAACTCCGCCCGCGCCTCCGGCACGATCAATTCCTTCGCCGAAGGCTTGTAGCGCAGCGCCGCGTTCGGAACGGTGAGCACGTTCTCGTGCTTGGCGACTTCAAAGTTCACGTTGGCCGTCAGGTAGGGCAGCAGTTTGCCGTCTGAGTTATCCGTATTCACCTCGACCGTGAAGTTGACAACGTTCTGCACCATGCTCGCGTTGAGCCGGATCTTGCCCACCTCGCCGACGAATTGTTCATGCGGATAAGCGTCAACGGTGAAGTTCACCCGCTGCTTCGGATAGATCTGCCCGATGTCGGCCTCGTTCACCGCCACCCAGACCTGCATCTTCTTGAGGTCCTTGGCGATCAGGAACAGGCTGGGCGCATTGAGGCTGGCGACGACGGTCTGGCCGATGTTGACGCGGCGATCGATGATGACGCCGTCAACCGGCGAACGGATCGTGCAATACCCCAGATAGGTCCGCGAGCGATTGAGCACAGCTTCGGCCGAGGCGACGCCTTTCATGGCCTGCGCGACAGTCGCTTCGCCGACCGCCACGGTCGCCCTGGCCGTTTCGTACGCCGCCTGATAGGCATCGAATTCCGTCGCCGACAGCGCGCGCGAGGGGCCGAGTTCCTTGGCCCGCTTCCAGTTTCGTTCGGCCTCATTGAGTTTGACGCGCATCTGTTCCAGGTCGGCCTTCTCGCGATCGACCGTGGCTTTGGCCTGCTCAACCTGCGCGACGGCCTGCTGAGCGTCGGCGGCAAACAGCGCGTCATCGATCACCGCGAGCACCATCCCCTGCTCGACGTGCGTCCCGTAGTCCACCGGCTTGCCGCCGGCGTCCTTGCCGAATTCCTTGATCTTGCCGGCGACCTGAGCGCCGACATCGATGACCTCCACCGGTTCAACCGTTCCGGTGGCGCTGATGCTGACCACCAGATCGCCGCGTTTGACCGGACTGCTGCGGAAGGAAATCTCCGGGCGGGCCGACCAATGGAGATAGAGCGTCCCCGCGCCGGCCACCGTGGCCAGGAGGAGCAGCAGAACGAATGCCTTTCTCATATCTGCCTCCTCAGTCGAGCTGCGGATCTGTTGTTCCTGAGCGACGGCGACGAGCCATTGACGGCGAACACGCGGGTGAGCGTCTGCAAGGCGTCCTGAACGAGCTTCAGATCGCTGTGGCCCAGCGTACGGAAGCGCTGGGCGAGGGCCGCCTGCGTGGCGCGCAGGGCCGCCCGGTAAACAGACCCGCCTCGCGCGGTCAGGGTTAGCCGCATGCACCGCCGGTCCGCGGGATCGTGCTGGCGACGCATCAGCCCCCGCCGCACCAGCAGATCGACCATTCGCGATGCCGCCGGCAGCGACAGGCCGAGGTGCTCGGCCATCGGGGACAACGACGCATCTTCATTCACGCTGACAAAAATCAGCGCGCGGAACTGCGGTACGGTCAGCTCCTCCTGTCGATGCCGCCGCATCTGCTCGCGGACGAACCGCATCACCGCCGGAACGGCCAGCAGCGCCTCCTTCGCGCACACCTCCGGCAGCGCCCCATTAGTTGCAGCATCGAATGATTGCATATAACAAGCATATGAGCGGGTGCGGGTTGCGTCAACACGCCGATCACGGGGGAACGGGTTGGTCCCTCAAACAGCCCCCGCATGCCGGGGGCTAAATGAATGCACGGCGTCTTGGTTATCGGGCCGTGGGGTGGAAGGCGGATGCGGAGGAACGTCTGCGGAGCGGATTCTTTAATATGCAATGGCCGGTACACGATCTTACCACGCGGTCCAAAAGAGCCGATAAGCAGACGGTGGACCCACCCGCTGGTTAGATGAAGGTGACGCATGATGGAAAAAAGAGACCGGCAGGACCGCCGATCCGAGAACCGTTATCCGATCGCGGAGCGAATCCTGTGGAAAACCGCCGGGAGCGACTTCTGCCCCGGCTGGGTGAGCGACCGGTCGTCGTCGAGCATCTCGTTCGTCACCGCCATGAACGACCCGCTCTCTCAGAATGAAGAGATCGAGCTGGTCGGCTCCAACAAATCATGCGACCGCTTTCGTGTGACCCGCACGAGCCACTACGGCGAGCATTTCCTCGTCGCCTGCCGGCGCGATGCGAACGTTGAGATGAGTTGACACGTCCATTTGCCGCCCGTATTGCCTGGCGTAGAATGCGGGCATGAACCAGATTGTTTTCACCCCGCGCCGTTACGTTCTCGCACTCGCATCGATCTTCCTCGGCGGATGCGCCCACTCCAAGCCGGCCATCGTCCGCGTGCTCACGTACAACATCCACCACGGCATCGGCATGGATAACAAACTGGACCTCCAGCGTACGGCGGAGGTCATCAAGTCGGCCGACGCGGACCTGGTGGCGATGCAGGAGGTCGATCGCGGCACCGAGCGGTCGGGCAAGGTCGATCAGCTCCAGAAGCTTGCGGAACTGACGGGGACGCAGGGCGTATTCGGCAAGACCATCGACTGGCAGGGCGGCGATTACGGCATCGCCGTGCTGTCGCGACTGCCCGTGGATTACTATTACACGCACCCGCTGCCGAACGTGCCACCGCACGAGAAGCGGGCGCTGCTGGAGGTCGGCGTGCGCGTGGCCGATCGCCCGCTCGCGTTTTTCACCACCGACCTGGACGACAATCGCGACGAAGCCGAGCGTATCGGCTCGATCGAAGTGTTTCAGGGACTCGTTCGCCAGCGCGCAAACGCCCCGATCATCCTGGCCGGCGACTTCTTCCTCACGCCCGACCACCCGGTATTGCAACCGTTATTCCAAGTGCTGCACGACACTTGCCCGCCGGACTCAAAGGACGTGTACACCGCTCCCGCCGGTGAGCCGCACAAACGCATCGACCTGATCCTCTATGGCAACTCCCCCCATCTGCAATGCACGGAGTATCGCGTGCTGCCCGAACCGATGGCCGCCCAGCACCGGCCCGTGCTGGCCGTCTTTGAGCTGACGAGTTGAATCGGAAGATGGGAAAAAGTAGAATGTCTCGAAACCCGTTCTGTTTTCTGCTCCACAGAAATGTCTGATCTGGAAGGGGAGCCGAGAAGCAATCCTGTCGACTCCTTTGGCTTTGGAGGGAACCGCCGTGATATCTCACTTGTCGATTCTGAGATCCGAATTCATTCTTCTGCTGACTTGTGGATCGGCGCAGGCCGTTTTGGTCACAGTGGATGCTGATGCCTATCCTGCTGGAACCGACATCAGCAATTCGTTTCAGGGTATCACCCTTTCGGTTGAGGGAACCTTTCTCAACTCAAACAGCATTTTTTCATTCGAGCCGTCCAACGATCCTGGTGAAAGGCATACACCAACAACCGGATCGCGCATGTTCGGAGTACAGCGACTTGACCCGCCTTCTCCGCCATATTTGAGTGCGGCATTCTTGCCGGAGGATGGTGGCGGGCCTCACTACTTCGTTGTCAACTTTGCCCAAGCCACAAACTTCGTCGCACTTGATTACGAGCGAATCCGCAAGTTCGGGGGGCTCTCCGTCGGAATCCTGAGAGCCTACGATTCAAACGGAACATTAGTGGATAATGATTCTACTGGATTCCTGTACGATTTCGGCGAGTTTCGTACCTTGTCAGTTTCAGGAGCAGGGATTCGCCGCGTGGTGGGATTGTGCTACGATGGGTGGGCCGGGGCATTCGACAACATGCAATATGAGAGTGTTCCAGAACCGGCGATGTACTCGTTGGTGACGATGTGCGGTCTCTTCTTCTTTCGGAAGCCGGGTAGGGCAGGTCAGCGACCTGCCGTCTACTCTCCGGCTTGTCCGATGGTCGCGGCAGGTCGTTGACCTGCTCTACCAGTCTCAGAAATCCTTTTTCGTGTCCGCTTTCTCTGCCGCTTTCGCCTCTTTGGACATCTGCTCATGCCAATACGCCACACCGTGATGAATATCTCCATTTTCGCCAGACAGTGAATGAGAGACCGTGATTCCCTTGATCGACCACCCCTCAAAATACCTGAGGTGACCCATTGCAATGGCGAGCCCGCGCCTGTCCTTGTCACCCTTGTAAAGGTTGTCCTTGAATATTTCCTCGTCGTGATCCGGTTCTCCATATTTCTCTTTTAGGATTTCAGAAATACTCTTGTAGTCGCCCAGGTAATCGTTGTTATTGCTATGCTCATTCTCAAACCGGTACATACAAGACCACAGCCAGTCTTTAAAAAAGAAATAGAGAGTGGTCGCTTCGAGATCCGCCAGGCGGGTTTTGTAGCAGAGACCATCATCGACTTCTTTAAATGGCTTCTCTGTTTCAGATCGCTTCACCTCTGATGGCGACATGCCCCATTTGGTTCGACGAAATGTGGGCTCCTCAACAGGACGAGACGCAGGCGTCTTTTTAGATCCATTTTCAACGTCCCGCGGCATTTCATCCAAACTATCCAACATACACTGACTTATGATTGACAGTACCTCTTTCCTTGTATTTAAATCACCCTCAAAGCTCATCCTTTGCTGTAACGTGACCGCTCGCTGCATCGCATCGTTCGCTCGCTTGAGCTGCCCGTATTTAAGGTGAATTCGTCTCTCGTTGTCAGCAAAAACAAACCCGCTTAATAAATCGACGCGTTTCAACTCCTTAGACCATTTTGCGCGGTGGAGAATGTCTTTTTCATACGACGACTTGATGTTGCCCCTCAACCTCTCCACATCGGGATGCCGGTTTTTACGGACAGCAGCCAACTCGGCGAAGTATGCTTTCCGTGCTTCTACCGCGAGTGGTGCGTCTGTGGGCGCTGAGGTTGGAGCATTCTGCGAGAGAACAAATGATGTAAGCATGATAAGAAAAGGACTCACGATCTGCTCCTCAATGATTTGTCGGGCAACTACATTAATGCACGATCAAAGGGGACTTGTCCCGTTCCCACATCATAGTCTATTTGGTTCCTGTTGGCTGAACCTCGTTCCACGCCTCCAGATTCTTCTTGATCGGATCGAGATCGAAGTTCGCGGGTTTCTCCTGGTCCTGGTTGGCGAGGAGGTCGTCGAGCGTCAGGGGTTTTGAGGGGACGCCGTCCTTAGGGACTTCGGCCCTGGCGACCCAGACCAGGGCGTTGAGGACGAGCTTGCGGAAGTCGGGGTGGCCCCAGTTCCAGTGGAAGTGGGCGCCGGTGAAGCCGAATCCGCGGCCGCCGCCCTCGCGCTCGCAGGCCCAGGCGACGTGCTGGGGCTTGCCCTTCTCGGCGCGGACGGCGGGGTTGCCGCTGTGTGTGCCGTCGGGGCGGTCTAGCGTGCTGGCCGGCGGAACGGCGGTCAGGATCGGCGTCACGTCTTTCATGTCTTCGCGAAAACGCATGTGGTAATACCATTCGTCATTGATCGCGAACGGCCGCACGCCACGGGTGATGGGGTGCTCGGGCAGCTTCTTGAATTCCGCCAGCCAGTGCGGGTTCACCGACCAGTTCATCTCGAAATATCCGCCGATCCAGTCGAGGAAGCGATCGCCCGGCTCGCCCTTGACCACTTCGACGGCATAGTGAATGCACGCCAGGCCGACGCCCTTTTTCATCAGCTTGTCCACTTCCTTCAGGTGCTTCATGACCAGGTGGCCCTCGCCGCCGTCGCAGTACATCACGATGGCGTCGGCATTGTCGAACGCGGTCGGGTCGGCCGGCCAGCCGTTGCGGTACACCGCGGCAAATACACCCGGCACATTGTTGTTCAACGCCTTCGCGAGCAGGATGCAGCCGGCGTTGTGCTCGTGATCGCCGTAGCCGTGACTGACCGGGCCGGCCACCAGCACGATCTTCTTCTGATCGGCCAGCGGCAGGCGTTTCAGCCGGATGTTGCGGAACTGCACTTTCATGTCGTGCCCGGCGTGGAGTTGAAGGGCGAGGATGCCGCTGCGCCGCCGCATCTCCTTATCTTCATCGATCACGTCGACCATGAGCTGGCCGTTGATCATCTGCGTGAAGTGATAGCCGCGGGCGACGACGCGATAGGTGTTCCAGTCCTCTTTTTTGATCTTCGAGCCCAGGGCCGCGGGGTCGCCGAGCGTGTCCACCACTTTGGGTTTGTGGTCCTCGCCGATGACCGTCTGCTGGCCGCGCTCGGCCAGGATGTCGCGAAAGTGCTCGCCATAGAGGATGCCGGAGAACTTGTCACCGGCCTCGAAATCGGCCTGGTAGCCGCCCACCACCCACTTGTCGATCTTGGGCATCTCGAAGCTGCGGTACTGGATGCCGCTGTTGCCGCCGAAGATGCGGTATTCGAGCGTAAGGTCGAAGTCGTCCAGCTCGCCCTGCCGCCAGATGATGAACGTGTTGTGCTTCATCGGCTTGGCTTTGGCGGCCTTGCCGGTGATGGCGCCGTCCTCGATGCTCCAGTGCTCCGGGTCGCCGTCCCAACCGGCGAGCGTCTTGCCGTCGAAGAGCGACTTGTAGCCGTCGTCGTCAGCGGCCACGGCCGCGTGACGTGTGCAGAACAGAGTGACAAGTGCAATGAGCGCGATTGTGTATTTCATGTTCAGTCCGCCTCTCGGTATGTGATTGGGATCAAGGACACTGCGGGTCAGATTCTATCGCGTGCGACGGGGTGACACCAGTTGCACAGAACCGCTCGTGCGAGATTCCCATCCCGCGGGACGCCGGAAAGGATTCCGGCGGCGGAGGTGCGAGAAAGGATTTTTGCACCAGCTCAGTAAAACCACAGAAAGGTTCCCTTGCAGTAGCAAGACTGGCTTGCGGTCGGCTTCAGCCGACCCGTTCTTGCCACCCGCTTTAGCGGGTGGGTTCGAGCGAGACATCTTGCTCGAGCCGGCCTTCAGCCGGCTTTCACACACGCAGCAAGCCGGCTGAAGCCCGGCTGAGGAATGATCCCAGAAAGCCGTTACCACCGCCTGAAGGCGGTGGCAAACACGGGCCGGCTGAAGCCGGCCGAAGTCTAGCGCGGTTCATCGGCGCGAATCCGGCCGAAGTCCGTCGCGGTTCATCGGCGCGCTGAAGCCGGCCGTAGTCCGCCGCGGTTCATCGGCGCGCGCTGCTAACGATGCATTCTACCTTCCTAACTATAGATTCTCGCTCCCATGGTCTTCCCATGACTATGGTGTGCAGACGCGATCGAGTGCGGCATCGATCCACGCGGGTTGGATGTCGTCGCGAAGGGCGGCACGGCCGATGTTGTCGGCGAGTACGAATCGTATCCGGCCGGCGGCGGCTTTCTTATCGGCGGCCATGAGCTGGAGCAGTTCTCCGCGGGCGGGTTTCAATGGCGCCTGCGTGGGCAGCCCGATGCGCTCGATGAGGCGGACAATTCGCTCGGCGGCGGTGCGATCGAGCCGGCCAGCCAGCACACTCATCTCGCAAGCCGCTGTCATCCCCACGGCGACACATTCGCCGTGCCGCCACGGGTCGCCGCGGCGGCCGAGCGCCGCCTCGACGGCGTGCCCAAGGGTGTGCCCGAAGTTGAGCAGCGAGCGCAGGCCGCTCGTCTCACGCTCATCGCCGGCGACGACCTCGGCTTTGATCCGCACATTCCGTTCGATCAACGCGCCGAGCACGTCCGGTTGCTGCTGGAGGATGGCGTCGAGATTCTCTTCGTGCCACGCGAAAAAGTCAGCGTCGCGGATGACCGCATGCTTGATGCTCTCGGCGAGGCCGGCGCGGAAGTCGCGCTGGCTGAGCGTGCGCAGCGTGTCCGTGTCGATGAGCACGAACAGCGGCTGATAGAACGCCCCGATCATATTCTTGCCGCTGGCGTGATTG
>CAYLLT010000148.1:1666-12516 GCA_964384465.1 uncultured Planctomycetales bacterium | reverse complement strand
GGCATCATCTCCCTGCTCGACTGGTTTCCGACCCTCGTAGCTGCCGCCGGCGACGCGAACATTGTCGAGGATCTGAAGAAGGGGACCGAGCTCGCCGGCCAGAACTACAAGGTCCATCTCGACGGCTACAACCAGATGGACATGATCACCGGCAAGGGGCCCTCGAATCGACACGAGATCTTCTATTGCGGCGAGAGCTCGCTCGGCGCGGTGCGCATCGACGACTACAAGTTTCGTTTCATCGACCAGCCCAACGGCTGGCTCGGAGAAAAGACCCACCCGGACGTGCCGTACATCACCAACCTTCGACTCGATCCTTTCGAGCGCACGGGCTGGCCCGGAAATGGGACTAAAGATGGGGCGCAGGAATACTTCGGGTGGTTCCAGTATGAGTTCTGGCGCTTCGTCTTTGTTCAAGAGGAAGTGGCGAAGCTGGCCATGACGGCCGTCGAGTTCCCGCCGATGCAGAAGGGCGCGAGCTTCAACCTCGATGCCGTGAAGGCGAAGATCGCAGAAGCCAGGGCCGCGATGGCCAAGTAGTCGAACTGTCAACGCGGCGGGCGGTCCGAAGAGGTTGCCCGCTGTTGGAGGCAGTGGACACACTTCTGCAAAGAATTCGGCGCAGGCCGGTGCACACATGTTCGCGGCACCGTCTTCGCGCGGGCTTGCCGGACACGATGGGCGGCACGTTCACCCGAAACTCTACGACAACGCAAAGTAGGGATGGACTGTGATCAGCATGAACAACGACTGGAAGCGGAAAGACCTCTGGCTGGAAAGGTGCAGATGAGCAAACGCAAGGACAATCATCACGGCGAGGCGGCAGCGGCACCGGTCGCCAAACGGAGCCCGGGTCTCGCGGTAGCCGGTCTGCTGGTGGTGGCCATCGTGGCTGTCCTCGGCTTGTGGTGGTCGAAGGCAAAGCATGCCAACGAACCGTCGGCGACCCCACCACCCATTAAGGCTGAAGGGACGACCCCGCCTGCGCCCGCGGCGGCGTCCAAGGCTGATTTCCAGAAACTGAAGGGCAAATGGCAGCGGCCCGACGGCGGATACGTCGTCGAAGTCAAAAGCGTGGATGACAATGGCAGGATGGACGCATCGTATCACAACCCTCAGCCCATCAACGTCTCCAAAGCCGAAGCATCGCAGGATGGGGCAACCATAAAGGTGTTCATTGAATTGCGCGATGTGAACTATCCCGGTTCGACGTACGACCTGACCTACGACCCGCAGACCGATCAGCTCAAGGGAATCTACTTCCAAGCCGCCCTTCAGCAAAGATATGAGGTGGTCTTCGTGAGGATGAAATAACATGAACCGACAAAAAATCAAACCGTATGCTTGCCACGGCGCCACGAGGTGAAAAGCAAAGACTGGCTCGTTGATCAGCATGGGGAACGACTGGAAGCGAATGTTTGTCTTCAGGGAATGTCGGTCCGGTTCAACGTGGTTGAGCCGGCACACATGGGATCTTGCTAAAAGGAGACACGCGATGATGGTGAATGGTATCAGCAGTTGGCGAAAAGTCGGAGTTCGGGTGGTCCTATTGGCATTTGGGGCCATGACCCTCGGCTGCTCGGCGACGCCCATCGGCATGGCCATGCACGTGGCCGGCGAGGCCGTCAACGACGTGGATGAATCGGAACGGGCCAAGGAGTTTGTGGGCGCGCCCGTGTCGCAAGCCGACGCCAAGCTCGGCGCGACCGTGGACATTCTCTCCGATACGCGAAGCCCGCGGCAGTGGCGCGTCTACTCGGTCCCGATGGACCCCATGAACGCGTCCCGCTACGTGCTTGAGGTGCATGACGGCAAGGTCATCGCCGTGGAAAAGGTGCAACGGTACTCGGACCCCGTGGTGTACGCGTCCACCCTGGCGATCTTGAGTCCAAAGGTGATGGGCAAATCGCCCGCGGAGTGCGAGACAAACCTTAAAATGGGCCCGTCGAAGCTGGCCGTCCGCAGCAAGGCCACCGGTCAAATGATTCAGCTCTACGACGCACGGGTCGTCAAGGAGCTCGAGTCGCCGCACTACTGCGTCCTGCGGTTCGGTTCGGCGAAGGTCTGTGAGAAGATCGATCTGGTCAAAGCATACACGTCGGGGGGATAAGACCCGGCCGGGCATTGAGACGTTGCGGATTCCGCACCGTGGGTGTGTCCGGCGGCGGGTGCAGCGCCGTTGTGTACCGCGCCGGGCATCTGCGTTAGCATCCAACCGCTTTCCACGGGCGATTAGGAGACCGCATGGACCATTCCTCAGAAAGACCACGAGAGCACGCCGGTCACATGTCGGCCAGTGAGAAGCTTCGCTGGTTGCGCATACGCCGCTTCTCCTCCGTCGAATTCCTCGTTGTGCTGGTGCTGTGGATCGTCTCGGCTTCGTTTCTGTTTCAACTCAGGAACGGCGACGTGATCGAATCGCTAATCGCGACACTGGTACTGTCGTCGGCGGTGTTGACCGTCGGCGGCCATCGCAGAACACTGGTTGCGGCGATCCTGCTGGCGATGCCGATAGTGGCCTGCAGGTGGTTGAATCACCTGCGGCCGGATCTGATGCCGCCGGAAGTGCACGCCACGGGCGCCATCGTGTTCATGGTATTCGTGGCGATGCACCTCTTTCGGTTTGTCCTTCGTTCGCAGCGGGTCAATACCGAGGTGCTGTGTGCGGCCATATCGGTTTACCTGATGCTGGGGATTATTTGGACCATGAGTTACGTGCTGCTGGCGCAGTTCGTCCCGGGTTCCTTCGTCTTCAGCGCGGCACAGGATCCCAACCGTGCGATGGTGGGCTTTGAGGCCCTGTACTTCAGCCTCGGAACGCTCAGCGGGGTCTCTTACGGCGACATCACCCCCGTGTCGAATGTGGCCAGGATGCTGGCCTTGCTGGAGGCGATGACCGGCGTTTTTTACATGACGATTCTCATCGCGCGCCTGGTGTCACTCTATGCCGCTAAGGAGCCGTCTGATGCCGCGCCCGGGTGAGCGAATTTCCGAGCATCTGCTTGTCATCGGCACATGTCTTCTCGCCGGCGGTTGCGAGCCTTGCCAGCGGCTATCGAGAACCGAATCCGTCACTTTTCAGCCCTCGTCCGGTCATGAACTGCCTGAGGGTGGAAAGTGGTCGGTGACCCTGCGGGGAGCGATCTACAGAAAATCGTTCTTGAACCGAATCGAACCGGAACTCATCGACTTTATGGAGGCTCACAAATTCGTCGAGGGTTCCGTGGAAGCGACAACGCTCGACAAACGCCTTGCTCCATTGTTGGAAGATCACGTCAAAGGAATGACGCTCGGCGTTCTGGTCGCAGACCGCTTGCAGCCACTGATCCCCTCCGACAGCAGCGGACGGTTGAAGGGCGATTTGATTCTCACCGATGAGGAGGTCTCGAAGCTCCAATCGGGGCCTGACGGGAAAAAGGGGCCGCGCTGGATCACCCTCTCCATTCAACGGGCAAGCTGGGACCACCGTGAGGTTCTCTGGCGAATACAGGTCCTTCCCAAACGCGGGTTGAGTATCGTTTCGGACATCGACGACACCATCAAGATCACCAACGTCAACAACACCAAGGAGATGCTCAAGAACACCTTCCTGCTTCCCTACCGGGCCGTGCCGGGGATGGCGGAACTCTACGCCACGTGGGCCGGGGAGAAGGGAGCGGCGTTCTACTACCTCTCGGAGTCCTCGGTCGAACTCTGTGTGCCGCTGTCCGAGTTCCTCGTCACCGCGGGCTATCCGGAGGGCAGCCTCGATCTCCGGGAGATTGCGTGGGGGCGCCATCGGCTCAAGGGTTTTATGAGCCTGATGGATGCGCCGCCGGAGTACAAGATAGACGAGCTTAAACGAATCATCGGAGACTTCCCGAATCGCGACTATGTCCTGATCGGCGATTCCTCGCAGCACGATCCGGAGGTTTACGCGGAAACGGCGCGCCGGTATCCTACGCAGATTCGGCGGATCCTCATTCGTGATGTCACCTGTGAAGGTCCGGAGTCGCCACGCTATCAGCGGACATTCCACGACTTGCCCAAAGACCTCTGGCGGATCTTCCGAGAGCCCGCTGAGATCAAGGATGCCATCCCGGAACCGGGAGCATGAGGACGGAGCGATCATGAAACACGAAGTGGACGAACCATAAGGAGACAGGCGAGTGTCATCAAAATGGAGATCATCTGTTACCGTGCCGATGGGGGTCGTAGCCGCGTTGCTCGCGATCGGCGGCTGCGGCGAGCCGATCAACACGGGCTCGGCGTGGGCGCCGAATACCGTCGCCACGCAGACCGTCGGGCGAACGTTCGCCTGGGCGACACTCTCCAACGCTCCGACCGGAGGGCCGGATATCCAGGATATCCGCGAGATGGTCCACAGAACCATCGAGGACGAACTGCTCGCCAAGGGCTATCAGAAGAGCGAATCCGAGCCCGCGGATTTCTGGGTGGCCGCCCGGCTCTCGCGCTCGCCGCAGGGCGATGCGCGGGCGGAGGTTCCATTCGAGGAATACACCGAGGGCAGTCTTTTCGTCTACGTGGTTAACCCGGCCACGCGACAGTGGCTCTGGCGATCCTGGGCCGATACGAGGCTGAATCCATCCAACCCTCCGGATGTCAAGAGGAAAAGACTCGAGCAGGCCGTACGCATGATGCTCAAGTCACTACCTTCGAGCGGCAAGCAGGGACCGGCGGCGGAGCGCTGAAATCGCGTTTGCAGATTTTAACGGAGGTTGACATGCTCTCAAGAAGTGGACGGGATGTTTCGCTGAGGCGCCGGCGCGGTTGGGGAACTTGTCTGCGCTGGCTGGGCTGCCTTGCCGCTGGAATCGCTTTTCAGTCCACTTCGGGCGGATGCGAAGAGACTCTGTCGAGCATTGCAAGCACACTGGGGCAGGACATTGTCAACGGAATCGGGACCGGCGTCAGCAACCTCTCGCAGGCGTTCACCTTGAACCTGTTCATATAGTGGCGATCGCCTGCCGGAAGGTATCGTCGCCGGCACGATCCATCGAAGCAAATTAACACTATTGTATGGAACGATCATGTGCCCAAGGATAAATGCTGGATGGCTGCGGAGCGGAATGCTCCTGTGTGTGGTGGCCGCAGGCTGTTCCACCGGACCCGTCACGGTTCGACGCGACCGGTTCAACTTCAACGACGCGGGTGCTGAATCGACCAAGGAGCAGATCCTTCTCAATATCGTTCGCTTGCGGTATGGGGAGACCCTTTACTTCGTGGATATCGGCACCATGGTGAGCCATTACACGCTCGGCACCAGCGGCGGCCTGTCGGGATATAACAGCAACATGGAGGTCTGGGACAGTCCGACGCTCAGGGCCATCTATGGCATGAGAGGCGAGCCGCCGCAGAAGCACCAGACCTGGGATGCCAACCTCAGCTACACCGACAGCCCCACGATCTCCTATACGCCCCTGACGGGCGAGGAATTTTCGAAGCGCGTCATGGCCCCAATCCCACCCGCGACCATTATCTACCTCTCCGAATCCGGCTGGAGCATCGATCGCTTGTTGGACTGCTGCGTTCAGCGGATCAACGACGTGCAGAACAGCCCCATCCACGAAAGTGATCAGTCCAGCGCATCGAAACCCGACCGCTTCCGGCGGCTGACCGAGCTTCTCGAAAAAGCTCAGGATGCGGGGTACTTCCGGTTTGGCATCGAGTACGACGAAGGTCAGAGCGCCACTTACCTGTATGTCCCGGAGGTCCCCGCGGAGTGGGAACCGGAGCAGAAGGAGCTCGCGCAGCTCCTGGGGATTTCACCGGGGGCCTCGAAGAAAGTCCTCCTGACGGGCAACGCCGTGAGGCGCGAACCCAACGAGGTCGCCATGCAGACGCGATCGCTGCTTGCCGTCATGTACGCGCTGTCGGCGAAGGTATCGGTACCGTCCGACCACCTCGCAAATGGCCAGGTCTCCACCCGGCCGTCCGGCGGGGACCCACAGAGTTCCCGAGACTGGTTGCGCATCCGGCACAGCCGCCTTCCGCAGGTCGATCCGTTTGTGCAGGTGTTCTACAACGGCTATTGGTTCTACATCGATAAGTCAGCGTGGTCATCCAAGCGCACTTTCGCCTTGTTGACCTACCTGTTCTCATTGCAGTCGAGCGCGAGAGGACAGACCAGCCCGGTGCTGACCGTTCCCGCCGGAGGATGAACGAAAAAGGCTTTCACATGATCAGACGGCGTTTCCTGGTAACTTCCGCGCTGCCCTACTCCAACGGGCGCTTGCACGTCGGTCACATCGCCGGTGCCTATCTGCCCGCGGACACCTGTGTCCGCTACCTGCGGGCCCGCGGCGATGACGTGCGCTTCATCTGCGGCAGCGACGATAACGGCGTCGCCTCGCTCATCACCGCCCGCAAGGAGGGCAGGACCGTCCAGGAGCTTACCGCCCACTACAACGCCCGCCAGGCCGCCGACTTCAACGGACTCGGCATCGAGTTCGACGTTTATGGCGGCACGCATCAGCCCGGTTTCGTCGAATTGCACACGCGGCTCAGCCAGGAATTCTTCAAAACGATTTACGACAAGGGCTTCTTCGTCAAGAAGACCACGCTCCAACTCTACGACGCGCAGGCCGCCCAGTTCTTACCCGACCGCTACGTCAAGGGCACCTGCTATAACTGCAAGTACGCCGAGGCCTACGGCGATCAGTGCGAACATTGCGGCATCGCCATCGACCCCATCAAACTCATCAACCCAATCAGCACGATCACCGGCACGCGGCCCGAGCCGCGCGAGACCACGCACTGGTATCTCCAGCTCCAGCAATTCGAGGCCCCGCTTCGCGAATGGCTGGAGAGCAAACGGCACGGCACCGTCGACGGCCCGCCGTGGCGCGAGACGGTGCTGAACTTCTCACTCGGCCAGATCAAGCAAGGGCTCCCCGAGCGGGCCATGACCCGCGACCTCGACTGGGGCGTGCCGGTGCCGCTGGACGATCCCGATGCCGCCGGCAAGGCGCTGTACGTCTGGTTCGACGCGCCCATCGGATATGTCTCCTTCACCGCCAGGCTCTGCGAACAGCGCGAGGGCAATGCCGACGAGTACAAGCGGTGGTGGAAGCAGCCCGACTGCCGGATCGTCCACTTCATCGGCGAGGACAACACCGTCTTTCATGCTCTCATCTGGCCCGCGATGCTGATGGCCGAAGGTTCGTACCAATTGCCGTGGCAGGTGGTGGCCAACGCTTTCCTCAACATCAAGTTCCCCGGCCAGGAGGAGCAGAAGATCAGCAAGAGCCGTGGCACGGCCGTCTGGATCGAGGAATATCTCAAGACCTTTGAGCCCGATCCGCTGCGCTACTACCTGACGGCGGTCGCACCCGAAAACCAGCGCACGGCGTTTAACGTGGACGATTTTCTGACGCGCAACAACACCGAGTTGGCCGATGTGCTGGGAAACTTCGTCAACCGCACGCTGACCTTCGCCGCCCGCTATTTCGACTCGAAAGTCCCCGCCGAGGGCACGCGTGAAAAAATCGATCTCGATCATCTGGCGACGATCGCCGCAATCGCCGAGAAGGTCACCGCCAATCTCGAAGCGTTTCATTTCAAGGCCGCGGTGGGCGAGCTGATGGCGCTGGCCCGCGCCGGCAACGTCTATTTCGACGCGAAGCAGCCGTGGAAGCAGCGCAAGGAGAACTTGGCCGCCTGCGGTGCGACGATCAATGTGTGCATCCAGACGGTCAAAGCGCTGACCGTCCTGATGGCCCCGTTCCTGCCCTTCTCAGCAGCCAGATGCGCGGAGATGCTCAAGCTCGACGGCAACTCACTAGCCTGGAACGAAGCCGCGCGCGAGCTGCCGGCCGGCCACCCGCTCGGCGAGCCGACGATCCTGTTCAAAAAACTCGATCCGGCAGAGCTGTTTCAGAATACGAACGAATAGCATCGAACCCCCTGCATTCTGGTCGTTTTCGAGCAGACAGAAGCAGGGGAGAGAACGAAAGTCTTCCCCGGCAAAACTTCGGCGGTCATGCGGCGTTCTGGACCATATCAACCGCCGCGATCTGATTGAGCCGGAGGTAAGCGAGGCGGTCGGATCGAGGGTAGCAGTAAAAGATGAGCGACTCACCAATGGCCAGCAAGTGCGGGTCAGTCACCTCAAACCTGTCACCACTGGTCAGAACGATTCGGAAGGACTGAAAAGGCTCACGCTCCAGCAGTTCACGGATTTGTTCAAGCATACAATTAGTCTAACCCCTTACTTCACAAGAAGCCAGTGCCTCGAATCATGGACTCGGCGTAGAGGTTCGTGCCCTTCTCGACGCCCAGATGTTTGGGTATGCTCAAACTGATCGAAACCCGCTGAGGTGGGAACATGCCACCCGCGAGTTGAGGGGCGATTCTTTCAAGGAAAAACACCATGAACACGCAGCGCATCACCTTCGCGGACGTCGGCATCTTCATCATTCGAGTCGCCGTCGCCATCGTCTTCCTCTACCACGGCAGCCAGAAGCTGTTCGGGCTCTTCGGTGGTCCCGGCCTCAAGGGATTCGCCGGATTCCTCAATACTCAGCTCCACGTTCCCTCACCGATGCTCAGCGCGGCGCTCGCCGCCTGCGCGGAGTTCTTCGGCGGACTGTTCGTCCTCCTCGGCGTGGGTTTGCGCCTCGCCGTGATACCCATGGCGTTCACCATGCTCATCGCCGTCGTCAAGGTGCACAACAAGGCCTTCTCGCTTCAGAACCACGGAATGGAGTATGCTCTGACGCTGCTACTGGTGTTGATCGGCCTCGAACTTCTGGGTCCCGGCCGGTTGACGCTCAGCCGGTTCCGCTCGCGACCGTCCACAGAGAATCCCGGCGCGCCACCTGCGGTTGACCTGAGCTGACTTCATTGCGCCCAGTGTTTCATGCAGGGGATTGCACATGCCGTATGTTGCAAAGATTTTGGCCCTGGCCGGCAGCACCCGCTCCGACTCGTACAACAAAAAGCTGGTGCGGATCGCCGTCGGCGGCGCCCAGGCCGCCGGCGCCGAAGCGACGCTGCTCGATCTGCGCGACCTTCCACTGCCGCTGTTCGATGAAGATCTGGAGAAGGCCGAGGGCCTGCCTCCTAATGCCAGAAAGCTCAAAGACCTGATGCTCGCCCACCAGGGTCTGCTCATCTCCTCGCCGGAGTACAACAGCTCCATCTCCGCCGTGCTGAAGAACGCGATCGACTGGGCCTCGCGCCCGGTCCCCGGCCAGCCGCCGCTCGAATGCTTCATCGACAAAGTCGCCGCGCTCATGAGCGCCTCACCCGGCGCGCTCGGCGGCCTGCGCGGCCTGGTCACGCTGCGGTCCATTCTCGGCAATATCAAAGTCCTCGTGCTGCCCGATCAGATCGCCGTCCCCAAAGCGCACGAAGCCTTCAATCCCGATGGCAGTTTGAAAGACCCAAAACAGCAGGAGGGAATCGAGAAACTTGGCGCGACCTTGGTCGCTACGCTGAAGAAGCTCCATGGATAGACCGGTTGAAAGACAACTTCAGCGCCCGAAGCGCAAGCGAGCGTTTCGCGCGGCAACGCTACGGACCGAGCGAGGTCTTCGCCCGACTGGCGAACCGACTCTTGATAAGCAGCACGCCGCGCAGGCTCACGGTGCCGGGTTTAGCAATATCAAAGCGTTCAGCGAATTCGTCGGATTGTTCCTTGCAATAATCTCATCCGTCGAGCTGACTGTACTGCTCTTGTCGTAATCGTATTTCGCATCCGGCGCGTTCGGCACCGCATACGTGGAGTTCGTCGCCACCGGGACGCGGCTCAAGCTGTTGTGCGGGTGGTTCCGAGCGTCGATTTCATCTGTCGAGCTGACGATCGCCCGCGTAGCACTCGGGGTCAGGCTCTCGCCAATGGCCACGCCGTAGTAGAAGATGTTGTCGGCAGCCAGGGCGATGTTCCCACCGCTGGCGTTCGACTTGACCCGCACGCGCACCCATCGGGTGTTGGGAACGGCATTGTTCGCCCAGATGACCTTGATCCGGTCCGAACCGCCCGTTCCGCCGCCCGGCGTCACATCAATGCTGACCGGCGCCGCCGCCAGAACATACGATCCGAGATTCTGGCTGTTGGCGATCCTGAACTCGAAGTTCGATGCCGCCAGAGGGCCGGCCGGAAGCGGAATGCAACCCGGACCCGGCGTCACGTCGATCATCAACCCGTTAATGCCCTTGTTATAGCTAATGTAGTTGGCGGTGGTCGCAATCTGGCCCGGGTTGAGTGCCGTCTTGTCCGTCGCGATGGCGGTATTGTCATTGCAGGTCTGGCCCACCAGGCTGGTGCACGCCGATGCGGCCGAATCGAAGAACGAGTTATTGTAAAACACCCGCCGATTCGCCGGCGCAATCGTGCGTGAACAGTTTGGCTCAATCTGGCAGGTCGAGCTGCATCCATCGCCGTTTAACGTGTTCCCGTCGTCGCACTGCTCCGGCGGCTCGACAATGTGGTTGCCGCAGATCGGACCCGTCTCTATCTGGCACGTCGAGCTGCACCCGTCGCCGCTAAACGTGTTCCCGTCGTCGCACTGCTCCGGCGGCTCGACAATGAAGTTGCCGCAGACCGGACCCGTCTCAATCTGGCACGTCGAACTACACCCGTCGCCGTTAAACGTATTCCCATCATCGCACTGCTCCGGCGGCTCGACAATGCTATTGCCGCAGATCGGACCCGTCTCTATCTGGCACGTCGAGCTGCACCCGTCGCCGTTAAACGTGTTCCCGTCGTCGCACTGCTCCGGCGGCTCGACAATGTGGTTGCCGCAGATCGGACCCGTCTCTATCTGGCACGTCGAGCTGCACCCGTCGCCGCTAAACGTGTTCCCGTCGTCGCACTGCTCCGGCGGCTCGACAATGAAGTTGCCGCA
>CAYLLT010000148.1:0-1566 GCA_964384465.1 uncultured Planctomycetales bacterium | reverse complement strand
TCGCACTGCTCCGGCGGCTCGACAATGAAGTTGCCGCAGACCGGACCCGTCTCAATCTGGCACGTCGAACTACACCCGTCGCCGTTAAACGTATTCCCATCATCGCACTGCTCCGGCGGCTCGACAATGAAGTTGCCGCAGACCGGACCCGTCTCTATCTGGCACGTCGAACTACACCCGTCGCCGTTAAACGTGTTCCCATCGTCGCATTGCTCGCCGGATTCGACGATGAAGTTGCCGCAGATCGGACCCGACTCTATCTGGCAAGTCGAACTGCATCCGTCGCCGTTAAACGTGTTCCCGTCGTCGCATTGCTCCGGCGGCTCGACAATGTGGTTGCCGCAAGACGCGCACTGCGTGTTCACGCAGGTGGTATTGGGGCCCTGCGGAGTGCCGCCTAGGGCCTGACACTCATCCGGATCGAGATCGGAACACGGTCCATTCGGAGGACAGCAGGCCTGCGGGCGCGGGCAGCAGGCGTCGAGGTCGCCGCAGATGCCACCGGTCAGGGTAAACGCACTGGCCAGCGCGGCAGCGAACGAAGCGGCCGCGGACGCGGCGCTGGCCGATGCTGATGCCGCACTGGCGGCGAAATACTCAGCCTCGGCCGCCCAGGACTCGGAGAACACCGCGGCGGCGCTGGCAGCGGCCGCGACCGAGACGGCGACTTGGGCTTCCGTGTAGGTGAATGCGTCCGCATATGCTTCGGTATCCACGGCCGTCAAAGCCACTGCGGCTGCCGATGCGGCCGCTCCCGCGGAGGCGGAGGCGGTCGCCGCCGCATGAGCGTCTCCATTACAGGCTTCGGAGGCGGCCAGCGCTGCGGCTGATGCGGCCGCTCCGGCGGCGGCATTGGCTGTCGCGTACGCTCCCGCAAGAGCGGTGGCATGGGCCTGAGCGGCCGCATAGGCCACGGCAATTGCCGCCGCTTGGGCGCTGGCTGTCGCCGCGGCAGCGGCCGCTGCGTCGGCTTCGGCGGTTGCATATGCCGAAGCGCCGGCAGCGGCGACGACGGCAACAGAAGCGCTGGAGTACGCGTAGGCGGCCGCAGTGGCCGCAGCCGCCGCTCCCGCCGCGGCCCCGGCACATGCGGTCGCACACGGGCAGACTGCGCACGCCCCCGCGACCGCGGTGGCACTTGCCGCCGCCGCCGCCGCGGAAATGGCCGCCGCTGAGGCCGACGCCTGCGCAAACGCATAGGATTGGGCCGCTGCGAACGCGTGAGCGCTGGCGAAAGCAGCCGCGCTCGCCGACGCGGAGACATACGCGCTCACGTCTATCGCCGCGAGGGCCGCGGAGATCGCGGCCGCATGGCTCGACGCCGCACTCAACGATGCGGCGAACGCACCGGCGCGTGCGGAGGCCGCCGCGGCCTGCGCGGCATAAGCCAGCGCGTTGACCGGCAGATAGTCCTCGATTTCTCCGTAGGTGAACGTCCCGCTACCGTCCCAACCGGTGCCGTCGTCAGTGAACGATCCGACGATAAGCGTCCGCGTCAACGCCGCGCGCGTCCACACCGGTAAGGGGGACAGCGGCATGAGGAACGGGCCAACGGTCACGCGCGTG
>CAYLLT010000147.1:8733-12596 GCA_964384465.1 uncultured Planctomycetales bacterium | reverse complement strand
GTAAAACGGCTGGCCTACAGCCCGCTGCGCGGGAAAGCCCTGTGAACAGGGCTGCACGGGACGCCGGTGGCACAGCACAATTATTCTCCCAACGCTCTCACGATCGCGTCGAGGTCGTCGGCTACTTTTCTTGGGGGGTTGGCGCACTTTCCTGTCGGGGGGATGGGGTCGGGGGGTTTGACCGACTTCATGTCGATGCCGGTGTGGTAGTGGATGGTGGCGTCGGGGTCCTTCAGCTCGTGGCCGGTGAGGATGCAGACGACGCGGTCGTCGGGGGAGATGATCTGCTCGCGGATCAACTGTCGCAGGCCGGCTACGCTGGCGGCGCTGGCGGGCTCGCAGCCGAAGCCGTAGCGGCCGACGAGGGCCTTGTGCTCCAGGATGTCGTCGTCGGTCACTTCGCGGACTACGCCGTTCATCGTTTCCAGGGCGCGGAGGGCCTTGGGGAGATTCACGGGGCGCGAAATCTCGATGGCGCTGGCTACCGTATGCGGGGCGTAGTGGGACTCGTCCATGGCGGCGTAGAGGCCGCCGATCTTCTTGCGGTCGAAGCGGCCTCCGTTCCAGCGGACCTGGTCGCGCTCGTGGACGTGGTACAGCGTGTTGGCGCCGGCGGCGTTGATTACCGCCAGCCGCGGCATGCGGTCGATCAGCTTCAACGCCAGCAGCTCGGCGAACGCCTTGCCGAACGCGCTACAGTTTCCGAGATTGCCGCCGGGGACGATGATCCAATCGGGGACCTCCCAGCCGCGGGCCTCGAGGACGCGGTACATGATGGCCTTCTGGCCTTCGAGGCGGAAGGGGTTGACCGAGTTCATGAGGTAGATGCCGAGCTTGGCGGCGACCTGCTGCACGCGGCGCAGGCAGGCGTCGAAGTCGCCCTCGATCTGGAGCGTGAGCGCGCCGTAGTCGAGGGCCTGCGAGAGCTTGCCGTAGGCGATCTTGCCGGTGCCGATGAAGACGATGCCCTGCATGGGCGGGTCGGTCTTGTGGGCGAACATGGCCAGCGAGGCGGAGGTGTTGCCGGTGCTGGCGCAGGCGACGCGGCTGCGGCTCAACATGCGGGCGTGGGTGAAGGCGGCGGTCATGCCGTTGTCTTTGAAGCTGCCGGAGGGGTTGAGGCCCTCGTACTGGAGGAAGAGGCGGCCGGGTTTGCTGCCGACTTCGCGGGCGAGCAGGTTGTTCTCTTCGAGGAGGGTGCGGCCCTCGCCGATGGTGACGATGGATTCGTTGGGGGCGAAGGGAAGCAGCTCGCGGAACCGCCACACGCCGGAGAAATCGAGCCGGCCCTCGGCGCTGATGCCCTTGGTGCTCCAGCGGTGCTCGAAGAAGCTGAGCGAGCCGGGGACGGCGAGGCGGTCCCAGTCGTATTCGATGTCGAGGAGCGAGCCGCATTTGGGGCAACTGACGAGGACTTCGTCGATGCCGGCGGTGTGGCGGCAGTCGGGGTTGATGCAGACCTGGTGGGCTCTGTCGGGCATGGGGGAATCATAAGCTTTCCGCTGTCAGTTGTCAGCTTTCAGCCGATGAATGCAAAAGTCGAAAGTCGAAAGTCGAAACATTCTCAATTTCCGAATTCCAGCAGACACCGGGCGTGTTTCAGAATCGCATACCGGAATCGAATATTTGAAATTGGATATTTCAAATCTGAAATTGGCAATTTGAAATCGGAAATCGGAAATGCGCTCAGAGCCGATCGACGCGGTCGAGTTCGTCTTCGCGCTTTTTTTGGCGCTGGGTGGCGCGGGAGAGAGTTCGACGCTCGGTCCAGGTGAGACTGTTGAGGCCGTGGTCGTGGACTTTGGCGAGGATGCGATCGACTTCGGTCTGCTCCTGGGCAAGGCGGCGCTGACGGCGCTCCCAGGCGCCTTCGGCGCGGCGCGAACGGCGGCGGCCGAGAAACGGGATGCGCAAGCCGCGGCCGGGGCCGATCCGTACGCCGGGCATGATGCCCCAGGCGGAGAAAATGACCATCGCTGTCGCGGCGCCGGCGAGATGACAGACCTGGCCGCCGGGATTGGAAACGTTGCCGGTGAGGACCTGAACGGCTGCGATCGCGGCGACGATCAGCCCGAAGACGCGGATGGGCATGGGGAAGATGATCAGCACAACCTGTACGTGCGGAAAGAAGATGATGCAGGCCACGAGCAGACCGTAAACGGCGCCACTCGCGCCGACGAGTGGGATGATCTCGTACGGCATCGGCTTGAGCGCGCCCATGACCAGATACGCCACGCCGCCGACCAGGCCGCAGATACCGTAGAACTGGAGGAACCGCTGGCGGCCGAAGCCGCGTTCAAACTCGCTGCCGAAAATGTAGAGGCCGAGCATATTCATCAGAATGTGCCAGACGTCGGCATGGACGAACATGTAGGTGAGCGGTTGCCAGAAGTGGCCGGACTTGATGCCTTCGAGCGAGAGGCCGAAGAGCCGATCCACCAGAACGCCGGTGCGCTCGAAGATCAGAGTAAGAAAGAAGCAGACGACGTTGGCGATGATCAGCCAGGTGACGGCGGTGCCGGGTCGGCGGAACTGGATGCGGATTTCCGGGTCGCCGGAATCGCCTGCGTAGGGTCTGTCGCGCCAGCTCATGACTTGCCCGCCTTGCAGTAGTGGTACACGTGGAGGGAGGCGATGGTCTTCGCGTCCACGATGCGGCCGTCGCAGGTGGCGGCCAACGCATCGGTCAGGCTCATGGGTTCGACGCGAATCTGTTCGCCCTCTGCGAGCCGCTGGCCGGTCGGGGTGAGGTCCGTCGCCACGAACACGTGCATGCGCTCCGTGGTGAAGCCGGGCGTGCTGTAAAACTGGCAAAGCGGCTCCAGGCGCCCGGCCTTATAGCCGGTTTCCTCCTCCAACTCGCGGGCGGCGCAGCGGATCGGCTCTTCGGGCGGTTCGAGCGTTCCGGCGGGCAATTCGAGCAGCTCCTCGCCGACGGCGAGACGGCGGTTACGGATGAGTATCACCGTGGATGGGTCCAGCAGCGGCAGGATGACCGCAGCCCCGGAATGAACCACCACCTGGCGGCGGACGACGCCGAGGCCGGGAATGTCGTACTCGCGTCGTTCGACGCTGAACTTCGGCGTTGTGAGCAGCGTTTCCTTCATAAAAGATTGTATGTGTGCTATCGCCCGAAGACCGGGATTTTCCCCGTCAGGATCCCATCCAGCACGTCACGACAGGGCCCAACATTCAGTTGACGGATTATATCCCTGGATAGCGCCCGTGCAACGCATTCAAGGAGCGCGCGTCCGTAGATGCAGATCGACGCCGGCGCATATGGAGTGCGTCGCCGGTGGCGGCGCTTTGGCTTGCGGCGAAACCGCGTCGGGCGAAGAGAAACACTCAGGTGTTCTGAGCCGTAGAATGCTCCGCGCGAAGCCAAAGCGGCGTCATGGCCGCCGCACTCCAAGATGGCAGGCGGGTATGGTCATGCAACGCATCAAAGGCGCTTGTTGTCATTGATGGCGTCGAGATTTATAGTAGCACGTTCGAGCGGGTTCGCTCGGCGCGGAAACGGATCGGCACGCACAGTGACCAAAGGGATCACCATCCTGGGATCGACCGGCTCGATCGGGACCAGCACGCTGGACGTGTTGCGTAGCCTGGGGCCGGATTATCGGGTGGTGGGGTTGGGCGCACGGCGGCGATGGCGGGAATTGGCCCAGCAATGTGCCGAGCTGCACCCGGCGGCGGTGGCCGTTGCCGAGCCGGAGCACGCCGAGCGGCTGCGGCCGATGCTGAACGGCTCGACGGAGCTACTGGTCGGCAAGGGCGGGCTGGTCGAGCTGGCCGGGCGGAAGGAGAGCGATTTCGTCGTCGCGGCCATCGTGGGCGCGGCCGGTCTGGAATCGACGATCGCG
>CAYLLT010000147.1:1344-8723 GCA_964384465.1 uncultured Planctomycetales bacterium | reverse complement strand
GCGGGCGGGCAAGCGGGTCGGGCTGGCGAACAAGGAAGCGCTGGTGGTCGCGGGGTCGGTGCTGGTGCCGCTGGCGCGGCAGACCGGGGCGACGCTGCTGCCGATCGACAGCGAGCATTCGGCGATTTTTCAGGCGATGAACGCCGGGCGGCGTAATGAAGTAAGAAAGGTGTACCTGACGGCGAGCGGCGGGCCTTTTCGGACGTGGTCGGCCGAGCAGATCGCCGGGGCGAGCCTGGCGGACGCGCTGCGGCACCCGACGTGGAACATGGGGCCGAAGATCACCATCGATTCGGCCACCATGATGAACAAGGCGCTGGAGATTATCGAGGCGCGGTGGCTGTTCGACCTGGATGTGGATTCGATTGAAGTCCTGATTCACCCGGAGTCGATTATTCATTCAATGGTCGAGTTTTGCGACGGTTCGGTGATCGCCCAGCTCGGCACGCCGGACATGCGGACGCCGATACAATATGCATTGACGTATCCGGAGCGGCGGGAGGCATGCGGGAGCCGGCTGGATTTTTCGACGTTGCGGCGGCTGAATTTTGAGCCGCCGGACCTGGAGCGCTTCCCGGCCCTGCGGCTGGGCTATGATGTGGCCAGAGCGGGCGGAACGGCGGGGGCGGTCTTCAATGCGGCCAACGAAGCGGCGGTGGAAGCGTTTCGCGAGGGGGTTATTCCGTTCGGCCGGATCATAGAATTGGTGGAGCGCGTGCTTTACCGACACCATCGGGTGGATGAGCCCGACCTTGAAACTTTGCTGGCGGCGGACGCCTGGGCACGACAAGAGGTAGCCGAATGTTTGAAGCAGTGAATGGGATGCTGGGCGCCGATGCGGTTTCCGCGCTGATCGGCTTTTTCTCGAGTTTGAAGAACTATTTGCTCATCTTCGCCGGCTTCTCGCTGGTGATCTTTTTCCACGAGCTGGGGCATTTCCTGGCGGCCAAGTGGTGCGACGTTCGCGTGGAGAAGTTCGCCGTCGGTTTCGGCAAGGAGCTGTTCGGCTTCACCAGGGGCGAGACGCGCTATTCGTTCAACGTGCTGCCGCTCGGCGGGTACGTGAAGATGCTGGGGCAGGAAGATTTCACGATCGACAAATCGGGCGAACTGAAGGTCAAGGACGATCCGCGCGCGTTCACGCATAAGCCGGTCGGCCAGCGGATGTTCATCGTCTCCGCCGGCGTGGTCATGAACCTGCTGTTCGCCTCGTTCGTGTTCATGCTGGTTTTTCTCATCGGCATTAAATTCCCGAAGGCGGAGATCGGGTTCCTCGACCCGGAGTCCCCCGCCGAGCGGGCGAACCTTAAAGTCGGTGATCGGATTTTGGAGATCAACGGTCAGCCGGTCGCCGATTTTAACGATGTCCGACCGGCCATACTGCTGGCCGATCCTGACGAAGCATCGCACGTGAAAATCGAGCGGCCCAGCACCGATGGCGGCCCCCCTTCCATTCTGACTGTCGCAGTGCAACCGGAGCGCAACGAGGAAGAGAACCGGCTGCAAATCGGCGTGGCGCCGCCGATGAGCAACAAGGTCGGGTTTGTTTTGCCCGATCCCGCCTTTGCGCCCGAGGAGCAGTTGAAAGCCGGCGATGTGATCGAGGAGGTGAGCGGGCAGAAGGTTTCGGATCTGATGCAGATTCATGAGGCGCTGGTTCGGCTGAAGGGGAGAGTTGCGGACCTGACTGTGACGCGTCCGCAAGGGAAAGGTCCGGACCAGATTGTACACCTCAAGCGCCGTGCCCGCATGGTGTTTCGTCCCACCGGGGACATGAGCAAGGAAAGCGGCCACCTGCTGGGGCTGGTTCCCCGACGGGAGATCATCGTCATCGATCCGGGCGACCGGGCTGACATGTCCGGGATCAAGCCGGGCGACATCATCGTGCGATGGGGCCAGTGGACGGCGCCCACACTGGCGGAGATCCTCCGCAGCATCGCGGACAATACGGAAAAAGACATCAGCATCACGGTGTTGCGGCCGTCGCCGGCTGGATCGGGGGAAGAGAAGCAGCTAACGGTTCGGCCTCGCTCGCTGCGCGCCTGGGTGTTTTTCAAGACGGGCAAGTCGTGGGTGGGCATGACTCCGCACGGGCAGGAGGAAGATCGTCTGGTGGTGGCGGACATCATTCCGAAGATCGTCGATAAGATCAGCAGTGACATCACGACGCCGGCCGCCAAGCTCAAGAGCATAATGCCGCGCGGTTCGCTCATCACGAAAGTGAATGGCCAGCCGGTGCGCACGTGGACGGAATTGTCGGAGGTTTTCGTCAAGCTGGCGGGTACGGACGTCAAGCTGAGTTGGACCTACGAGAACCAGCCGGAGGAGTCGGAAACGATCCACGTGCCGCACACGCTGGGCACTACGTTTCATCTTCCGCCCGAGCACCGGATCACGAAAGTCAACGGCATGAGCAACATCGAGATGCTGGTGGACGGCCGGCCGGTCACGTATACCGCCGAAAGTTCGATTGGCGCGAGGGAGATCCTGCGGAAGGCGATGGGCCAGACGATCGAGGTGGAGCACCGCGGGTTCATTGATCCGAAACCCGTCGTCGAAAAAGTGACAGTCACGCCGGAGATGCTGGATACCTGGGTGCAGCGGAACCTGGTCGACAGCGGCGCGGGCACCGTCCTGGCCACTGAATACGTGCTGACTGAGATCCGGGAAACCAATCCGCTGAAGGCGACGATGATCGGCGTGCGGAAGACGTACTACTTCATCGAGCAGGTCTACATGATGATGAAGCGGATGATCTTCACGCGCTCCGTCGATATCAACGAGGTTTCCGGCCCGGTGGGGATCGTCAAGATGGGCAGCGACATCGCGGCCGAGGACTTCGTGAAGCTGCTGTATTTCCTGGCACTGATCTCGGCGAACCTGGCGGTGATTAATTTCCTGCCCATGCCGATCGTGGACGGCGGGCTGTTCGTCTTTCTGCTCATCGAGAAGATCAAGGGCAGCCCGATCAGCATCCGCGTCCAGGTGACCACGCAGGTGATCGGCGTCATGCTGATCATCGGAATCTTCCTCTACGTCACGCTTCAGGATCTTCAGAAGTATCTGCCGAGCGGATGGTTCTAATCGGCATCCGTGGTGTATATCAGTTTGGTCCGGTAGCGGTTTCGGCCGGCATCGTTGCGGTGATCAGGTGGATGGATCGCCGGGCTGTGGAGCTGACGGTGGCGGCGCGGCGGTTGGCTTCCAGGAGCGCGGGCACGTCGATGCCTTTGCCGGCCAAGTCGCCCTGAAGCGCGGCGATCGCCCGCTGGGCGCTGCGCTGGGAGGCGGGAAGGCAGGTGACCGGACGGTCATCGCTCAGGCAGCGGGTGATCGCCGGGACGGCGGAGCGGCTGCCGAGAATGCCCAGCGAGTCGATGATTTGGGCCCGCAGATTGGCGTCTTCGGTTTGCCTCAGCGCTGAGATCAGAATCGCTTCCGCATCCGGCCCGCCGATGCGTTCGAGAGCAACGGCGGCGGCTATACCGGTGTGCGGATCGCCCCTATTCAACAACACATCCCGCAGCATCGGCATGACTTCGTCGGAGTCCTTTCGTCGCGACAACTCCAGTGCCGCCCGCGCGCCCACGTCCTCGTTGCGGTCGTGCAGGCGTTCGAGCAGGAGAACGCGGGCCCGATCGTCGGGGCAATAATGCAGGATGGTGATGCCGGCCTCGCGGACTTCGTCACACGGGTGATTCAAGACGCGGGGCAGCGCCGCCAGGGACCGATCGCCGATGGATGCCAGCCGGGCGACGTAGAATGCTCGCTCATCCTGTGACTGCACTTGTGTCAGACGATACGACCACCACTGCGCGCGGATCTGCATGCGGAAGAGCATGGCAACAACCCAGATGAGCAGCAGGATGGTGATGGCGATCAGGAATCCGCGGCGACGGCTTGGCGGTCGGCGGTCGGAAGAACCGGACAAAGGGGATGGATCGGATGGAATGTTTTCGGGCATCAAGATGATATTCTCTGCCGTCCCTCCGGGGCTCTTGTTTGGCACCGGCGTCCCCGCCGGTACCCGCCGGCCACGGGGGGCCGGCGCTACACGATCTTCGCTCTACCGCCGCTGTGTCCAGGCAGGGTCGGCGTACTTGCCGCGAAGCTCCTGTGTGAGTTCGTTTTCCGCATCGTCGAACGTTGCGGGCGGGCCGAACGGGACTCCGACGATGGCGGCGGCGAGTTCCGGCAACAACGAATCGATGTCGATTGCGGCGTAGTCGGCGACTGTTGCGCAGTCCTGCTGGGGGAATCGGCTGTCGAGGATCAACGAGCCGTGCTGGAGAACGGCCTGGGCGGTTCGGCGCTGGGCGCTGCCCATGATCTTCCGGCCCTCGATGAGTAAGTCGAAACAGCAATGCCGCTCGAAACAGAAGAATGGGCCGCGGTGCGTGCACGGGCCGGACTCCGGGCCGCGGGCGACGTTGACATTGAAACGCGCGAGCATCGCGGCGACTGCGGAATGCACCTGCTCGTAAAGAAAGTTCGGATTCCGGTCGCGGATCATCGGGTGGTCAAGCGGCAATGTGATCGAGTACGTCAACTCCAGATCGTGCAGGATGGCCCCCCCACCGGTCTGGCGGCGGACGACGGCCAGCCCCCCCGCCGGCGGCGGCAGCGATGCATACTGCGCGTATGGCTGGAAGTATCCGAGCGAGATGGTCGGCGGATCCCAGTGGTAGAAACGCAGCGTGGGCGGCGAATCGCCGCTGCCGACGCGGCGAAGGAGCGCCTCGTCGCGGGCCATGTTGGTGACGCCGTCGGCGGGCGGGTCGATGATCCAGCGGAATACTGCACTTAGCATGTCTGATACGTTACCATGCGCTGCCCTGCGAGAGTACGGGCGGGTAAACTTACGAGCGCCGCGGGCACGAATTACGGACTCATCGCGATGGATTTCAAGATTCAATACTCTACTGAAGCCGCCCATGACATCCGGGGCATGCGTGCATATGATCGGAGCATCATCCTTGAGTCGATTGCAAAGCATCTCCCGATGAACCCGGCCACTCCCAGCGGCAGCCGGATCAAGAGAATGAGCCAGCCGTACTGGAGCCAGTTTCGTCTCCGCGTCGGGCAGTTTCGGGTATACTATGATGTGAACGACGCCGAACGGATCGTCAATATCCTTCGGGTCCTGTACAAGGGCACCGCCCCGACGCCGATGGAGCCAGCATGAGAACCATCTCATTCGATGACAAACAGGCTTTGGACGAGATCATCCGAGATGCGCCGCAGGAGGAAGTCCTCATCCTCCGCGACGGACACGCCATAGCGCTGGTCATCCCGTTCGACGATGATGACGCCGAATGGTACGCCCGTGAGTCCGACCCCGGCTTCATAGAGTCGATTCGCCGCGCGAGAGAACAGGTGGAGCACGGCCAGGTCGTCAGCCACGAGGATCTCAGCAGGGAAGTTGGCCTATAGCGCCGCACATTGGGGGTTAGGTCATTCGCGCCCGGTCATCGGTGCGCAGCGAGCACAATAGTGGTTCTCTTCAGCTACGCCGTACGCAACACTCATCATATGAACTGTCGCAGGTGAGCCGCATAGCGAACATGGGACGGCATGTTGCCCGCCTCGGAGGTTTTCCAGCTCCCTCTCGATTGACTCAAGTGACAATTGGAATCGAGTCAAGAGTTCTTTGAGAGGGCCTTCGGACGTCATCACCACCCCCAACAATAGATGCCCGGTTCCAACGTAATCCCCACTCTCGCATACCTCTGCAGCCTGAAATGCCGAAATGACATTTTGCTGCGGCATCAAGTGCAGTGCCTGCGATGCGTTCATTTGCTGTAGTTCGTGCAGGAGGAAGCCTGCGTTGCAGATCCGCCGCACTACGGTTGAACCGAAATCGGAAGGAGTTTTGATGATGCCTATCAGGATATGGACAGTCGTGATAGGAACGCCCGATGCCTCTGATGCTGCAAGCTGGAGTGCATATTCGGCTGGAGACGTGAGATACTTGCGCCAACAATATCCAAGGGGCGGCATCTCATTTCCTATCTGCCGATTGCATTGCGTTATCATCCACCGACGCATCCTCGTTTACTTTCTCGCCGCGCCAACGGAGGTCGGGTTTGCGGGCGGCGCTGACTTCGTCGAGGCGGTAGACGGGCATCGAGTGCGGGGCGTGGTGCAGGACCTGCGGGCGCTGCTTCGCTTCCTCCGCGATGCTGAGCATCGATTCGACGAAGCCGTCGAGCGTGGCGAGCGATTCGCACTCCGTCGGCTCGATCATCAGGCAGTGGGCGACGGGCCAGCTCATGGTCGGCGGATGGATGGCGTGGTCGATGAGCCGCTTGGCGATGTCCAGCTCGGTGACGCCGTGGTCGCGGAACTCGGGGACGAGGATGAACTCGTGAGCGAACGGCGGGGCGAACGGCAGGCGGTAATGCTCGCGGAGGCGTGCGGCGAGGTAGTTCGCTGACAGCACCGCCATTTCGCTGACGTTGCGCAGGCCGGTGTTGCCGAGGGCGCGGATGTAGGCGTAGGCGCGGATCAGCACGCCGGTCTGGCCGAAGAAAGAGCGGACGCGGCCGATGGAGCGCGAGCCGGGTGATGCCCAGCCGAAGGCGCCGTCGTCGCGGCGGATCACCTGCGGGCCGGGTAGGAATTCGCGCAACTCTTCGCGGACGGCGACGGGGCCGGCGCCGGGGCCGCCGCAACCGTGCGGCGTGCTGAACGTCTTGTGCGTGTTGTAGTGCATGACGTCCACGCCGAAGTCGCCGGGGCGGGCGATGCCGAGGATCGCGTTCATGTTCGCGCCGTCAAGATAGAGCAGCGCTCCTTTCGCGTGCAGGATCCCGGCGATGTCGGCGATCTGCGGGTCGAACAGGCCGACGGTGTTGGGGTTGGTGATCATGAGGGCGGCGGTCTGGTCGTCCACGTGACGGCGGAGATCGTCGAGATCGACGCGACCGTCGGATCGCGAGGCGATGGTCACCGCGTGGCGGCCGCAGACGGCGCAGGTCGCGGGATTGGTGCCGTGAGCGGAGTCGGGGGCCAGCACTTTCGGTCGATCCTGGCCGCGGCTGCGATGGTAGGCGTTGATGATCATGAGGCCGGTCATTTCGCCGTGCGCGCCGGCGCAGGGCTGGAGCGTGACTTCAGCGAGGCCGGCGATTTCGGCGAGGAACGTCCGCAGATGATAATAGAGTGCGAGGATTCCCTGCGTATCGGACTCGCGCTGGAGCGGATGCAGCATGGCGAAGCCGGGGAGGGCCGCGACGCGCTCGTTGACCTTGGGATTGTACTTCATCGTGCACGAGCCGAGCGGATAGAAGTTGCCGTCCACGCTGAAGAGGCGGTGGGCGAGGCGCGTATAGTGCCGGACGAGATCAAGCTCGCCGATTTCGGGCAGTTCGGGCGGG
>CAYLLT010000147.1:0-1334 GCA_964384465.1 uncultured Planctomycetales bacterium | reverse complement strand
GGCTGGCTGTCAGCCAGAAGCTCACGAGGAATGGCCCGCTCGCGGTCGATCGGCGGCACATCGAGGGCGGGCAGCGAGACCGCGCATGCCCCCGGCGTGCTCCGCTCGAAGATCAGCTTCTCGGGCGGAGAGAGACCGGCGCCGCCGGTTTCAATTTGTCCTTGCGTCTCTTCCATGTTATTCATTGCTTCGTCAGCAGCGCTCGCCTGCGCTCGCGGCTAAACAGGATCGAACTCTACAACGGTTTTGACCACCATGCCAGAAAGCTCTCGGCGTTGTGCAATTGCTCGCTCTGGAGATCGCGAATCAGCAACATGGGGAATGCCCTTAACAGATGATTATAGATCTTCTGCAACTCCTGAGGGCCGCAATTGTTTTCAACATGAATGCCCTCGCTCCTGACGAAGAGACGGGCGGAATTCAGGCCTTTTCCCATGTAATCGATGGCCGCTTCGGGGCCGGAGCGGCAGCCCTTGATCCGCAGTAAAATGGCCCGTACCGCGTCCAGATCGTGGAATTCGATGGCATCCTTCAGCGCCGATTGGGCGGCGGAATCAGTCACCGGAAACGACTGCTCGGCGTCCAGCGGGACTTGTATGAGCTCCAAATCATAACTCATGCGAGAGTACCCGATGCCACAGGAATCCGGGCTGTCGGACGGAATTCAAATTCAAGATTTGAAATTGCAGATTTCAAATGTCATGCCTCATTCAGCGCCGCGACCAGGGCATCGATCTCCTCGCGCGTCCGCTTCTCGGTCACGGCGACGAGGAATGAATCCGACAGATTGTCGTACCACTGACCCAGCGAAACGCCGGCCAGGATGCCCTTGCTTCGGCAGTGGTCGAGCACGCGGCTGACGCCACGGGTCGTGCGGATGACAAATTCTTTGAAAAACGGCGCCTCGAACCGCTGCTCGAATCCGTCGAGGGCGGCGATTCGCCCGGCGGCGTAGTGCGCCTTGTCGAGGCAGAGCGAAGCGACACGGGCGGCGCCGCGGCGGCCCATCGCGCTCAGGTAGATGGCGACACGCAATGCCAGCAATCCCTGGTTCGTGCAAATGTTGCTGGTGGCGCGCTCGCGGCGGATGTGCTGCTCGCGGGTCTGGAGCGTGAGGCAGAAACCGCGGCGGCCGGCGCGGTCGCGGGTGGCGCCGATGAGGCGGCCGGGCATCTTGCGCAGGTACGGCTCTTTGCAGGCCATGAAGCCGCACGTCGGGCCGCCGAAGGACATGGGGATGCCGAGCGGCTGAGCGTCGCCGACGGCGATATCGGCGCCGAGGTGCCCGGGCGTCTTGAGCAGCGCGCAACTGATCGGATCGACGGAGGCGATGA
>CAYLLT010000146.1:0-13496 GCA_964384465.1 uncultured Planctomycetales bacterium | reverse complement strand
TGATGTGCAGGTCCTGTTTGACTCGCGCGGCCGGATCAAACACCACCTTTTTACCGTCCAGGTCCTCCACCCACTGCCCCTCAAACCGAATCAGCGGCGGCAGGCTGTACGGGAAAATGTCTTCTTGTAAGTTGGGTTCGGCAACGTCTTGTAGAGGGAATTCCCGTTCCATGATCGTCTCCTCCCGTCTTCTGGTCATTGAACCGTGTCAAAGGGCGTTCACAAGATTATATAATTTAAGCGTGCAATGCAAGGTGGGAGAAAGCGGCCCATTGCGAGGTTCAATCAGCGTGAAGCGTCCGCAATATCCCCGATGATCTGCGTTACACCCTCGTGGTCGAACCAATGGGGGACACCGCCGGGGGCCAGGAAGACGGCCACTCCGTCGCGCACCACCGTCGCCCGCGGGTGATCCACTTCAAAACGATGACCACCCACCAGCTCCACGATGAACGGGTGAAAGGGAGTGCGGTTATGCAGAGCGTCAAGAAGCTGCTGGAAGTGTTCCGCTGTCATGCTTACAGTTTAGCTCGTTTGAGTCAATCGGGCAAACTGACCCGTCACTTCTTGACCATCACTCGCCGGCCCTTGCGGACATATTCCATCCGGTCTTCCTGCGTCAGCTCGTAAACGTGCCGCAGGAGGGCTTCGTCGGCCGCGCTCATTTCGATTTTGCGGCGGGACATGGCCGTGCGGGCGGTCTGGAGCAGGCCGTTGAAGCCGAAGCCTTTGCTCACCACGCCATTCAAAAACCACGCGAACGGCGGGATGTACTTGGGCAGCGGCGCGCCCGTCGCGACGAGGACCGCCATCGTGCCGACCACCGCGCCCGTGTTCAGCAGCGTGCCGATGCTGGTCTTGACGTGATCGCCGATCAGGCTGCCGACCTTCGTCGAGCCGGTGTCGATCGTCCGCTTGTTCATCATCACGCTGACGGTGCTGTAATCGTTTTTCAAATCGCTGTTGGTCGTCAGCGCCCCGAGGTTCACGAACTCGCCGACATACGCATGGCCGAGGAACCCGTCGTGATACTTGTTGGAATAGCCGTGGATGATGCTCTCCTCGACCTCGCCGCCGACGCGGCACACCGGACCGATGCTGCAACCCTCGCGGACCTTGGCCCCCAGCAGGATGCTCTTGCGGCCGACGTAGCACGGCCCTTCGATGCGCGTGAACGGATGCACCTCGCAGTCGCTCTCGATCGTCACCGGCCCGTGCCGCGTGTCGATGCACACGAACGGATGAATCTCCGCGCCGGAGCCGATGTAGACCTGCTCCTTCGGGCCGAACACGCACGACGATTCATGCACCTTGCCTTCGATCCCGCTCCGCCCGGCGGCCTTGAAATCGGCGACGATCTCCTCCGGGTTGGCCAGCATGACCTCCCAGATATACTCGAACCATTTGCCGGTGAAATCCGCACGATCTGTTTTGCGCGCCGCGGCGGCCAGGTCGGCGTAGCTTTGGATTCGGCTCACGTCCTCCGTGGTCCGCCACACGGCCAACTGCTCGCCTTTCCAGAGCGCGATGCGCTGGGCGGGCGGACTCCACTCCGACGCGCGGATGCGCCCATTGACGAACAGCACTTCCTCGCCTTTGCAGCCGGACAGGTCGTTCACCGCCGCTGACCCGATCCGCTGCCGCACGGTCGCGGCCAGATAATCCCGCACGAGCACCGCGCTGACCGCCGCTCCAGTGGCGCGTTCGATCTTCGCCGAAAGAGTCGTCGCCCCGGCCTTCAGCTCGAACACCCCACGCAGCCACGCCAACGGCAGAAAATGGTCGAACTGCTCATCCTCAAAAACCACCAGTTTCATATCCATCCTCCGCATTGAGTACGTATTCGCGACGTATGTTACTGCCCGATGCCGAGCGCTGACAATCCGAGTACAATGCCGCCCGTCACCGGGCAACGCATGAGCGGCCCGAATAATTGAAGTTGCAGTTAGGAGAATGTTATGGAAGTCATCATCGCACAGAACGCCGCGGAAATGAGCTCGATCGCGGCCGACCTCATGGAGCAACAATTGCTACGAAAGCCCAACTCGATTCTGGGTCTCGCCACCGGCTCCACGCCGGTCGGGCTGTATCAGGAGCTGATCCGTCGCCACCGCGACAAGGGGCTCGATTTCTCGCAGGTCATCACGTTCAATCTCGACGAATATCTGGGCCTGCCGCCCTCGCATCCGCAAAGCTACCGCTACTTCATGGACGAGCACCTGTTCAAGCACATCAATCTGCCGCCGGGCAACATCCACGTGCCGTACGGCCACGCGGAGTCGGTGATGGAGTTCTGCGAGTGGTATGAGGACCAGATCACGCGGCTCGGCGGAATCGACATTCAAATCCTCGGCATCGGCGGCGACGGGCACATCGCGTTCAACGAGCCCGGCTCATCGCTCGGCTCGCGGACGCGGCTCAAAACGCTGACCGAGCAGACCATTAAGGACAACGCCCGGTTTTTCGACAAGATGGAGGAGGTGCCGCGGTTCGCCATTACGATGGGAGTGGGCACGATTCTGGAAGCAAAAATAATCATTTTACTTGCCAACGGCGCCAAGAAGGCCGAGATCATCGCCCAGGCCATCGAAGGCCCGATTACCTCGCAGGTGACCGCCAGTGCGCTCCAGCTCCACCGCGACTGCCTGGTGATCGTCGATCGCGAAGCCGGCTCGAAACTCCATCGCGCCGACTACTACCGATGGGTCTTCGAGCAGAAGAAGAAGCTGGTACCGAAACTGGTGGGGCACACGTCCTGAATCGAAGTAATAGAGCCCGAAGCGCAAGCGGAGGTTGTCCGAACCCACCACGCAAGTGGTGGGCCGGGCCCCGCACTTACGTGCGAGGTTCTGACAGCCAACCCTCGCTTGCGCTTCGGGCTCTGCCACCACTGCTTTTTTTCGATCCGACCCCACGTTACGATGAGTCGGACACCGGGAGGCGTGCGGACATGCGGACTATGTTAGCGCCGGCGGGTCGGCGGGAAATCATTTTGATCACGCTGCTGTGCGGCGGCCTGGCCGTGCTGTCGCTGGTGCTTGCTCTGCGCGTTTCACCCGCCTTCTGGGCGTTAGCCGTTCTGTTCACGCTGTTGTGGGGCGCGGGGTTGGCCTTCTTCCGCGATCCGGAGCGGGCCTCGCCGGCGGGCGGCGATCTCATGCTCTCGCCGGCCGACGGCAAGGTGGTCGAGACCGTGCAGCTCGGCAATCACCTCGACATGGGCGGGCCGGCCACACGCATCAGCATTTTCCTGAGCGTGTTTGACGTGCACATCAATCGCAGTCCATGCAGCGGAGTCGTGCGGTCGGTCCGATATCAGCCGGGAAGATTTCTCGATGCGCGGCACCCCGACTGCGGCAAGGTCAATGAATCGAACACGATCGTCATCGATCCGATGAATCCTGCGGACGGGCCGGTGGTCGTCCGGCAGATCGCCGGTAAAATCGCCCGCCGGATTGTCTGCCCGCTGAAGGAAGGCGACCGCGTCGAGGCCGGCCAGCGGATTGGCCTCATCAAGTTCGGTTCGCGAACCGAGTTGATCCTGCCGGGCCACGATCGTTATGTGCCCGCCGTCCAGGTGGGCGATCGCGCGGTCGGCGCGGTCACCGTGCTGGCCCGCCGCGTCGCCGCTCCGGCCGCCACCCAGCGCGCCTCCGCGCTCGCAGGGAGTTGAATCAGATGCTCAAGGCCGTCTCTCACAGCGACGATCATCCGCAACCCGAACTCCGCCGGCGCAAGCGGCGGCTGCGCAGCATCGCCATGCTGCCCACGCTGCTCACGCTGGCCAACCTCTACTTCGGTTTCGCCGCCATCTACTGCTGCGGGCGCGAGATGCTGGACCTCGGCGCGGGCGTGCCGCCCGACAAAGTCCGCACGCTCAATAGCGATTTCTTCGAGGCCCGCGCGCCTTCGTTCCTCTCCATCGCCGTCTGGATGATCGTCGCCGCGATGATCTGCGACGCCCTTGACGGCCGCGTCGCCCGCAAGACCGGCAAGTCCAGCAAGTTCGGCGAGCAGCTCGATTCGCTCGCCGACGTGGTCAGCTTCGGTGTGGCCCCGGCCATGATGATGCTCATGTTGACCCGGCGGGAGATGACGCAGTGGGGCTATGTGCCGTTCTTCGGACGGTTCCCGCAGGTGACGTTTTTCGTCGCTTCGATCTACGTCTGCTGTGCGGCGCTGCGGCTCGCACGCTTCAACGTCGAAGCCACGCTCGATGAAACGGCCCACAAAGGCTTCAAAGGTTTGCCCTCGCCCGGCGCGGCCTCCGGCGTGGCGAGCCTTGTCTTCCTCCACGATCACCTCGATATCCGCATGGGCTGGCACCACACCGCCGAGGTCATCGCCTGGTTGATGCCGCTGGCCACACTCGCCGTCGCCCTGCTCATGGTGAGCCGCGTTCAATACCGCCATGCGGTCAGTACATTCCTCCGCCGCCGGCCCTTCTGGCATGTGATTGCCATTCTGTTCGTCATCCCCATTCTGCTCGTGTACACCGAACTGACCGCGGTCGCGCTCGCGTGGGTGTTCATCGCCGGCGGGCCGGTGCGAACGCTGCTGCGGATGCTGAAGCCGCCTCAACCGCAGCATCCGGCCGTCGAAGGAGCCGCGCCGGCGAGCGGGATGACGGTTCACCCCGCACCGGGTAAAAAGGTGCAATGAATTCATCACCACCCCGCGTACGGTTCGCCCCGTCGCCCACCGGCTACCTCCACGTCGGCGGCGCCCGCACCGCCCTGTTCAACTGGCTGCTGGCCCGACAGACCCGCGGCACGTTCATCCTGCGCATCGAAGACACCGACACCGACCGCAACGTCGCCGGCGCCGAGGCCAAGATCATGGACGATCTGCGCTGGCTCGGCCTCCAGTGGGACGAGGGCATCGATGTCGGCGGGCCGTATGGGCCATACTTTCAGACACAGCGGCTCGATCTGTACAACGACGCGCTGAAAAAGCTGCTGGATGCCAGGGACGCTTACTACGCTTTCGACACGTCCGAAGAACTCGACGCGATGCGCAAGCAGGCCGAGGCCGCGAAGCGCGCGTTCCGTTATCCGCGTCCGGCGAGCTTCCCCGACGAAGCCGACGTGAAGCGCGCCCGCGAGGCCGGCAAGCCCGTGGTCGTCCGCTTCAAGATGCCCGACGTGGATATCACCGTTCCCGACGAGATCATGGGCGACGTGACCGTGGCCGCGGCGGAGCTGGACGACTTCATCATCCGCAAGGCCGACGGCATGCCCACCTATCACATGGCCAACATCGTCGATGACGCGGCCATGAAGGTCAGCCTGGTCATGCGCGGCCAGGAGTTCCTCGGCCAGACACCACGTCACATCGCCCTCCAGCGTGCCCTCGGCCTGCCCACCCCGCGCTACGCCCACCTGCCGTTGGTCCTCGACCTGAAGGGCCGCAAGCTCTCCAAGCGCGACGGCGATGTCGAAGTGCATTCGTTCCGCCAGCACGGCTATCTGCCGGAGGCGCTGGTCAACTTCATCGCCCTGCTCGGCTGGTCGCCCGGCGGCGATCGCGAGAAGATGACGCTCGCCGAGATGGTCGAGCTGTTCAGCCTCGACCGCGTCGGCCGCACCAACGCCAAGTTCGACCGCGAGAAGCTGCTCGCGTTCAACACCGACTGGATCAACACCTCGTCGCCGGATCGTCTGCTCGCCGCCTTCGACGATTACCTCGCCGTGAACCACCACGAAGTGAACCAGCACGAAGCGCAAGCGAGTGCCCTGAGTCGCGCCAACCTCGACGAGCATACCAGGCGTGAGCTCCTCCGCGTCAACCACGGCTTCCGCACCTTCGCCGACATCGAGCACAAGAGCGGCTTCATCTATATGGGAGACGAGGCGATCGCGTACGACGAGTCGGCCGTCAATAGCGTGCTCGCCAAGGCCGACAACGCCGGCTACCAAATGCTGGAGCTGCTGCTGCCGCGCCTGGAAGCGCTGGAGCCGTGGACGGCCGAGTCGCTGGAGGCCCTGATCAAGGACGTGTGTGCGGCCCAGTCGGTCGGCCTCGGCAAGGTCGCTCAGCCCATCCGCGTAGCCGTCTCCGGCAACACGGTCAGCCCCGCCATCTTCGACACGCTGGTCCTGCTCGGCAAAACCAAAACCCTCCGCCGCATCCGCCGCGCCCTCACCCAACGATAATCCCATGACCCAGCCTGTTCCTCTCGAACTCCCCCCGCGCGGAACACAGGATATGTTTTCAATCGATTGGCCCGGAGCGTTGGCTCCGCGGCGGGGAAATGAACATGACACAAGGAGCGCCCCGACGATACGAAGCCGTGAAACCCCGTTTAACGCCCCGCCAGGCGGGTTCGGGCTTGGGTCATCGCGGCTTCCAGACCGTGAGGCCGGGGACCGAATCGAAATCGTCGTCGTTGGTGACCAAATGGATGAGTTGATGGCGCTGCATCAGCGCCACGATCATCGCTATTACTCAGAGACGATGGGGGCCACAAATCGTCCGATTTTAGCGTTCTCGATGTCGAACTCGGGATCCTCCATGATCGCACGCACGACCTGCGGGTCAACGCCGGTCAACAAGGGCAGTTCCAATTTGCCCGGAGCCGGCGAGACGGGCTGGTCCACCGGTTCGAGAGTCACGCGCAACCGGGTTCCCGCCGCCAGGCCAGTCGGCTCATCGGGAACGATCACCTTGCCGTCGAAATGTGCGGTCAGCGTCTGCATCATGGCAATTATATCGCCCGGTCGGCTGCCATCGCAAACAGCGGGAAGAATCTAAAGCGGAGGCCCCTGCTCCAACGGAACGCCCATCGTGTTCTCTCGTAGATTAGGGCCGCGAAAAGCCTGACTTTTCAGTGCCGCTGGAGGAAACCGCGTTGACGCTATCGAAAAGTATATTGCGCGGAACGAACCCGTCGCATCCCGCGACCCACGTGCGAATTCCAGCGCGCGCAAGCGGAACACCCGATGACGCGCGTTTGTTCCACCAGGACCACCGACGACTGCTCGGGAATGGGGATCTTCGATATACGGGATGGCTATTTTTTCCTTGCTCGGTCACGGTCAATCCGATAGATTACATAATATCAGCTTTCACGGTGGGATGCAGCACGGGTTTGGCCGGATGCGAATGAGCCGAAGACTTCTTGTCGGCGTCGGGGTGTGCGCGGCTTGGTCCGCGCGCCCGGCCGGCGTACGCGCAGCCGGCAAGCTGCCCGCCGCTTCGCAGCCCGCCGCGGCCGCCATTGAATTCTTTGAGAAGCGTATCCGCCCCGTGCTGGTCAACAACTGCTACCAGTGTCACAGCGCCGAGAGCGCCCGGCTGCGCGGCGACTTCCGCGTCGATTCGCTGGCCGGCATGCTCAAGGGCGGCGGCTCGATGACGCCCGCCGTCGTGCCCCGCCAACCGGAAAAGAGCCTCCTCATCAAAGCCATCAGCTATACCGACGAAGACCTGCGGATGCCGCCCAAATCCAGGCTCGACGAACCGGTGATCGCCGACTTCGTCAACTGGGTCAACATGGGCGCGCCGTACCCCGAAGACAAAAAAGCGGCCGGGAAACCCGAGTACAAGATCGATCTGGAGAAAGGCCGGCAGTGGTGGTCGTTCCAGCCGGTCCGTGACTCCGCCCCGCCGTCCGTCAAAAACGCTGCATGGCCGCGTACGCCGATCGACCGCTTCATCCTTGCCCGGCAGGAGGAAAAGGGACTTGCCGCCGTGGCGCGAGCCGACAAGCGGACACTCATTCGCCGTGCGACGTTCGATCTGATCGGCCTGCCACCCGCGCCGGAGGAGGTGGACGCCTTCCTGGCCGACGAATCGCCGGATGCGTTCGCCAAGCTCGTCGATCGTCTCCTTGCTTCGCCGCATTACGGCGAGCGCTGGGGGCGCCACTGGCTCGACCTGGTGCGCTACGCGGATACCGCTGGCGACAGCTCCGACTACCCGGTGCCGGATGCGTATCGCTATCGCAACTACGTCATCGACGCGTTCAATCAGGACAAGCCGTACAACCGGTTCCTGCGCGAGCAACTGGCCGGCGACCTGCTGCCCGCACGCGACGACGCCCGGAAGTACGAGCAGATCATCGCAACCGGCTTCATCGCCATCTCCCGCCGGTTCAGCGTCACGCCGGAGGCGCATCAACATCTGACCATCGAGGACACCATCGACGCGCTGGGCAAGGCCACGCTCGGTCTGAGCGTCAGTTGTGCCCGCTGTCACGACCATAAATTCGATCCGATTCCCACCGAAGACTACTATGCCCTGTACGGGTTCTTCAGCAGCACGCGCTACCCGTTCGCCGGCTCCGAGAACCGCCGCCGGCCGAAGGATTACGTCGTGCTGTTGCCGCCGGATGAGGCCGAAAGGCAGTTGAGACCGCTGTTTGACGCCGAAAAAAAAGTCGCTCAGCTCGTAGCCGCGGAAAAAGAGGCGGAGCGTGAAAAGCGCCAGGCACCGCCCAAGGCCGAAAAGGATGGACAGAAGGCCGCAGATAAGAAGAACGGGGAAAAATCACCGACCACCCGCCCCACTCTGGCCCAGATCGAGGTCCAGACCAAGATCGCGGTCAAGGAGCGCGACAAGATCATGGCCGACCTGCCGCCGTTCCCGCGGGCGTTTGCCGTCGCCGAGGGCACGCCGGCCAATGCCCGCGTGCAGAAGCGCGGCGAGCCGAATGTCCCCGGCGACGAAGTGCCGCGCGGGTTCCTCCAAGTGCTCGGCGGCCAGAAGCTGCCGCCCGAAGTCAAGGACAGCGGCCGCCTCCAGCTTGCCGACTGGATCGTCGATCCCAAAAACCCGCTCACCGCCCGCGTGATGGTCAACCGCGTCTGGCAATACCACTTTGGCAAAGGCATCGTCCAGACGCCGAGCGATTTCGGCGCACGCGGCAAAGCGCCCACGCATCCCGAATTGCTCGACTATCTCGCCCGCCGCTTCATCGAAAGCGGCTGGTCGATCAAGGCCATGCACCGCGCGATCATGCTCTCGCAGTGCTATCAACTGGCCGGCAGCGATGATGCACGCAACGATGCGATTGACGCCGCCAATGACTACCTGTGGAAGTTCAACCGCCGCCGCCTGAGCGCCGAGGAAATCCGCGACGCCATGCTGGCCGTCAGCGGCGATCTCGATCCCAGCATGGCCGGACCGCATCTGTTCCCGCCGGCGCACACCTGGGACTTCACGCAGCACAGGGCCTTCTCGGCCGTCTACGACACCAACCACCGCAGCGTCTACGTCATGCAGCAGCGGATCAAGAAGCACCCGTTCTTCGCCCTCTTCGACGGGGCCGACACCAACGCCACCACCGCCGACCGGCTGATCAGCACGACACCGGTGCAGGCGTTGTTTCTGATGAACAATGTATTCGTGTTTCAGGAGGGTGAACACCTGGCGGCGAGGCTCGAATCGAGTGCGCCCGAGCTTCGCGCGCGGATCGATCGCGCTCATCGGCTCGTCTTCGCCCGGACGGCGACGGCGGACGAACTCAATACCGCCGAGGCGTACATTCTCGAATATCAGGAGAAGCTGAGGACCACGACGATGCCGTCCGGCGAGTACCCGCGGGCGGCGCTGGCCAGTTACGCCCGCGTGCTGCTCAGTAGCGATGAGTTCATGTTCGTGGATTGAGGGCTGGTGCGGGATTCCGATCCCGCGGGATCGAAAGAAGGCTACATGATGCACGAACCCAACTGCAACTGCTCGCGGCGGCAGATGATCCGCTCGCTGGTGGGCGGCTCACTGCTGATGCCGGCCATCCTGTCCGAGTTGATGGCCGCCGAAGCCGGCCCGGCTGCCGCCGCCGATCCGATGCTTCCGCGCACGCCCCATTTCACGCCCAAAGCCAAGCGCGTCATCTTCCTGTACATGAGCGGCGGCGTTTCCCACGTTGACACTTTTGACCTCAAACCCAAACTCCGCGCCGACCACGGCAAAGCGCTTTCGCCCGGCCGCTACGTGAAAGGGTACCTCTGGGACTTCAAGCCGCGCGGCAAATGCGGAACCGAAATCAGCGAGCTGCTGCCCCACATCGCCGGATGTGCCGACGACCTCTGCGTGATTCGCTCCATGCACGGCGATGCCGGCGATCACTTCGAGGCCACGCTCGGCATCCACACCGGCTCCACCACCGTCCCTCGCCCGAGCATGGGCTCATGGGTCAGCTACGGCCTGGGCACGTTCAACCAGAATCTGCCCTCGTACGCGGTGCTCGCGCCGGAGCTGCCGTACGCCGGCGGCCAACTGTGGTCGTCGAATTTCCTGCCCGCCTGCCACCAGGGCATCCGCATCATCCCCGGCGATGAGCCGATCCCCAACATGCGCCGCCGGACCGCGTCGGCCGAATTGCAGGAGATGGAGCTCGGCCTGCTGGCAAGCTTCAACCGCAAGCATCTCAAACAGCGCGAGCCGGACCCGGTCCTGGCCGGGCGCATCCGTTCGTTCGAGACCGCCGCCGGCATGCAGCGCGAAGCGCCGGAAGTCTTCGATCTCTCGAAAGAATCTGATGCCACCTTTGCCCTCTACGGCCTCGAACGCGGCTCGACCGCCGGCTTCGCCTGGCAGTGCCTGGTCGGCCGGCGACTGGCCGAGCGCGGCGTCCGCTTCATCGAACTGATCGACTCCGGCGCCAACGGCAACATCAACTGGGACGCCCACAACGACATGGAGCGGATCGTCCCGCTGGCCAAAAATGTGGACCAGCCCATCGCCGCTCTGCTCAAGGACCTCAAGTCCCGCGGCATGCTCGACGACACGCTCGTCGTCTGGACCACCGAGTTCGGCCGCAGTCCGTGTGTCGATAGCCCCCAGCACAAGGGCCGCGAGCACCATGCCCGCTGCTACTCCTCATGGCTGGCCGGCGCCGGCGTCAAGCCGGGCATCACCTATGGCAAGAGCGACGACTACGGCAACGAAGTGGCCGAAAAGCAGGTCCACGTGCACGACTTCCACGCCACCATCCTGCACCTGCTCGGTCTCAACCACGAAAAGCTCACCTACCGCTACGCCGGCCGCGACTTCCGCCTCACCGACGTACACGGCAACGTTGTGCACGACATCCTGGCATAGACAAACAGTGTTCCGGAATCGATGGTTGTGGGCGTTCAGGCATGGGCGAGAGCCATACTACTTGGCCGCGGATTCGTGCAAGGCGACAAAGCGAACGAAATCCGACACTCCCTTGAACCCGCGTCGCCGACTGGTTTGCTCAAGCGTCGATTTTTCTTCCGGCGTAACGCGAACGTTGATTTGCGCTGTTCGATTATCCTGTTCCGAGTACGGGATTGGCGGGTGTTCTCCGTCGTCCAGTAATGTGGCCACCGTGAATTCGAGCGCTTTATATACCTCTTTTACACATTCTTCCGCAGTAGAGCCTTCCGCGAGAACCCCGGGCATCTCTAACGACCACCCGACAAACTGCGACTCAGCGGCCTCGATCACCACCCGATAGTGGGACGCGATCTCGCGGGCGCGTTCCAGAGTATCCTGATCAAATTGCCGTTCGACGTGCGGACCATCACTCGCGTTGGCCTTGCGGGCCTTGGCCGGATTCCTCGAGAAGCTTTTTGATTTTTTGATAGACAGCATAGGAAACCAACTTTCCGGAGACGGGAAAATGGATCGCCGGGCCGGTTGAATCTTTGTGCCGGTAGACCCGATAGCGCACCCGCCCCGCCGTTCGTGAACTCCTTAACTCATAACCATGTTGCTCCAGCTCTTCATGGACCTGCCTGTACGAAACTCCGCCGACGGGGGGTAATGGCGTGGAAGACATGTCGCGACTCCTTCAAGCCGGCTGAAGCGATCAGGTCCATGAAGATCCTCCGTCTCATCAAGACAATGAGATTCAGCCTCACCGCAGTGCGAAGCCTACAGTAAGTATACGCCACGTTATACAAGAATCAAGTCCGCTTACCTCGAAAACCATCAGTACCGTAAGGCAGGTCAAAGACTTGCCTCCACGATCCGGTAGCAAAGATGGTTCTGGCAACTCGTTGACCTGCCTACAAATTGACGCCAATTCGTGCGTTCTGTACCGTACTCTTATGGCAGATCTTGAAGCCTTGGCCATCTCCCTCCTCCGCGGCAAGCGCGAGGAAGTCAAAGCCCAGGTTCAGCAGGCCCTCGATGAAGGCATCGACCCGGAGACCGTGCTGAACCGCGGGCTGATCGCCGGTATGTCCGTCATCGGCGAGCGATTCCGGCGCAACCTCATCTACGTGCCCGAAGTGCTGATCAGCGCCCGGGCGATGAAGGCCGGCATGGCCATCCTCGAGCCGCTGCTCACCGCGTCCGGCGTCGAGCCGGTCGGCAAAGTCATCATGGGGACCGTCAAAGGCGACATGCACGACATCGGCAAGAACCTGGTCGGCATGATGCTCCAGGGCGGCGGGTTCGAAGTCGTCGATCTGGGCATCGACGTGTCGGCCGAGCGGTTCATCGCCGCCATCAACGAGCACGACGCCCGCCTGATCGGCATGAGCGCCCTGCTGACCACGACAATGCCCTACATGGCCAAGGTGATCCAGGCGATCAAGGAAGCCGGCCTCGACGATGTCCGCGTCATGGTCGGCGGCGCCCCGCTCACACAGCAGTTCGCCACCGATATCGGCGCCGACGGCTACGCCTCCGACGCCGCCACCGCCGTCGAGCTCGCCCAGCGGCTCATTACCGCGAACGTCGGATAGTATTATCCTTTGGACGCTATAATGATTGTGTTCCGATGAAGCCCACGGACTGCGAGCCGTGGGCTTTTCATTGAAGTTGTGGCACCGGCGTCCCGCCGGTGCAGCACAGGCGAGACGCCTGTGCCACATAGGACTAGGACCAACGTCGGTATCATGGCACAGGCATTCGAAGAAGACGATGTAGTCCTCAACGACGAGCTGGCCGAACGCCCGCTCGATGTGGACAGCGACGACGCCCGTGCCGTCACGCTCCACGTCCGCCGCCGGCTACCCGGCCGCCGCCTCGATAAATACCTGCACAGCCGCTTCCCGCGCCTCTCGCGAACGCTGATCCAGCGCCTGATCAAGCAGGGCGTGGTCACCGTAAACAGCCGTCCCACCAAGGCCAGCTACGAACCCGAAGGCGGCGACCGCATCGACATGGTCATTCCCCCGCCCGAGCCATACGACGTCATTCCCGAGGACATTCCCCTCGATGTGATCTACGAGGACGAGCATCTGCTCGCCATCAACAAACAGAAGGGCATCATCGTTCACCCTTCCAAAGGCACGCAGCGCGGCACGCTCGCCAACGGCCTTGCCTTTTATGCCAGTTCATTGAGCAGGGGGGAAGACCCGTTCCGGCCAGGGATTGTCCACCGTCTGGATAAGAACACCACCGGCGTCATGCTGGTGGCCAAAACGGACGAGACCCATTGGCGGCTCTCGTTACAGTTCGAAAGACGCACCATCCGCAAAACATATCTGGCCGTCGTCGAGGGCGGCCCGGAGCTGGACAGCGACATCATCAACGCCCCGCTGTCCGCGCATGCCACCATCAAGGACCGCTAC
>CAYLLT010000145.1:0-13603 GCA_964384465.1 uncultured Planctomycetales bacterium | reverse complement strand
CAACACGACGATCGCTTTCGTCGAGTGGACCGGCGATCCGCAGAGCACCTTCCAGGTGCAGGTCAATTCCGTAAACCAGCCCGAGACCGGCGTCGCGTGGGATTCCGGGCAGGTCAACTCATCGCAGCGGTTTACCTGGACCGGCCAGTTGCTCAACAACACGACGTACTACGCTTTCGTGCGACTGGCGAACGGGGCAGCGTTCGGCCCATGGAGCGCCGGCCGTCAGTTCACGGTGGATACGTCCTTCGTACCGCCCGGCGCCGACATCGTCCAGCTCCAGGGCAACTCGGTGGTCCAGAAGAGCGGGCCGTTCCTCGGCTTGGGAGCCTCCTACATGCAGGCGCTGCGGCGCTGCAAGTACGATCGCACCCGCTTCAACAGCGACATGGCGTTTCTGGCCTCCAAGGAGTTCAAGTACGTGCGCGTGCTGTCGATGGTGGGCTGGTATTCCGCGTGGCAGGGCAAGGAGATCGCGCCGATCAGCTTCACCAGTCAGAACGGCACGTTCGTGCCCGCGTGGCCGGATTACTGGCAGCAGTTCCGCGACATGGTGGACATCATTTACGACACCTATGGCATGCGGACGGAGCTGACGATTTTCGCCGACGCCCAGCTCATGCCCAACAAGCCCGACCGCATCAACCACATGCAGATGGTGCTGAATAATCTCGCCGGCCGCGAGCACAAGATCATGCACCTGGAAGTGTGCAACGAGGCGTGGCAGAACGGCTTCCCGGGCAGCCAGGGCGTGGCCGATCTCCGCGAGTTCTGCCAGTACCTGACCGACCGCACCAGCCTGTTGACGGCGATCAGCGATTCGCAGGGCGAGGGGAGCGTGACCGAGGAGCTTTACAGCGGCAGCACGGCCGACATTGCCACCGAACACTTCAGCCGCGACATCGGCACCGTCGAGGGCGGCTGGCTTCCGGTTCGTGATTGTTGGAGTTTTGAATTCCTGAATGGCGTGCCGCCGGGCAGCAGCAACGAACCGATCGGGCCGGGCTCATCGGTGAACACCGAGAACGATCCGATCAAGCTGGTGATGGCCGCCGCGTTCGCATGGGGGGCCAACCTGCCGCTGTATGTCTTTCATTCCGACGCCGGCGTGTTCGGCAACACCACGTTTGAGAGCAAGCCGGGGGTCGGCGACTATATTCACCTGAACGAAATCATCCCGCCCGACATCGCCAGTTGGGTGCGCAACGACGGCAAGGAATCGGCCGCCGCATTCACCAGCTACGCCAACGGGCAGGCGAACAAGTGGTGGACGGAGGTCGGCGGCGCGACCAGCGGCTGCATCCGCAACACCGGCAAGATCAAGGGCGGCGAATTCCTCACCTTCCCCATCGGCATCCTGGGCGGCGGGCTCGAACTGGAAGCTCGTCGGCCCATGAACCTCCAGGTTTATAACCCGCTCACCGGGGCGGTGGCCTACAACCTCACGAAGAACACCGGCGAGCACTTTACGCTGGCCCAGGGGCCGGCCGCGTACATCATCAAGGGTATCTTCACGGATGTGATCAACCCGGCCAGCGATGTGAGCATCGACCTGGGCAACCCCGATGTACCCGAGGGGCTGACGCTCGTTCAGAACGCGGACGGCGACACCACGCCGGTGACGATCGGCGGCCGGAGCTGCCGGCAGAATGCGAACCCCGCTGAGGACTTCTATTTCTATTTCGGCGTCAGTGACGCGTGGGCCTATCAGGGCGGCAAGCCGGACGTGTACATCATCATGGAGTATTACGACGCCGGCAGCGGCAATATCTCGCTCGATTATGATTCGAGCACGGGAAGCGGTGATCCCGCCTATTATCGCAGCGGCGGCAGCGTCAGTTTGACCGACAGTAATACGTGGAAGTCGGTGACGTTCCACGTGACCGACGCGTACTTCGGCAACCGGCAGAACGGCGGCGCGGACTTCCGCTTCGGCAAGATCGGCGGATCGCTCTACATCGACACGGTGCGCGTCACAACGGATCAGCCGCTGCCGCCGGTCATCGCGGAGGTTTCTCCCGACCCGCAACTGGTCTTATCGAACGTCGCTTACACGAAGCAACTTGTGCTGACGCAGGGCAGCCCGCCTCCGACGTGGAGCATCCTGCAAGGGCCGCCGGGGGCGCTGGTGAATGGCAGCGGCCTGGTCAGCGGCTGGACCACATCCAGCTTCGGCGACTTCACGTTCAATGTGCAGGCGATCAACTCGGAAGGCTCGGATACGGAGAGCTGGGTGGTGCGGGTGCTGTCGCGGTTTGATTTCGACGAGGACGGCGACGTGGACACATCCGATTTCGCGCACGTGCAGACGTGTTTTTCCGGTGATGGATTCCCCACTGACTCCGGTTGCGCGGATGCGGACGCCAACGCGGACGGGGACGTGGACACGTTCGATTTCAACACGTTCCTGCCGTGCCTGGCCGGCGCCGATCAGCCGCCGGGATGTTGAGTCATCAGGCATGTAGCGGAAAGAAGGAATAGTGCATGAAGTATTTTGGTACCACCAGTGTTGTCGTGCTGGTTTGCGGTTTTTCGTTTAATACCCAAACGAAGGCCGCTGTTATTTTGGATGACTCACTCCAGGGCTCCACAACTCGGTATCCTATGCAAAATGGCCAACGACGTTCGTCGGCCAAGGTTCATTGGGAAATCCCGGATAGAGGCACCAATGAGACGAATTGCGCTTAATTCGGGAGCGCCATTCGCGTTCATCGTCCTGCTGGCTTGCCCTCTAACGATCGCGATCAGGCCTGCGGTGTCACTGGCGGTGGTGCAGGTGTGCGAGAATTTCGACAGCGATCCGGGCTGGGACAGCCACAACAACCACATCGTGCCACCAACTCCTCGCACGGTCGCGCAGGATTTCGGCTATCGAAGCAGCAATCACGCCGGATCTGCCGCAGGCGAGATCGGGGGGATCATTGACCGAGCGCCGTTGCAAGGCGCCTATTACGGCAAGGTGCTCGCGCCATTGAACCTGGAGCAGGCGCTGGGCTTTTCCGGTCAGGTTTCGCTGCTGAAGGCGGCGGCTACCTCGGGCTACATCAGCACCAGCGATGTGTTCGTCGGGTTTTTCAATTCGCGGGAGCAAGGCTGGCGGCCGCGCGACTTTCTGGGCTTTCGCCTGCGCGGCAGCAACGAGCCATCGCCCAATGTTGCTGCACTCGAATTGTCATACGGCACCTCCGTCTGGACGGCCAATGGCGCGGATGGGGTGGACACGATCCTTCCAAACGGCGATAAACACAGCTTCCAGTTGAATTACAACCCAAGCATTGGCAACGGCCGGATCACCTTTTCCTGGGACGGCGGGCAGATTCGTACGCTCGACGTGAGCGCCCCGCACCGATCGCAGGGCGCCGTGTTCAATCGGTTCGGCATCTTCAGCAACCAGTTGCCGGGCGTGGTGGAGGGAAACAAGACGGAAGTATATTTTGACGACCTCACGGTGAACAGCCAGTTCCACAATTTCGCGGTCGATCCCGGATGGGAAGCCGTCGGCAACCAAGCGACGTTCCAGGATCCCTGCCTGTACGGCACTAACGACTTTGGCTATCGCCCCACGAGCCACGCTGGCGGATCGCCCGGAGAACTGGGCGGATTGATCTGGCGCGTTGAAAACTCCGAAGAAGACCTCCAGGCCTATTACGCCGACAACGTGGGGACGCTGACGTTAAACGATCACCTCTCGGCCAGCGGCAAGATTGCTGCCGAGCGCTTCTCCGTTGATGCCGGTGTGATGCTGGGTTGGTTCAATTCCGGCGAACAGGACTGGCCGCCGTCGAATTTCGTTGGCGTTTACATGGACAGCCTTAGCGACACGGGGCGATTATTCGCCCCGATGTACGGGACTGGTGCGGGCAGCACCAGGTTCGCCGGAGAACCCTGGCTGCTGCTTCCGCCGGACGGCACACCGAAAGATTGGACGATTGACTATGATCCCGCCGCGGCCGGTGGTCGAGGCGCCGTCACCGTGACGCTCGAGGGCGTATCGAGGACTTTGGTGTTGGATCCTGGCGACAAAGCTGAGGGGGCGATCTTGGACCGGTTCGGCCTTTTCAATATGCAGGACAACAACGGCAAACATTCGATTATTTACCTGGACAACCTCTGCTACACGTCTGCCAGCCCCACGCCGAGCCCAGTCACCGGCGTGACCGCACAACGTTTCGCCAGCTCCCTACAATTGAACTGGACCAACCCCGCGGCGGCGGAGTTCGTGGGCACCACGGTGCGATTCAAGACCACCGGCTACCCCACGGGGCCGACGGACGGCATACTTGTGGTGGACAAACACAACGCGCCAGGCACCGCGGACAGCTATCGGCACACCGGTCTTGCCAGGGGGACCTATTACTACGCTCTGTTCGCTCACGATGCTTTTCATTATGCCTCGCCGGCACTGGTCACGGTGAACGTGCTACCCGGTGATTTTGATGGCGATACCGATATTGACCAGAGTGATTTCGCACATATTCAGAATTGTTATTCCGGCGATGCGATGCCGTACGGTACGGGCTGTGATGATACTGACCTGGATGACGATGGGGATGTGGACATAACGGATTTCAATGCGTTCCTGCCGTGTCTGGCCGGGGCGGATCATACGCCGGGATGTTGATCCGAACCCCGCACGCGAGTGCGGGGCAGAAGACGCTCGACCCTCGAGAGGCCCCCGACTGGCGTCGGGTGTTCGGACTTGCCGGGCGGGAGCCGATCTTGTGCCGGGATGTTGAATAAGAGTCGTCAGTCGTCAGTTGGAATCGCGAGAATTGAAAACTGAGAACTGAGAACTGGAGAGCAAAGGAATGAGGCGACACATCCAAAAGGCGCATGATCTCGCCGAGGTCGGACTGCTGTTGGTTCCGATGTACTTCGGGATCCTTTGTGGGGCGGCCTGGAATCCGGCCCAGGGTTCCCCCCCGGTGCTTCAGGTGGATGGGCAACCGTTTTTTGTGATGGGCTGGTACACCAGCTATGGCTCGTCCTCGGTGGCGGACTCACAGCAGTACCTCTCGACCATGCGACATCAGGGCATGAACACCGCCCTGATTTGCTATGGCGTCTGGACCTACAATCCATACATGACCAATCAGCTCGAGGGGGCCATCACCAGCGACATGAAAATCATGGTCGAGGTCAATCGCTACGCGGTCCAGGAACTCGCCGGGTATCCGCTCTCGCTGATCGACGATGAGGTGGATCTCTGCAAAACGTATTCGAGCTTCCTGAACTGGTATCTGATCGACGAGCCGGAGGCCCAGGTCACCGTCGTCACCCCGGCCATGGCCCAGGCTCGATACAATCAGATCAAAACGCGTGACCCGAACCATTCGATCTCCGTCGTCCATGCTCCCTATGGCAACCCGCGGCCCGCCGAGATTTACCTGGCGGCAGAGCCTCCCCCTTACTGCGACGTATTGATGAGCGATGCCTATGAAATCGGCGAAAGTTCCCCCGAGTTCGGCGCCACCTTATGGAGAATCGCGAAGCAAGCCGGCCCCCACGCGGGGTTGGCCGAGACGCACGGGAAGAATGCCTACATCGCCGTGGTACAGACGCACGGCGGCGACTTCGGGTTTCGGATTCCGACGTACTTTGAGAACCGTTACATCTCCTACGCCCCCATCGTGCAGGGAGCCAGAGGGCTGCTCTATTGGATGCACAATGCTTATACATCCGAAGGGCATCGAAGCATTGTCGTGCCGGCGGTGGCCCATGAAATCCAGTCGCTGGTTCCCGCGATTATTTCCAATTCCACCGCCGTATCGGTTTCCAGTAACAAAGATGACTATAACGGCACCCTGGGCATCACCAACGTCAATTATCTTTTCGGAGCGGACGAGCGGCGGGGATATCTCATCGCCACCAACAACACGCCCAACGCATTTTCGGTCCAGTTCCAGTTGTCGGGCGCCGTGCTGGCCGGCACGCTGGGGACGCAGGCGAATGTTCCCGTGATGTTCGAGCAGCGCAGCGTCACCGCTCAGCCCACCGGCAACCCCAACAACTGGACGCTGACCGATGGCCTGTCTCCTTTTGGCGTTCACGTGTATCGCCTCTATGAGTTGGCTGCTTCGGGCGGTGCCGCCGATCCGCCTGGCAAAGCATCCAAAGCCCACCCCGAAGATCTGTCCACCAGCGTCGGCAGGACCTTCGATCTCAGTTGGAGCCCGGGTACCGACGCCTCCGCGTACAACGTCTATTTCGGCACGACCATTCCGCCGACATCCCAGGGCCAACAGCCCGGCACCATCTTCGACCCCGGCCAGATGGCATTCAATACCACCTATTACTGGCGCATCGACCCGGTCAACAACCAAGGCACCACCGCCGGCGACCTCTGGTCGTTCACCACCGTCGCGCCCAATCCCCCCGGCAAGGCCACCAATCCCTCCCCCACGGACTCCGCCGGCAACGTGGACGTCAATGCCGACCTGGCCTGGAAGCCGGGTGACAGTGCCAGGTCTTACAGCGTCTATTTCGGGACCACCCATCCACCGGCGTTTCGTGGAAACCAGGCCGGCTTCGCTTTTGATCCCGGCACGATGGTCGGTTGCACCACCTACTACTGGCGGATCGACCCGGTCAACGATGATGGGACGACCACCGGAGATGTGTGGAGCTTCACCACCCAGGCGCCTTCCAACCCGCCCGGTCAGGCGAGCAATCCCAATCCGCCCAACCAGGCGGCGGGGGTTGCACTCAATGCCAACCTCAGTTGGGCGGCAACCAATGCGACGAAATACGACGTGTACTTCGGGACCACGGATCCGCCTGCGTTTCGGATCAGTCAGACCGGCACGAGCTATTCTCCCGGGCCCTTGGCTCTTCACGCGACCTACTATTGGCGGATCGACTCGGCCAACGCCTGTGTCACTACGCCGGGTATGGTCTGGTCATTTGCAACCAAGACTGGGGATTTCGACACGGACGGCGACGTGGACCAGGACGATTTCGCTCACTTGCAAAACTGCTTCTCCGGTAGCGCTGTGGCCTATGGTTCTGGCTGTTCCGACGCCGACCTGGATGGCGACGGGGATGTGGACACATCCGATTTTAACGTGTTCCTCCCCTGCCTGGCCGGAGCCGATCAGCCGCCGGGATGTTGAGCGATCCCTCGTCAAGATCGAGACGATGACGTAAAAAACCGAAGAACGATGGAGAAGCGATGAAGAGAATGATGCGACGGATTCACGGCCCGGTCGCTACACGACTCGACTAGGCGAGCGGCGTAGTCGGGCAAGGTGATCTGGGAAATCTCGGCTGAAATAAACTCGACATGAAATCTTACACCGCTGGGGTGATCATGATGTCTCAAAGAGCGGCTTTTTGTCTCATCGTCCTGACTTGCCTGGTCCACATGGCGGCAGCGGCTGTGCCGTCGACGGCACCGCCCTACGGCTTTTTGGATGCCGCGGATGAGGGGATTCTGGCGGGTTGGGCTCGTGACGACGATTTTTCCGGCCCCATTCAGGTCGAGATCTACGTCGACGGAAACCTGTTCATCACCGGTCCAGCCAATTTGTTCCGCCCGGATGTCGGAACACACGCATTCGATTTTCAACCCAACACCTTCGGCCCAGGGCTGCACACGGCGCACGCGTATGCCCTGGGGGTGAATGCCACGGGACAGCCTGATGGTGATCGCGTCGAACTGGGCACATCGCCCAAAACATGGATGGGCGCTCCCCCGCCACCGGTGCTACAGGTGGATGGCCAACCGTTTTTCATGATGGGCTGGTACACCAGCTCCGGCTCCCCATCCGTCGCCGAATCCGAACAATACCTCTCGCGCCTGCGGCATCAGGGCATGAACACCGCCTTGATCTGTTACGGCATCTGGCTAAGCAACAGTTCCATGACCAACCGGATGGAAGGGGCAATTGCCAGCGATATGAAGATCATGGTTGAGGTCAATCGCTGGGCGGTCCAGGAACTCGCCGGGTATCCGCTCTCGGTCATCGACGACCAGGTCGATCTGTTGAAGAACTACCCGACGATGTTCGGCTGGTATCTGATCGACGAGCCGGAGGCCCAGGGCGTCACGCCGGCCATGACCCAGGCCCGATACAGCCAGATCAAAACGCGCGATCCGGCTCATGCGATCACCGTTGCCCACATTGGCTACAGTAGTAACTATCCCGACACCTATCTGGCGGCCGAGCCGCCTCCTTACTGCGATGTCGAGATGACCGATACCTATCCCATCCTCGACGCCGCCCCCGAATTCGGCGCCGCCTTATGGATCGTCGCCACCGAATCTCGCCTTCGTACAAACCAGACTGGGACGCACGGCAAGAACGCCTACATCAACATCGTGCAGACGCACGGCGACTTCGGCTTGCGGATTCCGACGTATATCGAGAACCGTTACCTCTCGTATGCTCCCATCGTGCAGGGCGCGCGCGGTCTGCTCTACTGGATGCACAACGCGTTCACCACGGCGGGGCATCGCGATCTGGTCGTGCCGGTCGTCGCTCACGAGATTCAGTCCTTGGTGCCGGCGATCATCTCCAATTCCACCGCCGTATCGGTGTCCAGCAATCGAGATACCGACACCACCGGCCATGGCATCAGAGATATCATTTATCTATTCGGCCAGGATGAGCGGTGCGGTTATCTGATCGAAACCAACAACTCGGCCAACACGTACGCGGTTCAGTTCCAATTGACCGGCAACATCTTGGCCGCCACGCTCGGCGCAAACCAGACCAGTATTCCGGTTATGTTCGAGCAGCGCAGTATCACCGCTCAACCCACCGGCAACCCCAACGTATGGACGCTGGCCGACAGCATCGGCCCGTTCGGCGTTCACGTGTACCGCCTCTACGAGATCGCCGCGCCGCCGGCCGCTGCGGCACTGCCGGGCAAAGCGTCCAAACCGCAACCGGATCACGCATCCATTGCCGTCGGCAGAACATTCGACCTGCATTGGGCCCCCGCCACCGACGCAACGTCATACAAAATCTATTTCGGCGCCGCCGATCCGCCGCCATTGCAGGGCCAGCAAGCCAGCACGATCTTCGACCCCGGCCAGATGAGTTTCGATACCACCTATTACTGGCGCGTGGATTCGGTCAACAATCAAGGCACGACCACCGGCGACCCCTGGTCATTCACCACGCTTTCGCCCAATCCGCCGACCCAGGCAACCGTCATTTCCCCCGCCGATGGGGCAACCGATGTGCCCATCGGCGCGGACCGGTTGTGGAAGTGGGGCGGCAGCGCCCGGTCGTACAACGTCTATTTCGGCACCACCAATCCGCCGGCATTCCGCGGAAACCAGATCGGGTTCAACTTCAACACCGGACCGATGGCATATTGCACCACCTATTACTGGCGGATCGATCCGGTCAACGATGACGGCACCACCACGGGGGACGTGTGGAGCTTCACCACCCAAGCGCCGCCCACTCCGCCCTCGCAGGCATCCAATCCGAATCCCCCAAACCAGGCGAGCGGAGTTGCACGCAATGTCAACCTCGCTTGGACCGCGGCCAACGCCACGCAATACAACGTCTATTTCGGCGCCGGCAATCCGCCCGCGTTTCAAGTCATTCAGACGGGCACGAGCTATACCCCCGGCCTCCTGGCTCCGCATGCCCCCTATTATTGGCGGATCGACGCGGCCAACGCATGCGTCGCCACGACCGGCGTCGTCTGGTCGTTTTTCACAAGGTCGTTCACCGGCGATTTCGATGGCGATGACGATGTGGACCTGGTCGATTTTGCTCATATGCAGATTTGCTTCTCGGGCGACGCGTCCGCTTACCAGTCCGGCTGTTCCGACGCGGATCTGGACGGTGACAGCGACGTGGACTCGTTCGATTTCAACAGCTTTCTCCCATGTCTGCGTGGAGCGAACGTGACGCCGGGATGCTGAAACGGAGGATGGAGAGATGGAGAGACAGAAAGACGGAGAGACGGAGAGACAGAGAGACAGAGAGACCCGAGTCCACATCTCTCCATCTCTCCATCTCTCCGTCTCTCCGTCTCTGCGTGTTCGCGTCGGGATGTGCGCGGCGCTGCTGCTGGTGCTAACGCACACGACGCAAGCACTGCCGCCGCCCGCGCCGGTGATCACGTGGCCGCCGCCGGGAGCGGTGGTGGCATCGAATCGCCCGGACATCGACTGGACCGGCGTCACGCATGACGCCTACGAAGTTCACATCGGTTCGCAGAACGTGCCCACGTCAGCCGACGGCTGGAACTCGGGACAGGTTTTTACCGGTGCCTCCAGCATATTCACGGCCATGACCAATCCGCTCCCTCCGCAGCAGACCTACTACGTTTTCGTCCGCATGCACAACGCCGACGGTTGGGGCAACTGGAGCCCGCAGAACAATCACTTTTACGTGGACGGCGAGTTGCTGAACGATTCCTACTTTGTGGGTGATTCGGCCGGCTTCCAATGGCCGCAGCATCATGCGTTCAACCCCGACCGGAACGAGTACCTGGTTGCGTTTCCAAGCGCCCAGCCCAGTCAGCGGTCGAGAATCTCTTATTACCGGCTCGATTCCACCGGCGCCCGGATCGGCGCGGAGACCACCATTCTCGACGACGCCTACCTGGACGGCGTCCACGAAGGGCTGGTCGCCTACAACCATGCCGCGGCCGAGTATCTCATCGCTTACACCGGTTGGACGCAGGACAACACGCCGCAGGTGCATGACGACGTCCGGATTCAGCGGGTCAATGCCGTCACGGGGGCGCTGATCGGGCCCAGCGTCCTCCTGTATACGGCCGCGCCGGAGGCACGCGAGCCCGAAATCAGTTATTCGACGCGGAGCAACGTGTATCTGGTGGCCTGGCACGACGTGCACAGCGTGAATGGCTGGCGAACCCTGGGGTATCGTCTGAACGGCGCAACGGCCGCGATTACGGGCGGCCAGATCGTGATCTCCACCGGCTGGAGCCGGCTCACCGCGGTGCCGAACATCGCTTACAACTCATCGGCCGCCGACGAGTTCATGTGCATGTACCAGGTGGACCGCGAGGACATCGGCAACGGCTGGGACCAGTACTGCCAGCGCGTGCGGGCCTCCGACGGCGCGCTGCTGGGCGGCACGATGCCGGTCGCGACGGCCTTCTTCGCGTGGGACGACAACGGCGACATCGAGTACGACAGCGACATGAACCGGTATCTGGCCGTGTACGAGAGCGTCGATGGGACAAACAGCATCTATGGTCAATTCATCAATGCCGACGGCACGCAGAACGGCGGTCGGTTCGTCGTGCTCGGTTCGCCATATGGTGGAGGCCTGGTGGGAGTGGCGTGGCTGCCAAGCACGAAGGAGTATCTGGCGGCATGGCAGAACTGCTGCACCAACGATGATTATGCCCGCCGCATTTCGCAGACCGGCACGCTGATCGGCGAGCGGTTCAAGACCAACGGAACCGTGATCGGCAACGGTAATTACGAGCCGCTGCCGCTGGTCAATACGGTCAACAACGAGTTCCTCATCACCTGGTACAACACGTACAACGACGTGTACAACCGCCGGTACAAGACCTATCCCCCGCCCGCGCCGGACGTGACACCGCCGGCCTCGGCAACCAGCCTCGCCCTCGCGCGTTTCCCCAGTTCGATTTCAATGACCTGGACCAACCCATCGACGGCTGACTTCATGGGCACCACCATTCGCTTCAAGACCACCGGCTTCCCCACCGGGCCGACCGACGGCACGTTCCTGGTCGACCAGCCCAACGCGCCGAGCACATCGGACAGCTACGTGCACACCGGCCTGGTCAGCGGTATCACCTACTATTACGCCGCCTTCGCTCACGATGAAGCGTCCAATTACGCCGCGCCGGCGCTGGCCAGCGCCAAGGTTCTAATCGGCGATTTCGACAACGACGGTGACGTGGACCTGGTAGACTTCGCTCATCTGCAACTTTGCTTCTCCGGCGACGGCAACCCTTACGCCGCGGGCTGCGTTGACGCCGATCTGAACGAGGACGGCAGCGTGGGTAACACCGATTTTAACCTGTTCGCACCGTGCATCGGGGGAGCGAATAATCCGTCGGGTTGCTGAAACGGAGGATGGAGAGATGGAGAGACAGAAAGACAGAGAGACGGAGAGACAGAGAGACAGAGAGATCCGCGTCCACATCTCTCCGTCTCTCCATCTCTCCGTCTCTCCGTCTCTGCTTGTTCGCGTCGGGATGTGCGCGGCGCTGTTGCTCGCGTTTACGCACACGGCGCTGGCGTTGGTCCCGCCCGCCCCGGTGATCACGTGGCCGCCAGCGGGCGCCATGGTTGCCAATCGCCTCGATATCACCTGGACGGGCGGCAATCACGATGCGTACGAAATCCATATCGGCTGGTACAACGCGCCCACTTCCGCCGAGGGTTGGAATTCCGGTACGGTCAACGTCGCGGCGCCGGTAACCACGGCCACCTCCGCCGCGATCGCGCCTCAGCAGACCTACTATGTTTTTGTGCGACATCATAATTCCGACGGATGGGGCAACTGGAGCGCGCCGAACAATCATTTTTACGTGTCCGGCGAATTGTTGAACGATCCGTATCTTGTGGCCGGCCTCGACGGCGCTCAGCGGGCTCACGCCTTGTGTTACAACCCAGACCGGAACGAGTATCTCATCTGCTACTTCGACAACTCCAAGGGCGAGCCCTCGGTGATTTCGTATTACCGCCTCGATGGAACCGGGGCAAGGACCGGGAGTGAAATGTGGATCGTCGATGACCTGGAGGGGTCCGGCGGACCTCACCCGTGCTACAACAGCGCTCGCCAGGAATATCTCATTACCTACGGCGGATATACTTCGAATCAGGGCCTTCACTCTGAAATCCGGACGCAACGCGTGAACGCCGTCAATGGCGCGCTCATCGGCGGAAGCAATTGGATCTACAGCGCTGGCGGCACCATGCTCAGCAGGGTCGCTTATTCGACCGTGAATAATTCCTACCTGGTGATTTGGGAAAACGGCGGGGGCAACAGTCCGCTGCCGGTATACGCTCAACGGCTGGACAGCACCGCCGTCCCGCTGGGGCCCATTTTCCGCGTCACCGATGACACCTACTTCTACGCCGGTGATCCCTCCATCTGTTACAACTCGGTCAACGACGAATTTTTCGTCACATTTCAAGACTATTACGACGGCGTCGCGAATTGGAACTCCCATGCCCAGAGGGTTCGAGCATCGGACGGGGCCCTGCTCGGACCGAATATCACCATATCCGCCACAACAGACGACGATGCTGATCCCGACGTTGCGTATGACAGCGATTTGAACAGGTATCTGGTCATCTACTCGGGCGGCATCCCCAGCCCCTGGGTGCAGTTCGTGAGCGCTTCCGGCGCGCTGATCGGCGCCAGGATCCCCATCGCGCCGAGCGACGACTACTATCGCGGCGGCATGACCGGCATCGCGTGGAACCCCATCACCAAAGAATATCTGCCCACGTGGGCGAGTTGCTGCAGCGCGGGCAACTTCTGCCGCAGGCTGAGCCAAACCGGGGCTTACATCGGCGAGCCGGTGAGGGTCAACGGCGAGGTGACCGGCTTCGGCAACTGGACCCCGCTTCCGGCGGTGAACACGGTCAACAACGAATATCTGATCGCATGGTACTGGCAGT
>CAYLLT010000144.1:0-13679 GCA_964384465.1 uncultured Planctomycetales bacterium | reverse complement strand
CCGGACGGATGCGAATGCTACGATCGCGCGACGGGCAGTCCCGCGGGGATCGATACCGACGACTTCACCGCCTTCGAGAACTGCGCGACCGGGCCGACGGTGTTGTACGATACCCAGAACCTGCCCGCCGGCTGTGTGCCCTGAGCGCGTTCAGAATTCACCACGCCGTCCAGCCGCCATCGACCACCAGGTTGTGGCCGGTGACGTAGCTGCTGGCGTCGCTGGCGAGGAAGACGACCGCGCCCTTGAGTTCATCGGGCCGGCCCATGCGGCGCATCGGGCTTTTGGCGCAGAGGCGCTCGATCATCTTCGGATTGGCGGTCGGGGCGGGGAAGGGGCCGGGGCTCAGGCAGTTCACGCGTACGCCATCCGCGATCCAGTAAACGGCGAGATGTCGCGTCATCTGCACGATGCCGCCTTTGAGTGCGTGGTAGGCGACGCTGCTGGCATCGCAGACGCCGGCGTAAGCGTCGGGGTACGACCCCACCAACCCGTACATCGAGCCGAGCATGATGATGCTGGCGCCTCCGCCGCGGGCGACCGCGTGCTCGCGGACATGCCGGGCGAGCAGGAAGCAGCCGGTGGCGTTGGCGAGCTGCCGGTTGAAGCCTTCGGCGTCCAGGCTGGTCCAGTCGCCTTTGCTGAGCTGGTAGCCGTTGTTGACCAGGACATCGACGCGGCCGGCCAGCCGCAGCGTTTCCTCCATGCACTTGTTTATGGAACTATCGTCGAGGTAATCCAGGGCCACACCCTGGTGGCGGGCCTGGGCGGCGTTGGGCAGCGTCGCGGCGAATTCCCGCGCCTTGGCCGCGTCCCGGCTGGTGGCCACCACGGTGGCGCCGGCCTCGGCGAGCGCCGCGCTCAGCGCGCGGCCGAGATGACCGGTCGCACCCGTGACGAGAGCGACCCGGCCTTTGAGATCAAACAGTTCCTGAACGGTGCGTGTGGTCATGTTTCGCCCGCGACTATACCGGAATATTCACCACGGAGTCACGATCAAAAATCGAAAGTCAAAAGTCGATACCACAACACCTGACCGGGTTTGCCGGCGCATACCTGTAGAACGGGTTCGCTCGGCTGGGCGATTTGTCGGCCCCCGGCGGCTAACCTGCACGCAAGTGACACAGGGGTAGCGAGTTGTGAGTCTTCGGGACGATTTCACAAATGGGTTTGAATTGTTGTGGCGCATTTTCCGGCTTGGGCGCGAGGGGCTCGTCCCGCGTTTTTTTGATTCGGGTCATACGTGTCTGGTCCGGCGATGCTCGCATTCCGGGAAGAACACGGAGCGCGTTCCGGATGTGCATCGAATGCCTACAGCGAAGGGATCTCCCAGCCGTTGCGATAGGGGCGGCGCAGGTACTTCTCGGCTTGCGGCGCGTTGGGAATGGTCATGCCGGCCGGGTCCCACTCGATGCTGCGGCCGCTGCGGTACGCGACGTTGCCGAGCAGGACCGCCTGCGTCAGCACGCCGGCGTAGTCGAAGTTGCACGAAGTCGTCCCGCCCTCTTTGCACGCCGTGATGAACTCCTGATGGTGGCCGATGGACTTCGGAAGCGAGTGCGGGACAGACTCGGCAGATTGGGTTGGCGACAGCAGTTTGAATCGGGTGAAGTCGGCGACCAGCTTTCCCCGCTCGCCGACGAACAGCACGCCCTCTTTCCAATCGGCCAGCCGTTGTGGCACGGGCATCCTGCCCGTGGGGTGTGGCACCGGCGTCTCGCCGGTGTATTGCTGCTCCGGCCCGACAGACCATGTCAACCGCACGGCCGGTTTGTCCCCGCGGGGCGGATACTCGTAGCGAACCGTCAGCCACTCGGGCGCCGAATCGGCATCCACCGGCGGCCCCTCGGCCTCGACGGCCGCAGGATGGCCCAGCTCCAGCGCCCAATGGACCAGGTCCATGAAGTGGCAGGCCATGTCGGCATGTCCACCCCCGCCGAAATCCCACCAGCCCCGCCAGGCGGCGGGGACGTACGCCTTGTCCGCGTACGGCCGCTGCGGCGCCGGGCCGAGCCACAGGTCCCAGTGCAGACCTGCCGGCACGGGCGATACAGGGGGACGGGTTCGATTGGTCGCTGCGGCGACCCCTCCGAGCGCCTCCGGCACAATCGAACCCGTCCCCTTGCCCGACCAGACCGTCGGGCACCAGGCGTGTACTTCGCGGACGGCGCCGATCGTCCCAGCCTGAATCAGCTCGACGACGCGCCGGTAGTTGCGCCCGGCGTGCCGCTGGATGCCCATCTGCGTGATGCGGCGGTACTTCCTGGCGGCGGCCATGACCTGCCGCGCTTCCCACACCGAATGCGTGAGCGGCTTTTCGCAGTAGACGTGCTTTCCGGCCCGCAGCGCCGCCATCGTCGCGACGGCGTGCGTATGGTCCGGCGTGGCCACCAGCACGGCGTCGATATCCCTGCCCGCCTTGTCCAGCATCTCGCGGAAATCGACGAAGAACCGGGCGCGGGGACACATCGCGCGGGCCTCGCCCGCCCGCCGCTCATCGACATCGCACAGCGCGACGACCGACGCGTCCGCCTTGAGCAGTTGCTGGAGGTTCCACAACCCCTGACCGGCCACACCGATCACGGCCAGCCCGAGCTTATCGCCAGCCGGCCGTGTGCTGCTAGCCCACACCCGCGGGGCCATGTGCAAACCCGCAACGACCGAGGCCGAACGCTTGAGGAAATTACGACGCGTGCTGGCACGGATCACGGAGACGCCCTCAAGCCCGACCGCTACTCCGCGGTAATGTCCTTGAGCTTGATCCAATCGAAACCGACGCCGGTGGAAATGGAGCCACTGCATCGGAACCAGACAGTGATGACCTCCGCGCCCGGCGGCAGTGTGATATCCAGCACGTGCGAATCGGGTTCGAGCTTCTCTGTGGAGCGCTCCACAAACTTTCCGCCTGTGGTCGAGCCTGGAGCGTAGGCGGCGACCTGTCCCGCCACCGAACCGCTATTCCCATCGGTGAGCGGAGCTCTACCAGTCATCTGCTCTGACGTCAGTGTCACGGATTTCGCGTGCGCATCGGCATGCAAGGAGAAGGACCAAGCATCTTCAGCTTTGTCCATATCCAGTGTGTTCATTCGCGTCCACATCCTGTAGGTGTGGCCTGGCTGCAGGCCGAGGAATTTCCGGTACACGCCGCCGGTAACTTTGGGCGAACGCGTCTTGATCAATTGGTAGAAGGGCTTCTCGTCCGGCTCAAGGGGCGCCCTGGAATTCTGATCGAACTGCTTCCACTCTCCCTTGGTGCCCTGTTCCAAAACCAGCATCGCCGGCTCGCCGCCGCTGGACCACGGCGTCCAGTTCGGTGCGACGCCGGCAGTGAAGGGCTGCGTGTCCAGCTCCTCCTGCGAATGGTCCTGGTAGTTCAGCGTGATCGCGGCTGCGTTTGAAATCACGCATGCGCGGCACCCGTTGACTCTGAATAGGCGTAGGCCTCGGTCCGCGCGCAGGCCATCGCGGTCATTTGCTCTGGTCGGGTATGGGTGCTTGACGGGCGGCGGCAATTTCCGAGTTACACTGGTACGGTTGCCAGGGTGATAGTCTCCATCATGGATCAAAATCCCATCGTAGTCTTCCACCGGGGTTTCCCAATGCAGCGAGACCTCCTGCGTCTCGGGGTCGTACGTTGCCGTCAGCGACATGGGGGGAGGCGGAATACCCAGGCCCGTTTCCGTTCCGGCGAAGATGTAGTTTCCTAGCACTCCCGCAAATGATTTGAGAAGGTTGCCATCTGCGCGGACGATAGGCACCTTGTCTCCGGAGACCATCTCGCCTCGCTCATTGGGTATTCGCATGCGCGCACGGTCCGGATTGAATGGGCTGACCTCATTGATGGCGGCCGCCATGCGAGCGATGACCGCCTCAGATGACTCGCCCGCCTGAGTATTGATGCGGATGTAGCGCGGGATTGGATTGATCATCTCCAGTAGAACCAGCTCCCCGCCCTTTGCCACGCCATCCAGCTTCACGTTATGAATCATCATGATATTTCGCGGTCCGGGCCCGCCCTGGCTGGGTGCGAGCTGATCGAAGCAATCAGCGGCAATGCCGATCCTGCTCGCAGTGAGGAGCTCCAGCCCTGCAAGGGTCATGCTGCGGAGAAGAATTCGCCGTTTCATTTGGATATCCTCATGCTGGCCCAGGCTTCTGCGCGTTTAGCATCCTTGAATTCTGGCGTTTACGGGCATACCGGGCACGGATCGTTTGGGCATTCGGCGTCATTGCAGTTACCACCCCCCGGGGGGCTGCAGGTATTAGCAGGATCGTCTTCAGGATTATTAGCCCCGGCACAGCAGCTTGGGGGCCCCGGAGGGCCAGAAACGCAGTAATACCAGAACGAGTCCTGCCAGTCGTAAACGCCACTGCACGTTCCGCGGTCGCAACCGTACTGTATCGGCCCAATTGAACCCATGTCGACGGTCCGATGAAAGGTCGCCGAGAGCCGGTCGCCGCACGGTCCCATGATTTTCTTGTATTTTTTGTAGTTGACCCCGCATTTCCACTTGCACTGCCCGCCCCCAGGCGAATAGATGTACTCCCCATTAGTACATGTAACCGTAAATTTATTCCCGCAATTGTCCTCATAAATGGTTATAGGTTCGGTCCATGTTTCATGGTGGAGGCAGGGCGGCACACTGAGGGTGACGGCGGGGGCAAACCACCCGGACTCAGGGCCGTCGTCGCAGTCCGGGCACTTCAGTTTGCATTCTCCATTATGGCAGCACTGGTCCGTCGGGCATGGTGCGTGTAGGCATACTCCGTTCGCGTCACATGTATCCGTTGTGCACGGATTGTTGTCGTCGCAGTCTTTTTGCGTTCCGGCGCAGGCGCCGTTTGAGCAGGTGTCGTTCACGGTACAGGGATCGTCGTCGTCGCAGGTAGCGGTATTATTCGTGTGCTGGCAATCGCCGATAAAGCAAAGGTCATCTGTACAAGGGTTTCCGTCGTTACATGTCGACGGAACGCACGTCCCATTGTCGCAGCACTGGGTTACCGAGTCACAGCAATCATTTCCACAATCGATGCCTCCGCAGGAAGTAATCGTGGCCTGGCTCTCATTGACCTGATAGCACAGAACGAAAACTAGCGCCACGCCGATGCCCCTTAAGGGCTGGTAAGCTCTGAGAATTTCCACCCGTTTCAGATGACGCATCGTTGGCCCTCGGACTTCGTTCTATTCGCGATGTACGGGTGGCCCCTGTCCTCTCGACCGGCACGATTGCGGGTGCTCTGACGTCAGTTTATGGGGCTGGCTGGCTCGATAGCCATCGGAGCCGCCTCGTGACTACGTCATCAGAGCGAGGATCGGGAAATCGGGTCATTAGCTCATGACCCGCGGCCACGGCCCTCTCGCGATCAGCCCTGGACTCGACCAGAGCGAGAAAATTCTGGAAATAAACCCGCTTCAGCAATGGCTGCATGGCAGCGCGGCGTTTTTCGGGGAGCTGACTGAAGAGCTGCTTGATCTCCTCACATTTGTGGAGGGCCTTGTCGTAATTCTGCCGCATGCGGGCGGCCTCGGCGATGCCGAGGTGCATGACCAGTATCCACTGGGGATATGTTTTCAGATGATGCTGACGGGGGTAATTCTTGGTCAGAAATTCTTCGGCCAGTGATTCGGCCCGTTCCGGGCGCTGATCGAAGATTTCGATTTCCACCAACAGGGCGCGGGCACGGGCCAGCATGGTGGGGCTGGCGTCCGAGGCGTCGATGACGCCGTTGCAGGCGGCGCGGGCCTCCTCCACCATCCCCTCATCCTTACTCGATCTGTCCACGATGGACTGCTCGCAGAGCTGGACGGCGCGGTGCACGCGCTCGAAGGCCACGCCCATCCTCGCCTTCACGGCAAACTGGGAGCGGGGGGCCAGCGGCACGACGCGATCGCGAAGCTGCTTGTAGGCGTTCTGCGCGTCCTCGTAGCGCCCGAGGGCATGGAGCGTATCTCCCTTGACGAGGAGCGCCGAGACCGCCGAAGACGTGTCGGCGTAATGGGTTTCGATCCGGTCGATGAGGACGAGGGCTTCGGCGCGCTCTGTTTTGGTCGCCAGCTTGGCCGCGGCCTGTGCGAGGATGTCCGCCGCCTCAAGCTCCCGGGCCTTGAGCGCTTCCAGTTGCTGCGGCGTCATACCCTGGATGCGGGCCTTGATCTCCAGTGCGCCGGGGATTTGCCCCGATTCTGGATAGGCGATCCGGAGGCAATTGATGGCCGCCAGGGCGTCCTGCGCGCAGCCGGACGCTTCACAGACCAGCGCCTTCTGATACAGGGCAAACTCACTCACGGAGGACGCCACGCACAGCGACGCGGCGAAATCGAGCTGATGAACGGCCTTGTCGGTCTGGCCCGCCCGGTCGTAGTTGATCCCGGCCTCGACGGCCGCCTTCTGTCCCTTCATGGTTTTGGGGTGCTCGGCGGCGATTTGCTCGTACAGGGCGGCCGCGGCCGCATAGTCGCCCGACCGCACGAGCTCTTTGGCCTCCTCGAACTGAGCCTGGATGGCGGCGATCTCCTCGCGTAGCTCCGCGGGAGTCCTGGCCGCCGCCTCCTGCAACCGTCCGATCGCTCCCGAAAACACGACCGCTGTGATCGCACCGATCAGCGAAAACCGAGCCTTCATGAGTGACCTCCTCGCACCAGGTCGCGCCGCGCGCGTCCCGCAAAGCCCGTTTGAGGCTTTGAGGCTTTGAGGCTTTGAGGCTTTGAGGCTTTGAGGCTTTGAGGCTTTGAACGAATCCCCGTACGAAAACCTCAAATAGAGCATACTCCAGAATCTTCGTCGGTCAACAATATTCTGGTGGATTTGTTGGCAAATTCGTTCTTCGAGGCGGGGCATTTCGGGGTAAATCTCTGGCATCAAGAGACTTCCGGCATGATATTATTTTGAAGCGCCGGTGACACCGTAGTGGCAGGGGTGGCAATGTCGAGCTATGTGACTTGGGCCCACATCTGGCGCTCGGCCGCGCGGAGGATGGTCAGGTTCACTTTCAACGTCTGGAGGGCCTCCTCCACCGTGCAGAGCGGGGCGCTCTTTCCTTCGATCATATCCAGGTAATAGTTGGCCTGCTGGATGAAAATGTCGTCGCGTTCGAGCGAGAAGGTCTGCTCCACGGTCCACTCGTTACCCGGCTCGGTCATGGACAGCCACCGGCTGTTGTTGAGATCGAAGCGGGCGGTGCCGCGCTCGCAGATCACGGTGATGGTGTTCTCGTTGGGCGCCTGGTGCTGGTTGAGGCTGTAGCAGCCCAGGACCCCCCCATCGTAGCGCCGGCCCCCTGCGGCCGGCGTCGGCGGCCACGGGGGGACGCCGCTACAGCCGCGGTGGCGGGCGATCACGTGGACGGTGTCCTCCACCTCGACGCCTTCGAGCACCTGGTGAGCGGCGTCGGCCATGACCCGCTCGACAGGCCCGACGAAAAATTCGCCGGCGTTGATCGCATGGGTGAGCACGTCCTGGATGGCCCCGCCGCCGGTCGCGCGGTCCCGGTAGTAAGTGGCGCGGTATGCGGGGCGGTACTTGGGGAAGTGCTGCCCCCAGACGCTGACGATCTGTACCGGCCGGCCGAATCGGCCGCTGTGGATGGCGGCGCGCATGGACCGGACGATGGGGTGTGCGCGGTAGGTGTAGGCGACGGCCGCGTGGACTTTCCTGGCGGCGATCAGTCGTACGAGGGCATCGACGCCGTCTGTAGAGGTACTCAGAGGCTTTTCGATGAGCAGGTTCAGGCCGGCGCCGGCGGCCGCGGCGGCCATCGGGACGTGCAACGGAGCGGGCGTGGCGATCAGGACCAGGTCCGGCCGCCACTGAGTCTGGTTTTTAAGGGCCGCGTCGAGATCGGCGTAGGCGTTGGCGCAACCGTATCGAACGGCCACGGTCCGCCGAAGCTCGGGGTTGGTCTCGCAGACGGCCAGTTCCGCCCGACCGGTGGCGGTGAAACAACGCACGTGCCGCTCGCCGATGGAGCCCACACCCACGACCAGCACGCGGTGTCGTTGCACATCCTGCTCCGTTGATGCACTCGCTGGCGCCGCCGGTAGGGTGGGTCACGACCCACCTTAAGCAAGTAGAGTGGGTCACGACCCACATTCGGTGGGTCAAGACCCACCCTACTTGCTCTGATGGCCGTTGACGCCGTTGGTGAAGGTAAAACCCAGCCCGGAGAACTGTTCCTGAATCCGGTCAAGCCCGTCTTTGATCATGAGAATATCGGCGCTGTGACAGATGAAGGTCGCGCCCATGTCGAGCAGCGCTTTGGCATGTTCCGGTGAGAACGCGGGGCAACCCCAATGGATGCCGGCGTTGCGGGCGGCGCGGGCCACCTTTTCGATCGCCTTCTGCACGGTCGGATGATCGAATCGGCCGGGGATGCCGCTGAGGACGGAGAAGTCTCCCGGGCCCACAAAGAGGGCGTCAATGTTCTGGACCTGGGCGATGGATTCGGCGGCATCCACCGCATGCTGTTCTTCGATCTGGATCACGATGAACGTCTCGCGGTTGGCCTCCTCGATGTACTGGTCCATGGGCATGGTGCAGTAGGGCATGTCCGGGTTTCCGCCGTCCACGCCGCGCTTGCCGAGGGGGGCGAACTTGGCCCACTTGACGACTTCGCGGGCCTCGTCGGCGTTATCGCAGCGGGGATACATGATCCCGTGGGCGCCGGCCTCCAGGAGCCGGCCGACGCGCGTGAACTCGCCTTTGGCGGGACGGGCCAGAATGTCCGTTCGACCGACGCGGGCGGCGCGCATCAAGCTGGTGGCCGTCTCCAGGCTATAGGTGTGGTGTTCGAGGTCCATCCAGATTCCGTCGAAGCCCATCAAGCTGGCGAGCTCGAAGACCGACGGATCGGTCAGATGCAACTGGGTCAGAAGAACCGGCCCGCCCTTGCTTAATTTCGCCTTGATGACACTCTTGCGCATGCGTTATCCTTAATAGTGCCTTGCAGGACCTCATCATTTAATGAGGTTGCGGGCATGAGGCACTCGATTGCGTGAGCAGGCCGATGGGATATATGATTGCCCTCTTGTTATCGTATCTCGTTATTCATCGGCAATGGAATAAGAGAACGCGCTTCCGGGACCCTCGACGTTTGGGTGGTGAATCATCCACGGCCAATCGAATCGTACTTCTTTTTTATTCTATCGGACGCAGGCGGTCAATGCCCTCCCACAATTTTTGTTGACAGAATTGGACGATTTCTGTAAACTCACAGTTATCAGAGAGTACCATAAAAAGGCGGATTATGTCAACCGAAGATGTCACAGAAAGCGATCCGGCATCAAACTCGTCTGAGCCTAAGTCGCAGCGGGATCAGGCTTACCATTCCATTCGGCGGTTATTGATCCTCCAGCAGGTGAGCGAAGGCGAGCGCCTGCGTGAAGCCGAGTGGGCTGAGCGCCTGGGGGTGAACCGTACCGCGCTGCGCGAGGCCTTCGCCCGACTTGAAGCGGAGGGCCTGATCGAGAAAGGCCTGAGAACGGGTTACTTCCTGCCCGTCCTGACCGACGAGTCCATTCTGGAGATCATCGAGGTCCGCATCATGCTGGAGGGCGGAGCGATCGAGCGTCTCGTCCGCCTGGGGCTGAATACGCCGCGCCACTTGAAGGTGATGCGCGATTCCTGCGATCAACTCGAGCGGCTGGTGCGCGAGGAGTACCACCTCGGCGTCGCTGAAGCCGACCGGCGGTTTCACGAATCTTTGGTGGACGCCGCGGGCAACAAACGTCTGTCCGCCTTGTATGCGCGGGCGCCGCTGCCGATCATTCATCCGATCGTGGTGAGCGGCAAGCAGTGGGCGGAATCCGTCCGCCGCACGCTTGAAGAACATCGTTTGATATTCAACACGATCATCGCCGGCGACGCGGAGGAGGCCCGTCAGGCGCTTCGCCTGCATTTACTGGATCGCTACCTGATACCGCTCTGCGCGACGTGACACAAGGATTGCGAATTGCGGTGATCCGCCTGCCGGCGTGGTGAACTCGTGAATGATGGGGCTGGGTCTCCTACCGGTCTGACGCTCCTCGACTGGGCCGTCATTGCCGTCTACGCCCTGGGCATGCTCGGCATCGGCTGGTATTACTCCCGCCGCAACCGTTCCACGGAAGATTATCTGCTCGGCGGGCGCACGATGCGTTCCTCCTCCGTCGGCCTTTCCCTCTTCGCTACACTTTTTTCCACTATCACGTACCTGGCCCTGCCCGGGGAGATGATCAACAAGGGGCCGGTGATCCTCTGTTACCTGTTCGCCATGCCGGTGGTGTACGCGGTCGTCGCCTATCTGCTCATCCGGCCTTTTCTGAGGCTCCGGACCACCAGCGCATACCAGATTTTGGAGGAACGGCTCGGGCTGAGCGTGCGGATGATCGGGTCGTGCATTTTCCTGGCGACCCGGCTGCTTTGGATGGCGCTGATCACGTACATCACGGCCGAAAAGCTCATCGTGACCGTGATGGGGTGGGATCCCAGAAGCACGGTTTACGTGGCGGCGGTGATCGGCGTCGTGACGCTGGTCTATACCTCTATGGGCGGGTTGCGGGCGGTCGTGATGACCGACGTGATTCAGTCTGTGATCCTGTTCGGGGCGGCGGTCGCCGCGATTGTCCTCATCACCGTCCAAATGGGGGGCATCGGCGCGTGGTGGCCGCGAGAGTGGTCTCCCAGTTGGGAAAACCAGCCGGTCTTCAGCCTCGACCCCAGGGTGCGGGTGACGGTCGTGGGGTCGCTCGTGTTCATGACGCTCTGGTGGATCTGCACGTCCGGCTCGGACCAGATGGCGATCCAGCGTTATCTGGCGACGCCGGACCTGCGCGCCGCCCGCCGGGTGTTGCTCGTGACGCTCGTGGCCAACGTGTTTGTGAATACGCTGCTGGGCGGGCTGGGATTGGCATTGCTCGGCTTCTTTCGCGCCCATCCGGCGCCGGGGCTCTCGATCGCCAAGGACGCGGACAAGCTCTTCCCTTATTACATCGTGCACCATCTGCCTTCCGGCGTGACCGGGCTGGTCATTGCCGGGCTGCTCGCGGCGGCGATGTCGAGTCTCTCCGGCGGCATCAATTCCTCGTGCTCGGTCATCGCGGCCGATTTCCTGGACCGCTCCGGGCACAATCCGGGCTGCGAAGCGGCGCGCCTCCGGCGGGAGAAGATGATTTCCGTCGGGGTGGGTGTGGTCATGGTGGCCCTGAGCCTGCTGATGAACCGCGTCTCCGGGAACATCATGGAAGTGACGGTCCGCACGAATCATGTGTTCGTCGCGCCGCTGTTCGGACTGTTCTTCATGGCTCTTTTCGTGCCTTTCGCGACGCCGCTGGGCACCGCTATCGGTGCCGTGTCCGGCTGCGCCGCCGGCGTGCTCATTGCCTATTGGGACCTCCTGACCGGCGGGCCGACGCTGAGCTTTCAATGGATCACGCTGGTGGCGCTGACCGTGGATCTACTGGTGGCTTGCGCGGTGAGCCTGCTCGGCGGAGGTTCGAAGCGCAGGGGCACGGACAAGAATTGCGAATTGTAAATTGCGGATTTGAGGATCAGTGGGTGCCTATTTCAATTCGCAATCCGAAATCATCGCGAGGCCATGCGTGAAGTCAATTAACGTAGTACTGCCGCTCGTGTGGGCGTCCGTAGCGGTTGCCGCGGACCGCCCCAACATCCTTTTCATCCTGGCCGACGATCTCGGCCCGGAATGGCTGAGCTGTTACGGCGGCGAACACCGGACGCCGAACCTGGACCGGCTCGCCGGGGACGGCATTCGTTTCGAGACGGTGTACGCGACGCCGTTGTGTACGCCGACGCGCCACGAGATGCTCACCGGCCGCTATCCGTTCCGAACCGGTTGGACCACGCACTACGACACGCCGCGCTGGGGCGGGCATTACTTTGACTGGAACCGGGAAGTTACTTTCGCCCGTGTGCTGCGTGACGCCGGCTACGCCACCGCCATCGCCGGCAAATGGCAGATGAACGACTTTCGCACGCACCCGGATGCGCTCCGGCGGCACGGGTTCGACGAGCACTGCGTCTGGCCCGGCGCGGAGTCGGACAATCCGCCGGCCGCCGAGCGCTACTTCGATCCCTTTATTCAAACGAATGGAAAGCGCGAAACACGCAAAGGTGAATTCGGACCCGATCTCTTCACCGACTTCATCATTGATTTCATGACCCGTCACCGCGACGGACCGTTTCTGGCGTACTATCCGATGGTGCTGACGCACACGCCATTCACGCACACGCCCAAAAATCTGACCGCTGATCTGAAGGGCGCCGCTCTGCACCCGGGCATGGTGGATCACGTCGACGACGATGTGGGCCGGCTGCTGGCTGCGCTCGATCGGCTCGGCCTGCGCGACAAAACGATCGTCTTTTTCACGACCGACAATGGAACCGTGTCCGGCGTGCGCTGCCGGGTCAATGGCCGGATGGTCAACGGCGGCAAGGGCACGCTGCGCGAGACGGGCATCCGTGCGCCGCTGATCGTGAACTGGCCCGGCCACATTCAGGGCGAACACACCAGCAAGGCGCTCGTTGATTTCTCCGATTTCTTTCCTACTCTGCTCGATGTGACCGGCGCAGCGCTGCCTCCGGGTGTCACCATCGACGGGCGTTCGTTTGCACCGCTGCTCCGGGGTGATGTGGCTTTTCGGCCGCGCGAGTGGATTTATTCACAATTGGGCGCGGGTCGCGTCGTTACCGATGGACGGTTCAAGCTGTATGCGACAGGCCAGTTGTTTGACATACCTGCCGACCCGGTGGAAGCGCACGATCTGGCCGGCAGCGAGAGCGCGGACGCGGCGTCGGCCCGGAAAAAACTGGAGGGCGTTCTGAAATCGTTTCCGCCCGACGCCAAACTGCCGTTCCCGCCGCGTCGGGCGGGCAGCGGTCCTGCTGCGGGAGAATGAACCCATCTCAGATTTGAGATTTCAAATGCGGGTTATTCAGATCAGGTAGGGTGGGTCTTGACCCACCTTACTGAGATTCAGAGGTCTCCAATGACTCTTCTGCTTTTATTAAGCCTCATAGGCAGTGCGGCGAACGCGGACCGGCCGCCCAACATTATTCTGTTCTACGCCGACGACATGGGCATCGGCGACGCCGGCTGCTACGGGTGCAAGGACATCCGTACGCCGAACATCGACGCGCTGGCCCGCGGCGGCATTCGCTTCACCAACTATTACGCCGCCGCGCCGATCTGCGCGCCCTCGCGGGCGGCGCTGATGACCGGCCGATACCCCCTTCGCATCGGGATGTCCACGCTGCACAACATCGCCTCGGACCCGGATGCGGAGGGAATTCCCTCTTCAGAGGTGACGGTGGCCGAGCTGGCCAAGTCGCGCGGCTACGCCACCGCCCTGTTCGGCAAGTGGCACCTGGGCGCCACGGCCGATTCCGTCCCCAACGCACAGGGGTTTGACGAATTCTTCGGCTTTCCCGGAAGCTGCATCGACGCCTACTCGCACTGGTATTACGCCTCGGAACCGTGGTACCACGCCCTGTTTCATAATCGGGAGGAGGCGTACGAGGATGGCGTCCACATGACCGACCTGATCACGCGCGAGACGGTGCGTTTCATCGACGCCCACGCTGACGGCCCGTTCCTCATTTACGTGGCGTACAACGCGCCGCTGCTAACCCGCCGCGAACGCGCCCGCGCCAGAACGCTTCGGCAAATACGAAATCATCCAAGTT
>CAYLLT010000143.1:0-14027 GCA_964384465.1 uncultured Planctomycetales bacterium | reverse complement strand
TCGGACGGTGGTGACGTTCGACAGCATACCGAGGCGCTTGGATGTGCTCATGCTGGCCGCGGCATAAGACTCGCGGAATTGCGACTTCTGCCACGGGCTGCTAGGGGCAAAGACATCGGCGGTGAGCTATTCTTTGCACCGTAGATTCTCACTGCAGAAACAAATCCAGGAAGCACGTTCCCGGCTGCACTTGCCCCGAAATTGTACATGAAGCCGGTTTGAAGAGCCCCAAGAAAGAGCCAGTCTTTGGTCGGTGCACTCAGCCCCTTTAAGTCCGGAGTGTCCGTCATTCCGTAGCCCTCAGAAAGAGCTCGCAGTGGTTGAAGGAATCTGCCTTTAAAGAAAGACATCGCTTGTTCTCGTGCCCATATGAGCTTCGCTTCGTATACCCTGGTTGTGTAAGAGGTTAGAGAGAACTTGTCTGAGTACAAATGTTTCAAATAGACTTCTGTCCACTTGCGAGGGACAAGGGAATTGTATACCTGTGTAGAGATTGTCAGCACGCCGCCGGCTGGATCATTCTGAGGCTCGAATTTCAGAGGCTCTTTCTGGTCTGCGTGTAGAAATGCAACCCAATACCGACGTGAGGTGGACGCGCTATCCTGAGGCGCTAATGCGTAAGCTTTCAATGAAATCCAGTCCAACAACGTTACAACTCTACCACCAAAGAGCTTGATGTGGTTCTGGAAAGCCAGTTCGTGCGACGTTATTCTGACCGGTTTACCCGGCAATATCAGTTGGGTACTGTCACGGAACAATTGGTTTAGAAGACAGCGGCATCTACTTGTGGCAATTGCTGAAGACCGCAAAGCGCCAGGTTGATCCAGAACTCCGCAGCATAAGTGGGCAAAGACTAGAGGGACACGATCGCACCTAGTGGCTACAAGAACCCTTCTCATGTCCTCGCGAAGTGCGTTTCGCGCATCATCTCGCCATGTCCAAGAGGTATTCACGTCGTTATCATTCCTTTCATCCTCGTGGTGGCTCGCCAGTTCTGATTCTGATCCGAGATACCCGCTGGAGTGCAAGATCTATAAGAAGACCAACGACGCCAGTCAGAACAATGTATGCATATGCCTCCTCTAATCGATATCGTTCCGACAAATCTAGAATGGCTGCCCCCACACCCGTCCGACCGCCGATTATCATGTCACCGGCCACGCATACAGCAAAGGCGTAAGTGGCAGCGATTCGGCTGGAGGCAAGCGCGTGCAAGGCAGCACCCGGTGCTACGAAGACGCGAAGGAATTGGCCTTTTCGAGCCCCGAGAATTGCTGCCAAGTGATGGAAGCGTTCTGCGGATTCTCTCGCAGCCTCAACCGTACCCGGGAAAACATACAGTGCTGCCCCGACAGCAGCAACAATACCGATGGACAAACCGCCAGGACCAATGGCAACTAATGCTATAGGGAACATCGCAATGGGCGGAATGGACCGAAGGTATCCAACCAAAGGCAGCATGGCCAAATACACGCTCCGATACGCCCCCGCGACGAAGCCCAGAAGCAGACCGGCGAAAAGTCCACAAGTTAGGGAAATGGCCCAAATGATCAGGGTTCGGCCCCAGTTCTTCAAGAACGCCGGCGATGTGATTACATCTCCCATTACCGCGAAGACCTTTGAGGGCAAGGGAATTGCGAGCGTAGATATCATGCCTTTACGGATTGCAACCTCCCAGACGACGAGGATCACTGTTAGGAGAATTACTCCGCAGGCGAAGTATCGAATATCTTTTTTGCTGCCTTCCATAATTGCTCCGTTCGCGAACCAAGCGAGATCTGCTGAGCCAAGGCAACCTCCTCGCCAACTCGCGCAGGGCGCTCCGTCAGAACCAACGCTCTATCAGCTACACCAGCCAACTCCGAAATGTTGTGGCTGACGATACAAACAGCGCAACGATTCTCCGTAGCGAGTCGTCTTAGGATTTCGTACGCCCGCTGTCGTTGAACGAAATCAAGCATGGACCATCCTTCGTCCACAAACAGAATTGCAGGAGGATTGGCGATCCAGCGGGCCAACGCTGCTAATTGTTGTTGGCCTCCGCTGAGTTCGTGAGGATAGCGTCTCACTAAATCGGATAACTTCATATCTGCAAGAATTTCTGTCGCTTTCTGAACGGCCTCGCGCCGGTTGCCGCGCGCAAGAATCGCAGGGAGAGCAATATTATCAGCGACCGTTCTCCATGGCACGAGATTCTGTTGGACATGCTGAAAAACCATTCCGATTTTCGCATCCGGTTTCGCGTAGCTGACCGAGCCTCCAGTGGGCTTTTCGAGTCCGGTCAGAAGCCGGAGTAAAGTGCTCTTGCCGCAGCCGTTCGGGCCAAGTATGCCAACCGTTTCCCCCGAATACAGGTTCAGACTGATACCATTGAGGATTGGGAAAAAGCCTTTCGGGGTTGGAATGGCAAAAGAGACATCCCGAGCACGCAAGCGAGGCTGCGAATCCGAAGCGTGATCCATGCCTGTCTCAACCTTTTTCGAGGGAGACGGATGATTCTGAAGAGACGGGTCACTCACGAGCGCGGCCCTCAAAAAGGTTTGTCACGTTGACGGCTTTGTCGATGAGTTTTTCAGCAAGCAGAATATCAGCGTGCTCCTGGATCTGCTTCAAATCCTGTGAGGTTGGGTGAGCAACCCAAGTGTAAAGTGCGCACTTCAGGGCAACTGCCGGCTCTGTACTTGTGCGTCGGGCCAGAATCTCTCTCGCTTCAGACTCGTGGGTCTCGATGTATTCGGACGCCTGTTCCAAAGCGCCCAACAGTGCTTCCACAGCCTTGGGCTGCTTCTCTGCAAAAGACTTGTGGATCTCACCGCTGCCAAGCCAGAATGGGTCGCTGATATAAGTGGTTCTGACAGCGGATGCGATGGCTTTGGCGCCTTTTGAGATAGCTACCGAACCATAAGGCTCGACGGTAAACAACGCGTCGAAAGAACCTCCAAAAAGCGCCTGCACCTGAGCAGAACTTGCCACTTGAACTAATCGCACGTCGTCAGGTTCTTTCAGCCCAAGCTTCCGAAGAACCATCAGGGCGTATGATTTCTGGCTCGGCCCAGAATACGTACCCACGGTCTTGCCGCGAAGATCATCCGGTTTTGTGATCGGAGAGTCTGGTCGCACTAAAATGTAGCTGCCCGGCTTCTTTGGCGATTCGTAGATAGGGAAGAGCAAACGGATCGTGCCTGGCTCTCGAACCTCGGCGGGCAACAAGTTTGCAAATGTGGTCATGAAAAAGTCCGCTCCACCGGAGAGAAAGACTTTGCCAGCTTGTCCGGGATCTTTCACGTCAATCCATTGCAGTGCGAGGCCGCGCTTCGAGAAGAACCCCTGCTCCTCAGCTACGTAAAGGGGCATAATCCCCATGAACTGTGTATCGGGCACTCTAATCGTGACGGTCGTCTCCGGTCGCTGCGGAGGTTTCGTGCGTGTCGCGATGAGGACCGAAACAACAACGAGCACCAAAACGATGAGGACCAGTACGACCTTCTTCATAGTGGGGCCTCCAATTCGATTTCCAGAAGCACACGACACGTTGCCGGATACTGCACAGGAATCTCACAAATCGAAAAGCGGCGCACACCCGTATCTGATTGTTGCGCCGAGACCAACGCAACCGCAGTCCCGTCGTAGAGCGGCGCGAGATATTTCCACGAGAGCTTGAACTTCTGTGGAACGCCGATTCTCACGCCGTTCAGCATGTACACCACGTCGGCAACACCTGGACCTTCAACTAGGCCACGCTTGTAACCAAGCGACTGCGCATAAACGTCAGTATGAATATTGTTCTTCCATTTCGAGTCCGGCCATGCGTAACGCATACACAAGGACCATGAACCGAGCAGTGAACTGCGGTCAGCCACGGAAACCGACACTCTACTCTTGGATGCTTGCGAGATCGCCTCTCTCAGCGCGTCGGGGTCACAGCCATTTGCCAAGAGGAGGACATCTTCCGCGGTCATGCAAACGTCTCCGCGTGCCGTTTTAGTCACGGACTCAAAGAAACCAAAACACAAGCCGTGTTTTACCCTAACTGACCTGACGATGGTTTCGCCGAAAAGCTGTTCCTCGGCGGCGGGACGGAATTGAACGAATCGTTCTGCTCGCACTGAGATTACTTCATTTAGTCGGCCAAACCGGCACTGAGACATCACTCGCGGTAACGGCCAGAACTCGAAGGCGTGGAGCTGATTTGAGACTTCTGCTAATTCTCGGCCAGCACACCTCGAAATGAACTCCACATGGTGTTTGTGAGACGATTTAGAGACTCGGAAGGCAAGAGGGCCAAAACGGTCCGCACGTGTGAGTGTCCGGGGACTTAAAGGCGTGTATTCGACAGGTAATTCCCCCGGACCGTACCGAGGCCCGGGATCGTTCTCATCTGGGACTTTAGGGTCGTGTGCGGTTAAGAATCGCATGGTTTATGGGCACCGTGGCGCTGAGATCATCACTAACTCCGACACGATCCGACAGTATCTCCCGTGCGGCCATTAAACGCGGAGGACAGCCTACTGCTCAGGGTTGGTATTGACAACCGGCTGCGCCCACCACGAAATACGGCGCGTTCTCGGAGATGTCCAGCGTCTCTTGTCCCTACAAGAAGGGCCTGGCAGACCCCCGCGCTGCCCCCGATGGCCGCAAGAAGTCTAAAGATGGTAGTGGGAACGCGGGGTGCTGAGCAATAGACTGGTAGTACGAATTCGACGCCCCAGAGGCACACGGGCGCCGGGTGATTTAATACCAAAAGTACGGTAAGCGTGCCTGACGTGGGCTATCATGCCCGCGGTCGTCAGTGACGCGAACGCAGATCTGGCGTCGATCGAAGTGGCCGCTCGCACCCGGTAAACCCGCTTCACCAGCGGGCTAGCCGAAGCGAGTCGCGTCAAATGAGCCAGGTGGGGCTCGGGGGTGGTGAATCCATTTCGTATCGAAAAACCGCCAACGAATATCACTCGTTGCGGCCCGACTTAACTCTGCTGGCTCTGCCGCTCGTTGTCCCGCCGCTGCTCTTCCTCTTGCTGGATGAGCGTATCGGCCTGGTCGAGGAGCTTGGCAGCGTCCAACAGATCCGAGCGACTGAGGGAGTGCGTCTCCTGCCAGTCGTCCTTGTCGTCCTTGTAGGAACGAATTAGCTGCACCGAGAACATCGAGCCGGTTTTGGTTTCGTTCTCCCAGACAACGGCTTTGAGTGTTCCTCTGCGAAGCGTCTTGAAGGGCCGCTTCGTCTGCCCTTGCCCTTTGGCGCCATTTCGGGCCTCAGAGCCATTCGTGCGTTGTGCAGTTGCGTTCATAAATCACCTTATCCTTTCACCTTGGCCACACCGCGAGCCATACCACCTGGTCTTGAATGGTTATGGCAGACTTTGGGACCGGTGTTGCATACGTGCGTGTGTACCCGATTTCCGCGGCTCGCGACTCTCTCTTCCGATACCCCACGGAATCGCCGGGCGTCTCGCGCCAGAGGGTAAGAGGCTCAAGCGTACTCAAGGCACGCATGGCTGAAAGAAAAGGGTCACGGATTGCCGTCTCAGGCATGAAAACCAGAACGAAAAATACCGCTTGGAACGAGTGTGCTGACGACAGAGCAAGCAATGAACCGGGAGCTGATCCAACAACTTATTCGGCAGTCTCACGGTCAAGAAAACGCCAATCGTCATTCAGGGATCGAACACCAAGAACGCCATAGTTAAATCGGACTAAACCGACGCCTCGTCGGTCCGCTTCATGCTCGAATGCCCGGTCTGAAGGTGATGAGAGGATACAGGCGAAATCCACTCGTTATTATAACTAACTATATAAAAACAACTTACATATCATACATGTCACATGCGATATAATTGATGTAGATCACGCGAGTGCATGCGCTTGACGGGTGTGAGTTCGACGCTATGATGCGCAAGTATGATACGTGCGATACGAGACGAGTCGATTGATCCCGTGTACCCCGGCCGGATTCGGCGGTTGCGCGAGAAGCTGGGTCTGACGCAGGTCCAGCTTGCAGAAGCCCTCGGCGTCTCGTTCGCGTCGGTGAACCGGTGGGAGAACGGCCAAGCGAAGCCCGGCGCGCTCGCATGGCAGCAACTGCAACGGCTTGAAACCACTGGTTTGGCGGGAGCACGGCGGGCGACCGACGTCCCGGAGCGCGCCACGCACATCACTGAAGCGCCAACCAGGACAGACTTTCTCGCGCCACCCGACCGTGTCCGCCTCTGCGCCGAAGCTGAAAGACTTTCGTTCGGCCATCTCTTTAATCCGACTTTTGCCACAGAGGTCTCGTTGATCGATCCGTTGCCGCATCAACGGATTGCCGTGTACGAAAACATGCTCGCGGAGCCGCGGCTGCGATTCCTGCTTGCTGACGACGCCGGCGCGGGCAAGACAATCATGGCCGGCCTGTACATCCGCGAGATGCTGGCGCGCCGGCTCATTCGGCGCGTCCTCGTCGTGCCGCCCGCTGGTCTGCTTGGCAATTGGGAGCGGGAACTGCGGACTCTGTTCAGCCTCTGCTTCCGCGTTGTCCGCGGCGGCGATGCGCGGCAGGAAAACCCATTCGCAAGCGTGGGAAGCGATTTGTTGATTTGCAGCGTCGATACCTTGGGTGGCGAGCGGGTGTTCGGTCGGTTGCAAGAACCCGCCGTCGAGCCGTACGACTTGGTCATTTTCGATGAGGCGCACAAGTTGTCGGCAGATCGTGAGGCCGATCTCTCGGTGCGACGCACCGAGCGGTACAAGCTCGCCGAATCGCTCGCAGGGATTCAAAGCGGCGATCCGCGTTGGTCCCTGGCGTGGGCCGCTCACCACCTGTTGCTACTCACAGCCACACCGCACATGGGGAAAGACTTTCCGTATTACTGTCTCTGGCGTCTCCTCGAACCTGAAGTCTTGCCGACGATTGACGCTTTCAACGACTATCCCAAAGATGCACGGGCTCGGCACTTCATTCGACGAACCAAGGAGGAGATGGTTCATTTAGACGGCAGGCCGTTGTACCCAACGCGGGAATCGAACACGCTCAGCTTTGACCTGACGCAGGGCGAGATCAGCGAGCAGGCACTGTACGACCAAACCACTGCATACATGACTGCCTTCTACAACCGGGCGCAGATTCTCAACCGATCCGCGGCGCAACTCGCTATGAGCGTGTTCCAGCGACGGTTGACGAGTTCGACGTACGCGCTCATGAAGTCGTTTGGGCGTCGGTTGGAACGCCTGGATCACTTCATCGCCGAATTGCGAGCGGGGCGTGTGACACCGGAACAGATGGTTGCAGCCCAGCGTCGGCTGGATGAGTTGATAGAAGATCCGTTTGACAGCACGACCGCTGACGAAGATGCCAGCGATGACGGACAGGAACGGCACGAGTTGGCGGAGGACAACCTCCTGCAGACGATCGTGTACACGTCTCTGGGCGAACTCGAAGCAGAACGCGCGGAAGTCGAACGATTGCTTGGTCTTTCTCAGGCAGTCTTGGGCACTGGCCACGAATCGAAGTTCGAAAAGTTGCGAGAGGTGTTGACGGACCCGAAATTCCGGGACGAGAAGCTGATCGTGTTTACCGAGCACCGGGACACGCTGGCATGGCTTGGGCAACGGCTTGAGGCTCTCGGGTTTACGGACAAGATTGTCTTCCTTCATGGCGGGATGGACTACAAAGAGCGCGAACGGCAGGTCGAGCAATTTCGCAAAGACGACGGGGCTCAGTATCTCATCGCGACGGACGCGGCCGGCGAGGGCATCAATCTGCAATTCTGCTGGCTGATGGTGAACTACGACATTCCCTGGAACCCTGCGCGTCTCGAACAGCGCATGGGCCGCATCCACCGCTACAAACAAAAGCACGATCCGGTCATTATTGTGAATCTTGTGGCGGGAAAGACGCGTGAAGGACGCGTGCAGGCTACTCAACTTCGTAAGCTGGAGGCGATGCGACGTGAACTCGGCTCTGACAAGGTTTTCGATGTCATCGGCCGCACGTACGAAAACATCTCGATGACCGCGCTGATGGCACAGTGCCTCACGGAGGAGGGCGCATCGGATGCCGAAAAGCGAATCGAAGGTACGTTGACGAAAGAGCAGATTGAGGCGCTGGCGGCCCGCGAGAAGCGGTTGTTCGGTGACGGCGGCGACGTGAAAAGCGAACTCCCGCGGCTGCGCGATCAGACGCAGATGGAAGCTTTCCGCCGGCTCCTTCCTGGATACGTGCGTTCATTCGTGCAGCGCGCCGCCGCCGAATTGGACCTGAGCATCGAAGGAGACCTCGACGGGTTCTTTGCTCTGCGTCCCGGGCGGAAGGCCGGGCTTGATCTCCTTTGGTCGGTTTTGGAGACGTACCCGGAACAATCGCGGGAACGATTGACCATTCACCGGCCCAAAGATAAGAGCGATGCGATTTTCCTTCATCCGGGCGAGCCTGTCTTCGAACAGCTGCGTGCCGTCGTGTTGAGTCGTTTCGCCGCTGACGCCCGGCGGGGCGCTGTTTTCATCGATGCGACTTCGGACCGGCCCTACATCTTGCATCTTCTCGAAATCAGCGTGGTCGGCCGTGCCTCCATCCCCGATGCTGCGGCCGAGGACGGAGATTTGCTTGAGTGCCGGCTGGTCGGGTTGAAAGACGTAGGCGGTGTGATTGAGGAATGCCCCGTTGAGTACCTATTACTTCTTCGCGGAAGCGACCGTTTCCCGCCGGAATATGCTCGCGTCGCGATGGCCGCTGAGGAATCGATCATCCGCGCGACACAATATGCGGAAGAAAAAGTGGCGGCGCCGCTCGCCGCTGTCCGTCAACGTTCGCTGCTCGATTCGCTGGCCGAGCGGGAGGAGTTCCTCGTTCGTGGCTACAACTCACACGATGCGGAGCTGGCCAGCCAACGGGCACGTCTGACCGACCGTGTGCGGGCGGGCAATGCCCTGGCGCGAAAGGCAGTGGATAGCATCAAAGAGCAACAACGCACGCTTGCCGAGCGTCGTGATGCGGCCCTGGCGGCGCTGCGAACCGAGCCGGCGGCGATCGTGCCAGGTGAAATCCGATTCATGGCACATGCCTTGGTCGTGCCGTCGAGCGACCCGGAAGACCGCAAACGCCACGACGCCGAGGTCGAGGCCGTTGCGATGCAGGTAGCTGCGGCGTACGAGGAGGCGCTGGGGGCCACAGTTCGCGACGTATCGACGCCCGCGATGGCGCGTGCGGCAGGCTTGTCCGACAACCCTGGTTTTGATCTGCTTTCAATTCATCCTGCCGGTGAACGGCGAGCAATCGAGGTGAAGGGCCGCGCCGCCGTTGGCGACGTGGAGATCACCGAAAACGAATGGGCCAAGGCTTGCAACCTGCGTGACGGCTACTGGCTCTATGCCGTGTTCAATTGTGCATCGCCACACCCGCAGGTCACTCGGGTGCGCGATCCCTTCGGAAAACTGCTGTTCCGCGCCAAAGGCGGCGTCGTAATCGACGAGAACGCGATCTTCGCCGCGGCGGAAACATTCGAGGAGCACAAAATGACGAGTGAATCCCTACCAGAGCGTCTGCGGCCGCTGTTCTGGGAATACGACTTCGAGCGGCTCGGTTGGCCGGCCGACCGTGAACTCGTGATAGCCCGCATCCTGCAAAACGGCGGTGACGATGCTCTGGCATGGCTTCATCGGATGGTCAACGATAATGAATTGGCCCAATGGTTGTGCAATCGCCGCGGGCAGGGGCTCTCGCCGAAGCAACTGCGGTATTGGCAGGCGATTCTCGATCTGCCCCAACGCGAAGTGGATCACTGGGTCGAAGAAGCGAAGGCCGGGCCGTGGTGGAATAAATGATGCCCCAGTTTCATGAAAACATTCTGGTTCCCGAACAGCAGGCGCTGTTGCGGTCACTCGGTCCGTTTGCGAATCAACGCGGCTATTACCTGGCCGGGGGAACTGCCGTAGCCCTTCGACTGGGGCATCGCCGCTCGATCGACTTTGATTGGTTCGCGGAGAGTCCTTCCGTCCCCCCGTCGCAGATCGAGGCGGACCTTTCCGCCGCCGGCCTGGGTTACACCGCAAGATCAAGATCATCGAATCTGTTGGATGGCCAAATTGCGGGAATTCGAACCACCTTCGTCCACTACAACTATCCCATGTTGACGCCGCCTGAGTTGTGGCCGGATTACGGATGCCAAGTCGCCTCGTTGACCGACCTGGCCTGCATGAAACTGTCCGCTATTGCCCAGCGCGGTTCGCGGAAGGACTTTATCGACGCATTCACGATCTTCAACGGCGTTCTGTCCCTGGCCGATGCGCTGGCCTGGTACCGACAAAAATTCCGCCTCACCAGCATAGCGCCAGTCCTGGTCGGGCTGACCTATTTTGATGATGCTGAACCCGAATCGATGCCGCAAATGCTCGTCAATGTGGAATGGGCCAGAGTCAAACGGTTCTTTGTCGACTCTGTGCGGAGGCTTCGTCCCCGAGCGTAGCGTGCCGAACTGGCGAGGCTCCCAAGGAGCATCCGACTATTTGTTGTTCGTGGAAATGCTCGTTCGGGATTGATCTGAAAAGTTTGTGGTTCGTGCCAAAGGCGGCGTCGTGATCGACGAGAACACGATCTTCGCCGCGGCGGAGGCCCAGAAATTAGAATCGCGCACATAGCTATCGAGAACTTTCGCAATTTCCGAGAGCTGGACGTCGCCGTTGGACGCTCGGCCGTGATCCTCGGCGAAAACCAAATCGGAAAAACGAACCTAATCTACGCCCTCCGACTGGTTCTTGACCCGTCCTTGCCGGACAGCGCGCGACAGCTCAGAGCGGACGATTTCTGGGACGGCATTCCCAGACCATTGGCGCAGAATTGCGTCATTCGCATCTCCGTTGACATTGCTGACTTTGAAGATGATGAGGGGCATCTCGCAGTACTCGCGGAACATCTCGTTCAGCCGGAGCCGATGGTCGCTCGCCTCACCTACGAGTTCGGCCCCATTCCTGGGTTGGACCATGCTCCGACGAAAGACGATGACTTTGAGTTCGCATGTTATGGCGGCGATCGCCCCGAAAACCGCATCGGCTACGAAGTGCGCAAACGGATACCGATGGAGGTTTTGTACGCTTTGCGCGACGCCGAAGGCGATCTGGCGCGGTGGACGAAATCGCCCCTCAAACCGCTTATCGACCGGGCACAAACGGACGTCAAACGGTCAGATCTTGAGACTCTGGCGAACGGAGTCTCCAAGGAAACGAACAAGGTCGCCGATCTGAAACCGGTCAGTGATCTTGCGGCGAGAATCAACAGCAAATTGAAGGGAATGGCCGGTTCAAATCAGGCCATTGAGACCGCTTTGGGCTTCTCTCCCGCCGATCCCGACAAACTCCTGCGGGCGCTTCGGCTTCTTTTCGACGGCAAGAAACGCGACATTTCGGAGGCAAGCCTCGGAACCGCGAATGTCTTGTACCTGGCGTTGCGGTCACTTGACCTAGAGTCGCTGGTTGTTGAGGGTACCCGCGAACACACCTTCTTTAGCATTGAGGAGCCCGAGGCGCACCTACATCCCCATCTGCAAAGGCTTGTTTACAGAAGCTATTTGCGTCCTCGACAACTAACGGGCGCCGAAGGCGAGGCAGCGGTAGACCGCGTCACGTATCTGCTGACCACACATTCGCCTCACATTGCCAGCGTAACGCCGGTCGAATCGCTGATTCTACTTCGGAAGGACGCCCAGGATAATGCGACTGTTGGCGTTTCGGGGGCGGCAATCTCCTTAACGAACGAGGAACGCGATGACATTGAGCGATATCTCGACGTAACCCGTGCCGAGGGCCTCTTCGGTCGGGGGATCATCCTCGTGGAGGGGGATGCGGAGAAGTTTCTTGTACCCTTGTTCGCAGCGAGGGCGGGATACGATCTTGATTCACTGGGGATTACCATCTGTTCAGTCGCGGGTACCAATTTCCTGCCGTACGTCAAGTTCTTTGGGCCGCAAGGGCTGAATGTTCCGCTTGCTGTGCTTACGGACCTAGACCCGTACACCACTGCGGAAGGAACGCCCAAGGATTACGGAACAGGTCGTGCTCATTCCCTTTGCCCGTTTATTACTCCAGGTGCAACGCTGCCCAGCGACACTCAGGAACCTGCGTATTATGAACAGTGCGGCATTTTCCTCAACCGCTCGACGCTGGAGATTGAGCTGAATGGCTCGGGGTGCATTTACCTAATGAACTCGGTGATGCAGGCCCTGTGCGATGTCTCGATCGCAAAGAAGCGTTTTGAAAAGTTGGCGGATGACACGAAAAAGGCGAAGGCGGTCGTCAAGCTTGACGACCCTGAACGCTTCATCAAAGACATCGAATATGTTGGGAAGGGCCGTTTTGCCCAACGCCTGTGCGCCGCAATCCGAGACCTTGATCCGAAGTACAATGTCTGTCCAGGGTACATTTTGAAAGCTGTCGAGCATGTCGCCAAATAAGCCAATTGCGCATTACGTGTCGGCGGCGGAAGACCTGCGGCGGAATAACCGCCAATGGGCCGCGTACGAGTCGCGTGACCATTGTGTTGTACTGGCCGGACCCGGCAGCGGTAAGACCAAGGTTCTGACGACCAAGATGGCGCGGATGATTGCGGAGGATGTCCGCCCGCCGCGTGGGATCGCGTGCGTAACGTTCAACAACCAGTGTGTCAAGGAACTAAAGAAGCGTCTGGGCAAGCTAGGAATTGATGAGGGGTCAAGGGTATTCATAGGGACAGTGCATTCATTCTGCCTCCGCGAAGTGCTGATGCCTTACGCCGCACTTGCGGGTCTGGACCTGCCGACTCCGATCACTGTAGCACCTCCGAGCGAGCAAAGCCGACTCTTTGAAGTCGCCGTCGATTCGGTGATCGGCAACGAGAACCCGCAGTACGTTCGGACGCCGTTCGATGAGTTTAGACGAACCGTGCTGGACAGATCGTCGCCGGAATGGACAGGCAATGATCGGTATGCGCCCTTGGTCGTGAAGTATGAGCGTTTGTTGATGGATGCGGGGAAGATAGATTTTGATGGGATGGCTCTCCACGGGCTGGCTCTGATTGGGCGTCACGCTTGGGTGCGTAAGGCGCTGCGAGCAAAGTACCCTATTCTAGTTGTGGACGAATATCAGGATTTGGGTATTCCCTTGCACCAGATTGTTCTCCATCTCTGCTTCGGTGGGGGTATGCGATTGTTCGCGGTGGGCGACCCAGATCAGTCCATTTATGGATTCACGGGAGCCCGCCCCGCCCTGATGAACGAGCTTGCCGAGCACGATGATGTCGAGGACATACGGCTCCGGCTTAACTATCGATGCGGCAGAACCATCATCGTTGCATCCACCACCGCATTGGCTGAAAAGCGCGACTTTGAGTCTGCGGAAGTCCACGAAGGGGTGGTCCAGGATTATCAGTGTGCGGGTGGATTTGAAGAGCAGGTGACGCTCGCTGTGGGAAGCATCATCCCCGATGCACTTGTGCGTCGTGAAGGTAGAGCTCTCGGGGATATCGGCATTCTATACCGCGACCAATACGATGGAAGTGCGGTTGCCCGCGCGGCAGAAGCCGCGGGGCTTGCGTATGTGAGATTCGATCAAGGAAACCCATATCAAAGGACGCCGGTCATTTCTTGGCTCGAAGATTGTGCCAGTTGGTGTGCCGGAGGCTGGAAGTTAGGCGACCCGAAACTCTCAGCACTCCTTCAAGCATGGATGCGCTTTAACCCAGCTGTGACGAAGGATTCTCAGGTTACAGAGTGCCGCAGGAGACTCGTGCGATTTCTGTTTGGGAAGCGAGATTCCGACATGCTTCTCCTCGAATGGCTGACCGGGTTTGCGAAGCACGGATTGTATGCGAATATCAAAAGCGATCCGACGATGGCCGACGAGGCGGAGGCGCTCAAATCTCTGCATGAGGCGTGTAAAGACGGCAAGCCACTCGCGCAGTTCACGGTTGCCAACTTTGGAGGGCAGCGTGGCTCACCCGACCGACTGAACCTAACGACAATCCACAGCGCTAACAGCCCGTGGTGAAAGTCTCCTTGACAGGTTGAGATTGATAGAGTATATTA
>CAYLLT010000142.1:0-14087 GCA_964384465.1 uncultured Planctomycetales bacterium | reverse complement strand
GCCCATAATCATCGTACTTCAGCGATTTGACGCCGAAGCCAAAATGCGGTATTAAGAAAGTTCAAAATTAGGTTCGGCCATCGCCATGCGGTGGCAGGGAAGCCCGGGTCGGCAGGTCCGGGGCTGAGTCCTGGTCGGTCCAGTGAACCCCATAGGAGCGCCCTTCTCTCCCCCATCCCTCATCCGGCATCCTCGCAGGAGTTGACGCTCTTGCGGCGAGCAGCCCCAACCAAACCCCTGGGAGGCAATCGGTAATGGAATTTCAGGACAAGACAATCACTTGTGTTGACTGCGCTTTGGAATTTGTGCATAGCGCTGCCGACCAGTCGCGCTACGCCGAGCGTGGGTTGGGTCACGAGCCCAAGCGGTGCCCGACCTGTCGGGCCAAGCGGCGCAACCGCAACGAGAGCGGCGCTGGTGGCGGAGGAGGCGGAGGAGGCGGAGGAGGCGGAGGCGGCGGAGGCGGCGAACGCGCTGGCGGCGGGCCTCCCCCCAGCCGTGGCCGGGCCGGACGGTTCTTTTCGGCCAGTTCCGAATCGCGCGGCCGGCGGGAATTCTTCCCGGCGACGTGTGCGGCCTGCGGGAAGGAAACGACAGTCCCGTTCCGACCCGTTGAAGGCCGGCCGGTTTACTGCCGCGATTGCTTCCAATCGCAGCGGACTCGGTGACAACGATCGCGTCCAGCGCACTCGCGGTTTTGCAAACCGCGGCTAAACGCGTCTAATCGCCTTGCGGGTACTGCAAGCTCTTGCCGTGGATTCCCGGCGGTTTGAAATGCCGTCAATGTTCGGCGGGGCGGGTTAAGAAATCCGGGGCGATGGCCGCCAACACCGCATGCAGATCCTCATCGCGGTCCAGTTTGCTCAGCAGGCAGTGGCAGGTGGTCAGGTCAGTGAAGTGGATCAACTGCCACGGCCCGACCTCCACGCGATGACCTCCGCGCCCGGCCAAATCGCAGTGCGACTCGCGATGGACCCCCAACATGGTCTTATCCACCGGCGGATGAAAAAATACGAACAGCGGCTCGGAATCGTTTAGCCGCGACCCGCTCGCCGCGGTGGAGCCGCCAGGCGTAGCCGGGGAGGGGGGCGCGTCTCGCCGATAGCGCGCGGCAAAACCGGGGGCGTGCCCGAACTGAAGCCGGTAGGGTTGTTCGAGCCGAAAGCCGCCGGGCAGTTCGGCCGGTATGTTGAATCGCAGCGGTGCCGCGATTTTGCGAACCGTGTCGGCATCCATCGGTTCCGCCTGGTAGTGCCGCAGAAACCGCTCGACGGCCCCGTCCACATTGCCGGGCAACGCATCCAGCAGCACGCCGTAATCGACCACGGTCGCCTGTGCCGTCTGGACCGAACGATCCACCCACACGCTGAACAACACACCCGCGCCGATGAGCACCGCCACGCTGGCAGCCGCCGCGAGAGGGCGGCGAAAAACGCGCAACCACAGTGGGATGGGTCGAAGCGCGATCGAGTCGGACATCCGCCGCTCGATCGCGGCCCAGAGCTGCGGGGGAGCGTGAGCTTCCATGCGGACCCGCTCGCGATCGAGTCCGGCCAGCACGGCCCGCAGGCGATCCGCTTCGGCCGCACAGGATGCGCAGGCAGATAAATGCACTTCGAGTTGCTCGCGCGCTGGAGCGGCGAGTTCGCCGTCGAGATACGCACCCATGTTTTCGCAGGCGATTTGGCAATTCATGCTGGACCTCTAACTGCTTAGATGCGGCCGGGCGGTGGTTTCTTCAGCGCCTATTTTGCCGCCGGGCTCCGTGCTACGCCCAAGGGCTACGCCCTGGCGCGTGCCCGGCGCTCCTCCAGAAGCCGCCTCAGCATCTCACGTGCCCGGTTCAGCCCCGAAGCGATGGTGCCTGCGGGTTTTTCCAGGATCTCGGCCATTTCGGCGTAATTCAGACCTTCGAAATACCGCAACATGATCAGGATCCGCTCGGCCTCGGGCAGCCGGCCCAGCGCATCCCGTACGTCCATCCGAAGGTCCGGGCTTTCGACAACAACCGCGCGGGCCGATGCGCTGTCCGAATCTTCCAACCCCACGACGACCCGTTTGTGCCGGCGTTGGAATTGTAAACCTTCGTTGACCGCGATGCGGTAGATCCATGTGCCCACGCTCGAGTCGCCGTTGAACTGCCCGATTTTGGCGAAGACGCGGAGGTAGGTCTCCTGGGCCAGGTCGAACGCGTCGTCCTCATTTCGCACGATCCGCAGCAGCACGCGGTAAACCCGGTCGCAGGTCAGCGCGTAGAGTTCCCGCTGGGCCTCGCGGTCCCCGTGCCGGCAACCGTTCACGATTTCGGCCTCGTTCATGCTACCAGAGGGTATACAAGGTTCTTCACCGGGAAAAGTCTGCGAATGTCGCCAAGCGGGTGATTCAAACCGTTTCTTGACACTCACCCTCCATCTGTCAGACTACGGGCGATGCGAGGAATCAACTTGATCGGCTGCATTCTGGTTGCGTCTATCGCTTCCGCCGCGGTCGCTCAGGAGCGCAAACCCAACGTCGTGCTCATCATGACCGACGATCAGGGCTGGTTCGATGTCGGCTGCCACGGCAATACCGCCCTCTCAACGCCGGTAATGGACGCGCTGGCCCGCGAAGGCGTCGAGCTGACCCGCTTCTACGCCTCGCCGGTCTGCACGCCCACCCGCGCGTCGCTGATGACCGGCCGCTACTACCAGCGCACCGGTGCCATCGACACCTTTATGGGCCGCGACACGATGAACGCGGGCGAGGTGACGCTCGGGCAGATCTTTCAGAAGAGCGGCTACCGCACCGGCATCTTCGGCAAGTGGCACCTCGGCCGCTACATGAAATACCACCCGAACCTGCGCGGTTTCGATGAGTTCCTCGGCTTCTGGCAGTACGGCTTCATCAACCGATACGACGATTCCGACGAGCTGTTTCACAACCGCGAGCGGATCGTCACCACCGGATACATCACCGACGTGCTGACGGATGCGGCCATCTCCTTCGTGCGCGCGAATCGCGACCGGCCGTTTTTCCTGTACGTGCCTTATAACGCCCCGCACGCGCCATATCTGGTGCCCGATCCGTATATCGAAAGGTATTTGAAGAAGGGCCTGCCGCTCCAGCAGGCGCGCATCTACGGCATGGTCACCTGCCTGGACGAAAACATCGGGCGTTTGCTGAAAACGCTCGATCAGCAGCAACATAGCGAAAACACGTTGGTGATCTTCATGACCGACAACGGCGGAGTGAGCACCCATTTCAAAGCCGGCCTGCGCGGCAACAAGGGTTCGGTGTACGAGGGCGGCATCCGCGTGCCCTTCTTCGCCCGCTGGCCGGGGCATTTTCCGGCCGGCGCGAAAGTCGATGCCATGGCTCAGCACATCGACGTGCTGCCCACGCTGTGCGAGGTGATCGGCGCCGCGGTGCCGACGGATCGCCCCATCGACGGCAGGAGCATCCTGCCGCTGCTCAGGAACGGCGCCGGCAACTCACCGCACGAGTACCTGTTTCATCAGTGGAACCGCGTCCGGCCCAGTCCCGATCAAAGCTGGGCGGTGCATCACGGCCGCTACAAGCTGGCCAATGGTCAACTGTTCGATCTCCAGAGCGACCCCGGCGAAACGAAGGACCTCGCTACGGAGCACCCGGACACCGTTCGCGAACTTCGCGCCGCGTTCCTGAAGTGGTTCGCCGATGTGACCGCCGGTCAGGATTATCAGCGCGTGCCCATCGAGATCGGCCGCGATGATGAAAACCCGGTCGAGATCGACGTCACCTGGGGCGATCCGGTGGGCAAGGTGCGACCGCAGTATCACGGCTACATCCGCGACTCGATCGACAACTGGCGAAGCGTGGATGACGCGGTCCGCTGGAATTTGGATGTCGTCCACGCGGGCCGTTACGAAGTGATGCTCACCTACGGGTGCGATCCAGGTGATGCCGGCTCGACCCTGCGAATAACCCTCGGCGAAGCTCATCTTGAAGCGCAGACAGTAGCTACCGCCGCCCGCGACATCTTCCAGCCGCACACCGTCGGCACAATCGAATTGCCCAAAGGCCAGGGTGTGCTGGAGATTAAACCCATCCAGCTCGCCGGGCAGGAGCTGATGGTGCTGCACAAGATATGGCTGAAGCGGTTGAATTAGCGAGCACGCTGCCGCCGCCGTGTGCATACAACTAAACCTACCGTCAGCAGCAGCGCCGTCGTCGGCTCCGGCACCAGTACGAACATGAGATCGTGACCGAATGTCTGGTTCGCGCGCACCGCGAAATTGCCCTGGCTTTGGCTGAGGTCGAGGTCGCCGCGAAGGACGTTGTTGCCTGAGCCCGGAATGACGCTGAGGTAATAGACTCCCGGCGCGAGTGCAGTCGTTCCCATCTGCCCCTCCGCCACCGGCACGATACCCAGGCCGGGTTGACCGTTGGGCAGCGTGGTCATGCCCACGCCGGGGGTAGTATCGCCGGCGCCGCCCCAATGCGAGTACCCCGCCCCCATGCCATACAGTTTTCCAGGCAAGGCGGTATTCGGCAACGGGTACGACGAACTGGTGGGATATTGGAAGTAATCCATAAATGGCCCACCCTGGCCATAGGCATCGACAACCCGCCCCGGACCGTTCCCGCCGACGTTGTACGTACGCGTAAATTCGGCATTCTCGAAGGCGTCGCCGCCGTCGCCGTCGTTGATGGTGCTGGACCAATTCACGTTTGCGGCGAGTGGACCGGTCGGGCTACCCATGTGCAACTCCACATCGAACACCATATTGGCCACGCCTTGAATCGGAAATCCATGAGACGGGGTGCCTGGCGCTGATTGGACGCCGGACGCCTCGACCGTCACATCCCAGGTGATCGTGTCGCCGACGTTGTAAATCTGGCCGTTGGTTTGGCTTCCCGGCGTGAAGTACTGCGGGTTGCCCGCCTCCCAGGCGGCGGCATGATTGTCGCCGCCGAGTTCGGCTTTGTACGAGACGGTGCTGGCCGCCAGCGCCGGCGAGCCGATCAAGCCCAATATCGCCACAATCAGGATCGCCCGAGACATAACCCCTCCTCGCGTCAACCAGCGCGCGGTGCGCGCAAACGCGCTACCGCATACTTCAATGGACCGAAATACTCAGGGTGGATGATCGAAGAACGCTTTTCCGCCTCCACCCGGTGGCATTAGTATATCCGAAAGTGATCGTCTGACAAGCAGTTGGATGTTGCACAGCATCGGCTGTGCGAGTCAAAGAATTCCTGCCACTGTGGTGCGGCGAACCGGGATTTGCCCGGTAGAAGAGGCTGTACGTGCCCGCCTTGCGATAATCGAGCCGAAGGAGACAAACCATGCGAACATCGGGATCCGCCCTCCGATCCAACCCGACATTTCGTTGCGTCTGCGTGCTTGTCGGCATGATCTTCGGATGTGCATCGGCCTTGGCCGCCGAGCCGGCGCTGACCATCTACAATCAGGGCTTCGCCGTCGTGCGCGACGTCGTGCCCATGGAACTGAAAGCCGGGATGAACGAGGTAAGCTTCAGCGACACCACCGCCCACGTCGAGACCGACTCGGTCATCCTCCGCGACCCGGCCGGCCAGAAGTCGCTGCGAATCATCGAGCAGAATTACCGCAACGATCCCGTCTCGCAGGAGCTGCTGCTGGGACTCTACGAGGGCCAGACGATCGACTTCCGCGTCGAGAAGCAGGGCGAGCCGGATAAGATCGTGAAGGGCAAAATCATCCGCAGCAGCTACGTGCCGCACACCGAGGCCATGGCCCGCTATGGGCAACAGTATTACCAATCGCAGCAGGCGCGGGCTTATCCTTCCGGCTCGGCCAATTCGCCAATTATCGAGGTCGATGGGCAGTTGCGGTTCAGCCTGCCGGGCCAACCGCTGTTCCCCAAGCTGTCGGATGAAACGATCCTCAAGCCCACGCTGAACTGGGTCATCGAGACGGATGCCCCGGCCAAGCTGGACGCTGAGCTGGCGTATATCACCGGCGGCATGATGTGGGACGCCGATTACAACCTGATCGCCCCGCCCGAAGGAGATACGCTGGACATGATCGGCTGGATCACCATGGACAACCAGAGCGGCAAAACTTTCGCGAACGCTCGCGTCAAACTGATGGCCGGCGACGTGAGCAAGCTTAAGCGCGAAGGCATGGAGATGGAATACATGTCCCGTTATGACACCAGCTATGCCGGCGGCCGGCCGCCGGTTAGCGAACAGACCTTCGACGAATATCACCTCTATACCGTCGAGCGGCCCACCACGCTCCGTGACCGTCAGACCAAGCAGGTCGAGTTCATCCGCGCGTCCGGCATCAAGGCTGAGCGGCTTTACATCTATGATGGGGCAAAAATCAACATGGAGCGATACCGCAACTACAGCATGGAGAGCATTCGCCAGGAGCGCGAGTACGGTACGCTATCCAACCCGAAGATTTGGGTGATGAACGAGTTCGTCAACTCCAAAGACAACAACCTGGGACTCCCGCTGCCCAAAGGGAAGTTGCGTTTCTATCGCCGGAGCACGGAGGGCGCGCTCGAATTCACCGGCGAGAACGTCATCGATCATACGCCGAGGGATGAGCATGTCCGCGCCTTCACCGGCAACGCCTTCGATCTCCAGGGTGAGCGCGTGCGCACCGACTTTAAGATCGACGGGCAGCGAAGCTGGATGGATGAATCGTTCGATATCCGCTTGCGCAATCACAAGAAGGAGCCGGTCGAGGTTCGTATCGTCGAACACCTCTATCGCGGAACCAACTGGGAGATCCGGGACAAAACCCACCCGTTCAAGAAGACCGACAGCCAGACGATGGAGTTCCGAGTCAGGATCGCCCCTGATGCGGAGGAGAAGGTGACGTACATGGTGCATTACTCATGGTGATGCGGCATCAAGAACCGTGGACGATGGAGCCCGAAGCGCAAGCGAGGGTTTGTCCGAACCCACCACGCGAGTGGTGGGCACGGCCCCGCACTTGCGTGCGGGGTTCTGATAGACCCTAGCTTGCGCTTCGGGCTCTTTCAGATTTTCCCCTGCGCCCAATACTGCACCAGGGCGGCGTATTCGTAGGCGATCCGCGGCAGAAAGAGGATCCGCCACTTCCAGTGACTGCCGGTTTCTTCGTCACGGAGGGGCAGCGGCCCGCCGTAGATGGTGAAGTGCTGATAGCCGGCCTTGCGGAAACATGCCGCGACACGCCGGCTATGCTCGTGGTCGGTGACGATGAGGAACCGCTGATGAACGGGGTCGATGCCGGGCACGCTGGCGACGCCGGCCGGGTGCTCGGCCGTGGTGTGCGATTTTGTATCCAGCAGGATGCTCTTCTCCGGTACGCCGCAGTTCACGAGAAGCTTCTTCATTTCCTGGGCGGCGCCTGGGGCGTTGCTGACGATCACGCGCGGAGCCAGCTTCCTATGGAACGCTGTAGCCGCCCAGATCAGCCGCTCGTGCCGGCCGCCCAGAACGACGATCACGTCGGCGGGGACCGGCTCGCTGCTCACCACCAGGCCGAAATACAACTTGTCCGTCAGCGGCGTCGTCACCAGTACGATCTGTAGCAGCATGCCCAGCGCGAGTGTCAGGATGATGCCGCGGGAGACCCGCCGGAAGAAACGCCGAATCCGCGATGCCGGCCTGGTTGCCGGTGCCGCGACCGAAGTGGGAACACCCCCGGATGGCGGGAGAACAGGAGACATCAACATCCATTGTGCCTGATTCAGCCGAAAGTCCAAAGGGCATCCACGGGAATGGCATGAAGACCTTTCCCGAATGGCAACCACTCGCGACCACCATACAGCACGATGCCGCAGTGAAACCGCTTGCCAACCGCATCGGCGAGGTGCTTAAGCCCTCCAAAATCAGCGGCGGTAATCGTGGCCCCGGCTTTGATCTCGATGCCGACCACCCGGCCGGCATCACCCTCCAGCACGATGTCCACTTCTTTGCCGTTGTGCGTGCGATAGTGGTAGAGCCGCGGTCGCATCCGGCTCCATGATGCCTGCTTCCGCAGCTCGGTGACCACGAAGTTCTCGAGTAGATGGCCGAGCTGTATCGGGTCCGCACGCAGCCGTTCGCCATCGAGACCCAGCAAGTGGACGAGGAGGCCGCAGTCGCTGAGATAGAACTTGGGCGATTTGACCAGCCGCAGGCCGAGATTGCTTGACCACGGGGGCAAAGTTTGGATCAGGAACGTCGTCTCCAGCAACGCGAGATATCTCTTGAGAGTCGTCTGCGGCATTTGAACGCTCCGGGCGATATCGGCATAGTTCAACAGACCGCCGGTGCGTGTCGCCAACAGCGCGAGCAGACGCGGCAGCAGGGTGAGCGCTTCGATATTGGCCAGGTCGCGGACGTCGCGCTGGAGAATCGTGTCGATGTACGACGTGAACCAGGCCCGGCGGCGATCGACACGGGGCCGCTGTTGGACTTCGGGATAACCACCTATAACCAGTCGATCGATGAGGCCGCCGCGTTCGTTCGCGCGGCGTGAGGCGCCGGGTCTGGGAAGTTTCGCAGCGAATATGGCGTCGATGAAGGACTCGCGCACACCCTCGATTTCCCCCCGCGAAAACGGCCAGAGGGTAAGAATCTCCATCCGCCCGGCAAGCGAGTCGGAGAGTTTGGGCACTTGGAGAACATTCGCCGAGCCGGTGAGAAGGAAGCGGCCGGGACGGCGGTCGCGGTCCACGGCGGCCTTGATGGCCACGGCGAGCTCGGGAACCCGCTGCACCTCGTCGAAAATGACAGGGCGGGTAAACCGGTCGACGAACCCCTGTGGGTCCGCCTTGGCCGCCGCGAGGACAGCCGGATCGTCAAAGGTCAGATACTCGGCCGGGTGTTCGCGCCCGGCCAAACTGCGCACCAGCGTCGTCTTGCCGGTCTGCCGGGCGCCGTGCAGCAGCACCACCGGCGTATCACCCAGAGCATCCACCAGCCGGGCGGTCAGATTCCGTCGAACCATGACTGAATAATAACCGTCAAATGGTTGAATTTCAACCAATTGGCGGCGGGCGTCGACATGCCGAATCCATCGGTTGAAGTCGGATTAGAATATCAAAACATCCGAATACTACGATAGCAGCACCGTGAAAGAAAACACCAAGCCATTCCACCTCCGGTGGCATCGAGGACACTTGAGCCCGCCGTAAAATCCATCGGAAACTCCTGAGGTCCTCTCCTTCGAAAGGCGAAGCATGTTCAAAGTGCGTCGCCCAAGAGCGATGCTATTGCTCACAACGGCGCTGCTCCTGGCGGGCCTTCAGTGGTACGCCCTACGCCAAAAGATCGTGACCGTCTCCGTCGGCACCTATCAGGAGCGCGCGGTCGAGCTTGCCGCCGCGTCCCAGTGGCGCTACGGCACCATCTGCCCCATGCACGGGTGTGTGCTGGTCAGGACGCCCAACACCGGGCAGAGCGCGCCTGCTAATCCATATCCACCCGCCGAGATCGCAACGATGATGCTCGTCGAACTACAGTCCGTCCCACGGAAACTGGCACTCGAGTGGCTCTTGTACGCAATGGCCGCAGCGAGCCTGCTATTCGGTCCCGGGTTGATGCGGCGGTTCGATCAACACAAGGACTCCATCATCGCCGATGTCGCTCCCGCATTCGCGGCCTGCTGGCTGGCCTTGATTATCCTCGTGAGCCCTCTTCTCATGCAGGGATATGGCGGCTCTCTTTACAGCACCTACGACGGTCCAGGGGCCATCGTGTACAGCACCGGCCATCACCGCGTCACCGGCAAGACGGCCGAGACGGTGTCCTATCGCTCTGTGATAGAGGCGGTGGGCCTCGGTCCGGTCCTCATTGGCCTCAAGACCGGCCTGGCGGTGCGCGTGCCGGGTATGACCTACGCCTTGCTGATTGCTGTCGGCGGCGCCGTCGTCTATGGTGTGCCCGCCATCTTCATCTCGCTGCTCGCGCGTCGTTGGCGGGAAGACCGCAGACCCGCCTGATTGCATGCCCGCATGCTCGCCGGCTACCCGCACAACGGCTACACTACCCGCCATTCATGTAACCCCGTAGGAGGAAACCATGCCCATTCCATTCGGCGAACTGAAACCGCCCGCTCGCATCCTGATGGGCCCGGGGCCGAGCGACGTGCCGGACCGCATCCTGCGGGCATTGGCGGCGCCGACCATCGGCCATCTCGACCCGGAGTACCTGGCGATCATGGACGAGTCGCGCACGCTCATGCAGGCGGTCTTCCGCACGCAGAACGAGCTGACGCTGGCGGTGTCCGGCACGGGTAGCGCGGGCATGGAGGCGTGCGTGTGCAACCTGATCGAGCCGGGCGACGAGATGATCGTCTGCGTCAACGGCGTGTTCGGCACGCGCATGCGCGACGTGGCCCAGCGGTGCGGGGCGACAGTGCACTCGATCGAGGCCGAATGGGGCCGGATCATCGAGACGGCGGCCGTCGCCGACACGCTCAAGGCCCATCCGAAGACCAAGGTGTTCGGCATCGTTCACGCCGAAACCTCCACCGGCGCGCATCAGCCGATCGAGGAGATCTCGCGCCTCGTGCATAGCGCCGGCGCGCTGCTGCTGGTGGATACGGTCACGTCGCTCGGCGGCCACGACGTACGCGTGGATGACTGGAAGATCGACGCCTGCTACAGCGGCACGCAGAAGTGCCTGTCCTGCCCGCCGGGCCTGGCCCCGGTCACGTTCTCCAAGGCCGCCGTCGAGACCATCGACAAGCGCAAGACCAAAGTGCAGAGCTGGTACCTGGACATGACCCTGGTCCGCCAATACTGGGGCGAGTCGCGCGTTTACCACCACACCGCGCCGATCAACATGACCTACGCCCTGCGCGAGGCCCTGCGGATCGTCTGCGAAGAAGGGCTGGAGGCCCGCATCGCCCGTCACGCGCTCAACCACCGCGCGCTCAAGGCCGGCCTGGCCGCGATGGGCATCGAGTTCATCCCGCAGCACAGCCTGGCCACGCTCAATGCCGTGCATATCCCCGCCGGCGTGGACGACGCCAAAGTGCGCAAACGTCTCTTGAGCGACTACGGCATCGAGATCGGCGCGGGCCTCGGCCCGTTCAAATCCAAAGCCTGGCGCATCGGCCTCATGGGCCACGCCAGCACGCGGCGAAATGTGACGCTCTTCCTGGCCGCACTGGAGTCGATCCTCGCCGACGAGGGTCTTCGATTCCAACGTGGCCAAGCTCTCGCCGCCGCGAGTGCGGTATATGCTGGTTGAATTAAAACGCAGCTTGTGGAGGTTACTGAATCGACCGCTGTTCGGCACGAAAGTCATTCCCCCGAACGCCCGCGTCGATCCATCGCTGTTCTCAGAGGAGGACTTTCCAGTATATTGCCCGAAATGTGATTATCCGCTGCGGGGTTTAGTCGATCCCCGCTGTCCGGAATGCGGCGAGCCTTTCGACCGCGGCCGATTGCTCGTCCTGCAATATGTGACAGGTCGCACACCGCGCTACAAACGACTTCAGAAGATCCTCTCTTGGTCATCTACCGCAGCAATCCTGCTCGTTTTTGGTCTCGATTTTGGCGGACAGTATTTGCTTGGACGCTTGCTCATCAATTTCACCACATTCAGCGCTCCGGGTGACCGATTCATATTGATCGTTCGTGGGATGAGGTTTGTTCAAATACTGTTACTCGCAGTTCTTTTGTCCGAGGGTGTCGTCTGGATTGCTCTGTATCGTGCGAACAGACAAAAGCGCCGACAGATTATCGAGCAAATCCACGGGTGAGAATCATTCTTCCCCGCGCGCAAAAAAAGCCCCGGGCGGGGTTACCCGGGGCTTAGCAAATGATCGTCCGAGGTGGAAACCTCGGCTGATGTGCTGTCTTACTGGGCCGACGCCATGCGCTTGCCGGCTTTGGACGTCAGGCCGGTCTTGTCGATCACGTTCAGCGCGGACAGGATCACCATCTTCCGCGATTCGGCCAGCGTCTTCATGTCATCGGTCAGCATCTTGGCCATCTCGGGGTTCTTGGCCAGCTCCGCCTCGTTCTGAGCGTCGAGCTTGGCGGCCCGCGTGAGCAGGTCCTGCACGGTGCTGAGCGTCTCGGGCATCAGCGACCCGGCCGGGCACTTGTTCATCATCTCGGCCGAAGCCAATTCGACTTCCTGGCGAGCGGAAGGCTCCATGCTGGCGAGACTGACACTCACCTGCTGCCACTTGGCCATCAGCTTGCCGCTATCGCCGATCATGGCGTCGGCTTTGGCGGAGAGTGACTTGGGGCTAAGATCGTGGCCTTCCGCCTGAGCAGCAGCGGCTTTGGCTTTTGCACACCCACCGGGGCCTTCGCCGGCGGCTAGTGACGCCTTGGACTTCTCGGCCTCGGCAGCTTTAGCGGCCGCGGCGGCTTTGGCTTTCGGACACTCGTGCTTGCCCTCGCCGGCGGCTAGAGCAGCCTTATCAGCTTCAGCGGCTTTCGCGGCCGCAGCGGCTTTGGCCTTCGGGCACTCGTGCTTGCCTTCGCCGGCGGCCAGAGCGGCCTGTGACTTCTCGGCTTCAGCCTGGGCGGCTTTCGCAGCCGCTGCCGCCTTCGGGCAACCCGGATGATCTTCGCCGGCCGTCAGCTTGGCCTTCGCGCCGTCTTTCGAGCAGCCGCTCTTACCGGCACAACCCTTGTCTCCGCCCGTCGCGGTATAAGCCGCGAGGACGAGTTCGTGCGCTTTCTCGACCAGCGCTGCGGATTCCTTGCCACGATACTTGGCGGCCGTCGCCTTCGGGCACGGTGCGCCGTCAGCCTTCTCATGTTTGACAGCGCCTTCCGGTTTGTTCGCGTGATACAGCGCGCGCTTCGCGGAATTCAACTCGACCGCGAGGGCCAGACTGTTGTTCAAGTACGCCATGGTCGGCTTGAACACCGCCTTGGCGGGATGCGCACCGGCCTTGTCACCGGCGCACTTCTGGGCCGACTTATCGCCTTCGGTCATCGCCGCCAGTTTGGTCAGCTTGGCAGGCACCTCCGACCACGACTTGAGCAGTTCATCCGCCCGCTGGTAGCTGGGGATGGCCGTCAACTCCTTCATCACCTCCGGCGGAAGCTGATGTGTGCTGGTCTCCTTCCCGGCCCCTTCCTTGTGCTTGCCGCACTTTTCTCCAGCGATCACATAGCCCGCCGCACCTATCCCCAACCCCAAAATCGCAACCAACATTGTCCGACGCATCACGCAGTCTCCTTTCGACAGTTAGATCCTGACGCTATTCACTGAACAACTGAACAGTTGTACCCGAAGTCCATCCGTCAGTTACATCCAATGAGCATTCTTCTTTCCGAGAAAGTCCGTTCTCGGCCGTTTTTCCGTTTTGGAACACCACCCTTATAACCGAGGATCAGCAGGTTTGTCCAGTAGAAAATCCGTGAGCAGCAGTCGGGCCGTAATTTTTACGGAAACTGCTCCCCCTTCGTGTGTTTGTTCAGCTAGAAATGCCAGTCACATAAAAGGTCCGCGGGCAACTTGTTGCCGCAGAAGGGATGTCTGATAATGCGACCCAAGCCCGGACGGAGGTACGCCCAGCATGGTCACCATCGGCATGAACTATCACGTGATCGACGGCAAGCAGGATGCGTTCATTAGCATGTTCGACAAAGTGCTCGAGGTTATGAACGGCATGGAAGGCCACACCGAATCGCACCTGTACGCGGATGTTCACGACCCGTGCTCGTTTCTGATCATCTCGCAGTGGACGCGCAAGCAGGCCTTCGACAGTTTCGTCGCCTCACCGACATTCGCCAAGGTGGTGAGCTGGGGCAAAGAGCAGATCCTGTCCAGCCGCCCCAGGCATCAGGTCTACGGCGAGGACGAGGTCTAAGAAATTGCGGATTGCGGATTGCGAATTGCGGATTGAATACGAGCTTCGGGCGTTTGTCCGAAATCCGCAATCCGAAATCCGCAATTCGCAATAAAACACAAGCCCGCCCGCCCCTTCGGGCGGACGGGCTTGATCACGTCCTCAAGCGAATCTTGCTTTGAACAACCGGCAGTCGCCGGTTTGAGAACTGTTGGCTTCAACTCTCCTGTTCAGCCGCGGTTGGTTAAACCGCGCGCTTACCGGGACCGGGCCGATCTGGAGCTATAGCTCGATTTCGAGCGGCCGGAGGCCTTGCTCCGCGTGCGGCTGCTGG
>CAYLLT010000141.1:0-14344 GCA_964384465.1 uncultured Planctomycetales bacterium | reverse complement strand
GTCGGCCTGCTTCGGATCGATGCCCAGGTGCATCACCAGCTCGACCGTCTGATCGAAGCCCTTGCGCTTCTTGGCCCCTTTGAACTTCCGCTTGGGCTCGATCTCGCCCATGGCCTTGAGCCGGGTGATCGCTTCCGGAATCGGGTAACTGGCCTTCTCGTCACCCGCCTTTTCGCGTTGCTGTCGATACGTCACACTGCGCGGCATAGAAAACCCCTATCCTTCTACGACCTCTATCCCCATAGACCTTGCCGTACCGGCAATGATCCGGTCGGCGTGGTCCATGTCGAATGCATTCAGGTCCTTCACCTTCCGTTCGCTGATCTTGCGGACCTGTGACCAGGTGACTTTGCCCACCTTCTCCTTGTTGGGCACGCCGCTGCCCTTGGCGACCTGGGCAGCTTCCTTGAGCAGCACGGCCGCCGGCGGGCTCTTCACCAGGAAGGTGAACGACTTGTCCTTGTAAACCGTGATCTCCACCGGCACGATCATGCCGTTCAGCTCTTTGGTCTGACCGTTGAACTGCTGAACGAACTGGCCGATGTTCACGCCGTGCTGGCCGAGCGCGGGGCCGATCGGCGGAGCGGGCGTTGCGGAGCCGCCAGGGGCCTGCAATTTAATTTTGACGAGGATTTCTTTAGCCATTGCGTGTTTCCAGTATTCAGTTTCCAGTCGCCATTCAGTCGGTCAGCTTCTGAAGCTGCGATAAGTCCGCATCAACCGGCGTTTTCCGTCCGAAGATCGTGAGCAGAATCACTGCCCGCTCCTCGACTTCGTCCACACTTTCAATTTCCCCTTCGAACAACCGGAAGCTCCCTCCGATGATTCGCACCCGATCCCCTGGACCGAATGACTCTGGATCATCGAAAGTGATCCGGCTCATCGTCGCTCCTCAGCGACCAGTCTCGAGCTGCCAGTCACAATGAACTGGAAACTGGCGACTGGAAACCGGGAACTCAGACTTTCTCCAACTGCCAATACTCCACATCCACTGGCGTCGCGCGGCCGAAGATGGTCAGCAGCACGGTCACGATGCCCTTGGTCTCGTCGATACTGTCCACCATGCCTTCGAAGTTCTGGAACGAGCCTTCCTTGATCTTGACGCGGTCGCTCTTCTGGAACTCCATGCCCTGAAGCGTGGCCTGCTCGTCGGGCTTGGCCGCCGCCAGCAGCATCATCTCCACGTCGTGGTCGCGCATGCTGGTGGGCTTGCCGTCGGAGCCGATGAAGTCGCCGACGCCCATCGTCTCCTTGACCAGGAACCACACGCCTTCCGGTATGGACCCATCAGACTCGGTGGCCATCTCCACGAACACATAGCCGGGGTACAGCTTCTTCTCGAAAATCTTGACCTGGCCGGCCTTCATCCGCTTCTCTTTTGCCGTGGGCACCAGGATGCGGCCGATGCGCTCGATCAAATTTTCGATGCGGACCTTGCGTTCGAGCGATTCGCGGACCTGCTCCTCTTTATTGCTCGCCACGCGCAGGACGTACCACTTCATCCCGGGCCGCGTGGGTTCCGGGCCGGTGGCCTTCGGCTTGGCCGGATGGCCTGCCGCTTCCCGGCCGGTCTGTGGCGGCGGCGACTGCGGCTTCGGCTCAGGCGCGACTTCTGTGACCTCTGGCGCGACTTCAGTGCGCTCGGGCGCAACTTCAGTGCGCTCGGGCGCAACTTCAGTGCGCTCGGGCGCGACCTCGGCGCCGACTCCCTCGTTGGTATCCTCGGAAATCATTTCTTAGTCTCGCCGAAGAGTTCCCAGAACTGCGGTCCGCCCTTGAGGACACCGATGGCCCGGAAAAACTCCATGAACAAAATGTCCACGACAAAGAGCAAGATGGCCATCAGAACCACCGTCACGATCACCACTTTCGTCGAGCGGATGATCTCCGCCCGCGTGGACCAGCTCACCTTTTTCATCTCGCCTTCGGTGGCGATGAAGAAATCGTTGGCCTTTCGGTTCAGCCCCACGATCCAGTACAGCAGCACGCCGCCGGCGAGCATGAACGCCACCGCCATGCCGTACTGCACATAGAGCAGCGAGGGGTTCTTGGTGGTATCCAGGAACCGTCCGGCCACATCATTGAAGAGGAAGATTCCGCCGGCGACGATGAGGATCACCGCGCCGATGGCCGTCCCCATGCGGACGTAATACCCCTGCGTTGGTTTGTAGATTTTCAGGCCGCCGCCGCCGGGCTTAGCCGGCCGTGCCGGGCGCGGAGCTTGCGCCTCGCGGTCCATCGGCTCCTGCCGGTCGGATGCATCCGGTGCGAACTCGGTCACGGACGGCTCCTCATCATCTTCCGCTTCGTGCAAAGCAGCGTGACTGTTTCTGTCGCGATTCTTTGTCTGGTTCTTGCTCATCAGTCTCTAGAATCCCCGGCTCACAGGAGCGGAGGGACTCGAACCCCCAACCGCCGGTTTTGGAAACCGGTGCTCTGCCAGTTGAGCTACGCTCCTAGTTGGCTTTCAGCTGTCAGCGATCAGCTTTCAGCCAGAGGAGCACGCACCCTCCAGCCTGCTGTTCGGCTGAAAGCTGACAGCTTATTTCCGTTTCACCTTATGCATCTGCCGGTTGCGCGTGCGCTTGCAGAACTTCTTCAGCTCCAGCTTGGGCGTGCCGCCCTGCACGTTCACGGAGATGCGATAGTTCAGATCCCCGCATTCGCTGCATTGCAGCCACACAAACTCCCGCTTCGCGCTCTTGGCCATCGCACTACCAAGTGGGAAAGTGAGAAAGTGCCAAAGTGAGAAGGGGGAAAGCCCACTCCGCCGAGTCCTGCCGAGTCGCTTACTTTCTCACTTTCTCACCTTCTCACGTTCACACTCGCTCCCATTGCAACGACGAAGGCCGGTGTCAACCGGCCTCCGCCTGGATCAATGTCGTCGTTCTCGAACTCCGTTCCAACCGGCGGGATGGACGGAGGGACCGGCTCACGCGGTTACTTTGATGACCACACCCGAGCCGACCGTCCGGCCGCCTTCGCGAACCGCGAAACGCAGCCCCTCTTCCATGGCGATCGGCTTGCCCAGCTCGACCTCCAACTCCACGTTGTCGCCGGGCATGCACATCTCCGCCCCGCCCAGCAGCTTGAGGCTGCCGGTCACGTCCGTCGTGCGGAAATAGAACTGCGGGCGATAGCCGGAAAAGAACGGGCTGTGCCGGCCGCCTTCCTCTTTCGTCAGAACGTAAACGTTGGCGTTGAACTTGGTGTGCGGCTTGATCGAACCCGGCGCCGCCAGCACGTGCCCGCGCTCGAGCGATTCTTTCTCGACGCCGCGCAAAAGCAGGCCTACGTTGTCGCCGGCCTGGCCCGAATCCAGCGTTTTATTGAACATCTCCACGCCGGTCACGGTCGTCTTGCGCGTCTCACCCAGTCCGACGATCTCAACCTCATCGCCGACCTTGATGCGGCCGCGCTCGATCCGGCCGGTGCCTACCGTGCCGCGGCCCTTGATGCTGAACACGTCTTCCACCGACATCTGGAATGGTTTATCGATATCCCGCTTCGGCTCAGGGATCGCGCTGTCAATCGCCTCCATCAGCTCCTGGATGCACTTGGTCTTCTCCGGATCGGTCGGGTTCAGCAGCGCGGCGCTGGCCGCACCTTTGATGAGCGGGATGTCGTCTCCGGGGAAGTCGTACTTGCTCAGCAACTCGCGGATTTCCAACTCGACCAGCTCGAGCAGCTCCGGATCGTCCACCAGGTCGATCTTGTTGAGGAACACCACCAGCGCCGGGACGTTCACCTGCCGGGCGAGCAGAATGTGCTCGCGGGTCTGCGGCATGGGTCCGTCGGCGGCGGACACCACCAGGATGGCCCCGTCCATCTGGGCGGCGCCGGTGATCATGTTCTTGACGTAGTCCGCGTGGCCGGGGCAGTCGATGTGAGCATAGTGACGCTTTTCCGACTCATATTCGACGTGCGAAGTCGCGATGGTCAGAATCTTGGTCGCGTCGCGGCGGCCTTCTTTCTCGGAGGCCTTGGCCACTTCGTCATAACTCTTGAAGGTGGCCAAACCTTTCTTGCCCTGCACCGCGGTAATCGCCGCCGTCAAGGTGGTCTTGCCATGATCGACGTGACCGATCGTCCCAACGTTCACGTGCGGTTTCGTTCTTTCAAATACAGCCTTGGCCATGAATCCAATTCCTCCACTCTAGCTGGCAAACTCGAAATCTGATCCGCTCAAACGGGTCCAGCGGCGATTCAGACGTGTCACTGCGTAATCTCGAAGACTGGCGGACAAAAATCGTCTCGACGACGCGTATAGACCAACAGCAACTCCCTCTGGCGAATCCCGGTCCGGCGGCACCGCGAGCGTTCCCATCCGGCTCGTCCGGCACAAGCTGCTGATGGGACTTGAACCCATGACCTCGTCCTTACCAAGGACGCGCTCTACCGACTGAGCTACAGCAGCGGGTAGTTCAAGCTCGATCCGCAGTTAGGAAACTCGGATCGCCCACGCAGCGGCACGCGGGCCTGGCACAGCGAGAAAACCCGTCGCCGAAGCCCAATGAGTATAAGCTTTCCAAGACAACTGTCAAACTGCGATGGACGAGAGGAAAAGGTGTTGAACCGCCATTGTCTTATTGCTTCTTAAATCATTGCAAAAACTAAAGTTGTGGAAAGTTAGCCTTGTTTAGCCGATCGACTAAATTTATATCAGTAGCTAAATTTAGTCAATAGCCTGACAGAACCTGAAGATCTCCGCTGTCAAGCGGAATTGGACTCGATCTTGGGCGGCCTGCTAATATGTGCGTCGCGAGGAGATGAATGGGACGATTATCACCCCAGTTGGCACGATTGCTGCTGATCCGCGGCGTGGCCCGGGCGCTCACACCCGTCGCCGTGCTCTGGGGTGTCTGCGACTGGTGGCTCGTGCGGCCGCTCTACGCGGTGATCTTTGCCGCGCTCACGCTCAATTACGTGCTGGTCTACATTCTCGGCTGGGTCGCGCCGGCCGCGCTGAACGGCCCGTGGCGAATCCGGCCGTGGCAGACGTTCGTTCTGCTGATCAACGCTTTCGTCCTGCCGATCGTCTTTAAGAAGACGTTCGGCGTCCTGCCGTGGGGGTTCATCATCATCACCGTGCTGTTCTTCATCGGCCTCTATGCCGGGACGGCGATTCTCTTCTACATGCAGGATCGTCTGCCGATGGGCGGCATTTTTCACGCCCGCCGCGGCGGTGTCCCGCCCGGTTCGCGAGCTGACCCCACATCACCCGCTCCGGCGGGAAGCCCGCCTTCCGCGACTCATGCCGCGTGAGCCAGCTCCTTGCATCCGATATAATCAGGTACTCGACTTTGAGCCCGTGTGGGGGTAGTCGATGTGATCCGAGCCGCGACCGTCAGGGAGCGATCCCGGACGGCAACCGCTTCCTTACGGGCGCGGCTCTGAAAAGGCCCTCACACACGCTGATTCTAGCGCAGGAGACTGACAACCATGCAGAAGCTTCGACTCATGACCCCCGGCCCGACGATGGTTCCACCCGAAGTGACGGCGGAGATGGCCGGCCCGATGGACCACCACCGCACCTCCGGTCACCGGCAGATGCTCAAGGAAATCACCGAGGGCCTGCAATACGTTTTCCAGACGAAAGGCGCCTGCCTCACGATCACGGGCAGCGGGACGGCTGCGATGGAAGCCGCCATCGTCGGCACTTGCAATCCGGGCGGGCGGGCGCTGGTGACCAACGGCGGAAAGTTCGGCGAGCGCTGGGTGAAGGTGTGCAAGTCGTTCAACATCGATCACGTCGTCGTCGAACTGGAGTGGGGCCGGGGCGTCAAAGCGGAACTTGTGGCCGACCATCTGAAGAAAGACCCGAAGATCAATACGGTCATCATCGTGCACAACGAGACCAGCACCGGGGCGGTGAGCGACCTGGAGGGCGTCGCCCGCGTGACCCGCGAGCGCGACTGCATGCTGGTCGTGGACGGCATCACCAGCGTGGGTTCTCTTCCGGCGAAGATGGACGAGTGGGGCGTGGATGTGATGGTGACCGGTTCGCAGAAGGCGCTGATGCTGCCGCCGGGCCTGGCGATGGCGGCGGTGAGCGAGCGGGCTTGGAAACGGGTGGATTCTTTTGCCTCTCCGTCCTTCTACAACTGCCTCAAGGCGTATCGCAAGTGCCTCGCGGAAAACGATTCGCCGTACACGCCGGCCATCACGCTGATGATGGGTCTGCGTAAGAGTTTGCAGATGATCCGCGCCGACGGCATCGAGAACATCTGGCGGCGGACGGCCCGCCTCGCGGCCGCGACACGAGCGGCCGGTGAAGCGGTCGGCCTAAAGGTGTTTCCCAAAGATCCCGGCGATTCCGTCTCCGCCCTGCTGCTGCCCGAAGGTTTCGACGAGCCCACCTTCCGCAAGCGCCTCCGCGGCGAATACGGCATCGTCGCCGCCGGCGGTCAGGACCAGCTCAAGGGCCGCATCGTCCGCCTCAACCACATGGGCTACGTGGACGAGGTCGATACGCTCGGCGTGATCGGCGCGATGGAGCTGCTCCTCGCCAAGATGGGCCACAAGTTCAAACTCGGCGCCGGCACCGCCGCGGCATTAGAAGTGTTTGCCAGAGCGTGAAGGACAAGCATGAAAGGCGAAATTCCGGAAAAGAAGGTCACTTGCGCGCTGGGCTGCCTCCCGAAGCTCCGGAACTGGCGGAAGTGTGAAGCATATCTTGATGACCTCTTCGTTGAGGCGGCGAGCCGATGCGATCCGCACATTGTGGCTGCTCAGCTCGCTGCCTTGGATACGTTCTACGGTATCGGTTTGTGGAAGCGCAAATCCATGGCAAAGCACCTAGACGAATACTGGCGCAGGTTCATACAGGCCGTGGAACACATCTGCGAACATCGCAACCTAATCAATGAGCGAATCGACCGGGCTGGCATTCTCGAAAAGGGCCTGGACCAACTTGAGATTGAGGAATTGAGAGTGCTGAAAGATGTCCATGCTTTACTCGCTGAGCTGAAGGATGGAGGCAATGAGAAGGTGATGGCGAGCAAGTGGTTGCACTTCGCATATCCCAGGCTGTTCCCGATCACGGACAGCATTGTGGAATCGGTTCTCGAGGAATTTGGCGTGCCTGCGACTTATGAAGGCGTGATCGAGTGGCATTATCAAGCGCTGCGAGACAAGTGGACAGAAGCGATTCGGACGTATCTGTCTGGCCCGAGAAGCACTCCTGTTCGCGTGCTTGACGCTGTGGTCTGGCTTGTCGGGCAAGCCCGGAGTTCCAACAAGGAGGATTCAACAGTGAACCGAGAGCTAATGCTGCTGTTCAAGGATCACGATGATCTGAGGCAAACACTCGCAGCGTGACAGGAGGATCAACATCGATGGGGATGCCAAACGATCGAGGTGAGCGAACTGTCGGTCACTTGCGAAGATTCCCGAGCTCCCGCAGGAAGGTAACCGGATCGACGATCTTCAGATTCGCGAACCGGCGGCAGAACTCGGAGCCTTCGGGCGTGTCGGTCTTCATCAGGTCGAGCAGGTCCTTGTCTTGCGTCACGAGATAGGGGGCCGCGGCCGCGAGGGCGAGGTTCACGTATTTGCTGTCCTTCGGGTCCCTTTGCACTGTGTAGACGCCGGGCACATCCACGATCCAATTCGCGCGCCGAAGGTAACGGGAGACGAACGCATCGACAGCCTGCGGAGTGAGAGCAGGAAACTTCCGCCGGAGCTTCGGGCGGGTGACAACGTCTCTGATCTCGGCGAGTACATCCGGACTCAGGCAAAGAACAACTGAGCCTTTATGAACGAGCTCGAAAGTGGCATAAAAGCGCTGCGGCCGGGCGGCGGCCTGGAAGAATAGCATGCAGTCGTACACGGCGAGCGTGCTCACGCTCTCGTCTTTTCCTTCCAGACTTCGTCGCGAAGCTCCTCGAACATGGAATCGAGCTCCGTGTCGCTCATGCCGCTCTCCGCAACCTGCTGGCGAAAGGGCGCTAGAAGCTCCTCCACACTCGGCGCGACAATTGCTTCTTCAAGCAGGCGAGCGGCATACTGGCGGACATCTTGGCCTGCTGCAGCCGCGCGCTCCTGAAGCTTTGATTCTGTCTCCGGAGAAAGCGATATCGTAATCATAGCAGGATACTCCGGCCTCTCAGACTCAGCACGTTTTGTGGCCCAATGATCTCAGCCCTCCCGGCGTCGGAGCTGTGGCCATGCAGGTCTTCCTCGCCGAACGCCTCAAACGCCGTCAGGGCAGCATCACTGCGATACTCCGCCTCGGCGGCAGCGGCGGCAGCAGCCAGAATGGCATCACGCTGCTGTGGCGGCAGGTGGCGCAGCTCCGCGGCGGTCCAGACACGATCAGGGAGGGTCGATTTACCAATCGAGGTCCGCATAGGTTGAGCCTCTGAGTTCACTACAAGTATACAGAGCCTGGGCAAACTCCGCCACCCGACGGTGGATGGCGTCGTTGCGGCCGGGCGGGGGCCTGGAAGAAGAGCGTGCAGTCGTATACTTGAGAGATGAGTTTGTGGGGCAAATCTTTGACGGCGCTTGCGTAGCTGACGCACCATTAACTTCCCTCCTCATATCAGGAAACCTAAGATGTGTGCATGAAAGTACCGGAAACCAGACGGCATCTGCTTGGCGAAACGCTCGAAGGCTTCACCGCTTGGTGCGGCGAGCACGATCTGCCGGCGTATCGGGCGCAGCAGGTGTTCGAGTGGGTTTATCGCAAGGGAGCGACCGATTTTGCTCAGATGACCAACCTGTCGAAGGCGCTGCGCGAGCTGCTGGCCGAGCATTGGACGATCTTTTCGTCGAATATCGTCCGGCGGCAGGAGTCAAAGGACGGCACCAACAAGCTGCTGCTCGAGTGGCCCGATGGCGCGACAAGTGAATGCGTACATATCCCCGATGAAAACCGGCGGACGGCGTGCATCTCCAGCCAGGTCGGCTGCCCAGTCGGCTGTCGCTTCTGCGCGAGCGGACTCGGCGGGCTGCAACGCCAGCTCACCGCGGGACAGATCGTCGAGCAGGCCATGCGCGTCCGGCAGCTCTGCGAAGTTACCGATGCCGGGGGAAGTGTGAGTGAGTCTCACCGTTTGAGCAATATCGTCTTCATGGGTCTCGGCGAGCCGCTGGGCAATTATGCCGCCGTCGTCACCGCCATCCGCATCATCAACGCCGAATGGGGCATAACCGTCGGCGCACGCAAGATCACGGTCAGCACGGTCGGGCTGCCGAGCCAGATCCGGCGACTCGCCAAGGAGAATCTCCAGATCAACCTCGCCCTTTCGCTGCACGCGCCGACCGATGAACTGCGGCAGGAACTGATTCCCTGGGCTGAGAAGATATCGATCGACGAGCTTGTCGCCGCTGTCCGCTACTATTTCGAGCAGACCGGCCGCGAGATCACGATGGAGTACATCCTCCTGGGCGGCGTCAACGATCAGCCGGAGCAGGCGAATCAACTGGCCAAGTTGTGCCGCAAGATGCGCTGCAACGTGAATCTGATCCGCTACAACCCGGTCGCCGGGCTGGGCTACGAGCGCCCCACGTCGTACGCCAGCCAGCGCTTTCTCGAACGTCTGCGCGAGCGCGGCATCAACGCCCACGTCCGCAAGAGCCGCGGGATGGACATCGACGCCGCCTGCGGCCAACTCCGCCGCGCCACCCCTCCCGCAGGTCGGCCGCTTCAGCCACTCACGACTCCATGAGCATGGGTTGACGGGATTCCGACAGTCGCCGGCGTCTCCAGGACTCCAGCCGATCACATCCGCAACCTCAAGCTGTTATCGCCATAAGTCTATTATATTCAATAGGTTGCCGATATCGTTCGATGAGGTGCCGGTCGACGAGATTATTTTTGTGCCGCCCTGCTTTTTTACAGCAGATTTCGCTTGATTCCCGGACATTTCCAAGTATGATGGTCTTCCAAGTTAAGGAAGATGGAGGCGGAAGAGCAGCACATCGCTTCGTCATCTTCTCACGAGTTCAGATCGGCGTCATTGAGGGGTAAAGATTGCGCAATCTGGATAATCTGCCGGTCTGACCAGTGTCTCAGTACAACGAGGAGGAAAAGCAATGAAGGCGACACACATCACGGCGGTGCTCCTGGGGCTGGTCTTCGGTGCGGCAGCTTCATCGGCGCAGGCTAATGTGCTTTATGAGGACACGTTTTATTGGGTGCCCATCTCGCCCAATTCATTGACCGTGGATGTCTATGTGAATCCGGCCAATCCACCGGAAGATGCCTACATCAAGATTCAGGAAACGGTATACAATGACGATCAGGGCAAGGCCCTTTTGCAAAATCTGCTGGGCCTCAACCTCATCCACGGCACCGGCATCCCGGCGGGCCCGATCAACTTGTATGTCTACAGCATCACCAATTTGACTTATGACAACGGACCGGTCACGGGCGGCGGGAACGGTGTCTCGGGGTTCAACATCGTCAACCAAGCCGGCGTTCCCACATTGGGCTTATGGGGCCCCAATGCGTCGGCCAGTTGGTGGGATACGCCCGCCCTCAACACGGCCTTCCCGGGCAATTGGGAATGGGATGTGGACGGCAACAACAATTCTGCGGACGGCGACGGTACCGGTGTCCCGAAAGGTCTCACCTACAACGGATTCATGTACGCAGTGCCCGCTGGGACGCAACACGGCATCATCCCCGCATGGGTCCACACCTGGTCGGGCGGCGGCGCGCTGGAGCAGCCGAACTCTATCCAGACCGACATCCTCAATGGTGGGCTGGTCTCCGGGCCGATACCCGAACCCGCAACCGTACTACTGCTGACACTGGGGACGCTGGTCGGTCTGCGTCGCAGGCGGCCCCGTCCGTGAAGGTGCATCGCGCGAGCACGCACGTCGCCACCAGCAACCATTTGAGCCTCTGAAACGCGACAAGCCCCGGATTTCGTTCCGGGGCTTTTTTTGTCGGCGGTTCCCGCGGCGATATTTCCACAGAGCGCCCCCCGCGTTAGGCTAGTGCTCCGTCAACGACGATTTGTCAGATCGTCCTCACCGCCCCAAGCGGCACGCCAAACCGCAAAGCGGCGTGGACGGCCGGTCCAGAGACTCCACAATTCAACGTTGACGGAGCACTAGCTCACGAACATGCAACACAAGGAGAATCGTCATCATGGAACCGCTTCAAATCGGCGTCTGCAACTGGTCGCTCAAGATCCCGGACCTGCGCGAGTGCCTTGCGACGATCAAAAACAAGCTGGGCCTGGGCGTTGTCCAGATCGGGTTCTGGACCGAGGAGTTCAAGGACCAGGATCGGGTCATCCGGACGATCCGGGACAGCGGGCTGGAAGTCAGCACGACCTGCATCGGCTTCGAGACGGAGGACTACACGAGCATCCAGACGATCGCGGCCACGGGCGGCTTTCGCCCGGATCAGTATTGGGAGCAGCGGCTCGACCGAACCATCGCCTACGCGGACTTTTCGAAAGCGCTCGGCGTGAAGATGCTCATGGCCCACATCGGGTTTGTCCCGCATGACAAGAGCGATCCCGCTTATCCGATGATGGTGGACCGGCTCAAGCGGATCTGCGACGAGCTCGGCGAAAGAGGGTTGACGCTGGTGATGGAAACCGGTCAGGAGAAGGCGCAGGACCTGCTGGAGTTCATCGGCACGGTCGGGCGCCCGAACATCGGCGCCAACTTCGATCCGGCGAACATGGTCCTGTACGGCGTCGGCGATCCGGTGGAGGCGGTCACGCTGCTCAAGGACAAGATCATGCACGTGCACATGAAGGACGCGAACTGGTCGAAGACGCCGATGCAGAGCTGGGGCGAGGAGGTGGTGCTCGGTTCGGGCGAGGCGGACATCCCGCGCGTGGTGAGCAAGCTGCGCGTCGGTGGCTACCGCGGCCCGCTGGTGATCGAGCGCGAAGCCGGCGACAACCGGATCGGCGACATTCTTGAAGCGAAAAACTTCCTCGAGGACATGCTGGGGTGAAGCATCTGCTTTTATGATACTGTGTGTTATAATACCAGGTGTGACATAGCTCCAGGTGGCATGTGAAGGCAGAGTTTATCGAGTTGGCTGCCTTTGCGCGTGCACGCGATGCCGAGGGACTACATGATGAGTGGTTGGCGGATTTGCAGGTGGATCTGCTCTGCGGTCGAGGCCACGTATATCGGCCTCGGCAAATGGGCGGGTTCCATAAGATCCGAGCACCCAATCCCGGTCGAGGAAAGGGCAAGAGCGGTGGCTATCGCGTGTACTACATGCCATATCCTGATCTGGCGGTTATTGTCCTTGCATTTATCTCCGACAAGGACGTGGAGGCTAATATCACGCCGGCGATGCAAGCCGATCTCCGGCGCCTGGTCCCTGAGCTGAGAAGAGAGGTTGAGCGATATGTCCGACGCAAAGCGTAAGCATCCCTTTGTGGCTGCTATCGAGGAGGGGATCGCAGATCTCCGTGAGAATCGGGCGCTGCGAAGCCATCGGGTCGAGGTCGCCGCGCCGCCTCGTTACACCGCCAAGCAGATAGCGCGCATTCGAAAGCAGCTTCAGGTGAGCCAGACCGTATTCGCCAGTTACGTGGGGGTCTCACCGAGTACGATCAGAGCTTGGGAGCAGGCCCAGCGCATCCCTTCGCCGCTGGCCCGCCGGCTCATTCAACTGGCTTCCCGTCGGCCGGAAGTGCTTCGGGAACTGACGAGGATCGGTGCCTGATTTCCGCCGCCACAACCGAATCGAGTTCCAATATCTTCGAATCGCAAGTGCCACGCACTCGCGTCTGATCCGTGTCCGCCTGCGTTGAATCGAGATTCCGATGAAGCTGTCGCTGGTTCGCATGATGCTGTTCATTCTACTGTCGTCAAGTCCCGATGTACGCGCAGGGGCGCTTTCAACGGACTCCGCCGCGATCCAGGAAAGTCTCGATGCGATGTCGAAAACAGGCGGTGTCGTCCAGCTCGACGCGAAGAGATACCTGATCGATCGGCCGCTCAACATTCCGGAGGGTGTGACGCTGGCGGGGTCGTGGGAGGCGCCGCATACCGCGCAGCTCAATCGGGGGACGATTTTCGAGGTGACCGTCGGCAGGGGCGAAGAGAACGGCCCGCCGGCGGTGATGCTCAACACATCGAGCTGCGTGAAGGGGATCACGTTCTTCTATCCCGAGCAGCGCGTGCCGGACGTCGTGCCGTATCCCTGGACGATCCAGGGCCGCGGCCTGCACGGCAGCGTCATCGACTGCACGTTCGTCAACCCGTACAAAATGATCGACTTCGGGACATACCTGAACGAGTTGCATTACATCCGCAACTGCTACGGCTGCCCGCTGAAGATCGGCGTGCACATCGACCAGTGCACGGACGTCGGCCGGATCGAGAACGTGCACTTTAACCCGAACTACTGGTCGCAGGCCGATGCGCCGAACCGCCCCGACGCCGGAGCGCTGCGGAAGTACATGTTCCAGAACCTCGTCGCCTTCGAGTTCGGCCGCACCGACTGGGAATACGTGCACAACACGTTCTGCTTCGGGGCCAGGATTGGCTACCGCTTCTATGACAACCGAACAAGCCGTGGGACCGGCGCCGCGAACGGGAATTTCCTGGGGATCGGAGCGGATTGGTGCCGCCGTTCGATTCTCGTCGAAGCCAGCCAGACGCCGGGGCTGCTGATCACCAACGGCGAATTTGTCGGCGCGGATGGAGCCGACGCGATGATGGAGGTTGGCCCGGCACACGACGGCGTCGTGCAGCTCAACAATTGTAGCTTCTGGGGGCCGTGCCAGGTGGTCGCCAATCTGGCCGGTACTGGAAATGTCAGCCTTCAGCAGTGCACATTCCACAACCACACGTCGCGGCCGACGCGCGATTCGACCATCGACGTGAGTAGCGGCCACGTGAGCATTCAGAACTGTCGATTCGGCTACGACGGCCGCGACATCTGCCTCGGCGGCGACGTCCGCACGGCGATCATCCTCGGCAACTGGTTCCGCCGCAGCATTGAAATCGACAACCAGAGCACCGGTGACGTTCAGCAGGGTTTCAACGTCGCCTCCGAACGCCCCGCCGCCACCAAAGAAAAAAAAACCGCAGATAAACGCAGATAAGAAAAGCGTAAGGAATGCAGGAAAGCAGGAGATGATCTTTTCCCGCTTTCCTGGCTTCTTATTCAATACTTCACTTCTCCGTGTCTCTCACCACGGTGGAGTGGCACCGACAAGTCTGTTTTTGTCGGTGCGGATCGTCGGAAAGCACGCACAAAAAAGGACTTGTGCGTGCCACCCAGACAGATGTGGAATTAACCTTCCTTGTAGACGATGTCGATGGCCAGGCCGGCGGCGCATCCGAGGCCGTCGCGGCAAACGATTGATGAAGAAGCGCGGCGAATTTCTGGAACGCAGCTTCGCCC
>CAYLLT010000140.1:0-14434 GCA_964384465.1 uncultured Planctomycetales bacterium | reverse complement strand
CAGAAGCGACATCTACTCACTGGGCGTACTGCTCTACGAGCTGCTCACCGGCACGACACCGCTCGAAGCCGGGCGTGTGAAGGAGGCGGCGCTGCTCGAAGTGCTGCGCGTGATCCGCGAGGAGGAACCGCCGCGCCCGAGCACGCGGCTGACGGCAAGCTCGGAGCTCCCGAGCATCGCTGCCCAGCGCGGGCTGGAGCCCAAAACGCTGAGCGGCATTGTCAAAGGCGAGTTGGACTGGATCGTGATGAAGGCGCTGGAGAAGGACCGCTCCAGGCGCTATGAGACGACCAACGGGCTGGCCCGCGACATCGAGCGTTACCTGAGTGACGAGCCGGTGCAGGCGTGCCCACCGTCGGTGGGATACCGGACGAAGAAGCTCTTGCGGCGAAACAAGGGTCCGGTCGCCGCGGCAGCGGCGATCCTGCTCCTGCTGATCGCTGGTATTACGGTCAGCACCTGGCAGGCGGTCCGCATCCGCGCCGAACAGCGGAAAACGTCGGCGCAGAAACAGGAAGCGGATCGCCAGCGCGACGAGGCGAACCGCCAGCGTCAAGCCGCGGAAACGAACGAGCGGCTGGCTGAGGTGCGTCTGGCGGAAGGCTTAGTTTCTGCCGGTGACGCATTGCTGACCTCGCGCGAGGTTCTCCGGGCGCGAGCCGCCTACAGACAATCTCTCGACATCACTCAGAAACTGGGGCTCTGGCCTGTTCCCGCGGCCTCGGGTCTGATGCAGAGCTATATTGACAGCCCCGCCTTCCTCCTGAGTTGCCGCGAGACAGGAGGGCACCGCGACGTCGCGTTCTCACCGGATGGTCGGACGTTGGCGAGCAACCAGGATGACGCCGTGCGGTTGTACGATGTCCTCACCGGCGTAAAAAAGAAGGAACTGCGGGGACACGAGCGCGGTGAGTACGCGGTCACTTTCTCACGCGATGGTCGGTTGCTTCTCACAACCGGTCAGGATGGAACGGCGCGTATCTGGGATGTCGCGCAGGGAAAGGAATTGCACTGCGTTCGCGGAGCCAATGGCCATGTAACCAGTGGCGTCTTCTCCCACGACGACCGGCTGGCGATCACGGGCGGAAATGACGGGAAGATCAGGATCACGGACGTCGCCTCGGGGAAATTGATTCGGGTCATCTCGCCCAATGCGGGGGAGATCTGGTCGCTCGGCCTTTCCCCCGATGGGACACGGGTGGCGTGCGGCGGGGTATTAGGCATATTGAAACTGTGTGACGTCGGAAGCGGCGCCGACGTGCTTACCATCAGGCCGGAACGGGGACAGATCAATTGGGTTGGATTCACGCCTGACGGCACGGGTGTGTTGACGGCGCACTGGTCCAGGACCATGCACCTGTGGAACGTGGCGGACGGCAGAGAGATCCGGCAATTCGGGCCGACGGAGGGCAACGTACGCAATGGCAAGTTCTCCCATGACGGCGCCACGCTCTTCTCGACAGGGGATGACGGAACCCTTCGCGAATGGAATGTGTCAACGGGCACCGAGTTGCGCTGCTTCGCTGTCAGCCGCGGCAGCGAAGCTGCGCTGGCGCTCTCGCCCGACCATCGCATGGTCGCAACGTCTTTCCGGTTCTGGGATCTCGCCGGTGAAACGGACATCAGGAAATTCCCGGCACACGAACGGGACATTGTCAGGGTTGCGTCTGCACCCGATGGGCATCTGGTGCTGACTGCGGACATAAGCGGGATCCTCAAGCTCTGGGATACATCCACGTGGCGATGTCTCCGCACGCTCGTTGGACATGCGGGCAATATCCGGTCGATCGCATTTATTCCGGATGGCCTTCGCGCGATAAGCGCCGGCACCGATGGAACCCTGAAGCAATGGGACCTCATCACCGGTAAACATGCAACCCTGCGCACGGACGTGACCTCCGCGGCCGGCATCTCTCCTGACGGTCGCACTGCCGCAGTAGAGACCGCTGAAGGCATGACGCTGGTGGACCTGGCCTCAACATCATCGATTCGCACCCTCGAGGTCACCCAGCCGGCCAGGGCGATTGCCTCAAGCGATCCTCTGCGCGGGATCGACGCAGAATTCTCACCGGACGGCACCAAAGTGCTGGTAGGTTACACAGGAAGCGCCGGCATCTTCGGCAACATCGCGGTGCTCTGGGATGTGGAATCGGGGCGTGAAATCCGCACGCTCAGCGGTCACCGACACTGGGTCTCCGCGGTCGCATTTTCCCAAGACGGTCGTCGAGCCCTGACAGGAAGCTGGGACAGTAGTGCGATCGTCTGGGACGTCGAGACCGGCAAACCGCTGCATGTCCTCAATGGGCATACCGGCCGAGTGATTCACGTTGCTTTTGCCCGCGATGGCCGGACGGGGCTTTCCGCCGCAACCGACGGCACGGCGCGACTGTGGGACCTGGAGACGGGGCGGCAGATTCGCCTCCTGGCGCGCGCCCCGATCGGTATGAGCGCGAGTTTTCTTCCGAGCGGCATGAGCGCGACTTTTCTTCCGGATGGGAACACCGTCGTCTGTGGCGCCGGCGGAACACTGTCCCTCTACCGGCTCGATTGGCCGACTCTTCTGAGCGATCGTGAGACCAGGCTTCGCCAGGCGCAAGACGCGCTTACTCAGAATCCCTCCAACGGCAGCGCATTGCGGGAGATCGGCGCGTGGTACGCGTTCCGAGGCAAATGGGACTGGGCAGTCGAGCTTTTGGAGCGAGCGCAGGCGTCGGGGACGTCGGTCTCGCCGCTGATGTTGGCCCGATGCTATCAGCAACTGGGGCGGACAAGCGATGCAAGTGCGCAGTTCGCGCTGGCCACGAAGGCCGGCGAAGCGCCGCCCGAATACCTGGCCCTGTGCAGCACGACAGTTGCCCTAGGGCGCCAACCCACTACGCGCGAGGCGATGATTCAGAACCTCCAGGAAACGCCATCGGCGACGTATCTGGATGCGGCGACCGGGGAAGCGTATCGCCTCCGCGCGCGCGATCAGCTCGACGAGGCGATTCCGCTGCGCCTGGCGGTTGTCGCGGCGGCTCGCCGACTTTGGCCTGACGGCTTCCCTCCGCGCGTTCGTCACGAGCTCGATTGTGCTGACCTCCTCATCTACGGTCAGCGACATTCGGATGGCTGTGACATCGCAGCCAAGGCGCTGAAAAACGCGATTCTTCCCGAACAAAGGAGCCGCGCCCTCAAGCTGATCGGAGCCGGCTCGTCCGCTGGCGGGCTTCACGCCTACGACGATCTGCTGAAAGCCACGACGCAGCCTGCATCGAACCTCATTCGGGGTGACACGGCTGTTCCCTTCACCTGGAACGATGAGCTGCTGAAAGCGGCGCGCGCCGAGGTTGCGGTCCGCCAAAGAGGCGGGTTCCACGAGGAAGCGCTGTCGCTTCAGCGCTACGTCGTCCACGTTTCCAAAGAGCTTTCACCGGATAACCGTCAGCAGATTCGCGCCGATCGACGGACTCTGGCATCTCTGCTCACCAAGTTGAAGCGCTACTACGAGGCGGAGACGGAGCTGCTCGACGTCTATTCGGCGTGCAAGACGGCCGAGAATGGCGCAACGCCCGGGGCGGCACAGGACCTCCGGGCGATCCTGCGCGATCTTGCCAATGTCTATGACCTTGCCGGGAAGTCAGACAGCGCGACCCACTGCCGCAGGTTGGCCGAATCCCGTGAGCCCGGCGCCACGCCGGTTGCGGCTGTCGCTTTGCCGGCGACGTTGCCATCTCTTCTGGGTGCGTGGGCATCATCGAAGCCGGCGCCACCCGGCGTTGTGGTCGACAACCCGGCGCGTACCCCCATCAGCCAAGCCAAGCTCGATGAGACCATCGACGAATACCGCGAAGCGCTCCGCCTTGAGCCCGACAACGCTGACGCCCGAAGCCGGTTGGCTTCTGCCTTGAACAGCCGGGCATGGACTTTGGCTACAGATCCCGAACCGCAGAAGCGCGATCCCGCCCGCGCGGCCAAGCTGGCGAAGGAAGCTCTCGAACAGGCCCCGAAAGTCGCGGACGGTTGGAACACCCTGGGCGTGGCGCAATACCGTGCTGGCGAATGGAAGGAGGCTATCGCCTCACTGGAAAAGTACCGGGAGCTGCGCACGAACGACGCAGAGTGGGCCAACCCTTTCTTCCTCGCCATGGCCCACCGGCAACTCGGAAGCAATGACGAGGCGGTCCAGTGGTACAAGCGGGCCGTCGAGTGGATGGACAAGAGAGCCCCGAGGAGCGAAACCCTGACGCGCTTCCGCGCCGAAGCTGCCGAGCTGCTGGGAGTGGATCAGAAGAAATAGGCATCTCAGTTCTTTGGGCAATCCTTTACCGCTGAATCTGCCCACGTCCAGCTCAACAGCAGAAATCGCCCCCCGCGTCGAGCGCTGGACTGTCCCGCCACAGCCGCCAAACCAACAGACATCTCGTTTCTGAATCTACACCCGTACCTCGCTGCCGCGAGAACTGCGTCGAAACACAAAATTCCTGGCACGCGCCGGCGTGGGATTCCGCATTGAAGATTGTAACGGGCCAAATGTGATTGGCTGTCTCCTAAACGATCCGCCGTCCGACGTTCGGACGGCCACAACCGCGCGGCGCGGTTTTCTTCGCCGCACGCGTACCAGAAAGGAAGCATCACCATGTGCAGAATGAACCTGAAACTGATCTCGGCCGCACTGTTCGTCGGCAGTGCCCTGGGAATCATCGCAATGAAGGTCGCTCGGGCGACTCCCGCCAGCGCGCCAGGGACCATCACGCCCACCGTGATCGCGGGGCCGGTGGTACTGGGCTCAATGAACATTAAGATCGAAGACGATACCTACGAGCTTGAGCTCAAAACCAAGGGGCGGTCGGACGCCCGCGTCGTACATTTCAGGGTCACTCCGGGGGGATTCTTCGGCTGGCACACGCACCCGGGACCGGTCTTCGTCATGATCACAGCCGGCACATTGACCTATTACGACTCCGACGACCCCACCAACGGCGTTGACTACGGAGCGGGAACCGGTTTTGTGGATCAGGGTGGCGATCACGTGCACGACGCTCGGAACGAAGGGAATACCGACGTGGAACTCGTCGCCTTCTTCCTCACTCCGCAAGGCACGCCCATTCGCATCGACGCGCCGGCGCCGTAGCCGCGTTCGTTTCAGCAGCGCCGGTGAGGCCCTAACCGTCAAGTAAGTTCCTCACCGGCCCGGCATCGCCCCGGCGCTCGGTCTGCGCGCCGCGGCGATGTCCTTTCAACCTAACGCAGACCGAGTGAAAGGAATATTCCGATGAAACGACTTACGCCCCTTCCATGGGTCGCCGCGCTGACGCTGGCGATCGCAGTGGCCCCAAGCACGGCGTCCGCCCAGGAGGCGGACACGCTCACGATCAGCAGCACGTTCAACATGGACTGGCTGTACGGGACCGTCGGCCCCGATCTCGCCGAGGTCTACGCCAACGGGCACGAACACACCTGGACGCTCACGCTCCACGGCACAACCCATTCGCACTCTACGTTTTGGGCTTTCGGCGTGAAACGCGTCACGGAGATTCACGCGACGTCGTTCGACCTCGAGTTCTTCGGACCGGACGCGGCCACGCTCAACGGCATCGTGAGCGATCACATCGCCGGAGGGGACGTCTTCATCTATCTGGAGAACGCCTACTCGTCGGGGTTCGGCGACGACTTCGCGATCATGCACGTCTGGCTGTCGGGTCCCGACATGTACTTCTACTCAGGCCACGACATGGGAGTCTTTACCCTCTTCCCGACCGACGCGGACGGCTACCCCGTCGTGGGGCCGGAACCGTTCTCGATCGAGTCCGACTACTCCGAGCTGAACGACATGCGGCCCGGGAACAACGGCGTCATCGAGTCGCGGTACAGCCTCGTGACCTTTGAGGGGAGCGTGGGCGAGCCCGATCCGGGAGAGCCCGTCGTTCTCGCGGTCGCGGACGCGTCCGTCTTGGAGGGAAACCGCGGCACGAGCAACGTGGCCGTGGCGGTGACCCTCTCCAGCGTGAGCAGCCAGGCGATCACGGTGAGCTACCGGACCGTCGACGGCACGGCGAAGGCGAAGGAGGACTACATGGCCACCAGCGGCACGTTGACGTTCCAGCCCGGCGAGACCAGTCGCACGATCTCGGTTTCGATCAAGGGGGACCGCAAGCGCGAAGCGGACGAGACCTTCTCCGTGGAACTCTCGAATGCCGTGGGTGCGACCATCGATGACGACGTCGCCACGGTAACGATCCTGAACGACGACTGAGCGAAACGAAAGCGGCCGGTGAGGCCCTGACCGTCAAGTAAGTTCCTCACCGGCCCGGCATCGCTCGCGGCGCTTGGTCTGCGCGCCGGGGCGATGTCCTTTCAACCTAACGCAGACCGAGTGAAAGGAATATTCCGATGAAACGATTTACGCTTTTTCGATGGGTCGCCGCGCTGACGCTGGCGATCGCTCTGGCGCCCGGCGCCGCGTCCGCTCAAGAGGCCGACACGCTGACGATCAGCGGCTTGTTTGTTCATTTCGCGGAAGGTCGGCGGCTCGTAGGTCCACCCGTTGCGAAGACGGCGGTCTTCACGCCGCATGGTGAATAGCAGGTACCGCCCGGCGAGCGGCGCCAGCAGGCGTGACTTGAGACCGAATTCGCGATACACCTCCGCCAGGATGGCGGAAATCTTCGCGGACAGCGCCGGGTTATCGCGGCACCATTCGCGGGCCGCCCAGAGCGCGCCGGCGTACGTGACCGCCAGGTCGCGGGCTTCCCAGGTGAACCGATCGCGAATCCGGCCGTCCGGGTGGTTCTTGTAACGTTGCCATCCCTGCAACGTCGTTCGGGCAACACGAATGATGCTCGGTCCGTTCACCTCGAAGTCGCGTTGAAACGCACGGAGAAGGAACTCGGTTTCCTGGCCGTTCTTGATGTGTGGGTGCCGGTAATTGAACTTGAACTGCCCGTGGATGTCGGCCTCGGAATATTCGTCGGGGTTGAGCAGTGTGCCTCGGGCCTGGTGCTCCGCGTAGAATGGCGTACCGGGGATCGGCGTGTAGAGCATGAACTGGTGGAACTCGGTATCGTGGCTGACCGCATGGTCGATGGCGGCGTCTATGTTGTGCGGCGTGTGCTCGTCCAGCCCGATGATGGTCGAGCCGAGCACGCGAATCCCATGCGATTGCAACGTACGCACCAACTCGCGGGTATCGGTGCCGTTGAGCTTGGCATAGTTGGCCGCCTCGCCCTCCAGCCCCATCCAGACCCACGAAATGCCCAGCGCCACAATTTGCTCAATAGTGTACAAACGCAGCGCGTTGGCGGAACTGAAAACGTACAGGGCCCACGACTTATTGTTGCTGACCATCAGCTCCAGCAGCCGCAGGGCCCGCTTTCGGTACAGCAGAAAGTTCTCGTCCATCACAAAGAACGACCGGACTTTCATCTTCCGTTCCAGGTCACACATGACCTTGAAAAGCTCATCGCCCGTCTCGTAGAAGTGGACGAACTTGCCCTTGCCGCCGAACATCGCCGAGGTCGCGCAGAAGTTGCACCCCAGCGGGCATCCGACGGATGGAATCAGCGTCGCGGCCACCTCGCCCGGCTTCGAGCTGACGTTCACGCCCATCGTGCGGGCGCCGATCCCGGAAAGGATCTGCGGATGACGAATCGGCTGCGTGTCGTCTTGGCCGAGGAAGCGGCGCATCCAGCGAACGCCCTCTCCGCGCACGATGTGATCGGCGTCGATGCTGTCGGCGAGGCCGGGCATGTTCGCGATGTGCCCACCGACGATGATCGTCGCCTGGGGCAGGTGTTTTCGGATCAGCGCGCACATTTTTTCGACCTTAACAATATTCGGCATGATCGCGCTGATCCCAACGACGTCGTAGTGGTTCGTCGAGATCTCCTCGATGAAGCGATCCAGCATGGGAAAATCCAGAAGCGTGCAGGGCGCGTCGATGTTGGACTGGATCAGCATGAGCCCCCAGGAGCGGTGGAACATCCGCAGCGAGAAGACCTCCTGCACCCGGGTCACCTGGTTGTGATAGAGTTCCATCGGGTTGATGGCCCGGCTGCCGTACGCGTCGTCCCGGGCGTACGGACCGAACACGCTGCTCAGCAATACTCGGGCCCGCGAGCCCAGAGGATGCAAGGGGGGCTTGAGGTGCGCAGAATCACCGATCCGTTCGGCCGAAGCGATCGCCGTCATTGAGACTGTACCATTGTTTATTTCAGCCAAGACTTTTCAGACCACCTTGCCCATTACGCCGTCGGGCCGTGTTCGGCCATTGTACAGCGCCCCCCCGTTGCGTCCACACTTTCTCCCAATCGTTGCAGGTAAACAAGTCCAAAGGCTTTTGACCTCTTTCTCAGGACCGGCCGGCACTTGCCGCGTTGGCCAAGTGGTATTAGAAACGCTCCCCGAGGACCTGATCGTTCTCGGCACGCGTACCGAAAGGCTGGTCCCGCGAATGAAATCGAAGCGGCGTTCGCTGATGGCGTTATTCAGCGTGGTCGTGCTGCGGATCCCGGTGGGATCGGTTCAGGCACAGCCCGCTCCCGTCGAAGAGTATTCCATCCATACCGACGGCGGGATCATATACGACCCGCTCCGGCGCGAAGCGGAGTCTACCGGCCAACTGACCCGCTACCAGAATGTCTCCACCAATCGCCGAACCGTGACACTTGGGCCTTTCGAGGCCCGCTTCGCCATCCCCGAGAAGGCCGCCGCCTACGACGTTGTTCCGATCCTCTACGAACTGTCGTGGCGGGCGGACAACGGCAATCCGCCGGCCAAGTTTCCCATCGCCATCGAGGCGGTGGCGTTTGAGGACGAATCGCGTCGCAAGGAACGCGATCTCTTCGACCTCGCGTTGCCCGGCCGGATCGACCTTGACGTGGAGTACCTCGGCTCCATCACAGCGCACCTGCGTCCGAATGGGCGCCACAATATCAAACCCGACATGTCCGACCAGCCGGGCCGCTACCCGCCGTTTGACCGCAAGCCCTTCGTCCGCTCGGGGGCCGTCGAGGCGGGCGATCTCGTTTGGTTCAAGTTTCGCTACACCAACACCGGCAACACCATCCTCGACCCCGAAGGCCTGGGCGGTTGCCAGTTCTATCCAGAACTGCTGCGCAAGGGCGCCGAGGGCCGATTCAAGCGGGTCGGCCACCCGTACAACCTGTACGTCCGCGACCTGGAGTATCTCTACCCTGGGGAATCCCACGAGGCCTGGTTCCACTTCACCACCGCTGCCGGCGAGGAGACACCGCAGAACTTCGGCCTGGTTCCCGGCGAGTACCTCCTGCGCCTTCGCCTCGTCTATCGCCGCTACACGACGCCCGCCCCGTTCATCAACATCTGGGACGGGCCGCCCGCGGTGATCTGGGAGATGCCGTTCCGCGTGGAGAAGGAGGCCCGGCAGGCGCCGGTTCCGCCCGGCCGGAAAACGATGGCGGACGCCGCCCACCCGGCGGACGCCGGCGAGTCGGACAAGCTCACGCGATTCATCCACACGTTCGAGGAGTTCATGACCGCGTTCGACTGTCATCTGGCGCGCCCACCCGGCGAATGCCGGCCGGGCGGCGAATCGTCCGCGATCCGCAGCGCCCTGCATCTCCAGGTGGCGCCGTGGACGAAGCACGTCGTGGTCAAGCTCATTCGCGCAAAACCGCTCGGCATCGCGACGGTCGCCCTGCCGCTGGCCGTTGACCCCTCCTCGCTCCGCATCCGGTTCGACCCGGACCCGCCCGCCTCGCTCATCAAGGACGGCCGGCGGGAGCCGATCATCGCCTCGCAGTTGATGGCGGACATGCGCTCCAACGTGCAGCTCGGCCCGTTCCCCGAGCAACATATCCCCGAGCGCCTGCGGGAGATGCAGGACTGCGGGATCAACCTCACGTGCACCACCAATATGCCCTGGCTCTACGACGACATGCACCAGCCGAAGGCCAACTACCAAGGCGACGCGTTGAAGTACGTCCTGGATTGCGCCCGCTCGGCAAACCTGCCGATCCAAGGCTCGGGGACCTACCCGTTCGATCAGACTGCGGTCGGACCAATCGCCGGCTGGGTGACCGGCAAGCCGCTGACCTTGGACGAGTATACGACGGGTTTCTACGGCGCCGTCAGCCAGTCCGATCCGCAGCTCCCGGTGGCGAGCGCTGCCGTGTGGCTCTACCAGTTCCACCGGTGGGGCGATCTCTACTGCCAGTTGGAGCGTGGCGAGGTCCCGATCGCGATCGAGGACACCCGCGGCTGGCTGCGGCAGGACGTCCAGATACGGCTTCCGATCGGCGACCGGACGCGGAAGGCCTTTGCGGCGTGGGCCCAGTCGAAGTACGGGCGCATCGAAGCGGCCAACACCGCCTGGGGCGCAGCGTACGCCGGCTTCGACGAAATCGATCCCGAGAAGGACCAGGTGGTCAACCGGTTCGGCCACCGGTGGGAGTACCTGAATCGCACGAATCCGTTCCACGACTGGAGCCGTGCGGTCGCGGACCTGGATACGTTCCGAACGGAGCTGCGGGTGAAGAACTATCGCGAGACGCTGGACATCGTCCGCCAGGAAATCCCCGGCGCCGCGATCTGCCTGCGGACGGAGGGCGCCAACGTGATCGTGGCCGGGCTCGACCCGGCATCGCGGAATTCCCATTTCCGCCACATCTACTACAGCCAGCGCCGCTGCGCCCTCATCCCGGAGATCCTGCGGAAGTCCGGGATCATCGCCATGCACTCGGACTACACGACGCTCCCCTACACGCCGAGCGAGTTGCGAAAGCTGACCCGGATGGCCGTGGCGCAGGGCATCATCCCCTGCTACTTCCCTCAGTTTGACAACCTGCGTGACATGGCCATCAATGAACGGTACGGCACCGACTACCAGGTCCACTACAACCTCCCGCAGCCGCGAAAAGGCTACATGATGCACTGTCTGACCGCGGTGTACCCGTGGTTCCAGGCCACGTACGAGGAAGGCGGAATCCCCGGCATTCTTTGGGAAGACTACCAATGCGACGGCTTCGCCACGGAGACCCAGAAGCGCGAGATGCGCCTCTTCTCCCAGAAGCTCAGAGAGGCGATCTCGACACCACAGGCCATCGCCGCCCGCGGGAAGGATGTCCAGCCGCCCGCGCAGGAATGGCGTCAGCGCGCCCGGGCGAAGCCAAGCTATCATCGGAAAGGGGAATAACCTGTATGGCAGACATCACGCATAAGAGGAGGCCGTCAACGTGCTGCGGCGCTCATGCCGGTTGAGGTCGCTTACCATCGCTATAGTCGCGACGGCAGCGCCGTCGACGGCGCAGCTTCGCATCGTCGCGGGCCAGGCGGGCAGTGCCGTCGACGGCACCGCGTGCGTGGTTGTCGAGAGCCGCGCCGCACCCATCGTGTTCGCCGGTGACGAGTTGCGAGCAGCCCTGCAACAGGCAGGCTGGAACCTATCCGACAGCCCGTCGGGCAGCGCCGTCGACGGCGCCGCCGTGACCGTCATCCTGGCGGATCCCGACGGCAAAGGCGCCCCCGAATCCTTCGACATCTCCACATCGCCAGCCGGCAAGTCCACCATGGTGCGCGTCCGGGGAAAGGATACGCGGGGAGTGATGTATGGCGGCTTGGACGTTGCGGAACAGATCGCTCTGGGCCACCAGCCGACGGCCCTCTCGCCCCGACAGGGCGCGGCCTATCTCCCGGTGCGGGCGCTGAAATTCAACATACCTTTCTCCGGGAACGCGTACGTCTCCCTGGAGGACCAGGCACACAGCGACTGGTTCTTCGACCTGGATTACTGGCGCGCGTTCATGCGCTTCCTCGCGTATCACCGCTACAACATGCTGACGTTCTGGAACTCGCATCCGTACGATCGCATGGTAAGGCTCGCGAAGTATCCGGAAGCCAACGGCCTGTCGCCGGCGGAACTGGACCGCGGCATCGCGTTCTTCCACCAGCTCTTCGGCCTGGCCCGCGATTGCGGGATCGACACCTCGGTGGTCACCTGGAACATCCACTGCTCGCCGGCCTTCCAGAAGGCCCACGGCGTCAAGGACGGCCAGGACTCGCCCCTGATCCGTGATTACCAAAAAGAGTGCGTGCGGGCACTGCTCGCGGAATACCCGGAACTGAGCGGGATCGGGACCTGTCCCGGAGAATTCATGGAGGGGACGGCATCTTGGCGGGTAAACTGGATTCGGGCGACGTACCTCGCGGGCATTGCCGAATCGGGTCGTCCGGACGTGCCGTTCATCCTCCGGTTCTGGGGCGGCGAACCCGTGACGACGGCCCGGATGCTGACCGAGACGCACTATCCCGGCCCCGTGTACCTCGACATCAAGTACAACGGGGAGCACATGTACTCGTCGCCCACCTTCCACGTTCTGGACCGTGCCTGGGTGACCCAGACGCCCAAGCCCTACAAGCTGCTCTGGCACCTGCGGAACGACTGCATATTCCAGCTTCGCTGGGGCGATCCGGATTTCGCGGCGGCTACGATTCGGAACTGCGGCGGGCCGGACTCCGCCGGCTTCGTCATGGGCTCCGAGATCGAAGTGCCAGGTGTGGACCGGTTTCACACCCCCGAGGCCGCCCGGCACAAGACCTGGAAGTACGAGTTCGAGAAGAACTGGACCCGCTTCGGGATCTGGGGGCGACTGGGATACAACCCGGCCGAGCCTCACGCGTATTGGATCGCCCGATTCGGCAAGCACTTCGGCCCCGAAGCCGCGCCGGCGGCGTTCGCAGCCCTGCAAACCGCCAGCAAGATCATCCCGCTGGCCACTTCTTTTCATTGGAATTACATGAACGGAGACTGGTACCCGGAAGCCAACATCGGCTACTGGAACACGAGCTACGAGGTGCCGTTCCCGAACTACCGCGACAAGAAGATGTTCCATGACGTGCTGGAATGGATCTTCACCCACACCATCGATGACGCGCTGCAGTGCATCCCCGACTACGTGGCCGACCAGATCGGCGGGGTTCAGCCGGCGGCGGACGCGCTGACTCCTGCAAAGGTCGCGGACCGGCTGGATGCACTGGCCGTGGCATGCGAGCAACACAGACGCGCCGCCTCGGGCAAGGTGAGTTCCGGCAAGGACGAATGGGAATGCACGGCGATGGACCTCAAGGCTCTGGAGGCCCTGGGGCACTATTACGCCGCCAAGGCTCGCGGGGCGACCGAGCTGATGTTCTTCCTGGCGACCGGCGAGGAGCCGCGGCGCGCGGCTGCGGTCAAGCACCTGGAGAAGGCCCTGGCTCACTGGAAGGACCTCGCGGCGGTCACCGCAGGGCACTATATCCCGCACGAGATATTCCTCTTCGGGCAGTTTGACTGGAAGCGATACACCCCCCAGGCCGAGAGGGACATCCAGATCGCCCGCGAGATTGTCCCGTGGCGTCGAACTGAGCAGGTGTGGCAGTGGGGCCCCGCGGGAACGGCCGTCCGTACCCAAGGGTGGGACACCGATTACTCGGCGCATCCCGGCGTGCAACCATGGCTCGACGCCTTCGTTACCCGGGTCGGCGGCCATTCGAGCAAGGGAATCGAATCGAACCGGGCCGCCACGACGCTCAAGCTTACCGAAGGCGGGATCGGCATCCTGTCGCTCCGTTCAACCGGCCTCGCCTTCGCCCGCGTCAACGGAACCGATGTCAGGGTTGCCGGCCAGGCGCCTAACCAGTTTCTCATCGGGCCGGTGTATTCGGGCGACAATCGCGTAGAGCTCACCTTCGCCCGCCGAACGCCCGCGCTTCCGCTGTTGATTCCACAAACTGTGCTCGGCAAGGAAAGCATCTTCATCGAGGCCGGGTCCGGAAAGATCACCGCGCCGATGGCGATCAAGGAAATGCCGGGCGTCTCGGGCGCAAAGGTTGTCTGGACGCCGCGAGGCAAAGGCCGCGGGTCGACGCCCGAAGGCAAGCCCATTGAGAACGGATGGATCACCTATCAGGTTCGGATTACCAAGAACGGCGACTATTGCGTCCACGCATGCGTGTGGTGGGACGATTTAACCGCCAATTCCTTCTACTATGCCTGGGACAAGGCTGCGCCGAAGGTTCTGGGCAACGATGAGCTGCTCCAGCACTGGCACTGGACCAGGGCGGAGCCCGCGAGGCTTTCCGCCGGTACGCATACGTTGACGATTCGCAACCGGGAGGAGGGTGCGGTCATCGACTGCCTGCTGGTCGCCCCAAGATGATGGGCCGCCGCTGATTGCGCCATGGCGGACGCAATGCTGCACAGTTTGCCTGGTCCTCCCGTGGAAAAAAGGGATACCTTTTCTGCGAAGCACCTTCCGGGCCGTTCCGGGAAAAGGTACCTGACCCCTTTTTTCTCGACGCGGCGAAGCCGACAGGCGTAGCCGGTCCGTGGTGATTCATCTGCGCTACGGCGCCGGGTTCAGCAGCAGCAGCCCGTTCAGCGAATTCGTCGGATTGTTGCGGGCGATGATCTCGTCAGTCGCACTGACCGTACTGCTCT
>CAYLLT010000139.1:0-14573 GCA_964384465.1 uncultured Planctomycetales bacterium | reverse complement strand
GCGGGTGTAGCTCAGTGGTAGAGCGTCACGTTGCCAACGTGAATGTCGTGGGTTCAAGTCCCATCACCCGCTCTTGAAAAGGCTCGGTGTCGCGAGGCGCCGGGCCTGGTCTGTTTGTGCCAACTGAGCGATGCCGCTGCTCGCTTCCGGTCCCGCGCACTTGGTTATGGCTCTACAAAGAAGGCGTACCGGCAGTATTGCCGGCACGCCTCCCACAAACAGCCGAGAGAAGTCTCGCCCCCGAGCACTCGCCGACCTGCCTCGGCCGAACCACATTCCTCCGCCGGGGCCCGGCCAGAATTCATGCCGAACGGCCGCTCCTGACCGGGACGATGGCTGCGTCGAGCCACGGGGGCGGGCGTTTGTGGTCCCGGGGCGGTTCGCCCGTTACGCAACGCCCGCCGGCACGATCGAATTGAGGAGATCCGTGAGGGTCTGGGTGATGCCGTCGCAGCCGGGAACGACAGCGAACATGCTGCTGACCAGTATCGCGCCCCACTTCACCAATCTATTCCTGAACATGACTGTTCTCCATTCTCTGCGCGGATGCCTCATCGAATGCCGCGTTCCCATCCCGCGAACAGGAAGCGTCATGCGCCCGGCATGATCAGGTCCGCACCTTGCAAACCTCGATCCGGGCACATGGGGATACGCGACAAAAAGACGGAAAGTCCGCAGCGCCGATACCGCACTTTTTTCGCTGAAGCGCACGGTCCGGAAAATGCGAATTGCGGATTGCGAAGGGTCGTCGACGACCCAATTGCGGATTGGAAAACGCGCGACTCTACAACGTTCTCTCAAATTCGCAATTCGCAATCCGCAATTCGCAATGCCCATGCCGCCGTGGACTGTACCTTCGCCTTTGAGGTCCGCCTGCGGCGGATCAGGCGCCGGGAAACAGCCCCGCGAAGATCGAAGAGAAGAAGTTCACGAGCACCTGCGCGAGGTTCGTTTGGACACCCGCCACGATCGAATTCAGGAAATCATGCCAGCCGGTCATTGTGTTTCTCCTTTCCAAAACAACGATATTTCCATGCCTGCCGACGCGGCAGACCGTGTGTTCCCAGTTGCCGGCCAGTCGCGCCCCCTGACTCCCCCGCACATCGTTTACCGCAACGACGTACCGAAGGCGGACTGGCCGGCCGAGTTTTCGGAATACCTCGTTCTCTCATCCCATCTCAGATGGTCCCCACCGACGACGAATCCCGGACCTGCTCCCATTCCGTGGCGAACAACTCGTCGCGGATGCGCTGGCGGATCTTCTCGTAGTCCCATTCCGGGGAAAGAGGCTCCCAGCCCAGCGCGTCCAGGAGCAGTTCGGTCGCGTCGCGCACGACGCGGAACCCATCCGCGATTCCCAGTTGCCGAGTGGCGACACCCGTGTCCATCAGGGCCCGCGCCCCGAATGCCAGGCTCCAAATCGTGAAAACGAGTTCGGTGGGCCGCTGCTCCCCGCGCAGCCGCAGGTCCCCGTTGTTCAGCGCTTCCAGGATGATGTTCATGAGCAGCGAGATCAGACGGCTCTCGCACTTGTGGATCGGATCCTTCCGTGTGTCCGCGATCCGACCCAGTTGCGATGCGATGCGGATGGTTTGCAGCGCGCGGTAGTGGTGCGGGTACAGCCGGAAGTACAGTTCTTCCGCTTCGCCCAGCGCGACCACCTTTTCGCGCGGCCGCCCATTGAACCCTGCCGCTCGCTCAAACAGTTCCAATTGTTTGCTCAGGGATTTGAGAGTTCCTTCAGCCAACATAATGTTTTTCACCTGATGCTTTTGCGCGGCGAGGCCACCGTGCATCGCCGACCGTCATTCCTGAACGCGACGAAACCGGCCGTTGTCCGCAGCGGAGGTTGGGAAGGTCTGGTAAAAACTCGATCGACGTGCCCCGCGGAGAGGAGGGTATAAATCAGGTGGGTGCAGGTAAGCCCGCAGCGGCGATCACGCCGTCGAATAATGGCGTGCCTGACCGCGCAGCGCAGCGTGGTATGCGAATCCGAGCAGCAGCACGATCACGGTGATGACCAGGGCGCTCGGTCCAGCCCACCACATCTGGGGGTCCGAGGTGAGCGGACTGCTCAGCAGCAGGCGCATGACGAACATGCTGACGGATGCGGCCAGCAGCCCGTTGAGTGTGAACAGCGCCGCGAGCGTTGCCGCGATGGCGGCGCTGACCAGCCAACGGGCCAGGCTCGCCGAACCGGTTGTCAAGCCATGTTCGAGCGTGACGGCGACCCAGAATGCGACCGCCGTCGGCCAGCGACGCCGCAGCGCCTTCCAAAGCAGGAGCAACACCATCGCCCAGATCATGCCGTACGCGACCGCCACCATCAGTGTTCGGGCGAATGTGCCGACGGCATACCGGAATCCCAGAATGACGCCCAGCTCATCGAAACTGTCGGGCAACAAGGGAACGACCGGGGCGCCGCTCATCCACTTCGGCGCCCATGTGACCACCTGCTGGAGCAGCACGACGCCCACGCCCGCGGCAATCCCCACGAGCATGTCGCGCCCGACCAGTGGATCGTGGAGGCGTCCGGCCAGCACGCGGCTCCACGACACCATGGACCGCGGTCGGAAGCGTCGAACCAACGGTTCAAGGGCAATGTAGTACACCCAGACCATAACCGCCGTGAACCCGCAGGCCCGGAGGCCCTCCAGCAGCAGGTTGCTCTCCGCTGTGAATTGCCAGACATGGCGACAACGGCACAACCACCAGAGCAGATCGAGCGCCAGCATAAACATCGCCAGCCGCCATGCGCCGCGCCGATCGCCGCGACCCGCGCGGACATTCTTCCAGGCGAGCGGCAGGCTGCCCAGCAACGTCACCAGGAAGAGGACCGTCCCCACGCTGCTCGCCTTCTGCAATCTAGTCGACAAGGCGGCGCGGTTTCCCTTCCAATCCTCAACGACGTTGAAGTAGATCACCCGGCCGTTCAAGGATGCCCCGGCCACGCGCACCTCTTCCTGGTGGCCGGCGCCGCCGCGGCCCTTCCACTCCCGGCGATGGTCCGCGAAACCGGGCGGCGTTCGCGATGGCGTAGCGGGCGAGAACGCCTCCAAACTCAGCCCGGCCATTTCAAACGGCACACGCCAGTCGGGCTCTTTCGCGGCCGACCCCTGTGCCGGGATGTCGCCGTCTTCCATGTACAGCAGCAGCCTGCCGGCGCGATCGAGGCGCACCACGTTTTGGACAGCGGAAGTCACGCCGGCGCCGAGCGGGTTCGGATCGCCGAGCAGTCGGGTGGGCTTGCTCGGGCCGCTCTGCGAGCGCTCCTCGAAGTACACCTGCGCGGGCCCGCCCTCGCGAACATCCACGATGAATGTCCCCACGCGGACGGCCCCGTTCCATTCGCCGCCCAGGGTACGAACGATATCCGCGGCCCTGTCCACCAGGACGTGCGGCGACTTGCCCAGCCCCAGCTTTGAGAGGAGGAGCGTGTGGTCCGCCAGCAGAATCACGGCCGTCAGCGCGACGACCGTGGCCAGGATACAAACCACCGCCGCCTGGGACCGCATCGGCCGACTCGTGCTTGCGGCGGCGACGATCTCCGGAGGCGGCGTCTGGCCGGCGGCCAGCAGCGTCGCGAGCGGGTCCGATCCGGGAAGCAACGTCAACACCTCGTAAGCCGACGCGGGCCGATCCGCCGGTCGCACTTCGAGACAGCGGAGCACGATGCGATCCATCGCCGGATCCAGGCCATCGACGATTTGCGAGGGCGGAGGCGGGAGCGTTGGCTCGCCCGGGCTTGCGAACGCCTCGGTGTCGAACGCCCCGCGGCCGGTGACGAGTTCATACATCACCGCGCCGAGCGCGTAGATGTCGCTGCGAACGGTGGGCCGCTGCCCGGCCAGCATCTCCGGAGCGATGTAGCCGGGCGTTCCGCCGACCCACCGGTTCCGGCCGGAGGGGGCCGCCAGGACCGCGATGCCGAAGTCCGTGATGCGCACCTGGCCGCGCCCGTCGATCATGATGTTCGCGGGCTTGAGGTCCAGATGCAGCACGCCCTGGGTGTGCGCGGCGCCCATCCCGAGGCACAATTCCCTGGCGATCTCGATCGACTTTTCCAGCGGAAGACGGCCGATCCGCTTTAGAAGTGAGTATAGGTTTTCACCATCTATATACTCCATCGAAAGAAACGCCTCGCCGCCGGCCTCGCCGATGTCGTAGATCCGGCACACGTTAGGATGCGTGACCGCCAGCGCGAGGCGGGCTTCGTTATAGAACCGCGCCAGCCATACCGCGTCGTGCGTGTGGCCGAGAGTGAGGAACTTCAGGGCGACGGGCCGCTCCAGTTTGAGATCGTCGGCACGGTAAACCTCGCCCATGCCCCCGGCCCCGAGCCGGCTGACGATGCGGTAGCGTCCCGCAATGACCGTCCCCGCATCGAAGCCCGGCCGGGGCGGTTCGACGAAGGATATGTTCGACGTGGGGACGAACGTCTGACCCCCGGAGCCCGGGACTTCGTGGGGGACCGTCCCGGCAGGCTTGGCGATGATGGTTTCCGGGTGATGGTGCCTCAGCAGCGATTCGACTTCGTCCCGCAGGGAGGGATCATCTTGACATTCGCGTACCAGGAAAGCCTCCCGCTCGCTGCCCTCCAGCACACATGCCGCCAGGAACAGCCGCTTGATCTGCTCATGGCGCTCGGGGCTCATCAGGCAGGCCCTTCTGAACAGGAGGTAACGGAGGGAACGGAGATTTTCTTTTCGGTCTCTGTTTTCTCTGTTTTCTCCTGTTGAGTTTTGGGGTTCATGTTATTTGTTCGCTCCGGGAAGAAGGCCGGTGATCTCACGGCGCAACCACGCCCGCGCCGCCGTCCACTCGCCCTCGATGGTCCGCTTCGAGAGCTTCATCACCTCGGCCACTTCGGCGACGCTCATCCCTCCGAAGAATCGCAACTCGACGATCGCCGCCTGCCGCGGATCGACTTTGGCCAGCTTGGAAAGGGCCTCATCGACCGCGAGAAGATCTTCATCCTTTTGCGGGGAGAGTGCCGTGGCTTCGTCCAATTCGATCCGAATCCGGCCGCCCCCGCGTTTCCCGCGTTGCTTGCCGCGGGCGTGATCGACCAGGATTCGGCGCATCGCCTGGGCACCGACGGCGAAAAAGTGCGTCTTGCCGCGCCAGTCCACGCGCGTCTGGTCGAGGAGCTTCAGATAGGCCTCATGCACGAGAGCGGTTGGCGAGAAGGTGTGGCCCGGCTTTTCGCCCTTCAGGTAACGGGCGGCCAACTTCCTAAAGGAGTCGTAAACCATCAGGAGCAGTCGCTCGGCGGCCGCCGAGTCGCCCGACGCCGCCTGGTTGACGGCAGAGGTCACCTCCGACTGTTTGGCATCCGGCACGAGGACATCTCCCGTGTGCGCCGGAATGATTTCCCGGCGCCCGTCATTGTCCGTCAGGCGGAGTGCGCCTTCAAGGGCCGGCGCCTGCTCATGGGGGTCGAACCACGTGATAACTACGCTCAACTCCGATGGATCTACTTGGGGAACAGGAACTGGATTTGAAAGCGCATTCCCCAATCCGACCCTGAGTCCGGTTTCTCCACCCAGTATTGACCGGCGAGTTGCAGGCTCACCGGCAGCCTGCCGATTTTGATGATCTGACTGACGCTCGGAATCAACGGTATGGTCCACTGGTCGCCCACCCAATCATAGGTCGATTCTGAAGCGATTCCGAAGGACGTCGCGGTCTTGGTCGTGTAGGTCAGAAACGGTTGCAGGAACGTGGCGTTCACCTCCTTGCGGTTGTCGTCGCGGGCGAACGACCAGATGTGGTTGGCCAGCGCGCCGAACGTAAACCCGTGGCTCTGCTTCAGGATGACGCCGGTCGGCCCCATCCCCCAGCGGTACGCTCCCAGATAATTATGGTCGGTGGAGGTGGGTAACAGGAACACCGGCCCCACGCCCCAAAGGAACGGTTCGCCGCTCTTGGGCGAGAAGAACAGGCTCTGCGTGATATCGCCCAGGCCGCCCTGGCTGGTGTTTCCGATCACGTCGTCCTGAACGATGATCGGCACGATCGTGCGGCTGATGACGTTCCAGTCCTTGTTCAGGGAAATGGGGATCACCGGCTGGACGTTCAGTTTGTATTGGAACGCCTGATCGCGATCCTGGGTTCGGAATGGGAGGGTCAGCAGTCTGGCCGCCAGGCGCGCTCCCGGACCCGGCAGCAGGCGGAGCAGCGGGCGCGGGATGCGGCTCGGGGGCAGATCGATGCCGCCGCCGAAGTTGAAGTTGCTCTGGATGGGAAAGCTGATGAGATCGGAAATCGGGTTGGCCACCTTCTTGGCCAGATCTTCGGATTCGTCCGCCGGTGCGTCGGACGCCGGCTGTTCGTCCACCGGCGCTTCCCCCTCCTCCGACGCGGCAACCAGCACGACCTCGTCCTGCGCGAACACCTCGGCAGGGGAAAGCCGGATTGGATTATCGTTGGATTCCAGCCATTCGCCGCGAGCAGAGGTGGCGCCGAACGGGTCACAAAGTATGAGCGCGGCAACAACAGCCAGAATACCGGCTCCATTCGGGCGCGCAGCCATTCCAAGTGGGGTCGATCGCGCGATGAAGCGCGATAGGATCGTCTTCGTCTCGTTCATGGGTTTGAATCTTCCATGCGCCGGTCCGTCCGATCCTGGTTCAACGGTCAGCATACTTCACGACCTGGCCGCGGAACTCGAATGGCTGGGCGCCTTTGTTGGATTTGAGCCAGACGCGGACCATCCCGCCCGGTACGGTGTCGTTCTGGCATACGGTGGCCGAGACATCCCGGCCGTATTCGGGGAACTCGCCCGCCGCCAGCACGGTACGCACGCGGCATTTCAACGCTTTGCCGCCGATCGTGAGCGTCTCCGCCGGCATTTCAGTAATCTTCGCGCTGGAGCTGGTGAGCGGGTGGTCGGCCGGAGCGATCATGGCTTCAACGATGAAATGCTGCACCCGTGAAGGTTCCTTTTGCCCGGCCTCAAGCGGCACATAGGTGCGTTCGACGACCAGCCGGTTCTCGTGTTTGGAAATGAGTTTTGCCGTCATGCGCAGCGATTGCTTCACACCGTCGGCAAGCTGATAGCCCTCGAAGGTGGCCGACGATCCGGGTTGGAAGGCGGCCCACCGTTCGTAATCCGGGTTGCGCACCTTGCCGCCGGCGGGTGCGGCCTGCACCCGGTGGGCCATGCTGGCCATGACCAGCGGAGCGATGTACTGTTGAACGAAGGGCGCCTTGACCGTATCGGTGTGTCCGCCGGTATCGCCCGCCTTCTCGAACTCCGGCCTCCAGCGGATATACGCCACCTTGGCATACTGGGCCCGCGTCTCCGCGGACGCTCGATCCGGCATCTGAAAGCCGTGCAGCCCCGCCGATGGCGAATTGCTGCGATCGGCCGTCCCTGCGATCGGCACCAGAAACGCCAGGACCGCGTCCTTCTCCGACGTAAACACGAACATCCGGTTGCGAACGCGCTGAAGCGCGCGGGTCAGGTCGTAATCCGCACTGATCGAGGCGCCGAGCAGGATGACATTCTCAACCGGGCAGCCCGCCGGAAGCGCTTCCAGCGTGAAGACGGCGACGGACGTGCCCGCCGACAAACCCATCAGCGTTACCGGCGCACCGGGATGCTCCTTGGCGTACTGTTGGATGCGCTGCGCGCACTCCGAGGCTTTGGATCGTTTGTACTCGACGCTCGAATCCTGGTCCGCGAGCACACCCATGCCGGTGTTCCACTTGAACACCTCGCCGGCGCCGTTGTATCCCGCATCGAGCATGCCCTGCCGGACACCGCCGGCCCAGTTGCTGATCGCGCCGCCGCCCCCGGCCCCATCCAGGTAGTAGATGTAACCACGGGTCATCCGTTCCTGGCGGTCCGGCAAAGTCGTCGCACATCCGGTCAGCAGGGCGATCCCCATCGCGACCGGCATCAGGGCAAGCGCCCTGCTGCTTGCACCGACGGGCGCTATCTTTGGATGAGTGAATGCGAGAATGGATCGGGTCAACATGCTGGTTCTCCAAATAGCAGCTAGGCGGAATTCAGCGAATGATAGCACACCTTACCCGCGGTTGCAGCAACCCCGACCCCGGCTAAAATGTTTGACAGAAGGAAAGAGGTGACAACCAATGCTGCTTCACAATTGGCTAGGCTCCGGATCGACACGGTACGTCAAACAGCTCATTCTGCTCGCGGCGGTCACGATGGCCTTGCCCGTATCGGCGGACGTCGTCACGCTCACCGATGGCCGGCAGTTTGAGGGCAGGGTGGCGTCCGAGGCGGGCGACGCCCTCCGGTTTGAGACCGTGATCGCCGGGATCAAGGCCAGCCTCGACTTGAAGCGATCCGACGTGGGATCACTTGAGAAAAAGCCGCTGCCCGAAGGCTTCTTCGAGTCGGCGGAGCCGGGGTCGGAGCCATCGGACGCCGGCGCGGCCGCCAAAGCCCCTGTGCTCTACATCGAAATCCCCATCGTCGGCCGCATTAAGGAGAATGTGTTCGCTCAGGGCATCCGCTCCGCGATGGCCCGCGCCAAGCTCGACGGCATCAGCCACATCGTCTTCACCGTGGACAGCACCGGCGGCGCGGTGGACGAGGCCGGCACCATCTACAGGACGATGAAGCAATTTTCCAGCCAGTTGACCTACCACGTGCTGATCAAGGAATGCCTCGGCGAAGCCATTGTCTTCCCGTTTCTGGCCGACACCGTGCATCTGCTTCCCGGCGCACGGGTCGGCGGCTCCGCTCAGAGTCTGCAAAATGTGCCCGCCCGCTTTGCGAAGAAGGACGAGGACGTCGTGCGGCAGCAGATCGCGGATGATCTCCAGAAGGAGGCTCGCAATCGCGGGCGGAAGGGCGACATCATCCGAGCCATCGTCGATCCCGCCGAGACGCTGGCCGCGTGGCGGGACGCCGATGAACAGATCCGCATGGAACGAACGTTGCCTGGAGACGTCCCCCAGGACCGGGTCATTTTCAACGACGGCCCCGATTCGGTCCTCGTGCTCTCCTTCGATCAGGCGACCGCCTTGGGCGTGCCGTCCATCACGGGAGGGCCCGCCGACCTCGGCGCCCTGATCGGATTCAACAACTGGAAGGAGGCCGGCGGCTTCGGCCGCGACTCCATGAACAAGACTCTGGCCGCTCGTCAGGCCAACGCAGCCGGCAAGCAGGGCAAATTCGAGAACGATGTCTCCCGCAACATCCAGATGCGCGAGACCACCGGGCGCGCGATCGAGTCAAACCTCCGCCAGGCCGCCTCCTGGAACCCTACCGACGCCTCCTATAAGAGTTTCTCCAGCTACTATCGTTCAGACTGGTATTCGGGCGCCGCCTGGGAGGTGCAGACCTGGACGCCGGAGTCGCAGCGCCGCTGGCGGGATCGCACCGACGCCTCCGCATACTATCTCGGCCGCGCCGCCGACGGCATCCGGGCCATGATCCGACTTGAGAAAGAGGCCGTCACCCTCGGCCTGTCCCGAACCGTCAAGGAAGACAAGCTCCAGATGATGCTCGATGACGTGACGGTCAAGCAGGAGATGCTTCAACGCAATCGGAACCGCGCCGGCGAATGACGTTTCGGTCGAGTCGCTTACCAACCCCCCGCCGGCGGTGACCGTGACGACCGCTGGTCTCATTCGGGCCGAGTCGCGTATGGCAGCCGCCCGGTGGCCGCCACCCAGGCGAGTTGAAAGTGGTACCTTCCCCGTGCTTGACCGCTGCTCACGATCCTGACTTCCAGGTCCGTGCGCGCCCTGAGGAGCAGCTCCTGCCCCTCGAACAGTACCACGGGCATCGGTTCCGCGTGCGGCGGCCCCTGAAGATCCCAGCGCCTGACCGGGTGCTCCAGATAGTAAAACAACGATGAGCCGGCATCGAAGGTGTTGACGTAAACGACCTCTCCTGGCGGTATTAAGCGTCTGAAAACCTCTGCCACCGGCCTTTCAGACAGGAACGCGGTTCGCGAGGGCTGAAACCAGACAACGTAGGAGGCACAGTAAAGCGCGCCCAGCGCGGTCATGACCACGCCGGGTTTCAGTGCTTTGAACAGGGCGGTTTTCGCAGCGGGCAGCCAGCGCCGGTCTTTTCGGAATGCGTTGGGAGAGAGCGCCTCGGCGGCCAGGCCCGCGAGCGCCGCGATCGGAACAGCCAGCGGAAAGTAGTAGCGCGTGCTGTTGATCGGCACGAGAATCCAGATGAGGACGTCCACCAGCAGGAACGCCCTCAGCCCCGTGGCGAGCCGTCGCGCACGTGTGGGCATCCGGGGTCGGGAAGGCGCCAGCCGGATCAGCAGCAGCCCCGACGCCGGCAGAAATGCCACGAAGATGACCAACGGCTTGAGCAGCGTGCGGGCGACGCGAGTGAGGTCCCATCGACTCGAATGAGAGGTGAACTCGCCCCAGGCCTGCGCCATGGCGAGCGGCCCCTCTGAACGGTAGACAAAATAGAGGTATAAGGCAGCAATAGAGCAACCCAGCAGCAGAGCTGCCGCGTGCTGCCACGAGAACAACTGTCGAACCTGACGGGCAAGGATCGCGCAGACCAGTAGTCCAGGCCCGTACATCCCGATCGCCGGCAGCCCTTTGGCGAGAAAGCCGAAGAGGAGACTGAGATAAGCCAGCACCCAGAACTTGACGTTGCATTCGCGTAGACTGAGGTTGCGCACGGCGCAGAGGATGGCGCCGCCGACGCCGAGCGTCAGTGGCATGTCGAATCCGGCAATGCGTCCTTGTTCGATGAATAAAGCGGAAAGGGTCATCGCCAGGCCGGCGTAGAGCCCGCAGCGCGCATTCACGAGAGAGGCCAGTGCGTAGAACACGACAAGCGTGAGCGCGACGCCGCAAAGCCCGCTCGGCAAACGCAGCGCAAACTCCGACCGCCCGAGCAGTTTCATCGAGCCGGCCGACAACCAGTATGCCAGCGCCGGTTTATACCCATAGGTGGTGCCATACAGCTTGGGGACCCACCACTCGTGCGTCCGCAGCATGTGCTCGGCGCCGTTGGCGATGATTCCCTCCATGGAGTGCACATCGACACGCCACGTGCCGAGCAGGCAGACACTGGCGCTGGTCACCAGACAGATCGCCGCAAACGGTCCCCTGAGTTTCGGATCATGGCGGGACCGGGGTGATTGCAGAATGGTGTTGGACACGTGTCGAGGCAAGCTAAAAAGTCATCTGCGCTCGTAAGCCGTACACGACCGCGACGTCCCGGTTCTGGAAACCGCCGCCCGGGTTGGTGATGATCTGCAAGTCGGGCGTGATGTGCAACCAGGGCGTCACCTCAATGTTGTAATAAATTTCCACGCCCTGCTCGGAGTCCACGTTCAGAATCGGCGGCAGGTCTTCGCTCAGATTGAGATGGTAGTAGCCGATGCCGTAGGTGTCCTTCTTTCGTTCCGGAATGATGCCCTTGCCGCCGACGCCGATGCTGTAGAACTCCTCGATCGGATTCGACTCGCCGGTGGACCAGCCGAACCGCCCGAACACGCCGAAACCCTGCGTCGGGTCATCCGGTTTGGTCCAAAGATATTGATCGAAGTTGTAGTAAATGCCCCAGTCGTCCGGCCGGGTGTCCACGTCGCCGAGGTTCTGGGTCAAGCGCACCGCCCGGCCGAGCGCCCGGACGGAGCGGGGCACCAGCCCCAGTCGCGGCCGGACCAGGCGCATGGCGACGGTGCTGGGAATGTGCAGCCGCGCGTCCTGATCCAGCAGGGCCAGATCGCGGGTGGTGTAGAACCAGCCGAAGCGCTGGTCTCCCTCCAGGCCGAACGGTTTGACCTTGAAATCGTATTCCTGCATGACCGAAAGCCACGTGCGGCCGTGGAAGGCGGTATTGAAGCCGGTGCTGGTGACCGCGCCCTTGGGGTCATTGTCGCAGACGAACGTGGAGATGGTGAGCCAGTCGGTCGGAAGCAGGACCACGCCGGCCGTCATGGTGGTGTACGGCCCGGCGGGAAACAGCACGGGATTGACCCGGAAGGCGGCGTTCAGAAACTGCGTCTTTTCATCGTGCGCGAACAGGTTCGAGTCACCCACGGTCAAGTCGATTTTTCCGGCCAGCAGCACGATCTTCTCGGAGAGGGCCTGCATGAAGTAAAACTCGGAGAGCGTGGTGATGCCCGCATCGTCCGGAACAGGAAGCAGCGCGTCGAAGTTCGGCGCGAGGATCGAGCCTGTTTTGTGGTTGATGCTGTGGCCGAACTGGGTTTCGCCGCGCAGGGTGAGCAGGCCGCCGGGCCACAGGCCCATCCGGGCCGTGTCCAGCTTGATGGTGTAGTCCGCGGAGCCGGAATACGCGACACCGTTGTTGGTGTCCTTCCCGCCGTGGGCGTTGCCCTGGAATACCTGGGTGGCATCGAGTTCGAACAGGATGCCCTTCTCGGCGAGTTCCGTCCGCGCTCCGCCCCAGTCGCCGGTCATATAATCGCGATGCAGGAATTCGCCGCCGTAGTCGGGCAGCTTCTGGATCAATGAGGGCATCGCCGGCTTGGCGGCGGGTTCCGTGTCGGCCGGTTGCGAAGAGGGTTGCCCGGCCAGAACCGGGGCCGACAGAAGCAGAGTGATCCCAAGAGAAAAGCACCAGGTTTTCCTCATCATCTCACGATCTCCGTTGATGTTCTGAACAGGAGGAAACAGAGGAAACGGAGAGTTCATCGCTCTTCACCTCTGTTCCCTCTGTTCCCTCCTGTTCAATCTTTTTTGTTCACCTGAAACGCAGTCCCCGCCGGGACCACAGCATCAGAATTACTCTCGCGCGCTGCTCTTCACCTGGGCGTCCTCTACCGCCGATTTATCAGCCTTGCTGAGCTTTGCCTCGCCCAGACTGATGACCACTTTGTGAATCGTGCCGGTGAACTTGAACGGCACGTGATAGTCTTCGCACACGGGCGTGCCGGTGTCTTCGCCGCAGTCCAGGGTCTCGTCGAGCGATAAACGGAACGGCAGCGTGCGCTCGATGCGCCCTTCGCCGGCCTTCTTGCCGTCCACCAGAATCGTGCCCACGCCGCCTTTGCCGGGGCCGCCGTCGTACTTGAAGTCAAAGACGATGGTGTGCTTGCCGGGCGGGAGCTTGTCCTGTCCGGCGACCTGGTATCGTGCAACGCCGGCGAGGTTGTACAGGAACGTCGGCTTGCCTTCGAGGAGGTAAAGCGCATAGCCGGAGAATCGCCCACCGTGTGTCAGGAGCATTCCTTCCGCGCCGCCCTCGGGAACCTCGACCTCGGCCTTGATGCTGTAGGATTTGTTTTTCAGGTCAGGCGCGGCGCCCTCCGGAATGCGAACCAGGCCGGGATAATAGGTGAATTCCTTCCGACCGGAGGTGAGGCTCGGCCGGTTGCTCACGTCGAAACGCTCGGCTCGGCTGTTGTCGATGGGCAGGACGTTGTACTTCTCCGCCTCCTTCCAGAACAGTTCCTGCAACTCCATGAGCCTGGCCGGCTCCTTGGCCGCGAGATTGTCGGACTCGGAGAAGTCCTCGGCGACGTTGTAGAGTTCCCACTTGTAGTCGTTCACGCCGGGGTACACCTGCGATGTGCTCCACGGCACGATCCCGGGCGTGGTGCAGGCCACCCAGCCGTCGTGGTAGATGCCGCGGTTGGCGAACATCTCGAAATACTGCATGGTATGCTTCGATGGGGCCTTCGCATCGTCGAACGTATAGACCATGCTCACACCTTCAATGGGTTTTTGCGCGACGCCGTTAATGCTCGTGGGCACAGGCACGCCGACGGCTTCGAGAATCGTTGGCGCGATGTCAATGACCGACGAAAACTGCGTGCGGATACCGCCCTGGTCCTTGATGCGTGCGGGCCAGGAGATGACCATGCCGTTGCGCGTGCCGCCGAAGTGCGAGGCGATCTGCTTCGTCCACTGGAACGGCGTGTCCATCGCGTGCGCCCAGCCGACCGGGTAGTGGTTGAAGGTCGTCGGCCCGCCGAGTTCGTCCATGCGGCGAATGACTTCCTTCATGTCCTCGGGGATGGCGTTGAACACCGTCATCTCGTTGAGCAATCCCTGCATGCCGCCTTCGCCGCTCGCGCCGTTGTCGCCCTGAATGTAAAAGACCAGCGTGTTATCCAGCTCACCCTGCGCTTCAATGGCATCGAGAATGCGGCCCATCTGGTAATCGCAATGCGAGAGGGCCGCGGCATACACCTCCATCATGTGGGCGAAGACCTTCTTCTGGTCGGCGTTGAGGCTGTCCCACGCGGGGATGCCTTCGGAGCGTTCGGTCAGTTTGGCATTCGCGGGGATGACGCCCAACTTTTTCTGGCGGGCGAAGGTTCCCTCGCGCACCTTGTCCCAGCCCTGATCGAACTGGCCCTTGAATTTCGCGATCCACTCCTTGGGCGCGTGATGCGGGGCGTGCGCGGTGCCGGGGGCGTAGTAGGCCAGAAACGGTTTACTCGGCGCGACCGCGTGTTGCATTCGAATCCAGTTGATCGTGTGGTCGGCCATGTCCTTGTCGAAGAAATAGTCCTTCGCATCGTGGGGCGGCTCGATCGGCTTGGTCCCCTCGAGGAGGGCCGGGTTCCACTGACTCGTGTCGCCGCCGATGAAGCCGTAGAAGTATTCAAAGCCCAGCCCGGTGGGCCACA